>NZ_ABEA03000001.1 GCF_000171235.2 Geminisphaera colitermitum TAV2 | reverse complement strand
CGAAGGCATCCGCGCCGGCGCCGACCTCGGGCCTCTACACCAAACGCGGCGTCCTCATCGGCCCCGCCCTCAACTACAACACCCTCAAACCCGCCTCCGCCGCCGCCCTCGCCGCCACCGACCCCGACACCTTTGCCGGCCTCACCGCCACCGGCACCACCGACACCCCCCTCCTCGGTGCCACCGGTGCCCTCCGCTCCGGCTACATCCACGACTTCGGCGACCTCGACCAGGACATCAACGGCAACGACATCTCCACCAACCGCGGCTACATCGAATGGAAACACCACCAACTCCTCACCCCCTCCCTCACCCTCAACGCCAACATCAACTACTGGTCCGACAGCGAAATCACCCGCGACTACCGCCGCGACCAATTCCGCACCAACCAAGTCCCCGACACCTTTGCCGAACTCTACCAAACCGGCTCCAACCACACCGCCTCCCTCTTCCTCCGCGCCAACCCCAACGACGCCTTCCAGATGCAGCAACGCCTCCCCGAACTCCGCTTCGACGGCCACCCCGTTGCCCTCGGAGCCGGCATCTACCACCGCCTCAACGCCAGCCT
>NZ_ABEA03000002.1 GCF_000171235.2 Geminisphaera colitermitum TAV2 | reverse complement strand
CCCCATCCAAAACGATCCGCGCATGAGGCAACGCCCTCCCCGCCCCGCGCTCTCCCGCCGCGAACTCCTCCGGACGCAACGCCGTGACCATCGCCGCCGTTTCCGTCAACCCGTAGGAAAACGCCAGCGGCACACCCGCCGCCGCCCCCGCCTCGATCAACGCCGGCCACCGACGGCCCCCCCCCCCACGAACACCGCCGCGAAACCCCCGCAACCACTCCACCGCCGCCGCGCTCCCCAGCAACCGCTGCAACTGCGTCGGCACCAGCGAAAGAAACCACCCGCCACCGGTGTCATGCGGCAACGGATACAACTCTCCGCGCTCGATCGCCTTCCAATCCGCGTGCACGTAACGCCCCCCCGTCAACGCGCAACGCATCCACGCCATCAAACCGCTCACATGATGCAACGGCAGCAACCCCAGCGCATTGACCCGCTCCACTCCGAAGTGCGCGCAAAACCCCGCCACCGCCGCCGCCAGCGTCTGCTCGTCATGCCGCGCCAGCTTCAAATTCCCCGACGATCCCCCGGTCGGAATGCACAACCACCCAAGCCCCCCCGCAAACGAAGCCTCGTCCGCCCGTGCGACCAACGCCGCGAACTGCGCCCGCTCCCGCGCCCC
>NZ_ABEA03000003.1 GCF_000171235.2 Geminisphaera colitermitum TAV2 | reverse complement strand
CCCCCTTCCGATGAATCACGCAATCTCCGCCACCGGCCCCGCCAATATCGACCATCACCACGACCCAACGACGGCGACCGGCATCCCGAACAAAAAACTCTTCATGTGGGCCTTCCTCGCGTCGGACTGCATGTTTTTTGGCACGCTGATTTCCACGCACGTCATTTACCGGCTCCACCCCACGCCCGGCTCGCCCGATCCCAAGGAAATCTTTTCCCTCGAACTCACCTCCTTCTCGACCTTCATCCTCCTCATGTCGTCGCTGCTGATGGCGCTCGCCGTCAACGCATGTCAGAAGGGCAACATCGCCGCCACGCGCAAGATGCTCCTCGGCACCACATTCTTCGGCCTGATCTTCCTCGGGTGCCAGGTGTACGAGTTCAACCACTTCGTGCACGAGAAAGACCTCACGCTATCGAACGCCATTTTCGGCTCCACCTTTTACACGCTGACCGGCACGCACGGCTGCCACGTTGCGATTGGCGTTGTCTGGCTCGTGCTCATGTATGTGCGCACCTTCAAGCCCGCCGATCCCTCGCGCCGCTGGCTCGGACGAGCCGCGCTGCACTTCCTTGCCTTTGTCATCGGCACGGTGTCTGCAATGGCGTTGACCCTCGACGTCGTCCACGCCCTGCAACAAGGCGGCTTCAACCCCGCCGCGCTCGCGCACGGCCTCACGCACCAGCCGTTTGCCCTCGCCGGCACGCTCGCGGCGGGCCTCGTGCTGGTCGTGTTGGCGCGCTTCCGTCCGGCGGTCGATTTCGGCGAGGCCAACGCCATCGACGTCGAATCCATGGGCCTCTACTGGCACTTCGTGGACATTGTCTGGATCGTCATTTTCACTATCGTTTACCTGCTGGAGTATCTCTAACAACCACGCACGACCATGTCCCTACCTGCCGCCACCGTAGCCCCCAGCGACCACTTGCACGACAAAAGCAAGTTTCACATCTTTGTGCAGATCGCGCTCGTCCTCGCGGCCATTACCGGCATGGAGATCGTGCTGGTGTATCTCCCCTTCGCCAAGTGGCTCATTATCGCGCTGCTGGCGTCGCTCTCGGCGGTGAAGTTTCTCTTCGTGATTTTCTGTTTCATGCACCTGAAATGGGACCGCCTGTTTTGCACGATATTGTTTTTCATCGGGCTCTTCCTTGCCGGGGCCACCGTTGCCGCCCTGATCGCCCTGTTTGCCATGGGTGACAGCAAACCCCTTACGTCCATCGACGAAACCGCCGCCGTCCCCCGCCTGCTCCCATTCTCTGGAGGGCGGGTCTCCTGACCCGCCGACGGCGTGCAACGCCGCCCTTCCGATTCCGAACGGGCGCAGCTGCACCCGCCCTCCCCGTATATGCTTGTAATTCCCGCATATAAGTCGGCCGCTACCTGATAATAAAGCGATATGGATTCCGAACACCAATATGATTATTACGGTTTATAGGACGACTATCACCTGTAGGGATGTTCTGAAAATTGCACAGAAGGTAACGAAGAAAACGAAGACAACCAATTGAGATGGAACTTCTGTTTTTAACAACCTATTGAAAATAAATAAATTAAAACAAATTATGTTCCCTGTCTTTATCTTCGTTTTCTTGGTTATCTTCTGTGCAAAAATGAATTTTTAGAACCTCCCTGTATTTTTTGGATCGGCCATCTTGCAGCACGAAGTGGACGGCCAAGGTCGGATTGGAAGTCGCTCCAGCTAGATAAATCATTCTCAGCAATCACAAGATAAGTTTAACTTAAAACAACTCCGACTCCCCTCCTCCGCCGATCCCGTTTCTCCGGATTGTGGGGAAGATACGCGCCGGTTGTTTTCCCCTATGACGGACCCGTCATTTGCACAGGTCCATGCTACGCACGGGCTGCGCCACCAGTCGGCTCTGTGCTAATGGGCCGCAAGAAATGCACAGGCTTGCACAAGCCTCGCTGAGAAGCGCCGCCCGGGGAGGCGTATGGTGGCGGTACAGGACAGAAAACGACCATACGACCAACCTTCATCCCCTGTAACGACGTGATTAAGACCATATCTCATACAACCGCCACACTCGACGCCAATGAAGCCGTAGCTTCCGTAGCCTACAGAATCAGCGAATTCTTCGCGATTTACCCGATCACCCCCTCCTCGCCGATGGGTGAATGGGTCGATGAGTGGTCCGCCGCCGGCAAGAAAAACCTCTGGGGCCACCGTCCCGAGGTCATCGAAATGCAGTCCGAAGGCGGCGCCGCCGGCGCCCTCCACGGTGCGCTTAACGCCGGCGCCCTCGCCAGCTCCTTCACCGCATCGCAGGGCCTCCTGCTGATGATCCCCAACCTCTACAAGATCGCCGGCGAACTCCACCCCTTCGTCCTGCACGTCACCGCCCGCTCCCTCGCCACCCACGCCCTCTCCATCTTCTGCGACCACGGTGACGTCATGGCCTGCCGCCAGACCGGCTCCGCCATGCTCTTCGCCTCCAACGTCCAGGAAGCGCAGGACTTCGCCCTCGTCTCCCACGTTGTGACCCTCCGATCTCGGGTCCCCTTCATGAACATCTTCGACGGATTCCGCACCTCCCACGAAATCCAGAAGATCGCCCTCCTCTCCGACGAAGACATCGCTGCCCTCCTGCCCCAAGACGACATCTCCGCCTTCCGAAAACGAGCCCTCACCCCCGACGCCCCCAGCATCCGCGGCACTGCCCAAAACCCCGACGTTTACTTCCAGGCCCGCGAAGCCTCCAACCCCTACTACGCCTCCGTCGCCGACATCGTCCAGCAAACCTTTGACGACCTCGCCACCCGCACCGGACGCCAGTATCACCTTTACGACTACGAAGGCGCGCCCGACGCCGACCGCGTCATCGTTGTCATGGGCTCCGGCGCAGAAACCTGCATCGAGACCGCCACCGCCCTCAACGCCGACGGAACAGGCAACAAAACCGGCGTCCTCAACGTCCACCTTTACCGACCGCTCGACGCCGCCGCGCTCATCGCCGCGTTGCCCAAGACCGTCCGCCGCATCGCCGTCCTTGACCGCACCAAGGAACCCGGCGCGCTCGGCGAACCCCTCTTCCTCGACATCGTCGCCGCCGTCGCCGAATCGCCCCTCGCCGGCAACGTCACCCTCATCGGCGGACGCTACGGCCTCGGCTCCAAGGAATTCACTCCCGCCATGGCCAAGGCCGTCTTTGACGAACTCGCCCTCGCCGCCCCCCGCCGCCGCTTCACCATCGGCATCAACGACGACATCTCCGGCCTCTCCCTCGCCTACGACGAACAATTCAGCGTCGAAGCCGAAGACACCCGCCGCGCCATCTTCTATGGACTCGGTTCCGACGGCACCGTCGGCGCGAACAAAAACTCCATCAAGATCATCGGCGAAGACACCCCGCTCAACGCGCAAGGCTTCTTCGTTTACGACTCCAAGAAGAGCGGCGCGATGACCATCTCGCACCTCCGCTTCGGCCCCAAGCCCATCCGCGCGCCCTACCTCATCACGCAGGCCGATTTTGTTGCCATCCACCACTTCCCCTTCGCCGAGAAAATGGACGTGCTCACCGCCGCCCGCCCCGGCGCCACGCTCCTGCTCAACGTCCCCGGCGACGCCACCAAGGCCTGGGACATGCTCCCCCGCGAGATGCAGCAGCGCATCATCGACCTGAAGCTAAAAGTCTTCGCCATCGACGCCCTCACCGTTGCCCGCGCCGCCGGCATGGGCGGCCAGATCAACACCGTGATGCAGGCCTGCTTCTTCGCCCTCAGCAACGTCCTCCCCCGCGACGTCGCCATCGACGCGATCAAGAAAGCCATTAAAAAATCCTACATCCGCAAAGGCGAAGCCGTCGTCCAGAAAAACTGGGCCGCCGTCGATTCCGCCCTCGCCGCCCTTCATACCGTCGAAATCCCCGGCGCCACCACCAACCCGCTCGGACGCCCCCCCACCGTCTCGCCCCTCGCGCCCGACTTCGTGCAACGCATCACCGCGCGCATGTTGGCCGGCGAAGGCGACCTGTTGCCCGTCTCCGCCTTCACGCCCGACGGCGGCTGGCCCACCGGCACCGCCGCTTGGGAAAAGCGCAATCTCACTCCCGACATCCCCGTCTGGGACGCCTCGCTCTGCATCCAGTGCAACAAATGCGCCACCGTCTGCCCGCACGCCGCCATCCGCGCCGCCGTTTACCCGAACAGCGCGCTCGACGGCAAACCGGAGACCTTCAAGAGCGTTCCCTTCAAGAGCGGCGCGACCAAGGACCACGCCTTCACCATCCAAGTCGCGCCCGACGACTGCACCGGTTGCTCGCTCTGCGCCAAGGTTTGCCCCGCCAAGAGCAAGACCGATCCCAATCACAAGGCGCTCAACATGGCCGTGCAGGCCCCGCTCCGCGAAGCCGAAAACAAAAACTTCGACTTCTTCCTGAACCTCCCCCCCCCCCCGTCGAAGTGTTGCAGGACACCGTCAAAGGCGCGCAATTCCGCCAGCCCCTGTTCGAATTCTCCGGAGCCTGCGCCGGTTGCGGCGAGACGCCCTACGTCAAGCTCCTCACGCAACTCTTCGGCGACCGCCTCCTCATCGCCAACGCCACCGGCTGCTCCTCCATCTACGGCGGCAACCTCCCGACCACGCCCTACTGCACCGACCGCAACGGACGCGGCCCCGCCTGGAGCAATTCGCTCTTTGAGGACAACGCCGAATACGGCCTCGGCATCCGCGCCGGCGTCGATCAACTCGCCCGCCAGGCCCTGCAACTCTTCGACGCCCTCGCCGCCGACGGCAAACTTCCCGCCGGACTCGTCGAAGCCTTCCGCGCCGCCGACCAGAAAAAGGAAGCCGGCATCAATGCCGCCCGCGTCCAGGTTGCCGCGCTCAAGCCAATCCTCGCCGACCTCGCCAAGACCGACACCGCGGACGAACGCATCACCCGCCTCGCCGAATTCGCCGACTACCTCGTGCGCAAAAGCGTGTGGATACTCGGCGGCGACGGCTGGGCCTACGACATCGGCTTCGGCGGCCTCGACCACGTCCTCGCCATCGGCACCAACGTCAAAGTCCTCGTGCTCGACACCGAAGTGTATTCCAACACCGGCGGCCAGCGCTCCAAATCCACGCCCCTCGGGGCCATTGCCAAATTCAGCGCCGCCGGCAAGGAAACCGAGAAAAAGGACCTCGCCCTCATGGCCGCGACCTACGGACACGTTTACGTTGCCCGCGTCGCGCTCGGAGCCAAGGACTCGCAGACCGTGCAAGCCCTCCTCGAAGCCGAAGCCTACGACGGCCCCGCGCTCATCATCGCCTACTCGCCCTGCGTCGCGCACGGCTACAAACTGGAAAACTCCCTCGACCAGCAAAAGCTGGCGGTGGAGACCGGTTACTGGCCCCTCCTGCGCTTCAACCCGCTCAAGGCCAGGCAAGGCCAGGCCCCGATGACGCTCGACTCCGCGATGCCCAAGGAAGCGCTGGAAAAGTTCAAGAGCACCGAGAACCGCTACCAGCTCCTCTACCGCCTGCATCCCGACCGCGCTAAAAAATTCGCCGAACAAGCGCAGGCCTCGGTTGCCAGCAACCTTGAGCACTACAAGCAACTCGCCACGCTGCCGCCCGCCGCCGCTCCCGCCGCAACGCCAGCGCCTGCGGCTCCGGCAACACCACCTCCGGCCAAATAAGCCGGGTAACGAAAAAGGCACTACGCCCTTTCTCTCAGTCCGACTCCCTCAGCAAACAACAAAGCCCCGCCGGCAACACCGGCGGGGCTTCTTGTTTACCCTGCGCCCCGCAAGTGGCGCACCAACTCCGCCGTCCCCTCCTCCATCGACACCCGCGGCTCATACCCCAAATCGCGCCGCGCCCGCTCGATGGAAAACCAATGATCCTTGGCCAGTTCCGCCGCCACGAACCGCGTCATCGGCGGATCATCCCTGCGCCACCACATCGCCCGCCACGCCAGTTCGCACGCCACACCCACCGCCGACGCCGCGCCCAACGACACCCGCCGCTCCACCCGCGCCTCGCCCAACGCCGCCAGCAAATCATTAATCCACTCCCACAACACCACCGGCTCCCCATTCGTCACAAAATACGTCCGCCCCCCCGCCCCCGACCCCTCATCCGCCAGCGCGCGCTCCGCCAGCAAATGCGCGTCCACCGCATTCTCCACATGCACCATGTCCACGCGGTTCGACCCATTGCCCACGATCCGCAACCTCCCCGCCCGCGCCCGTTCCAACACCCGCGGCACCAAATGCGGATCTCCCACACCCCAGATCAAATGCGGCCTCAACGCCACCGTGCGGAGC
>NZ_ABEA03000004.1 GCF_000171235.2 Geminisphaera colitermitum TAV2 | reverse complement strand
TCCAGCACCACTGCCACCCATGAAAACGCACACCCTCCCCCCCCGCGAAATCCCCCACGACGACCACTGGGACGTCATTGTTGTCGGCGGAGGCCCCGCCGGTTGCGCCGCCGCCACCGCTGCCGCCCGCGACGGAGCCCGCACCCTCCTCATCGAAGCCACCGGCACCCTCGGCGGCATGGGCACCAGCGGCCTCGTCCCCTCCTGGTGCCCCTTTACCGACAAAGAAAAATTCATTTATCGCGGACTCGCCCAAAAAATCTTCGAAACCTGCAAAGCCGGCATGCCCCACATCGCGCCCGACCACAACGACTGGGTCCCCATCGACGCCGAACGCCTCAAACGCATTTACGACGACCTCATCACCACCGCCGGCGCCCGCATCCTCTTCCACACCCACCTCTCCGCAGTCGAACCCGACCCCGCCGCCCCCGGCACCATAAAAACCATCATCACCACCAACAAAACCGGCCTCACCGCCCACACCGCCCGCGTCTTTATCGATTGCACTGGCGACGCCGATCTCTGCGCCTGGGCCGGCGCACCCTTCCACAAAGGCGACGCCAACGGACAAAAACTCATGCCCGTTACCCATTGCTTTATCATCTCCAACGTCGACACCGACGCCCTCGCAGCCGGCCCCATCCTCCACGGCTCCAACCCCCACAGCCCCATGTATGCCATCGCCCGCGACACCCAAAAGTATCCACTCATTACCGACACCCACATCTGCCACTCCGTCATCGGCCCCCGCACCGTCGGCTTCAACGCCGGCCACATGTGGGACGTTGACAACACCCGTCCAGAAACCGTGTCTGCCGCCATGATACAAGGCCGCAAAATGGCCGCCCAATTCCTCGCCGCCCTCAAAGAATATTGCCCCTCCGCCTTTGCCGACGCCTACCTCGTCACCACCGCCCCCCTCATGGGCATCCGCGAAACCCGCCGCATCACCGGCGACTACACCCTCACTCTCGACGACTACCTCGCCCGCCGCACCTTTCCCGACGAAATCGCCCGCAACAACTACTATATCGACATCCACTGGGCCAAGGATGACATCCCCCGCGACGGCGACGATATCACCCGCTGGGACAAAGCCTGCCTCCACTACGGCCCCGGCGAATCACACGGCATCCCCTGGCGCTGCCTCATCCCGCAGACCCTCCAAAACACCCTCGTGGCCGGACGCTCCATCTCCTGCGAACAAGCCGTCCAGTCCAGTGTCCGCGTCATGCCCCCCTGCCTTGCCACTGGCGAAGCCGCCGGCATAGCCGCAGCCCGCGCCGCCACCGCGCACGCTGGCAACGTTCGCGCTGTGGACCCTGCCTGGCTCCGCGACCGCATCCGCCACCACGGCGGTTACCTCCCCAACCCCACCCAAGACATCCGGACATCAGCAGCTCCCAAGTGACGCCCGGCCTCCGGGCCTCTCCCATCGACAGAATTTCCCTATGGATCGCCGGCAACATGCCGCCGCTCCGAAGCAATCAGAGCATTTCCGTCAATTGAAATAGTGCACTAGGAAAAAAGTTCTTGAAAAATGATACACTAATGCTCTGTTCGTGATCGCCTCTCACCCGCCACCCAAACGCCAACCCGACAAAACCACCCATGAACATCCCATCCATCCTGCGCCGCCTCATCGCCACCTTCGCTTCCGCCGCCCTGGTCGGCATCGTCTCCGCCATCACCCTCCCCGATCCGGTCGTCCATTACACCTTTGACGAAGGCACCGGCACCACTGCCTCCAATTCCGGAACCGGAACCAATGGCGGCATCACGCTCAATCGCGGCACATCCAATGCCGCCGCATGGAGTGCGGAGGGCAACACTCCCTCCGGCAGCGGCTACGCACTCTCCATCAACGGAAACAACGCTGGCGATGGCAACACTGGCACAAACATCGCCGCCGGCGCGGACGTGGCCCAACTTAACGCAGGTTTTTCCGCATTCACTGTTTCCCTTTGGGTCAACGTCACCTCCCTGGCCAACAGCCCCACCCGTCTCATTGGCGTCAACAATGGCAGCAGCAACGGCTTTTCCTTCCGTTTGGAAAACACCACCCCCAACTCAGTGAAACTCCAACTCTGGGTGAACGGCACAGCCCTCAACACAACCGCACTCGTCAATCTGAGCAACGGCTGGGCATTCCTCGCAGTCAGTTACGATGGCACCGCTACCTCCGCCAACGTGAACTTTTACACGGGTGACACCAGCGCCTCTTCCGCCCTTTCTCTCGTTGACGACAAATCCCTTACGCTGAACAAGGGCACCGTTGCCAGTCTCACCGGTGCGGGCAGGGACTACCGCCTGCGGCTCGGCGCCGGGCAGGACTATTCCGGCGCCAACCGCACCCCCAACGCCCTATTCGACGACGTGCGCATTTACACCAGCGTTCTTGATGCCACCCAACTGGAGGCCGTGCGTCTTTCCAACCTGACCGCCGTTCCCGAACCCGCCGCCACTGCCGCCATTGCGGGGGCGATTCTCATCATCCTTGCCGTCGTAAACCGCCGCTGTCGCGCCCGCCTCTGAACCGCACGCCGGATCCCCTCCGATCTCCGCAGCCTTCAGTCCTTTCCCTGCATGACACCCGCCATCCACCGTTTCCCGCACAACCCCATCCTCACGCCTGCTGACGTGCCCCCCAGCCGCCCCGACATGGCCGTTGAACTCCTCCTCAACCCCGGAGCCTTCCGCTACCAAGGCCGTATCGGACTCCTCCTCCGCGTAGCGGAACGCCCGATACAAGAACCCGGCTGGATCAGCACCCCCCTCCTCGATCCAGCCGCTCCCGGCGGCATGACCATCCTTCGCATCCGCGCCGACGACCCCGAGCTTCGCCTTCCTCCTGGCGAGGCCCGGGGCTTCGACTACAAGGGCCGCGGCTACCTCACCACCCTCTCTCACCTCCGCCTCGCCTGGAGTGACGACGATGGTCAGCACTTCACCCCGGACGCCCACCCCGCCCTCATCGGTCAGGGCTCCTACGAAACCTTCGGCATCGAAGACTGCCGCGTCGAACACATCGACGGCCGCTACCACCTCACCTACAGCACCTCCTCCCCCGCCGGCGTCGTCGCCGGCCTCGCCACCACCACCGACTGGAGAACCTTCGAACGCCACGGCGTCATCTTCCCCCCCCACAACAAAGACGTCGCCCTCTTCCCCGAAAAAACCGGCCCCGCTCACGCCCGAGCCTGGACCGCCTTCCATCGGCCCAGCGGACTCGGCCCCGGCGGCCACTACATCTGGCTCGCCCGCTCCCCCGACATGATTCACTGGGGCCACCACGCCTGCCTGGCCACCACTCGTCCCAATCACTGGGACAGCGAACGCATCGGAGCTGGCGCCGCCCCCATCAAAACCGACCACGGCTGGCTCGCCATCTATCACGGCTCCGACCACCATTGCCGCTACTGCCTCGGCGCCCTCCTCCTCGACCTTGAGGACCCCACAAAAATTCTTGCCCGTAGCGATGCCCCACTCATGTCACCGGATTCCGAATACGAACGCCGCGGCTTTGTCGGGAACGTCGTTTTCACCAACGGTCACATCGTGGATGGCGATCGCCTCACCCTCTACTACGGCGCCGCCGACACCGTCATCTGCGCCGCCACCCTCTCCATCGCCGAAATCCTCCAACACCTCGGCGTCTGACCTCCCCCCCCCCCCCTGCTCCCCATGACACAACATCCCCGTCGCCCCGCCTCTGACCGCACCGCCTTCACGCTCATCGAACTCCTGACCGTCATAGCGATCATCGGAATTCTGGCTGCCCTGACAATAGTCGCCGTCAGCAAAGCCCGCAAAGTAGCGGCCAACGCCCGCTGCGTCGCTAACTTCCGCCAGCTCGGTACAGCGATGCTCCTCTTCGCCAGCGACCACAAAGAATCCCTGCCCGGACACCTTCAGGACGTGCAATCTTGCACCCCTGGCATCAACAGCATTAGCGAATACCGACTCCCGAACAAAGACAGACTCGGCCCCTATCTGGGTGCCGATTACAGGCTCCAATTTCCCCATCCCCTCTTAGCCTGCCCCGCGTGGCTTGCTGCCAGCCCCGCGCAATTTCCTGCCACCGATGCAATGAGGGACATCCCCATGTCCATTGTCCTGAAGTCACTCCCACCGAAAGAAGGAGAAGGCATCGAATATCCATTTGGTCCCCGTGACGGCAATGGCCCGGCACTGGGCAAGAAACTTGCCGAAGTGCAAAACCCATCCCGTGAATGGGCGATGGCGGAAACTGACCAATTGATGAACCTGCCACGCCTCAACAACGAACGTATGAAAAACTCCTCCCACAAACCCAACATCCCTCCCCAGCACGTTCACGGCAACTACTACAACGCCGTTTTCTTCGACGGCAGCGTCGGACGCCTCTCCCCCACCACCTACGAACGGATGTAAAAAACAAGCCCCTCCCCCCCCTCCCGCCACATGAGCCGCTGCCGTCTTCCCTCCCTCATTTGCCAGCTACTGCTGCCAGCCCTCGCGCTCCTCGCCTTGCTCGCGCCCCATGCGCGAGCCGAAACCTCCCCCCCTCCCAGCCCCCTGACGAACAAACCCTCGCTCGCCGCCGGGCAATCATCACCCGCGAACTCGCCGCCCCTCCCGCCAGCAAAACCCCCGAAATCAAAGTCTCCGGCAACCACCTCGTCATAGCCGACCCCACCACCCCGCCTCGTGAGATCCAACTCCAGGGCCTCTGCATCGACAGCATGGAATGGGGCCCTGGCGAACACATGCACTGGGCCCTCCTCCAGGCCATCGACGAATGGAAGGCCAACTGCATCCGCCTCCCCGTGCAACACCGCCTCTGGTTTGGCCTCCCCGCCAAAGGAGGCGCGCCCGCCACTGATGCCGCCGCCTGCGCCACCCCCGCCGCGAAAAAAGCCGCCACCACCTACCGCCGCACCGTTGACGAACTCGTCCGCCTCGCCGCCGCTCGCGGTGCATGGCTCGTGCTCGACCTCCACGCCTTCGGCCCCGTCAACCAGGAACACCTCGTCTTCTGGAAAGACGCCGCCTCCCGTTACAAAAACCACCCCGCTGTCCTCTACGAACTCTTTAACGAACCCGTCGGCGTCTCCTGGAAAATCTGGCGCGATGGCGGCTCCCTCGCCGGCCCTGACAACCGCCACGACGACAACAACCCCGTTGCCATCCCCGTAAAAACCGAATCCGACACCGCCCTCGGCATGCAAGACCTCGTCAATGCCGTCCGCTCCACCGGCGCCCGCAACCTCATCATCGCCGGCGGCATTGACTGGGGCTACGACCTCACCGGCATTCTCTCCGGTCACGCCCTCGCCGACACCTCCGACGCCAACGGCATCATGTATTCCAGCCACGTGTATCCATGGCTCAATGACTGGCAAAAACACTTCCTCGATGCCGCCGCAAAACACCCCCTTTTCATCGGCGAAGTCGGCTGCCCCCCCGACTACGAACGCTTCCCGTTCATCCCGCAACACCAACGCTACCCCCTCGGGAGCTGGGCCGAAGACATGATCGCCATCATCCAGCAAAAACGCCTTAACTGGACAGGCTTCAGCTTTCACCCCCGCTGCGGTCCCATGGCCGTTTCCGACTGGGACTACACCCCCACCCCCTACTGGGGCGCGCACGTCAAAGCCGCCCTCTCCGGCAAACAATACCAACTCAAAAACCTCCGCTAATCCCTCCCATTTTTTCCATCCCCTCGCCGAACTCCGCCACATGAACCACCTCCTCCCCCGTCGCAACTGGACGGTTCACCTCATTCACCACACGCACACCGACGTCGGCTTCACCGACTCGCAGCAAAAAATCGCGCGCTGCCACGCCGACTACCTCGACCAAGCCATCGCCCTCGCGCACCGCGCCACCGCGCCCGACGGCAACCCCGACGCCGACCCCGCCCTCCGCGGCTTCATCTGGACCAACGAATGTCACTGGTCCATAGAACAATGGCTCGCCCGCACCCCCCCCCACCGCCACCGCGAACTCATCGACGCCATTCGCACCGGCGCCATCGCCCTCTCCGGCACCTACCTCCACTTCACCGAACTCCCCGACGCCTCCCTCCACCACGCCGCCCTCGCCCGCGCCCGCGCCTTTGCCCAAAAGCACACTCTCCCCCTCGACACCGCCCTCTCCGCCGACGTCAACGGCTTCGGCTGGCACTATGCCGCCGCCCTTCTTGACACCGGTATCCAAAACCTCGTTACCTGCGTCCACGCCCACCACGGCCTCGCCCCCATCGGACGCCGCCAGCTCCCCTTCTACTGGCAAACCCACGACAACCGCGAACTCCTCGTCTGGAACGGCGAACACTACAACCTCGGCAACGCCCTCGGCCTCGCCCCCGGCGCCGTTCTCACCTATGATTTCACCGACGAACTCCGCCCCGCCACCCGCACCGACGACACCCTTCCCATTGCCCTCACTCGCCTCCCCCGCTACCTCCGCCAACTCGAAGACGACAACTACCCCTACGACTTCGTCCCCCTTCACCTCTCCGGGGCCATGACCGACAACTCCCCCCCCACCGAAGCCATCATCCGCTTCGTTCACCGCTGGAACATCGCCACCACCCCCGCCGACTCCCGAGCCCCCCGCATCATCCTCCGCATGAGTTCCCCCGCCGAACTCTGCCGCCAGGTCCGCGCCGCCGAAAAAAACATCCCCATCCCCCGCTACCGGGGCGACTGGCCCGACTGGTGGTCCGACGGCCCCGCCTCCATCCCCGCTGAAGTCCGCCTCCACCGAGCCGCCTCCCGCACCCGCCGCTGGCTGGCCAACCTCCCCCCCCCCCCCCCAACCCGCGACGACATCGCCATCAACACCACCACCGACCAAAACTCCCTCGAACAACACCTCCTCCTCTTCGCCGAACACACCTTCAACCACTCCGACTCCATCTCCGCCCCCTGGGACATCAACGTCAAAGCCATAGGAGGAGGCAAACGCGCCCTTGCCTGCGCCGCCTGGGCCGCCGCCATCGAACTCCGTGATGCCGCCCTCGCCATCCACCACGGAGCCCTCCCCCCCCTCGCTCCCCGCGAAGCCGGCCCCCGCTTCTTTTACAAAGCCCTCAACCCCCACACCCACTCCCACACCGATACCGCCCGCCTCCACCTCGAATCCAAAGACTTCGATCTCCTCCCTCTCAACCCCCAGGTCATCGACACCCGCACCGGCCAAAAACTTCCCTGCCGCGTCAGCCCCGCCCCCCGCGGCATCACCTGTGACGTCACCCTCACCCTCCCCCCCGGCGACACCGCCCGCCTCGAACTCTGCACCGGCACCGGCGCCCTCCGCTCCCTCGCCCGCAACGTCACCGAACGCGGCCTCCCCGACGACATCGCCAACGGCCGCACCCATGCTGGCTCCGCCCCCGGCCACCACCGTGTCGAGACCCCCCACCTCTGCATCGAATTTTCGGATACCGAAGGCATCACCACCTGGCACGACAAAACCACCCGCACCGAACTCCTGATACCTGCCCGCCCCCACGCTCCCTTCTCCCCCCTTTACGAAGTCACCCCGATTGCAGGATCCGAAGGTGCCGACATGACCTGGGCCCGCTCGCGCCTCGGGCGCAACCGAAAAGGTTCCGGCGTCCGCACCACCCCGGGCACCCTCATTGGCATCGAATTTCCACCCGCCACCGAAAACTGGATACCCGTCACACTCCGCTATTCCGTTGAAGGTTGCCACTGGTGGCGCGTCACCCTCGACATCTGGAAAAACCTCCCCCGTGTCGATGCTACACTCCGCCTCCACAAAACCTCCGTCTGGGAACCCGAAAACCTCCACCTCGCACTCCCCTTCGCCATCCCCGGCGGACAACTCTGGCTCGACAAACCCGGCGCCCCCATCCGTCCCTGGCACGACCAACTCCCCGACACCAACACCGACTGGTATAGCATACAAGAAGGCCTCGCCTCCTGCCACGAAAACACCGGCCTCGTCATAGCCACACCCGACGCCCCCCTCCTGCATATCGGCCCCCTTGCGCACGGCCCCCGCCGCCTCATGGGCAACCCAGCCCTCGGCAACGACTCCCCCCTCCCCTATTCATGGCTTATGACAAATTTCTGGGAGACCAACTTCGACGCCAGCCTCGCCGGATTCCACGAATATCGCTACCGTGTTGAAAGCGGCCCCCACCTTGCCACCCCCGTTGCGGCCATGGCCCACCTCCACGCCCTCGCTCTCGACGGTTTCCCCACCTTCCGCGTATCCGAATAACCGTTACCATGCACAAACGACAACACCTCCTCCGCCTCCCCATCACCTGCGCCTTGTTTCTCGCCGCAACCCTTGCCACCCTCGCCGCCGCGATCGACCTCATCCCCAACGGCAACATCGAAACCGCCGACCCCACCGACCCTGCCGGCTGGCCCGACAAATGGCCCCGCCCCGAAACCGGCGTCACCTGGGAAAAAGACCCCGAAACCGGCAACCGCTTCCTTCGCCTCGCCTCCCAAAAACCCGGCGAGATGATCATGATCTACACCCGCCACTATTTCCCGAAAAACACCCCCAAACCCCAAGCCCTCGAACTCGCCTGGCGCGAACGCCTCGCCAACTTCAAACGTGGCGCCGCCCAGTGGCACGACGCTCGCATCATGATCGAATTCCTCGACGCCACCGACCGCAAAATCACCGACGGCCCCGCCGCCAAGCCCAAGCACCCCTTCACCAACCGCGACACCAAAGGATGGGTTCAGCGCAAAACCAGTTTCCTGGTCCCCGACAACGCCGCCGCCGTCGTCCTCATGTATTCCCTCTTTGAAGTGCAAAGCGGCACCCTCGACCTCGACGACCTCCACCTCACCCCCGCCGACCCTGCCCAACTCGAAGCCGCCGCCGCCAAACGCGCCGCCGAGGAAAAAGCTCGTTACGTCCCAGACGAAGCCCCCGACAAATCCAAATGGCCCCCCGAACTCCACGTCTCCGGCAACAAAATTCTCACCCCCGACGGACGCGAAATCCTCCTGCGCGGCCTCAGCACCAGCGGCATGGAAACCCTCTACCAAGACCAGCAAGGCCCCAAAACCCTCCTCGTTGCCGTCGAACAATGGAAAGCCAACATCCTCCGACTTCCCATCCGCGATGACCACTGGTTTGGCCAGACTCCCGGCCAAAAAGACGGCGGCGAAGCCTACCGCAGGCAGGTGGACAAAATCCTCACCCTCGCCGCCAACCGCGGCGCATATCTGCTCATTGATCTCCACCGTTTCCGAGCCCCCCGCCCCGAGCACGCCGCCTTCTGGACCGACGTCGCCACTCGCTATAAAAACCACCCCGCCGCCCTCTTCGACATCTTTAACGAACCCCACGGCATGAGCTGGGAGGTCTGGCGTGATGGCGGCCAGCTCAACACCGCCAACGACAAGGAAAATCTCGACGAAGACTCCTTCCTCACCCCTGAGGAACGCGCCAAGAAAACCGCAGCCAACCACACCATTGGCATGCAAGCTCTCGTCAAAGCCGTGCGCGACACCGGTGCCAAGAACCTCGTCCTGGCCTCCGGCCTGAGTTGGTCCTACGACCTCACCGGCATTTCCAACGGATACGCTCTCGATGACCTTGGCGGCAACGGCATCGTGTATTCATGGCACGCTTACAACTGGCATCGAAACTGGATTTCCAAGCTTGCTGGCGTCCCGCAAAAACACCCCATCCTCGTCGCCGAATTCGGAGCCGACGTCAAAAAAATGGATTTCATCCCCCTCAAGGACCAGGAAGACCCTTATACGTGGGCGCCCGACATGCTCGGTTTTATCCAAAAGAACAATTTCCACTACACTGCCTGGTGTTTTCATCCGGCTGCGACGCCCGTGCTCATCAGCGACTGGAACTACACCCCTACGCCCTTCTGGGGAGCCTTCGCCAAACGCGCCCTCGCCGGA
Source organism: Geminisphaera colitermitum TAV2 (assembly GCF_000171235.2). Lineage (GTDB taxonomy): Bacteria > Verrucomicrobiota > Verrucomicrobiia > Opitutales > Opitutaceae > Geminisphaera > Geminisphaera colitermitum. The sequence continues at coordinate 99,615 of NZ_ABEA03000004.1, read as the reverse complement.
GAAAAGTTCGAGATGAAACGCGAACGCTGAATTCGCACACGAGCGATTGCGGGAGTAATCGGAAGGCAAGCGTGCAACTTGGAGATGCGATGGTCCACGCCGACAGATTCGTCAGGCGGCGAGAGACAGGAAACGCTATGTATCGTAAACTACACGCTTGGATAAATGCAGGTGCTGGATGTTGGGAATGGCGTCCTGGCCACACAGCGCCCGGCGACACTGAAACCGGCGTGAGCTCTGCGGGATTAGGGACTGTCTTCAAAGTAAAGATCCCCGGAGCAAGCTCCGGGGATCTTTACTTTGTTTTCCGTCATGTTCGCGCAACGACGCATCATGCGGGGGCCTGTGAAAAACAATTGAGTTCTCGGTATGCGCGGCTGATGCGTGCCACGTCCCCGGTGGTCGCGCACGCATAGGGCCAGCGCAGACGTGGTGTGAGACCGGGGAGCCAGCTGCCTGCCACGGCGGTGGCTTTATCGGCGGCCATGTTGGGAAGTTTTTTCTCCGTGATCAGCGGAACGACGTTCGCATCCCAAAATGCCCGGAGCTTGGCTTCGAGCGCGAGACCGGCAGGGATGTCGCGGATACAGAGTTCATACCAGCGTTGGGCGGCGGCGGGGTTGAGGCAGGCAACGTTCGAGTAGGCGCCATGCGCTCCGTGCGAGATGCCGCTGGCCAGCGTATGTCCGGGAATGAAAACCGACAGTTTCTCAAAAACGGGTTGCATTGCGCGATACCAAGCGTCGTCACCACCGGGCACTTTCATGCCGGCCACGCCGGGAAATCTTCGGGCGATTTGCAACCATTCGTCCGGGGTGAGGTGACGTTTCGCGTGCGGAGGATTGTAAATGACCAGCGGAATGGGCGCCGCCTCCTCTTGCATACGCTCAAGAAATGCAAGTATCTCCGGCCACGCGGGGACAAACCAGTCGGGCAAAATAATCTGAAACGCGGACGGACACAACGCCTTGGCACGGCGCAAGCGTTCGAGCGAGAGTTGCGGGCTCATGTGGCTGGCGCCGATTTGGAAGGGCATCCGCGCCTTCTCGCATTTTTCGGCGAGGAGCTGATTGATGTCGTCAAACTCGGTTTCGGTCTGCGTGTAGAATTCGCCCGCGCTGCCGTTGGAGTAAATGCCGTTCACGCGGGCGGCGATGTAGTGGTCGATTTCGTCGGCGAGCAAGTGGTGGTCAATCGAGTCGTCGGCGTTGATCGGGAGAAGCAGCGTGGCCCAGTTGCCACGGATTTCAGAGGAGGTTTGCGGTTTCATGTTCCGGTGTGTGTGCGGGGGGGGGGGGAGCTAGCGCGTCATGGGTTTTTCATGACAGTGTTGCGGAGAGGTTCGCCTGCTTTGAACTTTTTTAGGTTTTCGATGGCGAGGTCGGCGAGGCGTTCGTGTTCGCGCACGGAGCGTCCGCTGGCGTGGGGCGTGATGAGGCAGTTGGGCGCGGTCCAGAGGGGGCTGTCGGGGTTGAGCGGTTCTTCGGTGAAAACGTCGAGTCCGGCGAAACCGACTTGTCCGGATTTGAGGGCGGCCACGAGGTCGTCGATGACGTAGTGAGCGCCGCGGGCGAGGGCGTAGAGACCGGCTCCGGGGCGCATGGCGTCGAAGATTTTTTTATTGAATATGCCGGTGGTTTGCGGGGTGAGGGGGAGGACGATGAAAATGTGGTCGGCCTTGGCAACGGCGGCAGCGAGTTGGTCGAGCGGGAAAATTTCTTTTGCAATCGGGTGCGTTTTGATGATGTCAACGCCGATGACGTTCATGCCGAGGCCGTGGCAAAGGCGGGCGACTTGCGAGCCGATGTTGCCGAGGCCGCAGACGCAGGCGGTGGTCTCAAACACTTCGCGATAGGGCGGACGGCGTTCGAAGTGTTTTTTGGTTTGGTCAACGGCGTGTTCGCCGATGTGGCGCGTGCCGGCGAGCATGAGCGCGACGCCGTGTTCAGCGACGGGAATGGACATGGTGCCGGCGGAGTTGCACATGGTGAAACGCGGTTTGGTTTCAAGTCCTTTGCCGACGTATTTTTCAAAGCCGGTGGAGCCGCATTGGAACCAGGCGATGTTGGATGCGAGCACCCAGTCCGGTTCGGGCCAGCCGAGGACGATGTCGCTTTGGTTGATGAGCGCGCGGGCTTCGGTTTCGGGTGTGTTTTGCGGGCGCCAGGTGAGTTCGACGTCGAGTTCGGCGCAGGCTTTTTCAAAGCGGGAGCGTGGTTTGGCGTCGGCGTAAAAGGCGTCGTGGCTGCAATAGAGTTTTAGTTTTTTGGACATGATGAACCAAGTGTGCGGGGGGAGGGGGGGGGGGGGGCGGGCTGCAGGGTGTAGTGATATTTTCGTTACTTCTTCTTTTTGAGCGTTTGCAGGTTTTTTTTCGGGTAGCCGACGGTGCTGTAGAAGGAGCCAGGGCGGTAGGGGTAGCGTTTTTCGACGTCTTCGGGGAGTTTGACGCCGAGGCCGGGGGCGGTGGGCGCGGCGATGCCGCCGTTGACGAGGGTGAGGGGTTGGACGAGGAATTCTTCGCGGAGCGGGAAGGGGTTGTTGGGCAGCTCGAGGAGCGTGCAGTTGGGTGAGGCGAAGGCGGCGTGGTAGTTGCCCATGATGCCGACGCCACCGGCCCAGGTGTGCACGGCGAGTTTGATGAATTTGCGCTCGCACATCTGCGCGACGCGGCGGAAGGCGCTGATGCCGCCGATGATCGCGGCGTCGGGTTGGAAGAGGTCGAGCGCTCCGGCTTCGAGGTAGTTTTCCGCCTCAACAAGGCTCGATACGGTTTCGCCGCCGGCGATGACGCAGTCGGTCTCGGCGCGGATTTTCGCGAAGCCTTTGTAGTCGGTGACCTCGCACGGTTCCTCAACGAAAAGGAGCTTGTAGGGTTCGAGCGAGCGGACGATGCCGATGGCTTCTTTGTAGTTCCAGGCCTTGGGATTCACGCCTTGGCAGGCATCAACGCCGAGGCCGGTTTTGTCGCCGAGAACTTCGCGGGAGTAGGCGACTTTCTCGATGATTTCGTGCGGCTCAAGGTAGTTGATGCGGATTTTGACGGCGCCGAAACCGAGTTTTTTGTAGCCGAGTAATTCCTTCTTGAGTTCGGGGAAGGGCTTGTTGTTTCCGCCGCTGGCGTAGGCGGGGATATGGTCGTGGACTTTGCCGCCGAGGAGTTGGTGGACGGGGACCCCGAGCGCCTTGCCCTTGAGATCCCAGAGCGCCATTTCGATGCCGCCAGCGATGCTGGCGGACATGCCGAAACGGCCCCAGTAGTAAGTCGCAAGTTTGAGGATGTTGGCGATGCCGGCTGTATCCATCGGATCACGACCGACGAGATCAACTTCAAGTTGCCTCACGATGGCTTGTGTTGCTTCAGGCGCGAAAACGCCGATGTAGGTTTCGCCGAGGCCGTGGATGCCTTCGTCGGTTTCAACCTTGATGACGGAAATCGTGCGGTGCCCGTCGGCGAAACAAAATTCGCGTTCGAGATCGCCCGGAATCGCATAGGGACAGGAGAGCAGAATGCATTTAACTGCGGTGATTTTCATGGTGCTGGCGGTTGCCAAAATCGGTGTGTGCGTGCGGGGTGGAGGATTACTGGTCGGAATTACTGGTTTACCAAAACAGGAATGTCTTCGGCGTCGGAGGTGTTGGTGGCGGTTTCAAACGGGGAAACAGAGTCGGACGGGGACGCGCCCGGCAAAGGCTCCGGCCTGCCATCCCGTTTTTTACCGTTGGGCGAAGGTTGTGATTTTGGCTGTAGTGGATCATTCACTACGGCACCTTCGGCGATGAGTTTTTCCTGGAGCCGGGTGATGTCCACATCGGCAAACGACACGCCGCTCTTCAGGGACATCGCGGCGGCGATGCCGGCGGCATGTCCCATGGCGTAGCAGGGGCCTTGTTCGCGCAGGGGGCCGAGCACGTCGCGCTCCACGCTGATGGCGCGGCCGGGGCAGATGAGGTTCTTTATCGGGCGGGGAACGAGGCAGCGATAGGGGATCGGCGTCACGAGGCGGCGCAGTTCAGTTTTTCCCCCATGCATGGGTTGATGGCTCGGCCGCTTGGGATCAGGCAGGTCCCAGCCATAGGCCGACCAGGCGATGGTGTCGGGGAAATCGGTGGCGTTGAGAATGTCCTGCACACGGTAAACAAAGTCCGAGCGGATCCGGCGTGTCTCGCGGACGCCGAGGCTGGAGGCGACCATTTTGATCCGAGCGTCTTTGAATCCGGGGAAATATTTTCGCATCAGTGCGAAAAGCTCAATCATCTCGGAGCGTCCGCGTATCATGCCCTTGGATACCGATGCGCCATCTGTTCCATCCACGTCGCAATGACGAGTGGTATTGATCATCAAAGTGCCCTTTTCGTGCAACTGCACGCTGATGAAAATCTCATACGGGAAAGTCCATTCGCCGCTTTCGCGCAAGCGCTGGATCAGTTCGCGAAAACGATACGAATTGGTGCGATAAATTTCCGAGGCCAGCGCGTCCTGATCCACGTTGTTCACATGGAATATCAGCGATGCGGGCGCCATCAATTCGTCCCCCTCACGGCCTTTCACGTAGTCGCAACCGGCGCGCCAAGCCACGTCGGCGTCGCCCGTGGCGTCCACCACGACGCGGGTGCCGTAGGCGAGCAGTCCGCTTTTGTTGGATACAATGATTTTTTGGATACGTGAGTCCGTGATCTCGACGTCCACAAACTGGGTGAAGAAGAGCACATCGACCCCGGCCTCCAGCATCTTGCGGTCGAGCAGGGCGGACATGGCAACCGGATCAAAGGGCACGCCGTAGGTGAGGGTCGAAATCGCACCGGTCCAGCCGTGGGGCGAGTATTTTTCCGGCTTGATCGTCTCGGGATGGATGGCACCGCCGATGGCGGCCAGGTCCTCGGTGACTTCCTTGAGCAGGCCCGCCACGGCCCAGCAGGAGTTGTCCACGGCGCGACATCCGAGCAGATGGGAAACGCCCGCGGACACGCCGGCGCCGCCGAGTTGACCGGAGCTTTCGATGAGGAGGACTTTCAACCCGTTTCGCGCCGCAGCCAGGGCAGCAGGAACGCCGGAGGGTCCGCCGCCGCAGACGATGAGATCGTAGTGCCCAGCCACCGACAGGTTGCGTTGAAAGGAGTGGGTTTCGGTTTTGATGTTCATAGGATGTTCGGAGAATGGAGGATGACCGGGGGTCGGAGGACAGGTGCGGGGGCGTGTGGGCGATATTTATTTCGTGAAGGGATTTGCGGAAATCCAGTCGAGCGGGAAGCGGACGAAGACGATTTCCTTCCAGCCGTGATGGAGCGTCTCGCCCCACATGGCGGTGTCGTAGGCGCAATAAACATTGCCATTGGAATCGCTGGCCAAATCAGAGTAACCAAAACGACCGCCGTCGATCAGACGCCATTCGGACCAGGTTTTGCCATCGTCGCGCGAGAGCTTGATCACGCCGTTGGAGCGAGAACGGAAATGCAGTGCGTCCTTGTCTTCGAGATCGTGGCGGCTGTCGGGATTGCAGAAGAGTAACACCTTTTTGCCGGTTTCCGGATCAGTCGCAGAAAGGAAACTGGCCATGCAAATGGGATCGTAAAGAGCTTCGTCAAAAACGGGTTTTGTCCAGCCAGTCGTTCCGTCGGCGCTGATGGAAACGAGTCGGCGATAGCCTTTGGATTCGCTGCGAATGTTGATCATCACGCGACCGTCGGACAGTTCCGCCACGGTGCATTCGCTGGGGTTGCGGATGATGTCGGTGGTGTTGGCAATGATGTCGCCGCGTTTCCAAGTGAGACCGCCGTCGTCACTGGCGATGGTGGAAACGCAAGAGGGCCGGTGATCGCCTCCCACCAAAGCAGGCCCAGCAGGATCACAAAGCCAGACAGGCACCAGTAGGCGTCCGTTCTTCAATTCGATGGCGTGGCCGGGGCCGGGCGCGATGACCTCCCAGTCGTATTCGGCTTTGTAGTGGTCGAACACTGACGTGATGTCGCGCGGTTCGCTCCAAGTGAGGCCGTCGTCCGTGGACCGGTAATAATAGACGTCCTTGTAATTTTTCTGGCATATGAAGTGCACCGTGCCGTCCTTGCCTGCGATGGGCGTGGAATTGGACGCGGGACCACCTTCGCCGTCTAGGATGATGCGGGCGTCACTCCATGTTTCTCCGCCATCGGTGCTGTGGCGGTAAATGATGTTAATATCGGCCCAGTCGCTCTTGTCGTCACGTCCCTCGCAAAAGGCGAGCAGGACGCCGTTTTTCGTGCAGACCAGCGCCGGGATTCGCGTGAGAGCATACCCCAATGCGGGTGCAGAAAAGAGCGTGGTTTTCCAGATGTGGTTGGTGTTCGTTGTATTCATCGTGCGTTAGCGCAGGGAAATGAGGAGGGGGGAGGGGAGGGGGAATCAGACCAAGGTGTTGGCACCTGACATGCCTGTTTGTTGCCGACGCCATGCCGCCGGGGTGAGACCGTGTTGTTGGCGAAAACGTTTTATGAAATACGCGCTCAGACTGAATCCGCACGCGGCGGCCACTTCCTTGATCGAGAGCCGACTGTCTGCCAGCAATCGCTCTGCCAAACGAAAGCGTTCGGCGCGGACAAACTCTACAAAGCCGCAATGCGCATGAGTGCGAAACAAGCGCGTCAAATGATCCTCACTGACACGGAAAATAGAGGCAACAGAGTGGCGCTCCAAATCGTGTTGCAGGCGCTCGGTGATCCACGCGCAGATCTCGTCAAAAGTTCGCCTGCTCGGTGAGACTGTTCCTGAAAACCTGGCTGATTCCGCCAACTGCGCATCCGCGTGCAACTCCTGCAAACACCACGCAAGCAAAGCCTCTCCGGTCGTGTGAAGCAGTTCCTGCCGCTCCGAATCAGTCCCCAGTTTGCCAAGGCTGGCATCCAAAGTCGTTGCCTCATCGATCAAGCCGATCGCATACCGCAAGGCCACGCTGACCGGCACATGCGTATGATACCAAAGCTCCGTGTGAAACGCATTGTCCGTATCCAAACATACATTACTATTTTCCGGCTCGCGTTTGTGATGATACCAGAGAAATCGCGTGTGGTCCGGCGTGAAGCTCACGGCGAAAACCACACGCGGCGCATCGTTGCGAACGAGATTCCAGTCATTGGGCCGTATCCAATAAAGCTCTCCCGTCCGCACAACGCGGTCCGCCGACCGATCATTGATGTCATGAATAACCCGATACTCCCCCTCTAAAACGAATATGAAGCGCGGAAACATCGTGCAGGAAACACTGGTGCCATGCCGTTCCCTGCGAGCCTCCCATTCCGATAAACGCATCGGAAGCTTCTGATGGGCGGAGAGAGTCATTGATGCCCCACCCTCCCGCCATTGTTGGAGAACCGTTCCTGTAAGTCGCACAAGTGCGCCATAAGGGTCGCCACCGGCAATGGCTTGTTCCAGTGCGCGGATGCCGGAAATGTCATAATTTTTATCACTCATTGCCGTAGGAGGACCCTTGTTGTCGGCACACTTAAAACCGTGTTCCTGCCCGGCAATACAATGTCGGCAATGTCATATCCTTGTTGGAAATGTCGCATCCCGACAAACTACTCCAGCAAGGCAGCGGAATGCTCAACTGGCCTTCCTCATTCTGTATCCATTATGTCACTTGGATCGCTCGGCGAAAGCGACCAGGCGCCTCTCCCAAACGCTGACGAAACAGACGCGAAAAATAATACACATCGTCAAATCCCGCCGCCGCGGCGACCGATGCCAGCGGCTCCGAACTGGTGCGCAACAACTCGCACGCACTGCGAATTCGCAATTCCAGTTGATAGTCAATCGGGGCGCGTCCGAAACGATCCTTGAACCTCCGCGAAAAATGCGCGGGCGACAACCCGACCTCTTTTGCCAAAGCCGTAAGACAGATCTTTTCGCGATAGCGGGCGCGGATGATATCACGCGCCCGGTCGATCTTGTCCGGCGGCGGACCACCATGCTGAAACACCGTGCGAAAAAGCATGGTTAAAATCTCCGCTGCCAACCCGCCCAATTCCAAATCATCGGGTCGTGGCACGGCCTGTCCGCGATTGACCAAAGCCGCGATCCCACCGCCCAACATGCGGGCCTGAGCAGGCAACAGTTGATGACGAACAACCGGATTACACCGCCGTTTGGTCCATGTCGAAAGCATCTCCGCGAAGGCCAGGTCCAAGGCTTGCCCATCGGCCCGGACAAATTCGAAAGTCAACTCCGTGTAACGCGTCGTATCGCGACCAACATTGGTAAACTGATGCGGCTGGCCGGGCGACGTGAAAAAAACCGCGCCGGGCTTCGTCGGCAAAAGTTCGCCCGATATGTCAAACACACCCGCACCACCCGTAACGAGGACGATATGATAGTGCATGTGGTGGTAGGGCGATGGACGCCGCGGACGAGGCGGAGCCTGATAGTCAATCTTCGCCCGAATCACCCGACCAAAGTAAAGTCCATCGGGACGCGGTATCGTGAGAATGCCAGGCAACCCATCAGTGACGCTGTTCAGATTTACGAAGAACCGGTCCATGCAGCAGCAAAATCGTCCATTTAATTGCGCGTTCCGTCAATTGGCTTTTGTCCCTCCCGCTGGCATACTCAACCGCGCCATGACTACCCAGACTCCCTCCTCTCTCCGCCTGCAAACGCGCTGGAACGACGCGACGAAAATCACCGCCCCGGATGGCGACGAGCGTGCGCTCGTTTACCGCCATCATCCCTCGCTTAATCAACCGGGTTTCCATCCCTTGGTCACGCCTCGCGGTCATGTGCTGACCGGATGGCAAATGTCGGATCACGTCTGGCATCGCGGCCTGTGGTTCTCGATCCGATACGTCAACGAGGACAATTTCTGGGGCGGCACTCCGCCATTCGGAATGTTGACCACCAGCTCCGGCCCCTGCGTGGAGGCATTGGCCAACGACACCGCGCGCATGAGCCACCAACTCAATTGGGATTCCCCCACCGAAGGCACCCTGCTGCAAGAATCGCGGGAAATCACCACGCGCCTGACGCCCGACGGCATCACGATGCTGGACTGGGCCAGCGTCCTGCGGGCCGTGAAAGACGTCACGCTCGACCGCTCACCCTACACCGGCACAATGGGCGGCTACGGAGGCCTCGGCTTCCGCGCCTCTCGCGAATTGCACGAAGCGGAATTCCTCCTGCCCGACGGACGCATCCTCCCCGAAGTTGGCGGAGAAGCCTATCAACAAGCCTGCGATCCGAAAGTGAAAATCGGCCACGCCGCCGTCCAAGTCGGCGGAGAACCGCTCCCTTGGCTCGTGTTGCAAGGACGCATGGACGGAGGCGCCGACGAACGCGTTTCCATCGGCATCATCGACCACCCGGACAACCCCGGTTCTCCCGTTCCCTGGTATGCGAAACTGCACCCCGGACGCGGCTTCTCCTACCTCAACGCGGCCTTCCTCTTTCACGGTCCCAAAAGCCTGAAGGCTGGCGAGTATTTGAAATTCAACTACCGCGTGTTCTATCGCGACGGACGCTGGACCGCCGACGAATTCGCCAAACTCGCCAACGAATTCCGTCAAAGCCCCCGTGCGGAGATCCACCCATGAGCGCAGCCATCTCCCCCCTCCCCCCCCCCGTCCCTGCGGATCATCCCTACGCACCCGCCGGCGTCCTGCCCGGAAAAGTTGTGCAGGGCCGTGACTTCGTTTACGCCGCAGCGCACCTCGACCACAACCACATCAACGGACAGTGCAACGGACTCAACGACGCCGGAGCCGTCCTCAAATACGTTTACGAACCGGACGCCGCCAAACGAAACGCCTTCCTCGAAAAATACCGCACCACCGGCGTCCAGCCCGTGGACCGCCTTGAAACCATTCTCGACGACCCGGAAATCCGCCTCGTAGCCTCTGCCGCCATCCCCTCCGCTCGCGGTCCCCTCGGCTGCCGCGTGCTGCAATCCGGCAAAGACTACTTCACGGACAAAAGCCCCTTCACCACCCTCGAACAACTCGCTCAAGCCCGCCGCACGACTCAACAAACCGGCAAAAAATACATGGTTTACTACGGCGAACGGCTCAACTCCGAAGCCGCCTTGCACGCTGGTGAACTACTCGCGCAAGGAGCCATTGGCCAAGTCGTCCAAGTCATCAACCTCGCTCCCCACCGTCTCAACAAAGCAAACCGCCCTGCTTGGTTTTTTGAAAAACAAAGCTACGGCGGCATCTTGACGGACATCGGCTCACACCAATTCGAACAATTCCTCGCCTACACAGGTGCGCGGGACGCCCGGATCAACTCCGCGCACGTTGCCAATTTCAACAACCCTGACACCCCCGGTTTGGAAGACTTCGGGGAAGCCTCACTCACTGCCGACAACGGCGCCTCCTATTACTGCCGCGTTGACTGGCTCACGCCCGACGGTCTTCGCGCTTGGGGCGACGGACGTACTTTTATTTTGGGTACCGAAGGTTTTCTGGAAGTGCGAAGGCTTCTGGATATCGCCCGCGACACCGGCGGCGGACTCATCTTCATGGCCGACAAACGCGGCGAGTACATGATCAACTGCAAAGGCAAAGTCGGTTTCCCCTTCTTCGGCAGACTCATTCTTGACTGCCTCAATCGTACCGAAAATTCCATGACACAGGAGCACGCCTTCAAGGCCGCCGAACTCTCCATGCTCGCCCAACAAAAAGCCGACGAAGCCCGTGCCGCCACCCTCTGACCTGACGCCCAATTCCATGCCACCTCCAAAGCTCAAAGAAGTGCGCCTCGGCATCATCGGTGTCGGCAATATCGGCAACTCCCACACTCATAAACTCCTCAGCGGCAAAGTCCCCGGCTGTCGCCTCACCGCCCACTGCGACATAAACCCTGCCCGTCTCCCTGACATCCAAGGCATCAAGCACTACACAGGCCACCGCGCCCTCCTCCAATCCGCCGTCCTTATTGCCACGCCCCACTATTCCCACACCACCATCGGCATCGATGCCCTCAACGCCGGGCTCCACGTCCTCGTTGAAAAACCCATCTCCGTTCACAAAGCCGACTGCCAGCGCCTCATCGCCGCGCACAAAAACAAACGGCAAGTCTTCTCCGCCATGTTCAACCAGCGCACGGACCCCTATTATCAAAAAGTCCGGGAACTGGTTCGCGGCGGCGAACTCGGCACCATTCGCCGCATCAACTGGATTATCACCGGCTGGTTTCGCAGCCACGCCTACTACGCCTCCGGCGGCTGGCGCGCCACCTGGGCAGGCGAAGGCGGCGGCGTTCTCCTCAACCAATGCCCGCACAACCTCGACCTCTACCAGTGGATATTCGGCATGCCCGCCCAAGTTCGCGGCTTCTGCCAATTGGGTCGCTACCATGACATTGAGGTCGAGGACGACGTCACCGCCTACTTTCAATACCCCGACGGAGCCACCGGCGTTTTTATCACATCCACAGGCGAAGCTCCCGGCACCAACCGACTCGAAGTCACCGGCGAACAAGGCAAACTCGTCCTTGAAAACAACCGCCTCATCTACACCCGCAACGAAGTTCCCATGTCCCAGTTCAGCGCCACCACGAGCGAGAGCTTTGGCAAACCCGCCGTTTTGGACGTGCAAATTCCCTCGCCCGCCAATCACGGAGAACAGCACATCGGCATCCTCAAAAACTTTACCAACGCCATTCTTCACGGCGAGGAACTCATCGCACCCGCCGCCGAAGGCATTCACTCCGTCGAACTCGGCAACGCCATCCTCCAGTCCTCGCTGGAAGACAAAACAATAAAAATCCCCCTCTCCGCTCCGAAGTTTGAAGTCCGCTTGAAAAAGCTCATCGCCACCTCCCGCCCCTCCCACTCCACCCGCCGGTCTTCCTCTCCCCCCCCCCCCCCCCCTGCCACGGATTTCTCAAAATCTTTTTAAGCAAAAAACAAACTCTCCGACCAAACGCACCAATCACTCCGTATCCAAAAAACATTACATGAACACCACCACACCCGCTCCCCTGCTCAAAGCCCTGCAAGTTGGCGTCACCAATCACGCCCGCTGGGTGCTTGCCCATGCCAACGCCTCCACCGGCTTTGTCTTGCACGCCCTCTGCGACGTGAACCCCGCCGCCCTCGCCGCGGCACGAGAAACCACAGGCCTGCCCGAAAGCGCCTGCTACACCTCCCTCGATGAAGCGCTCGCAAAATCGAGCGCTGATTGCGTGATTATTTGCACCCCGACGCAATTCCACGTCGATATGGTTATCAGCGCCGTCAACGCCGGCCTGCCCGTGCAAGTCGCCAAAGGAATGGCTCCCGACTGGGCCTCCGCGCAACGACTGGCCGCCTACGTTCAAGAGCGCAAAGCCACCGCCATCGTGGCCCAACTCATGCGCTACCAATCCACCGAGCAAACCATCCGCCGCGCCCTGAACGACCCGTCATTCGAAGCCTACCTCGGCCCTGTTCACCAGATATCTTACAGCGAACAACGCGTCCGCCCCCTCCCCCGCACGCTCACCTATCCGTTCGCCTCGGTTTGGGACATGTCGTGTCACCACTTTGACAACCTGCTCTACTGGCTCGGTCCCATTCAGGAAATGACCGCGCATTCCTGGCGCGCCGGATGGTCGGCGTATCCGCACGACGCGAACACCTCGGCCCACATCGTTTTTGCCAACGGCACGCGCGTCCACTACCTCCACACGCACGACGCGGCTCGCGGCACTCGCGACATCGAACTGCATGGCGAACGCGGTGCGCTCTTTCTCAGCGCTGGCGTCCTGACATTCAGTGCTCGTCCCACCGAGCAATTTGGAGCCCGCCCGAAAGTCGTCATCGATCAAGGCCCCGACCAGTCGCACGACAACTTGTTGCGCGCTTTCCACGCCTACGCGACCACCGGAGTCGAACCCGGCATCAGTGTGAGAAACAATCTGGAAACCATGGCCGCCTGCGAACTCATGGTGCGTTCCATCACCGAAAACCGCACCGTGACCCGTGCCGAATTAGACAAAACTCCCGCCACTGTCTAAACGGTAGGGAGGCCTCTCCGAGGCCTCCGCAACCACGCTCCATCCACCTACGAATTTCGTTTTCTCAAACCACGCTCACGGAGGTCTCGGAGAGGCCTCCCTACCACTTAAACTCCCGCCACCTTCCGCCCTCCTCCCGCCTCCTCCCGCCGCCTCCCGCTGTCCTCCCGCTGTCCTCCCGCCTCCCATCTTATGAAATCACGCACCATCAAAAGCATTGAAGTTTTCCCTGTTCAGCTCCCGGTAAAACGCACCTTCAACTTTGCCTCAGGAAGCGCAGGAGCGCAGGGCAGCCTCGCCAAACTCGTCTTTGTCAAAGTGACAGACTCCGAAGGCTGTCACGGCTGGGGCGAAGGACGCGCCCACCCGCAATGGTCCTACGAAACCCCGGAGTCGCTCGTATCCACGCTGCGCAAGCACCTCGCGCCCGCCGTGATTGGACTCGATATTTGGGACCGACGCAACTTACACGCCCGGATGCACGCCGCCGTTGGCCGTGGACCCAGCACCGGAATGCCCGTTGCAAAAGCCGCCCTGGACATCGCCGTGCACGACCTCTGCGCCCGCGCATCGGGACTTCCCTTGCGCGCATTTCTCGGAGGCTCATCGGAAAAAACCGAAGTCGCCTTGAGCTGGACCGTGGCGGTGAAAAGCCCCGCCGAAGTTGGTGACGATGTTGCTGCCGGACGCAGCGAAGGCTTTGCGCATTTCAACTTCAAAGTCGGCGTCAGTCTCAAGCAGGACGAAGAACTCGTGCGGGCTGCGCGCACGCATGTCCCCGCGGACAGTTTTCTTTGGATGGACGCGAATCAAGGCGTGGAATTCACTCGCGCTGTGCGCCTCGCCCGCGTGCTCGAAGAACACGCCGTCAACGTGCTCGAGCAACCCTTGGCCGCCGACCAAATGCACCAGATGCGCCACCTGCGTTCGCAAACCGCGATACCGCTTGCGGTGGACGAAAGCAGTGTGAGCCCCGGCGATTATTTTGCTCACGCTGCGGAGGGATTGGTGGATTATTTCGTGCTCAAACTGACACGAACCGGAGGCATTTGGCCGACGCTTCTGCAACTGGGCACCGCCACCTCTGCCGGGCACGGCCTGCTGGTCAGCGGACTCTCCGACAGCATGGTCACCAAGCTCGCCGCCTGCCAAGTTGCCGCGGCCTTCGGGTTCACCGGACCGGCAGCGTTGAACGGTTCGCAATTCCTGGACGATTCCGTTTTATTTCCCACCAAAAGCGCAGTCGAACGACGCGGTATCGTGCATCTCGATACAAGCCCCGGCCTCGGAATCGAACCCGACGAAAACGCCCTCCGCGCCCACGCTTGGAAAACGGACTGCGTCTAAAATCAGTTCTGATTTTATCGCATCTGCATCGTGGCGCGGGCGTCTCGCCCGCGCCACTTTTTCTGCCGATCATCCGACAGCTTGTTGCCGACGCCATGTGGCGGGTGTGAGACCGTGTTGTTGACGGAAACGTTTTATGAAATACGCGCTCAAGCTAAAGCCGCACGCGCTCGCGACCTCCTTCACCGAAAGCCGATTGTCGGTCAGTAAACGCTCCGCCAAACGAAAACGCTCGGCACGGACAAACTCCACAAAACCGCAACGCGCATGAGTGCGGAACAAACGCGTCAAGTGATCCTCGCTGATACGAAAAATTGAGGCAACGGACCTGCGCTCCAAATCGTGCTGCAAACGCTCGGTGATCCACGCGCAAATTTCCTCAAACATTCGCCTTCCCGGTGAGACAGTTCCAGCAAACCGTGCTGATTTCGCCAAGCTCTCATCCCTGCGCAACTCTTGCAAACACCACGCGAGCAAAGTCTGTCCCGTCGTGTGCAACAGCTCCTGCCGCGCCTCCCCCCCTCCCGCCCCCTCCGCCGCTCCCGCGCTGACATCCAGTGCAGTCACTTCGTCGATCAAGCCGATCGTGTGTCGCAAGGCCACGCTGGCCGGTGCGTGCGTATGATACCAAAGTTCCGTGTGAAACGCCTGATCCGTATCCAAGAACACATTACTATTTTCCGTTTCTCGTTTGTGGTGATACCAAATATATCGCGTGTGATCCGGCTTGAAAATCACGGCAAAAATTGTGCGCGGCGTGTCATTGCGAATGAGATTCCAGTCATTGGGACGCACCCAGTAGAGCTCGCCCGGACGCACAACACGATCCAAGGACCGATCCTTGATGTCATGAACCAGCCGATACTCCCCGCCCAAAACGAACATGAAACGAGGAAACGGCGAACAGGAAAAACTGGTGCCATGCCGTTCCCCGCGCTCCTTCCATTCAGGCAGGCGTTCCAAGCGATTTTGATGAACGGCGATGGTCATTGCCGAACCTCCGTCCTTCCAACGCTGGAGAATTTTTTCCATCAAACGCATATGCGCTCCGTAAGCGTCGCCATCGGCAAGCGCTTGTTTTAGTGCGCGGATGCCGAAAACGGCATAATTTTTATCACTCATGGCGACACGGTGTCATTGTTGCTATCCGCCTTG
Organism: Geminisphaera colitermitum TAV2; assembly: GCF_000171235.2. Lineage (GTDB taxonomy): Bacteria > Verrucomicrobiota > Verrucomicrobiia > Opitutales > Opitutaceae > Geminisphaera > Geminisphaera colitermitum. The sequence continues at coordinate 84,149 of NZ_ABEA03000004.1, read as the reverse complement.
ATGCCGCATTGTGCGCGACTGCACAATGTCGGAAATGTCGCATCCTTGCTGGAAATGTCGCATTCTTGCGAGTTGGCAGCCTGCGCTGACCAAACACAAACTTTGGCTGTTACCTTTCTTTATGAGAACCCAGACCCATCCAGAAACCCTCATCACCGAGTCAACGGATGCCCCCTCCCCCTCTGTCAGGCAGGGCGGTTTTACACTGGTCGAATTGCTGACGGTCATCGTGATCATTGGCATCCTCGCGGCCATTTTACTCCCAGTGGTTTCAACGGCCCGACAGGTCGCGTGGTCAGCGCGCTGCACAAGCAATTTACGGCAGCTCTACACCTTGGTCACGCAATGGGCTCTGGAGAACGATGGCAAGGTGCCTCAAGCTCGCTGGTATAGGCAGAGCAGCAGCTCAGGCACCGGTGCCGATACGAAGACTTACACGACTCCCTTCACCGGACTTGTTGGCACCAAGTTATCCATGGCCTATTGCCCGCTCGAACCGTGCATCGATTTCACCGCCAACGCCAATCCCTCTTACGGTATCAACGGGCAACTCGCGAACGAAGCCACACCCGGCAAGTATAAGCTGTTTGAACTGAATCCACGTGTAATTTTCTTCACAGACACGGATATTACCAAGGTAAACGGCTATGTATCCGGTTTTTCAACCACGGCCTACCGTCACCGTGACAAGGCCAACGTGCTTTATGCGAACGGCATGGTGCGTGGGGAAACCAAGCAAACTCTCGGCACCGACAGCACCCGTTGGGCGCAATATCTTCCCACTCCGTAAACGCCCTCCCCCCCCCCCCCTCCCCTCCGCCTCCCCCGGGCGCGCACTCTCTCTCTTCTGAATTTTCCCTCAGTTCCTAATCATGACCTATCCTCACCGCTTCATCAAAAAACGTTCCCTGCTCGCGTCCTGCTTTTTAGCTTCGCTCAGTTTTCTCCATGCCTCCCCCCCCCCCCCCCCCCCTGCGGGCACTGGCTGGGAAAACCTGCCGACTGTAAATTACGAGCAACGCAACATTGACGGACAGACCTGGACCGAAGGCCTCTCCAAACTCGCCATCGGACGCTTCGCGGTAAATGCCGTCAACGGCCTCATGAACGAAACCGTCGCCGACTACTCGTTCTACAAAAGCCAATACGACATGTTTTCCTACAGCGGATTCCCGCGGGATTACTTCGATATCCACATTCCCGATACAAACGGCGTTCCCACAAAAGACAGCATGGCCGGTGACTGGAGTCACCAAATACGCACTCGCGACTACAAGGGCGGACGTAGTGTGAAATTCATTACAGGAAGCGCCGCTCCCGGGTTTTTGGTCGAAACCAACGCCTCCAACTTCACGCTCACCAAACGCGAAGGCGACAAGGACCGCGTGGACTGGCGCGGCACCATCCCCGAACACGAACGACGCGGCGTATTTCCCCTCCTCGTTCTCGTTCCCCGCGAAGGCAACAAAGTGGAACTCGTCACCCGCGAACGCGGCGACTGGAACTCGCCCATGTCGCTTGGCAAACCCGCGCAACCGTGGATCGTCGCAGTTTACCCACCCGTCTCGCGTCAATTCCTCTGGAACTTCAAACCGGGCCCCGGAAGTTTTGTCCAAAAAGGCGAACTGTGGGAATTCCCCAACTACATCGGTGACGACGCCGTGGCCGTCCTGATGACCTTCCGCGATGGACTGGAATTGCAGACGCAGTTCGGTGAATTGACTCTCGTCTCCACCGACCAAAAAGAAATCGGCACCGTCGGCCTGAGCACCGCCTTCGACGGATTGCTCAAAGACGTTCGCGCCGGCCTCAAGGAAATCAACCCGCACCCCGGCGACAGCTTCACGATTGCCGAAAGCATGGAGGTGAAGTGGCAGAGCGACAAATGGAACGTCACCCCCGTTGCCCAACGCGCCGCGGCTCTGGCAAAACTTCTCCACACCTATCCACTTTCCACACGCGAATGGTTCCGCGTCGAAGCGCAAAAAGCGGAGGTGAAAATCCGCAACGAATTCACCTATCACCGTTGGGGAAATCCTGAATGGCAGAGCGCCGACTACGCGCCCATCCCGGCGGCATTTGCCCTCTCGCACAAGGAACTCGGCTGGCCGATCCTCGCCGGTGTCACCGATCCACGGATACGCGGACGCCTCGGCCCCTTCCTCTACTTCGCGAACCAAAACGCCTGCGAATGGAACATCCCCTTGGGTCAACCCGAATACGCGCTCCAACCCGCAATGTCCGGTCAGGAAAAAGACGTGGCCCCGCGCATCGTGGCCGAATACGTCGCCGATGAAACCTTCCGCAATGTCACCAGCCCGACCATCCTCAAAGGCGAGCAAATGGTGCCCGGCACCCAGGCATATTACGACACTTGGAAGCTCCGCCTCCAGAGCCGTTACCTCGCCGGATTGATGCCCTGGGGCAGCTTCCGAATGTCCATGTTCGCGCCTTGGTCCGTCTTGGACGATGCCAGGCGCGAGGCTCTGGTGCAGCGCCTCAAAACCGTGCTTCGCTTCTCCTTTCACCACGAATCCTACTTCCGCAAAAGCGAACCTATCACCGGCCATCCCTACGCCAACAGCGCCGGAAGTATTGAAAAACCCAACTACATGGCGGGCGACGTGCCCAGTTACATGGCCCCCATTTATTACGGCTACCTTTACGCCAAGTTCAGCGGCGACTGGGAGTGGATTTCCCAATACTACCGCGAATCGTGGGACATCACTCGTTTCGCAGAAATTTACGCCGACTGGGCTTGGCCCGGCGTCTCTTTGCGCGAGCACATTTTTGTCACCCACTTTGATCCCATGATTTGCGGCGCCCTCACCTTCATGGGACTTGAGCGCATGAGCGATGTGCTCGGCACGCGTGCGGAACACGAACGCGCCCAGTATTTGTTGAGCCGCACTTCGGCCTCGCTCGTTACCCAATCGCTGTTGCCGCGCTGGGTGGACCCGGAAACCAAAAACCCCGCGCTCACTTGCGATGGTGCCAGCGAACACGGTCCCATGCTTCTCGACTTCGAACTCGTGCAAGGCCGCACTCGCATGCAGCGCTCCATGTTCGCCTATGCGTGGCTTGGAAATCAGTCCGAATTGTTCCGCTACCGCGAGCAACTGACGGGACCGACTTACTGGAAAAATTATCAACAAAACTTCGTCGGCAGCAAAAAATGGGACTGGAAACAAGACTTCGCCATCCACACCCAATACGCCATGCGCGCCTGGTTGCGCGACTGGCCGCACGCCGAACTGGTTGACTACTCCGACGACGCCACCAAGGGCCTGTCCAGCACGCTCAAGGGAGGAAAGGTCGATGTGACAGTCGGCACCAAAAGCAGAACCCAATACGCTCCCACCAACATGCTCGATGTCCACGTGCTGCTCTTGTCGCGCAAATACAATGTGCCTGCCTTCCTCGTGAATTGGGAACCCGGCAAAATCGCCGCTTTCTCGTGGGATGAATCCACTGGGCAACTTTCGCTGAAAATCGAAATGCCCAAAGCCGGCCAGATTGTCCTGCGCAGTTGGAACACCTTGCCTGCCTCCACGCTCGTCAACGGCGCATCAGTCGTTCCCGCCGCTCCCGTCATTCTACCCGAAAGCATTCCTGCCGGTCGCAAGGAAGCTCCCGGCGAGATGGGCCCGCTCTTCGCCGTGCCGCTCCCGTCCGGCACCAGCGAAGTTGTCATGAAATGGACACTACAAAAATGAGTAGAACCACCCGGACCCTCACCATTCTCATCACACTCCTGTGCGCAGGCACGGCTACTGCCACCCTGCGCGCCTCCGATCTGGACGTGCCCCTGTGGCACGGAGCCGTCTTCAACATCAGCGGAAAACCCGGATGGAAGACCGCCCCCGTGCCCGGTGTTGAAGAAGAGGTCATCGCAAAAATGGCCGACATCAAACGTCAGGGCTACCAGATGGCCCTTGCCTGGTTCCAAGTGCCCGGCCACCCGCTCGCGACGCCTGTTTTCGATTGGGCCGACGCCAATGGCCTGCCCCTGATGGTCATACTCCACTACGGCTGGGAACCCAAAATGATCTTCGACCGCTACGCCGAAAACCCGGCGCTTTGGCTTGAAACCAACGTGCAACGCGCCCGCAAGTGGGCCGAAAAAATACAAGGCCACCCAAGCGTTCGCGGCGTCATCCTTGGCAACGAAACAAGCCCACACATTGGCACCTCGCTCTTCCTCTCCCGATGGCCCGATCCCAAGTCGGAAACCGCCAAAAAAACCATCGGCGAAGACACCCATCTGATGGCGGAAGAAATCAACAGCGCCAAAGCCCACGCCGCGAAAACAAGCGTCATTCCTGCCGCAGAAACGCCCTCCGTATTCTGGAAAAAAATCATCTGCAAAGAACTCGCCACCCAGTACGGCAACGACATCGCCGCCCTCAACCGCAACTGGAAAACCCGCTTTGCCAACTTTGAGACCCTTGACATTCCAGCTCCCGATTCCGGCGGCTGGTTCGACATACGTCACATCGCCCGCAAGCACTTCGCCATCATCTTCGACACGCTCATTCGCGACGGCTTCAAACCCGTCCTCGGTGACAAAGTGTATTACAATTCCAAGCACAGCCGCCCTGATCCCTTCACCTGGCGCGAATGCAAGCAAATCACCACGGCGGGCTGGGACGACGTCGAAGCCCTCTTCCCGCTCTGGGCCATCAAAGCCGCCGCCGACACCACACCGCTCCCCATTTTCAACTCCGAACTCCACCTCTACCACGACACCTACAAGCTCCGCGGTTCGCCTGAAATCTCCCGTTACCGCTACCTCGCCAGCGCCCTCCTCGGCGAATACTGGACCGCCAGTTTCCAATACGACCGCTGGAAAACCAAACCCGACGTCCTTGCCAACCACGCGCAAACCCCCGGCGTCCTTCGCGACCTCGAAAAAACGCAGCAGTATTTCCGCGCCCTCGCCCGCGCCTACCAAAACGCCGATCTCAAGGTCCTCTTGACCGAGGAAAACTGGTTCTCCAGCCAGGAACTCGGGGACCTTTACGGTGCTGGCACCGACGAAAATTTCGACACCGCCAAACTCAATCTCAACGACGTGCGCGACATCATGCGTCGCAAAATGGGTTTTCACTCCGACGGCAACCCGCTCGCCGAAGTTTACGCCCGCATGTCCATGACCGGAAACCCCTGGCGTTACTACATCGAGAACGACCTTTCCGCGCTCAAAAAGGGAACCCTTGTAGTGTGTAGTCCACTACTCAAACCCGCCACTGCCCGCGCCCTGACCGCGTTGCCCGCTGACGTCCGGCTGATTTTTGTCGATGCTGTTCCGACCCTCGATTCTTACCGCCTCCCGCTCCCGTCTGACATCGTAAAGGCCATGACTGCGCGCGGCAAAATCGTCAAACTGGGCCGCTTGGAGACCGCCTTCAAGGCCTCGCCCATCATGCGTCCCGAGTATCAAAAACTCGGACAAGTCGCCCATTCGAAATACAAGCATCCTGCGAGCAGAGCGCTCTATGATGTCCCTTATGCCCGCTTGGAAGTGCGTTCGGCTGAAACGCCCGAAGGCCATTTGGTGGCCATTGTGAACAACAGCGCGAAAGCCACATCCGCGCCCATGCCTTGGAGCAACAGTAACTACCGCGCCACCGATTTGATTAGCGGCGAGGAATTGTCCGCAAGCGATGCTCGCAACCCACAAAATTTCACCCCGTTTGCCGTGCGTTTGTTCCGACTGACGGGCCCGCAACAAGCAACACCCACCAAATAAACCAAAAACCATAATCACGTCTAAACACTACAACATCATGAAAACCAAAATAACAACAACCTGCACCCGGTTCCTTACTATAATCGCCGCCGCAAGCCTGCTTGTATCCTCAGCCGTCCACGCCGATGTATTAGCATTCTATGATTTTGACCTCCCCAACAACGATTCAGCTATTACATTTTCGCCGACCTCCAAAGCCACAAATATTGCCAATGGAGTTGCCAGTTGGTCCGGAGTAACAGGCACTTATGGCTTTGGCGGCAGTGCAAACACTGCATTCATCCGAGGTGACAATTCTGGACCATCTTTCAATGATGCCAAATACATGACCTTTACCATCGAAGCCGCCTCTGGTTACATGCTCAACCTCACATCGCTTTCGCTCTATGTCGGTGGCAGTAATCAAAGTACAACAACTGACCGGTCTACTTCTACACAAGTCCGCACAAACGTTGGTGACGCTGCCTTTAATACGAGCTTGGCCTTAACTGGAGGAAATCCTGAAACATCTGAAAGCATCGCCACAGTAGCTGTTCTGAAGGCAAGCTCCGGCACAACATATGCGTATGAGACATACACCGTTGATCTTTCGGCTCCCAAATATCAGAGCCTGACAGCGATTACCTTTCGCATTTATGGATATGGTTCAGGCGGTGTGAATAACGCATTCTGGCGCCTCGATAATATGACACTAAATGGGACAGTCACCGAAATCCCGACCCCCAATGTGCCGGAGCCTGCGACTACGGCGCTCTTGATTGGCGGCAGCTTGCTGGCTTTCATGCTCTGGCTGCGTCGCAGCAATATCCGTCGCAAATAACACCGCTTCATTTTACTCACACAGAGATATATGACGCGGATAAATTTTTCCGTGCCGCTGTATGATAATGGCATAATATAATAGAGCATTCCAAAAGAACATAGCCATTCCTATCTGGTAGGGAGGCCTCTCCGAGGCCTCCGAAACCACGCCTCCAAACACCTTTGGGGTTCATATCCTCTCTCATGCTACGCACGGCGGAGGCCTCGGAGAGGCCTCCCTACCAGATAAGGCAACGACTACATCTCAACTAAAAATGCTCTAATTGCCCTCCCCCCCCCCCCCCCGCTGTAGGGGCGTCGCTTGCGACGCCCACGTCTGCCAAGCGAAGCACAATTATAAATTCGCGGGCTTCGCAAGCGAAGCCCCTACGATGGCGCAATGAGTATTGCATTCTTATACCATGCACAGCGGAGGCCTCCCTACCGTTAAATACACTGATTTCACTGAATACTGACCACCTAACACCAACGATCAACCACTGACTATTAACTACCAGCTACTGAGCGCTGGCTCTATATCATGCATCTTCTCGACTGGATTCTACTTATTGTTCCGATACTTTTTGTTCTTGGCATTGGCATTTATGCGCACCGCTTCATGAAAAGCGTGGCCGATTTTATGTCGGGCGGACGACTTGCGGGACGTTACCTGCTTGCTGTTGCCAAGGGGGAAATGCAGGCGGGGGCAGTGGTGTTTGTTGCGGCATTTGAAATCATTTCGCGCGCAGGCTTCACATGGACTTGGTGGAGCAAAGTAGTGACCCCGGTGGGCATCATCGTGGCCTTGAGCGGATTCGTCACCTACCGCTTCCGGCAAACCCGCGCCATGACGCTGGCGCAGTTTTTCGAACTCCGTTACAGCCGCAAATTTCGCCTGTTCGCAGGCATGCTCGGCTTTTTCGCCGGCATCATGAACTTCGGCATCATCCCGGCGGTGGGCACACGCTTCTTTGTTCACTTTCTCCATTTGCCTGAAACCGTTTCCGTAGTCGGTTTTCAGATACCAACCTTCATGCTCCTGATGGGTGGATTTTTGTCCATCAGCCTCGCGCTTACGCTCCTCGGCGGACTGATCACAATGATGATCACCGATTGCGTGGAGGGGATCATCTCGCAGTTGTTTTATCTGATCATCGTGCTCGCGCTCATATCCATGTTTAGCTGGGGAGAAATCGAAACGGTGCTGGGAAATCGCACTCCGGGCTTCTCGATGCTCAATCCGTTCGACGCGATGAAAATCCAGGATTTCAACCTCTGGTATGCGCTGATGGGGGCCTTCGTGGCGGTTTACGGAACGATGGCGTGGCAAAACACGAGCGCCTACAATTCCGCGTCACTGACGCCGCACGAATCTCGCATGGGAAGCATTTTGGGAAAGTGGCGGGAATTGGGCAAAGGCTCTGTTGTCACACTGCTGGCCATTTGCGCACTGACCTTTCTTGCGCATCCCAACTTTGCATCCGTCTCCGCGCCTGCGCACGAGGCGATTGAACAAATCAATGACCCGCAGATTCGCGGGCAAATGCGCGTGCCCGTCGCGCTTTCCTATCTGTTGCCCATCGGCATCAAGGGCATGTTTTGCGCGGTTCTGTTGCTCGGCGCCTTCGGTGGCGACTCAACGCATTTGCATTCGTGGGGCGGCATTCTGGTGCAGGATGTGATCGTGCCCTTGCGCAAGCGCGCTCCAACTCCGCGCGAGCACATCCGCCTGTTGCGCATGGGCATGGCGGGCGTGGCGGTGTTCGCGTTCCTGTTCGGCTGTTTGTTCCGACAAACGGAATACATTGTCATGTGGTTTCAGGTCACGATGGCGATTTATGTTGGCGGCGCCGGTGCCGTGATCATCGGCGGGCTTTATTGGAAACGCGGGACGACTGCAGGCGCGTGGTCGGCGATGCTGACCGGTTCCTTGCTTTCGGCGGGGGGCATTATGACGCGCCAAATCGTGACCGGTTTTCCGCTCAACGGGATGCAGATTTCGTTTTTCTCAACCTTGATCGCGATTGCGGTTTACGTGGTGGTGTCGTGGTTGACGTGTCGCGAGGCCTACAATCTGGACCGCATGTTGCATCGTGGCGCGTATGCGATACCCGAGGGGGGGGGGGACATGCCCGTGCCGGTGCTGGAACCAAAGATCAAACCGAAGCGTTTGCTGCAACGCATTGCTGGCATCGGAGGCGAGTTTACGCGTGGGGATCGTTGGATCGCAGGCGGCTTGTGCACATGGACGCTGGGCTGGTTTGGTGTTTTTATCGCGGGCGTGATTTGGAACGTTGTCGCGCCGTGGCCCGAAGCCGTGTGGTCGAAATTCTGGCATGTGGCAGGAGTTGGAATTCCCATCGTGCTTACCGTTGTTACCGGCATCTGGTTCACTTGGGGCGGGGTGCGTGACATCAAGACTTTGTTCCGCCGCTTGCGCATGGAAAAAACCAACCCACTCGACAACGGCATCGTCGTCGATGGGCGCAACCTCGACGAATCGAAAGAAAGTGAAGCGCAGTCCTCCACGACGAACCGCCTCTAGCACTACTCCGTTAAGTAAAGGCTACGATGTATCGAGGATGATCCCGGAGGCGTGTAAAGCGGGTCTGACAGTGCGGGCAGGTGCAAAGGGCCAGCGCCTCCATGAGCCAGCGGCGGACTTCAGGCAGCGAGGGTCGTTTCTTTTGACGACCGCAGTTTGGTCAGCAAACAGAACGCGGGGAAGCACAGCGTGAGATGATGGCGCAGCCCCCGCCAGGAACAGCCCTCGAAGTGGTCGACCCCGGGTTCTTCCTTTGATTGTTGATAGCCCTGTTCGATGGCCCAGCGCTGGTGCGCTAGCCGCTTCGGTTTCTGGAGAAAGTTTGTCCCGCCACCCAATCATGCAGAGCGGATGCATTACCGGATCCCGCACGATGGCCTGTTGCCGCGGCCGACCACGCCGTGCCGGATTGAGGGTGACCGCCGCTTAGGCCGGCCACGCGGCGATATTGCCAGGGACTTGAGCCACGTAGGGCTCCTGCCGTTTCGGCAGCTTGAAAGTGGCAAATTGATGATTTTCGAGCGTCACCTCTGAGCCGCCGTTCTTTTATTGGCCACATGGCCTGATGTGGTCACGGAAAATGAGTTAACCAGATTAAGAAAAAAGGGATAACACTTTTTTATCACATAAAACAGAGTAATTTTTTAACATAAAACATAGTTGATTATCGGCGTAAAACATAGTTGATTCCGAGGCCATGCCTGAACCTCAACAAGTGCTTGCTGCCGCTCTGCAACGGGTGCGAGAACTGGCGACAGGAGAAGTCGTCCGAGGCCCGGACATCCTGCCGCGGGATCGCTTGCTGCTGACCAAGCGTGGGGTTCTCGTCGAGATTATCAAGGGCTGGTATGCCTTGACGACACCTCAGATCCAGCCGGGCGACACCACCTTCTGGCACGCGCATTTCTGGGGTTTTGTCAGCGCCTATCTGCGCCACCGGTTTGGCACAGGCTACAGTCTGTCCGCCGAACATTCGCTCGATCTTTGGACGGGCAATACCCCAACGCCTGCCCAACTGATCGTCATCGCGAGCAAGGGTGGCGCCTCGACCCTGCAACTACCGAATCGCACCTCGTTGCTGATTTACGCTGACAAAAAAAGGCTCCCGTCCACAACTGCGTCGCGACAGGGCGTGCAGGTTATGCCGCTTGCCACGGCCTTGGTGCGGGTAAGTCCGGCGTTTTTTCGTCATGCTCCCACCAGCGCCGAAATCGCGCTGCGTCTGGTCCGTCCCGATGACCTGAGCCGGGTTCTGCTGAGCGAATCCGGTTCGCTCGCGGCCGCCGGCCGGCTCGTCGGCGCGTTCCGACACTGCGGTCTTGCGGACCAGGCCGACCGGCTCGCCGCTGATTTGACTGCCGCCGGTCTGGAGTTCGAGGCCGACGATCCGTTTGTGGCACCGCCACGATTGCCTCCGGGGTTGCTTTTTGCCTCGCCCCACGTCGGCCGCCTAAAGGCACTCTGGCAGCAAATGCGTCCGGTCGCACATGAACTTTTTCCCTCCGCACCCGGCAGGCCGGAGGCGAACGCCTATCTCGACCGCGTTGCCGAAATCTACATCCATGATGCCTACCATTCGCTTTCCATCGAAGGGTATCAGGTGACCCCGGAGTTGATCGCGCTCATCGCGAGTGGCGAATGGAATCTTGCGACCGACAGCGCGGCCCAGGAGCAGGTGAACGCGATGGCGGCAAAAGGCTACCACGAGGCGTTCAAGACGGTCATGACAAGCGTGCGGGAAATTCTGGCGGAACGCCCCGCGCCTGCCGTTGTGAGCCGGGATCTGCCGAACTGGTATCGCGCCTTGTTCAGCCCTTCGGTGCAGGCGGGATTGCTCCCGGCCTATTCCCTCGCGGGCTATCGCAACCGTCCGGTTTTCATCCGCGGCTCCGAACACGTGCCGCCACCCCACGAGGCCGTGCCTGAACTTTTGGATACGTTGTTCGACATGCTCGCCGCAGAGCCGGCTCCGGGAGTGCAGGCCGTGCTCGGCCATTTTCTTTTCGTTTACATCCATCCTTATTCCGATGGCAACGGCCGCATCGGACGGTTCATCCTGAACACGATGCTTGCCGCTGGCGGTTATCCTTGGACGGTGATTCGCGTGGAGCGGCGCCGCGCCTACATGAGTGCCTTGGAAAATGCCTCCGTGCGGCACGACATCAGCGATTTCGCACGCTTTGTGACCGAGGAAATGGCTGCTTCGGCTGAATTGAAGGGACCGAAGCGTTGACGTGCGGCATCGGGGGCTTCCCTTGTTCCGCGAATGTGGCGTGCGTCGCACCTCCGATATGAAGGCCCAAGCTGGTCCGTAAAGTCCGTCTCAATTGCGCGTGCGGTTCACTGGCTTTCGCATAGTGTTGCGTATCCAAGTGCCATCTCCCAAATGCATTAAGCGGTTATGGCAGACATCGACTTTACACGAATTATCGCGCACGAGGGTGCACAAACGAATGGTTTCGAAGAACTGTAATGTCAGCTCGCACGGCGCGAAGTGCCAGGCGCAACCAAGTTCGAACGCTTTCGCGGTGCCGGAGGGGATGGCGGCGTCGAATGTCTGGCGCACAACAGTGACGGAACGGTGACCGGCTGGCAGTCAAAATACGTCTACGATTTCGACGACCTCATCAAGCAACTCACAAAGTCGTTCGATACCGCACTAGCCGTCCACAAAACGCTCACGAAATACGTTGTTTGCTTTCCCTTCGATCTCAGCGGAAAGACCGGTCGGAAAGGGACCAATCAAAGTGATAAATTTGCTAGTTGGGTTGAAGACCATCGAGACCTTGAATGGGAGAAACTTTTTGGCGGCTGGCTTCCTGGAGGAGGAAAGTGGCTTCACACGTTTGCGTGCGAATATCCTTGGGGCAGGCTCTTCTGGACGATGCTCGGCAAAAAAGATCTCCTTGGTGGAAGTAGCGATGATCGTTCACCAGAGAATATTTTCTCCCAAGTTGCCTATCTGAATGCGGATGGAACTATCACTTCGCGCCCCTGCGCTTTTTTTGATGATGAGAGAAAAGATCGAGTGGTGGCCCCTCACACATGAAAATCGCGATTTACATTACGTCCGCATTAGGGGTCGCTGCCCTAACGATCCCGGCCGGTAATCCATGCCCAGCGATTACGTCGCGGGTGTGTCGGGTTTCGCAGGCACTTCCAATCCGCGTACCTTCGTTTGGATTTCGACCATCGGTGCGGCAGGCCGCGGAATCCGCTTGAGCAGGGCGGCGCGGATTTTTTCCCACGTCCGCGGCTTCATCGCCTCCAACTGCTCGCGAATCTCCTCCAACTCGATCGGCTTCGGCGCGGCCGCGCCGCCGATCACCGTCGGCAGCTTGCCGACGAGCATCCGGCGAAACTCTTCCCGGCCCGGCTGGAAATAGTGCTTCATCACGATCTCGGTGGTACGATGGTCGATGGCTGCCGATGTCCAGGAGGTCACCGGCCAGAAGGTAGAAGTGTCCTATGTCGACCAAGGATACACCGGCGAAAATGCCGAACAGTCTGCTCAGGCCCACAACATCAAACTGCACGTGGTAAAACCGCCCCAGACCAAGCGCGGCGTTGTCCTATTGCCTCGTCGATGGGTCCTCGAACGCTCATTTGGATTGGCTGCTCGTTTCCGCAGTCTGGCTCGTGATTACAAATGACTTGCTCAATCCTTCGCCGCCTTCCACTGACTCGCCTTCGCCTCCATCATGCTCGCTCAATCCTTCTCTCCCAGTTCATGGCAGCTTCTGGATCACCAAGTTTATCATTCTGAATCTGTCGCAAGAGATGCGGAAGAACCAGTCGGTAGCGCACGGCGCGTGTTTTACCTGAAGTGGTGATGAGTTTCGCGGAGCGGAGCCGTTCAAGTTTTCGGGTGACAGATATGCGTATTATCCCCAGCGCCATCTGAAAATCCTTGGGCGCGGCAGTGCCGATATTCGAGAGGTAATGCAGAATCCGCTTTTCAGATTCATCGGAGACAAGACCGACAAAATCGAACATCCCGGCTCCGTCTTGATGAGGGGAACCTGCGAACTGCGGATGATCCGCAAATTCCTCCGGATGGAGGTGGCGATACCGAATAACGGCGATGGCGATCAACTCGCCGATGCGACGGGTGCGTTCGGCTTCTGTGAGGTTTCGGTTTCGTTCAAAGGGTCGCATGGGATTCAGCCTCGGGAAGATCAGACCGCCATTCGCATCGTCGGTGGCATTTGGACGGGAGCCTCCGAAGTGTCCATCCGCACCACGGCGGCCGGCGTTTCGGACTCGTCGTTGGATTCGGTGGCGGCCGGCGTTTCGGCGGCCTCGGCCTCGGCGGACAAACCGGCGGCCTGGTTTTTGGTGATGTCGAGGGCATCGACGAGTTCGGCCTGGCGGGCGGTTAGTTCCTGCAACCGCTCCTCGTGCCCGAACGGTTTGCCGACGAGCGCGGAGAGGCCGGTGAAGTTTTTTTGAGTCTGCTCAAAATCGCTCCGGCGTGCCGCCAGCCGTTCGTCGATGGAACGGATGGCGTGCTCGACCGACGCGATGATGCCCACTGGGGACGGCGATACCTTGGCCGTGTAGCTCATCGCTCCCCGGATCGTCAGCGTATCCGGCAGCGTGTGGCGGAACTCCACGTTGAAGCCGGCGATCTGCATGATGATTTCCGAGGCCCGTTTGTCGAGGAGACGGTCCACGGTTTTGATCAACGCGGCGCCGGCTTCCGGCCGTTCCGTGAAATGATGCCGGTCCACGATCACGGAAAACTTATCGCCGCGCGTATCCGCCCGGACCGACAAGTCCTTTTCCATGCCGGCAATTTGCTTCTCCATGAGCGCCACGTCCTCGGTCATGCGGCGGATGCGGCCGCGAGCAGTGTATTGCGCCTCGGCGTGCTCGGTGCGGAGGCGCGAAAGACGCATCACCTCGGTATCGACGCGCGCCTTTTCGATCACGAGCGGGTTGCCCGACGCGATGGCCTTCACTTCGGCATAGGTGAGTGCTGGCGCATCCAGATCCTCGATACGACGAGCGGTTGTTTCGCCCTGCATGACCTGGGAGATGAATTTCGCCTTCGTTTCGAGGGTCTGCCACATGTAGGCGTCGAAACTGCCCTCGGTCACGTAACGGAAAATCTTCACAACCGGGTTCGTATTTCCCTGACGGAGGATGCGACCCTCGCGCTGTTCGATATCCGCCGGGCGCCAAGGCGCGTCGAGATGATGTTCGGCCACGAGCAGGCTTTGCACGTTGGTGCCAGCACCCATCTTTTGGGTGGAGCCGAGCAGCACGCGGACCTTGCCGGCCCGCACATCCTTGAAGAGCGAAACTTTTTCCGCGTCGGTATCGTAATCCTGGATGAATGCGACTTCGTCGGAAGGCACGCCAAGGCGCACCAGCTTTGCCTTCACGTCGTCATACACGGAGAACCCGCGCCCGTCGGCCTTCGGAGTCGAGAGGTCGCAGAAGACAAGCTGGGTGAGCCGCTGTGCGCGGGTCTCGTCCCAGATGTCAAAAATCCGGCTTACGGCCTGGTTGACCTTGCTGTCGGGATGATCCTCCGCGATGTTCATCACGAGTCGCAGGTCGAGCGCGGCCTTTCGGCCCTCACCGGTAATTTTGAGCATGTTATCCTCGGATGGATCGACATTGCCGGTTTTCAGCCGCTCCGCGCGCTTCACCAGCGTTTCCACGAACGCCTTCAGCGCAGGCGTTGACGGCGCGCGCACTACCTGCGCCTTGCCGCCTTCAAGTGCCGGCACCGGCAGTTTCAGCATTTCGGTGGTCTGCACGTCCGCCGTCTGCCGGAAAAGCTGCATCAGCTCCGGCACGTTCACGAAGCGGGCAAACCGGGTATTGAGCCGGTAGCCCGCACCATCCGGGGCCAGTTCCATCGCCGTGACGGTTTCGCCGAAGGTCGCGGCCCACGAATCGAAATGAGCCAGCCGCTGGCTCCGCAAAACGGCCATTTGCAGGAACCGTTTCAGGGTGAACATTTCCGCCATCGTGTTGGTAACCGGCGTGCCCGTGGCGAAGACGACACCGCCGCCGCTGTTCTGTTTTTGCACATGCTGCACCTTCAGAAACATATCAAACGCCCGTTCCGACGCGGACTGCGGCAGACCGGCGACGCGCGTCATCTTGGTCACGTAAAACAGGTTTTTGAACGTGTGGGCCTCGTCCACGAACAGCCTGTCCACACCGAGTTCCTCGAAAGTCAACATCGTGTCCTTGCGATCCTCGGCGGCGAGATTCTTGAGCCGGGCATCGAGCCGCTTTTTGGCGCGCTCCAGTTCTTTCACGATCCGGCTGCCGGGATTATCCCCCTTCTGCTCGCGGATGCAGGTTTCCAACTCTTCCACCTGTTCCTCGATGAACTGTTTCTGCGCGTCCTTGGAAATCGCCAGTCGCTCGAAACCGGAGTGCGTGACGATGACCGCATCCCAGTTGCCGGTGGCAACGCGCGCCATCAGTTGATGGCGGCGAGATTTTTCAAAGTCCGCCTTTCCCGCGGCAAGAATGTTGGCGTTTGGATACAAGGTCAGCAACTCGGACGAGAACTGGCCGAGCATGTGATTCGGAACGACGAACATCGGCTTTTGGGCGAGACCGATCCGCTTCGATTCCATCGCTGCCGCAACCATCGTCCAGGTTTTGCCGGCCCCTACGACATGGGCGAGCAGGGTGTTGGGGGTTTGCAGGATTCGCCACACCGCCGCCTTCTGGTGCGGGCGGAGCGTGATCGTGTGGCTGGCTCCGGGAAGCGTCAGGTGGGAGCCGTCAAAGGTCCGCAACCGATGCGAATTGAATGTGCGGTTGTAGATCCCGACGAGCCGCTCGCGCCGGGTATCGTCTTCCCAAATCCAGGTCGCAAATTTTGCCCGAATCTTGCCCTGTTTTTCTCGGGCGGCCTCCGTGGCAGTGATGTTGAGGATACGGTTTTTGTTCGCGTCCGTGTCGTAAACGGTCGGCGTGCGCAGGTTGAGCGCGTCCTCGATCAACTCGTGCGCCGGCACACGTTCGGTTCCCCACTCGGAGAGGTTGCCGACGCTGGTCCGGGCGTAATAGCCGAGCTTCACCGACCACAGGCCGAGTTGCGGAGCGTGGTGAACCGACGCCGCCGAGTTCGGATCGGTGCGGGAAACGTTGAGGAGCGCATGGACAAAATCCTCGACGTAGCGCGGCGGAATCCAGACGGCGCCGAGGCGCGCGTCGATTTCCGACGCTTTCAGATCGGCGGGCTGGACCGATCGCAACGCCTCGACGTTCGAACGGTAATCGGCATTCACTTCGGCCACACCTTCGGCGATGAAGAGTTTGTCGCGAACATTGCCGGAGAGGTATTCGTCAGCCGTTTCCCAGCGCTCGGTTTGAGGGTTGCGATAAATCATGCCGGCGAGTTCTGGCAAAAATTCGTCCGCCGGTTTGCCGAGCAGGCGACTCATGGCGTCCAGATCGACACGCCCGCGCTCGTTCAGGGTGACAAGCAACGCCTCTTTCGCTGTCTCCACCCGCTCCACGGGTTGGCGGGCCTGAATCGTGCGTTCGCGGAAGATGGCGGTCTTCGTGGCGAGGCCGGTATCCTCGTTGTAATTTTCCAGCGAGAGGAGCAACGGCAGATCGGGATCATCGATAAACGCACGCATGTTCGACGACTGAGACACCGGCCCGAACTGCCCGACAAAATGGTCGTAATCCTGATTCAGCCGGAGGCGGGCGGCGGCGATGTCGTCATCGGAGCGGTTTTCCACCTGGAGTTGCAGACAGGCGCGCACGGCGTCGCGCACGCGAATCAGTCCGCGCAACCGGCGTGACATGTTTGTGGACAGGCCGGTCAGCACGACGAGGTCGTCGCCTTCGCGGCGGGCAATCGCACCCTCTTCAGTCAGGACGTAGGAATACGGTTTGATGTTGTCAGCGACCGGCAGCGTTTGCCGCACCGTCATGGCCTGCGTCTCGGTTAAAGGCTGGTAGAGCCCAGACGGCAGTCGCGCGACGGCCGAGGCCAGCACCTCCGCGAGATTACGTCCGTCGCTGACCAGACCGACTTCTGAACGGCCATACATGCCATGCTCTTCGCGCTGCATCCGGCCTAGCAGCATGTGCGGATTGGCGTGGTAATACTCGTTGATGAGGATCGCGTCCGCTTCCGTATCCGGTGAGGCCGAGCCTTCCAGTGGACGGGTTTCCATCCATGCCGGACCGGTTGCCGCCGCCTCGCCGGGCGCGCGTTTGCGCAGGAAGACAATGTCAGTCGTTACCTCGGTGTTGGCGTTTTGTTTGAACGCATCGTTGGGGAGTCGGATCGCCCCGACGAGGTCGGCACCTTCGGCCAAAAGCTCGCGCAGGCCGGACTGGCGTTTGTCCATCGTGCCGCGCGAGGTGATGAACACAACAAACCCGCCGGGCCGAACCCGTTCCAGAGCGGCAATGAAAAAGTAGTCGTGGATTCGATACTTGCCCTTGTTCAGTTTCGGATCGAACGGAGCATAGTCGCCGAACGGCACGTTGGAGATCGCCACGTCGAAAGAATTTGTTCGCAAGGACGCTTCCTCGAACGCGGTGGCGCGAATGTCCGCCCGCGGATAAAGCTGGCTGGCGAGCCGGGCGGTCAGCGGATCGATTTCGATGCCGGTCAGTTCGGAGCGGGAGCGCATCGTTTCCGGCATCAGTCCAAAAAAATGGCCGAGACCACAGGCCGGTTCGAGCACGCGACCCCGCTCGAAGCCAAGCCGTTCGAGAGCCGCATACATGGCGCGGATCACGGTTGGCGAGGTGTAGTGAGCGTTCAAAACCGTGGCGCGGGCGGAACGGTATTCGTCCGGCAGGAGCAGGTCCTTCAAGAGCTTTTGTTCGTTGCGCCACTGCGGTGCCTCGCTCCCCTCCGCAAACACCTGCGGTAGTCCGCCCCAGCCGACGTACTTGACCAGCACGGATCGTTCGTCGTCGGAGGCGGAACGGCGTTCGTTTTCGACCCGGCGCAGCAGTTCGATGGCCGCGACGTTTTGCCGGAATTTTTGCTTGGGTGAACCTTCGCCGATCTTGTCGGCATCCGTAATGGTCCAGTTCGACGCGGTTACTCCGCTTGCAGTGGGAGAACGATGTAGTTTTCGCGCACCAGTTCCCATGCCTGGTCGCGCGCCTGCTGCGCCGTCAGGCCCTGTTTGAGCCCCTGCCGGATCAGACGTTCCATTTCGTCGATGGTCCGGTCCTGTGCTTCCTGCAACGCTGCCTAGAGTTTCCCGGCCGCTTCCAGTTCCTGCACGATCCGTGGATAATGCTGGCGCCAGTGGGCTTCCGCCATCTGTCGGTAAGCTTGGTGAGTGTTCATGATTGTCGTCGGTGGGAGTGGATGTGATGGACGCCGCTCTCGATAGCGTCTCGAACAGATCAAGCTGGAACGGATCGTTGGGCGCTTTTCTGGCCATGACCTGTCATGCCGCAACCGCGAAACGGATTTCGGAAACCGTGGTTTCGTTTTCCGCCGTCTCGCAGTCACCTGCGGCTGGTTTTATTTTCACTTCCAGCAAACGACCTGCGTTCAGCGCATCGCGGACCACTGTGAGCTTTCGGCCGAGGACCGTCACCGTTTCCTTGCCGGCAGCAATCACGAGTGAGTCGGGATTTCCTGGAGAAAACTCCCATCGTGACAATGCGGACACCGGAAACGACACCGTGTGTCCGCCGGTCGCAGTCACAAAACAGACGGCGCGAGAGAGGTCTCCGTCTTTGGCCACCCGGCCCCAGGCCGGTGTTGGCAATTTCACTACAGGTTCTTTTCCGGGAAGCGGCTTGATGCTCATGGCTGGAATGCAAATGTTCAATTTCGGCCAACGTGATGGCCGGAGCCGGTTTTTCCCGATGGCTCGAAGAATGTCTTCAGGAGGGAGCAGGCACTGGCCCGGATGCCCCGGTGCATGCCGGAAAGCAGCCCCGTATCATCCTTGTCGGGCGCAGGAGAGCGCGCACCTGCCGGCTTGCGGGCGTCCGGCGGCACGAGTTCGGAGGCAAGCAGACGGTCACCAAACCGGCCCATCGCCTCGCGGGCGGCGTCGATGTCGGTGGTGTAGATCATCTGGGTTTCCTGAAACCGGGAGTTGCTCACGTAAGCTTGTTTCAGGTTGGCGGTGGCGATGCTTTCGTCGGCCATGACGAGAATGCCCCGGTTGACGGTTTTGCCCTGCGAACCGTGCGAGGTGGATGCATAACCGTGCGTGAACTGACGAAATGATGACGGAATCAGCCGCCCGTCTTTCAGGACGATGGAACCCTCGTCATCGAAACCGGCGACCTCGACGCGGTCGCCGTTTTTCAGGCCGGCGGATTTTTCGTTGGCCTCGACCAGCAGGCTATCGCCCGCCGCCACCGAAAGTTCGCCGGCAACCTGCACATCAAATCCGCCGGTCTGCCGGGGATCGATCCATGTCCGGTTGCCGTCGTGGCGAGTCACCACGAGGCAACGGTCCTCGATACGAGAAACCGTGGCGTATTCGCCGGAGCCAAAATCACCCTCGTCACGGTGAAACCGGAGCAGATCGCCCGGCTTGTAGTTTTCGATCTGGCGGCGCCATTCGCGGGTCCAGTCCAGCGACCAGGCAACCGTGACCACACGGTCGGGACCGGACAGCAGTCCGTTGCACCGCAACTGCCGTCGCACTTCTGTTGTAAATGCGTGGATCTCGGACCAGACCGGGGAAATCACCAGACAGGTTTTCCCCGAGCGCACGGTGCTGATGTAGTCTTTGGCGGCGGCGCTGTAGAGTTGCCGGTCGTAAGGAATCTCCTTCACCGCTTCCAGTTTCCGGAAACGCGCGACCGCGCTCACAACGTTGCCGTCCGCCAAGTCGGCCACAGCCTCGCGGAACTCCGGGTCTTTCTGGCGGCGGATCTGCGTCAGCCGCGCCACCGGCACGTTCGCGAACTTTTGCAGACACCGCAAGGCATCACCGGCCTCGACCGAACCGTGTTGCTTGGTGTCGCCGACCAGCAGCAGGCGGTAGTCGTTGGCGTCAGCCAGCCGACACAAGTCGCGCATCTGTCTGACCGACATCAGTCCGGCCTCGTCCACGATGATGACACGCCCGCGCATCGCCGCTTGCAACTCCGGGTTGGCAAGAAGCTGCTGGAGAGTGTTGGCGTCGGGTGTCAGTTCCTTGCGCAACACATCCGTGGCCCCGGTGGAAGGCGCGCATCCGAAAATGCGGCCGCCGCGCCGTTCGATGGCCGCAACCACTGTTTTTAGCGAATGGGTTTTCCCGGTGCCGGCGTCGCCCTGAAAAACCGTCACCCGCGAACGCGACGCGAGGACGGTGGAGACCGCAGCCGCCTGGTCCTTGCCCAGCGACGCCTCGCGCAGACCGACAGCGTAACCGATCACACCGCAGTCCTCACGATGAGCTTCGGCCCAGGTGACAAACTCGTCCTCTGCTTCAAGACCGGAACGCGAGGCGAGGTCGCCGCCCTTTTTGATGAGTTCGCCGGAGGCAACCCGTTCGCCGATGGCGGCGCGCAGATCGTCGGGCGTGACGTGACCCCGGCCAATAATCAGGGCCTCGCGCAACAGCAGCCGTTCGTCCACCACGGACCGCCGCTCGAACACATGCTCCTCCGCCGACACCAGCGCGTCGAAGGGGCGCACTTCGGGAGCGGGCTTCGGCGTGCCGTCCGCCTGCGCGATCACCGCGCGGACGAGGTCGAGAGCCGGGCCGGCCTGCGCGATCCAGCCGGCCTGCAATTCCACGGCGGTCGCGCTGACCTTGTCCGCACGCGTCCGCACCGTCACGGCCTGCAAGCCATCCTGCGAAGTGATTCCCGAGGCTGCGGCGGCTTCCAGAATCGCCAGGCGGCGCTTACTGAAAGTCTCCCGCAATTTTTCTGGGAATCCTTTTATCGTGAAGCCGATTCCGCGCACCCGCTCCAGTTCGTAGCCCGCCGAGCGAAGCCGCACGGCCAGACGGTTGTAACAGACCTCACGAAAAAACCCCTGGTGCCGGTAAAAGGCGGAGGGTTGCACACTCTTCCAGCGGTTTTCCTCGTGATCCCGGGTCAGGTTCATGATGCAGACGTGGGTGTGAAGCTGCGGATCAAGCGCCCGGTTGGCTTCGTGCGTGACCACGGCGGCCACCATGTTTCCCGTTGTCCGGTCATGGTTCTGCCCCTCGCACCGCACGCGCGTGGCGGTGACGGCCTCGATCTCTTGCAGGGTTTCCCGAACAGCTTCGGTCCACCAGACAGCAATGCGGCTGTCTCCTCCGACGAGGCAGGCAATAGAAACGTCCTTCGGCGGCGAAATCTGCCCGAAAAAACCGACCCGCCGCCTGCTTCCCTTGTCACTGGCCAGAAGGCTTTCTCCTGTTGCCGGATGCCGACCCGAGCACAGCGTCTCGAAGTCGTTTACCCGGCACGGACCGGCCAGACTGAGCAAAGCGGCTCCCTGACCGACCCAAGTCATTTCCGACTGGTCGCCCTGTTTCAGGTAGTCAGCAAGCCGCATGTGCTCGTGGAAATACTCCACGGCACCGGCGACGCTGACACAGGGCTTGTCGAACCTGATCACTACAATCATCGAATCATTGAAACATACGAAAGTCAACCAAAAACAGGATTCCTGTAAAATCGAGTTCCTTCAGATAATCCCGAAAATCACCGATTCCAGACACCCAAAAAATCAGGTGTCCGAAAATCCCGTTAACCTGAAAAGCATCCTGCTATTCCGACATTTCACCGATTTCCGAGACAGGAAAACAGGCAGCAAAAACTCCCTGAAACCGGACAGTAAGAGCCTGCCAGAGGAAACAAGGTGCATATCGAAAATTCGCCCGAAAACATTCGATCGAGACAGAAAATTACCCATAAAAATCCACTGAAAACAGAAAGGCCCTCCCATTCCGAGGGCCTGACATGAACGACAAGTATCAACCTTAGTTTAAGGCAGCCGCTTTGACCTTCAAAACTATTACGATCAGGACGTGTCACCCCGCAGCGCTTCGCCTGCTCCGCGCCTGCGAAATCTGCGCCACCGCCCGCCGCGCCGCCATCACCGACGGCTCACGCATGATTCGTTCCACCGCCATGGCATGTCCTGTGCTCTCTTCGCTCGTCATACAAACGTGACCTACCCTGATCAGGGTTTTATTCTAAGCCAAATCCAAGACTAACCAGAAAACAGAGACCAACATGAAACTCAGCGCCCGCAACATCCTTCCCGGCAAGGTCGTATCCATCAAAAAAGGCCCCATCAGCAGCCTCGTCGTCATTGAGATCGCACCCGGCGTGCAACTCACCGCCAGCGTCACCGCCGACGCCGTCGCCGACCTCAAACTCAAAAAAGGCTCCCCAGCCTCCGCCATCATCAAAGCCTCCTCCGTCATGATCGGCGCCGACTGACCGACTGTTCTGTTCCGGCAGAAAAACACCTCCGCTTCGCCACATTTTCACGGCTTTCGCAAGCGTCCACCACACACGACGGCATCCCTCAAACGGATGCCGTCTTTTGTATCCAAAACTCAATGCACCCCTTCTCCACCTCTTCGCCTTGTATACAAACAACCCCGGCTAATCATCCGGAATAGTCCAGGTTTTACCTGCTGCCCCGCTCGTTGCTCCCTGCCTTCTGAGTCCCGGCTGGCGCACCCTGTGCTGACCGCGTGATGCCCGCTCTCTGGCCCTGTTCTTGCTAATGCAATCGTAATCACACCTGCCACACACGCACGACTCACATCGACCACCTGTCATGAAACGCATCCACACACTCACGCTCACCGCTATATTCGCGCTCGCCCTCACCGGCCTGGCGACCACCGCCGCCCGCGCCGCCGACCTCACCGTCTTCGCCGCCGCCAGCCTCTCCGACGCCTTCAAGGAAATCGCCCCCATCTACGCCCAGGCCACCGGAGACCGGCTCCGCTTCAACTTCGGAGCCTCCGGCGCGCTCACCCGCCAGATCCGCGAAGGCGCCCCCGCCGACGTGATCTTCTCCGCCGACGAACTCCGCGTCGACCAGCTCGAAAACGGCGGCCTCCTCCTCGCCGGCACCCGCCGCACCCTGCTCGCCAATACCATCGTCCTCGTCACCGCGACCGACAACACCGTCATTGCCACCCTAGCCGACCTCCCCAAGCCCGCCGTGCGCCGCGTCGTCTTCGGCGACCCCGCGACCGTCCCTGTCGGCACCTACTCGAAAGAGCACCTCGGCAAGCTCGGTCTCTGGGAGCCTATCCAGTCGAAGACCGTCTTCGTCGACAACGTCCGCGCCGTGCTCGCCGCCGTGGAAGCCGGCAACGCCGACGCCGGCATCGTCTACAAGACCGACGCCCTCATCTCCAAAAAAGTGAAGATCGCCTACGAAGTCCCCCTCGCCGAAGGCCCCTCGATCACCTACCCCGCCGCCGTCATCAAGGCCACCAAGTCCCCCGACGCCGCCAAAAAACTCGTCGAGTGGTTGGCCGGCCCCGAGTCCCAGGCCGTCTTCGCCAAATACGGCTTCCTCCCGCCGCAGTAATCCGCCCATAGGCCCTATGGGCTCCGTCCCATAGGACCTATCCTCCGCCTCTCCCCTTGCCCGAGACCCTCCACGTCACCCTCTTCACCCTCGGCGTCGCCGCGCTCAGCACCTTGCTGATCCTCCCGCCCGGCGTCGCCCTCGCCTGGCTCCTCGCCCGCCGCGCCTGGCCCGGCAAGACCCTCGTCGAAACCGTCGTCGCCCTCCCCCTCGTCATCCCCCCCGTCGCCACCGGCCTCATCCTTTTAAAACTCTTCGGACGCCGCGGCCCCCTCGGCCACTTCCTCGAAAACACCCTCGGCGTCGAGATCGTCTTCACCTGGAAAGCCGTGGTGATCGCCACCGCCGTCATGTCCTTCCCCCTCTTCGTGCGCACCGCCCGTGTCGCCTTCGAGGAGATCGATACCCGCCTCGAGCACGCCGCGCGCACCCTCGGCGCCGGCCCTTGGGACGCCTTCTTCACCGTCACGCTCCCCCTGGCCCTGCGCGGCCTCGTCGCCGGCGGCGTGCTCTCCTTTGCCCGCGCCCTCGGCGAGTTCGGCGCCACCATCATGATCGCCGGCATGATCCCCGGCGAGACCATCACCCTCGCCCTCGGCATCTACCACCACGTCCAGCTCGGCCGCGACACCGAGGCCACCGGCCTGCTCGCCATCTCCGTCGCCCTCGCCTTCGCCGCCCTCTGGCTCAGCGAACGCCTCGTCAGGAGGAGCGCCACCTGATGAGTTCAGATTCCATCCACGCCCGCCTCCGCCGCACCTACCCCGGCTTCACGCTCGACGTCGACCTCATACTGCCCGGCCGCGGCGTCACCGCCCTCTTCGGCCACTCCGGCTCGGGCAAGACCACCTGCCTGCGCCTCATCGCCGGCCTCGAACGCGCCCCCGGCATCCGCCTCGAAGTCAACGGCGAAACCTGGCAGGACGACGACCGCGGCCTCTTCGTCCCCGTGCACCGCCGCGCCCTCGGCTACGTCTTCCAGGACGCCGCCCTCTTCCCCCACCTCTCCGTGTCGCAGAACCTCGAATACGGCAAAAAGCGCCGCGCCCCCGCCCGCGCCGCCCCCGACGACCGGCACCTGATCGAGCTCCTCGGCATCGGCCACCTCCTCGACCGCCGTCCCCAGACCCTCTCCGGCGGCGAACGCCAGCGCGTCGCCATCGCCCGCGCCCTCCTCGCCGACCCGCGCCTCCTCCTCATGGACGAGCCCCTCGCCGCCCTCGACCTCGCCCGCAAACGCGAAATCCTCCCCTACCTCGAACGCCTCCACGACACCCTCGACATCCCCGTCCTCTACGTCAGCCACTCGCCCGACGAAGTCGCCCGCCTCGCCGACCACCTCGTCCTCCTCGAAGCCGGCCACGTCGTCGCCAGCGGCCCCCTCGCCGACACCCTCGCCCGCCTCGACCTGCCCGCCACCTTCACCGACGCCGTCGGCACCGTGATCGAAGGCACCGTCCGCGACTACGATCCCGCCTACCGCCTGATCACCCTCGCCTTTGCAGGCGGCATCCTCCGCGTCGTCCACGACCCCGTCCCGGCCGGCGACCGCCTGCGCGTGCAGATCAAGGCCCGCGACATCAGCCTCACCCTCCACCCGCCGGCCGACACCAGCATCCTCAACCTCCTCCCCGCCACCGTCACCGCCGAGGCCCCGGCCGACGATCCCGGTCACGTCCTCGTCGGCCTCGACTCTGGAGGAGTCGCCCTCACCGCCCGCATCACCCGCCTCTCCCGCGACCAACTCTCCCTCCGCCCCGGCCTCCCCGTCCACGCCCAGATCAAGGCCGTCGCCGTCCTCGCCTGACCCCCGCCCCCGATGCACAACTGTGTTCCGGCCGGAACACAGTTGTGCATTCACTGATTCCCTGATCCGGCCCTGTCTCTTTATATGCATAACACCCGACAAGCCTGGTGCCGCCGCTTCTGATTTACTCACTGGCCGGTCGTCCCCCTCATCCAGGACGGCCACCGCTGGCGCGCTCCCTGCTCTCCCTTCCGATACCTTGTCATGCCAGCGCCCACCCTCCACGACCGCGCCCTCCGCTCCTGATTACCCCTTCCCCCCCATAAGCCTCATCCATCCCATAGGCTCCCTCGCTCGCAGGGTATCCACTTTTAGAATACCTCTCCATCCCCCTCTCCGCATTCCTACATTTTCGTAGGATCGACCCCCTCCCTCCGACATCCGCGTAGCCTCCGGCCCCCCTGCATTCCATGAACAAGTTGAGTCAAAATTTTTAACCAGCTTATCACCATCACCTAAAGCCCCCTATCATCTGCCCCTTTCAGACCCTTGGCATACGCGACGCTAAAGAGACCGCGTCCACGAAATAGAAAAACTGAAAAACCAACCACGCACGCACATGAGAAAAGTAGCCATTTACGGGAAAGGTGGCATCGGCAAGTCCACCACCACCCAGAACACCGTCGCCGGCCTTGTCGAGATGGGCAAGAAAGTCATGGTCGTCGGCTGCGACCCCAAGGCTGACTCCACCCGCCTCCTCCTCGGCGGCCTCGCCCAGCGCTCCGTCCTCGACACCCTCCGCGAAGAAGGTGAGGACGTTGAACTCTCCGACATCCGCTCTCCCGGATTCTGCAACAGCCTCTGCGTCGAGTCCGGCGGACCCGAGCCCGGAGTCGGCTGCGCCGGCCGCGGCATCATCACCTCGATCAACATGCTCGAACAACTCGGCGCCTACGACGAGAGCGAGCAGCTCGATTACGTTTTTTACGACGTCCTCGGCGACGTCGTCTGCGGTGGATTCGCCATGCCGATCCGCGAAGGCAAGGCCGAGGAAATCTACATCGTGTGCTCCGGCGAGATGATGGCCATGTACGCCGCCAACAACATTTCCAAGGGCATCCTCAAGTTCGCCAAAACCGGCACCGTCCGCCTCGGCGGCCTCATCTGCAACAGCCGCAAGGTCGATAACGAACGCGAGATGATTGAGAAGTTCGCCGAGAAACTCGGTACCAAGATGATCCATTTCGTCCCCCGCCACAACGACGTGCAGCGCGCCGAGATCAACCGCAAGACCGTGATCGAGTGGAACAAGGACTGCGAGCAGGCGACCGAGTACCGCACCCTGGCCAACGCCATCGCGAACAACACCAACTTCGTTGTTCCCAATCCCCTGACCATCCAGGAGCTCGAAGACCTCCTCATGCAATACGGCCTCCTGAACTGAGCCGCTGCCGACCGCGCAACGGAGCGGCGGCGTCCCTGTCGTCGGACGCGCGCCAGCGCGCCATCAGCGCAAACTTAGGGACAGCCGTCCCGGCCGGCGGCGAGGACACCGCCGCTCCTCCAGACCGCCCGCTCCCGCACACATACCATCGACCGACCACCCGCCATCCCACCATTCACGTCTGACCACTCACCACCACCAACGATGAGCACCATCTCCGACCCACTCTCCGACGGCGCCGCTTCCGCCTCCCCTCCCGAGCCACCCTCCCCGCCCGGCTCCTCCGCCGCGTTCGCCGACACCATCGATCCCGCCGTCGCCCGCGACGAAATGCTGAAAATCTACCCCGACAAAACCAAGAAGAAGCGCGCGAAACAATTTCTCCTCAACGACCCGGAGAACCCGCCGCAGATCGCTGCCAACACCCGCACCATCCCCGGCATCATCACCCAGCGCGGCTGCACCTATGCCGGCTGCCGCGGCGTCGTCATCGGTCCGATGCACGACGTCCTCCACATCACGCACGGGCCCATCGGCTGCAGCTTCTACTCGTGGCAGACCCGCCGCAACCTCGCCCGTCCGCATCCCGGCCAGATCAACTACCTCCAGTATTCGATGACCACCGACATGATGGAGGACGAGATCATCTTCGGCGGGGAAAAGAAACTCGCCGCCGCCATCCGCGAAGCCTACGCCATCTTCAAGCCCAAGGCCATCGCCGTCTACGCCACCTGCCCTGTCGGCCTCATCGGCGACGACATCCACACCGTCTGCCGCCTCGCCAAGGAAGAACTCGGCATCAACATCTTCGGCTTCTCCTGCGAAGGCTACAAGGGCGTCTCACAGTCCGCCGGCCACCACATCGCCAACAACGGCGTGTTCAAGCACATGGTCGGCCTCGACGACACGCCCGACGACGCCGAGTTCCGTATCAACATGCTCGGCGAATACAACATCGGTGGCGACGCGTGGGAGATCGACACCCTCCTGCGCAAGTGCGGTATCCACATCACCGCTACGCTCTCCGGTGACATCTCCTACGAGCAGGTCACCCGCTGCCACACCGTCGATCTCAACGTCGTCCAGTGCCACCGTTCCATCAACTACATGGCCGAGATGATGGAGAAAAAATTCGGCATCCCTTGGTTCAAGGTCAACTTCATCGGTGCCGAATCCACCGCCAAGTCGCTGCGCAAGATCGCCAAGTACTTCGACTCGAAAAAGCTCACCGACCGCGTCGAGGAGGTCATCGCCCAGGAAATGGCCGTCCTCCGCCCGATCCGCGACGACGTCCGCTCGCGTTGCCAAGGCAAGACCGCCGCCCTCTTCGTCGGCGGCTCCCGCGCCCACCACTACCAGGACCTCTTCCGCGACATGGGCATGAAGGTCATCGCCGCCGGCTACGAATTCGCCCACCGCGACGACTACGAAGGCCGCGCCGTCCTCCCCACGATCAAGATCGATGCCGACTCCCGCAACATCGAGGAGATCAGCGTCGAAGCCGACGCCAAACGCTACCGCCCGCGCAAGACGGCGGAGCAGGACGCCGCCCTCGAGGCCGGCGGTTTCACCTACCGCGACTACGAAGGCATGATGAAGGAGATGGCCAAGCACACCTTGGTCATCGACGACATCTCGCACCACGAAATCGAAAAACTCATCGAGATCTACAAACCCGACGTCATCGGCTCGGGCATCAAGGAAAAGTTCATCATCGAGAAACTCGGCGTCCCCTGCAAACAGCTCCACAGCTATGATTACGGAGGACCCTATGCCGCCTTCACCGGCGCGGCCAATTTCTACAAGGAAATCGACCGCATGGTGAACACCAAGGTCTGGAAACTCGTCACCGCGCCGTGGAAGACCAATCCAGCCGTCCCCGCGCGCCCCGTGTATAAACCGAAAGACAAATCCGCCGCCATCGAAGACGAACCCAAGACATGGAAAGCCGCCGCCGGTGCCGGGGACGAAGGCTAAGCGCCAGAGCTCCTCACGGGAGGGGCGGCGCTGACGTCGCCCCTCCTCCTTCCCAATCGAAAATCCAAAATCAAAATCGAAAACCCACCACTGCCATGCTCAACGGAACCACCACCGAGATCCTCGACCGCAAAGCCCTTCGCATCAACGCCGCCAAGACCTGCCAGCCCATCGGGGCCATGTATGCCTCGCTCGGCATCCACGGCTGCATGCCGCACAGCCACGGCTCGCAGGGCTGCTGCTCCTATCACCGCTCGCACCTCACCCGCCACTTCAAGGAACCCGTCGTCGCCACGACCAGTTCCTTCACCGAAGGCGCCTCCGTCTTCGGCGGACTCGCCAACCTCACCCAGGCGCTCAAGAATATCTTCACGATCTACAATCCCGACATCGTCGCCGTCCACACCACGTGCCTCTCCGAGGTCATCGGCGACGACATTCCCACGATCGTGAAACGTGCTCGCGAGGAAGGCTCCGTCCCCGAAGGCAAGATCGTCATCCACACCAACACCCCCAGCTTCGTCGGCTCGCACATCACCGGCTTCGCCAACATGGTGTCATCGATTATCAAATACCTGGCCGAGCGCACCGGTGAGACGAAAAACCAGATCAACCTCATCCCCGGCTTCGTCGAACCCGCCGACATGCGCGAGTTCCGCCGCCTCACCACGCTCATGGGCGTGCCCGCCGTCATCCTGCCCGACACCTCCGGCGTCCTCGACGGCGGACTCGACGGCGAATACCAGATGTTCCCGAAAGGCGGCACCACCATTCCCGAAATCAAGTCCATGGGCGACAGCATCGCCACGCTCGCCCTCGGCCACTTCACCAGCAACCCGGCCGCCGTCACGCTGGAGAACAAGCACAACGTTCCCAGCCAGCTCCTCGAGCTCCCCATCGGCGTAGGCGGCACCGACGCCTTCATCCAGGCCCTGCGCGCCTTCTCGGCCGACGGCGCGGTCCACCCCGACATCGCCACCGAACGCGGCCGCCTCATCGACATGATGAGCGACATGCAGCAGTACTTCCACCAGAAGCGCGTCGCCATCGCCGGTGATCCCGACCACGTCATCGCCATGACCAGGTTCGCCCTCGAACTCGGCCTGCTGCCCGTTTACGTCATCACCGGCAGCCAGGGCAACCACTTCGAGAAGCGCATCCACGAGCTCCTCGACCCCGTCGTGCCCGACGCGAGGATCAAGCAGCAGGCCGACTTCTTCGAGCTGCACCAGTGGATCAAGAACGCGCCCGTAGACCTGATTCTTTCCAACACCTACGGCAAGTACATCGCCCGCGTGGAGGACATTCCGCTCGTCCGCTTCGGCTTTCCGATCCTCGACCGCGTCGGTCACCGGTTTTTCACTACGATGGGTTACGCCGGCGCCATCCGCCTCATCGACCAGATCACGAGCGCCCTCTTCGACAAGAAGGACCGCGCCTGCCCGGAGGAATGGTTCGAGCTTGTCATGTAAAAAACAGTGGAGCGGCGGCGTCCCCGCCGCCGGACGCGCGCCAGCGCGCCCCGATTGTGCGAGTCCGTTCGTTTTGGCGAACCTGTCGGTCCGTCGGGCGGCGGGGACGCCGCCCTTCCTACAACACCGCCATGGCGCGCTCGCTCTCCCACAACACAAACTCACCCGCCTGCAATCCGGCCTTTTTCGGATTGCTCCGGATATATCGCACGCATCGTTCAAAATGAGTTCCATTTCGCACCAGCCGGTCAAAGTAGTCTTTTTTCCATGACGGCCATTTTTCTCTCAATCGGATGGCAAGCTCGTGTGACACATAGCTCTTCCATCTTCCAATCATCGCGTCGATCTCCGCTCCGCTCAACAACCCAAACAATGCATGGACATGATTGGGCATCACCACGAAAGAAAACATCTCACACCACCTTCCTTCATAAAATCGCAACGCCTCCGCCATCACCCTGCCTGCCTCCCCTTGGCGCAGCGCGCACGAACCGCGCCCCGCATCGAGCCATTGCTCCATCACGAGGGAAAACTTCCGATGATACTCCGTCTCCTGTTCCGGCGTATGCGGCGGTGGATTTTGTTTCAGCCAAGCCTGCCGGTCCGCCGCCCATATTCTCAACAATTCATCCGGCAGCGAATCCCCCAACCGGAACGTCACGAAATAAATACCCCCTGCCTGCTGCCAATGGGGCAACCGGTTCGTCATCCTTTTTACGTCATCAATCGGATTAAAAAAATGAGGTTCAGGCATGATTCAAATTGACCAGAAGTACGCCGGAACGCGCAACCCCGGAGCGGCGGCGTCCCCGCCGTCGGACGCGCATCAGCGCGCCCCGAAACCGCTGCCGCCACCTGTTGGTTCCGCCTCTCAAACCAGCGGGGCTGCCGCCCCGTCCGGCGGCGGGGACGCCGCCGCTCCGGCCCCCGCCTGCGCCTGCGGTCACACGACCACGGCCTGCGCCCCCACCGCCTGCGCCGCCGCGGGCGCCTCCGGATGCAATTGCAACCCGGCCCTGATGGCGCGGCTATCCGCCAGGTCCGATCCGAACCGCCCTCCGCTCCAGATTCGTCCCGCCGTGCCCACGGACGTCGCGCTCCTCCATCGCATGGTTTGCGAACTGGCCTCCTAGAGCGTGTAGTCACGAGATAAGATTGACTGAGTTTTTTTGTGATGGAGAATGTCAGCATGGCGAAAGATCAACACCGTCACGACATTTCGGACCGAGTTTGGAGCGTTCTGGAGCCGCTGCTACCTGGAAGGAAAGGAGCGTGGGGAGGGGTGGCGGAGGACAACCGCAAGTTCCTCAACGCGGTTCTGTGGATTTTACGCACTGGTGCGCCTTGGAGGGATCTTCCAGAGGATTACGGAGGGTGGAGCAACACGCACAGGCGTTTTTGTCGCTGGAGAGACAAGGGGCATTGGGAGCGCCTGTTGTCGGAACTGATGAACGAGCCCGATTTTGAGTGGCTGATGATTGATGCCAGTCATGTCAAAATCCATCCGCATGCGGCGGGAGCCAGAGGTGGAAACGAGGCGATCGGTCTGACAAAAGGGGGCGAAACACCAAACTACATTTGGCCGTGGATGCGCATGGTATGCCGGTGCGAGTCATTGTTACAGCGGGTTCCACGGCTGATTGCACACAGGCTGGCAGGTTGATTGAAGGCATTGCCGCAGACCATCTGATCGCCGACAAGGGATATGACACCAACGCCATCATCGAAATGGCGCAGGCCGCAGGCATCTGCCCGCAGATTCCTCCAAAGACCAATCGCATAGAACAACGCGAATATGACCCTTATCTTTATCGGATCAGGCATCTGGTAGAAAATGCATTCCTACGACTCAAGCAATGGCGCGGCATCGCAACCCGATACGCAAAACGAGCCTCCTCTTTCCTCGCTGCCGTCCAATTCAGGTGTGCCATCCTCTGGGCTTCAATCTCGTGACTACACGCCCTACGAAAGCCTCTCGCACGAGATCGAGTCCTCCCCCGCCCTTTTCGCGCGGCACCTCTTCGGCATGCAGCGCCGCGCCAACGCCCTCCTGGCATTTTACCACGGCATCCCCGCCGGCTTCGCCATCTGGTATCCCACCTACTCCACCTTCGCCGGGACCCCCGGCGCATTTCTGGAGGACCTCTACGTCCGGCCCGGCCTTCGGCGCCAGGGCATTGGCCGCGCCCTCTTCACCGCCTCGGCCAACGCCGCGGCGGAAGACGGTTGCGCGCGCCTCGAATGGCGCGCCCTCAAGTGGAACACCCCCGCGCTCGACTTCTACAAATCCATCGGCGCCACCCCGCTCGCCGAATGGATCACCCTGCGCCGCGAACTGGCCTGAGCTCGCGTGAAAGAATTACTGAACAAACCTTGTAAGGTTCGTACGCCAGCGACAGTTCATCCTCCATCCAGCACGGCGTTTCATCTTTATCACCAAAAATCGGATACCCCAGCACCGTTTCGCAAGCGCTCCAGCCAGGCATCAGCCTTACCATGGCCACGCCACGACGCCCCAGCGTTTCATGCAGGCGCAACAACCACCGCCCATCGGCCAACGGCTCGGCCCAGGCCGGCACCAGTGAAGGTGCGCCATCCACACCCAATAGCCCTGTGCCTTTCGGACTGCCCGCATAAGCAACGCACGGAGTGAACAACGTATCGGCCAACACAGCAGGTTGCGATTCCGCTGGAAGATCGGAGGCGAAACGTCCTACCGCCAGGCGGATCGATTGCCGTTCAAGGTCGGAGTAGCGCGGACGATTCGGCTCATCCCGCAGCGCCGGATGCAGGTCAGCCTCCGTAACCAATGCGCTGCGCAACAAGCTCACACCAACCGCTCCATCTCGCACGGTGAATCCATATTTTGCCTCGGTCACCAATGCGAAACCCTCACTCTGCGAATCATCGGAGAGAATCAACCAACGGCTTCCCGGAACCTCCCACTGGGCTTCCTCGCGATTATAGCCCGGCCATTGCCCGCGGCAGACACTGCCATAGGGAGCGCCAAACCGGGCCATTTGCCCGAGGTAGCGTGTGTTGAAAATCGCCTTGAGGCACATGGCCGGATCACGCCAGTCGACATCGTATTCGATACGCAATACAGGCTCGTCGGCGACCACGCGATATCGCACCGTAATCCGGCTTTCTTTCGCGATGCGCATCGGAAATGCCACCGAAGCCGTCACCCCGTTCCCTTCGATCACGGGGGCTCCGTCCGGCGTGGCATCCACGCCGACAACGAGCGAGTTGCGATCAATGTCCCATGCGTCAAACGCCGCCGGCTGGTCGCGATAAGCCCGCAGCACATGTCCTCCTCCGCCGGCCAAGGCCACTTCATAGCCATCCACGAGAAGCCGCGAAAGCCCGCCGGAAAGGGAAAACTCGGCTTGAACACGTGTTCCCGCCAACGATGACGCCGTGGCAACAGGAGGCGGCGCGTCAACGGTCGCAAGCGAGGCGACAGGCCCTCCCGACAGCGGAGGCAGTCTCAGGCATCGTTCGCCATCCGTCCATGAGCGCGCCACCGGCAACGGATTAAACCATCCCCGCTCGGAACCATTTTTCTGATACGCCCCTGTTTTTGCTTCAGCATCCGATCCTTCGCAAACGACTTCGCCATTCGCCACAATCAATGCCTCACGCGCCCGGGCCTTCCGCATACTTGCTTTCTGGGAGGCTCCATGATCCTGGCGGCTCAAGACAGCCTTGGTTTCCGACAACGCCTTCTCCGCCAGGCGCTCCAGTTCGACAATGCCCTCGGAGTAAACCTCCCATATGGAGCTGCCCGGGATGTAGTCGTGAAATTGGGAAAAAACCAGGCGTCGCCAGGCCTGCGCATCCACCGGACCTTCCCCGACCGCCGCATGGGCGGCCTCCTGAATCTGCAACGCCCGTTCGAGCCCTCTGAACGCAGCCTTCAGCCTGCCGTGCGTCGTGAAAACACCACGGTGCATTTCCAGCATCAGCTCGCCGGTCACGGCCGGCAGTTGCTCCCGCACACGGCTCAGACGCTCAAAGAAACCCTCGATGCTCCCCCACTCCGTGCGAGGCACTCCAGCCAGGTCCGACATGCGCCGGGCTCGCTCGCACATCTCTTCGGTCGTGCCGCCGCCTCCGTCGCCATAGCCAGCCGGAACCAAAAACTCCGGATGCACGGCGGCTTGCTGATGATGCAGCGCACTCTCGCGAAGGCGCTTCGCATCGAGCGTCTCGTTGTATCCGTTAATCAATTCAATTTGCGCGACCACCTCCGCGCCACCATCCGGTCCGCGCCAGCGGAAACTCGAATGCGGGAACCTGTTCACCACACTCCATGCCAGTTTCGTGGTAAAAAAACCCCGCACCCCCAAACCGGAGAGCAATTGAGGCAGACAGCCACTGTAACCAAAAACATCGGGCAACCAAAACACCGACGCCGGCGTTCCCCTCAGCCTGATGAAAGCCTCCTGCCCCAGGCGCAGGCTGCGGAGCAACGCTTCGCCGCAAGGCATCTGCGTGTCGCTCTCCACATAGCTCGCCCCGGTCGCCTCCCAACGTCCCGCGGCGATCAATTCCTTCACCCGCGCGTGCAACACGGGCGCGCGACGTTCCACGGCCTCGTAACTTGCCGGCTGGGAATAGCCGAAACGAAATTCCGGATACGCCTCCAGCAGCCGGGCCTGCGTCGCCCACGTGTGCACGGCCTTGAATTCGCCCACCCGCTCCGGCCACAGCCACACGAGATCAATATGGGCGTGGCCGGTCAGCACCGCCCTGAGCGATTCCCGCTCCGCCGGGTGAGCCGCGTAGAGCGCGCGCAATTCCGTTGCGAACGCCTCCAGTCCGTGCTGGTCAAACACATCGATTGCCTCATCGAGACGGGCGCACCAACGCCGGAAGAGCGGTGACGCGCGAAATGCCGGAGGCGTGAACCGCACCGGATCGGTCATGGCCTTCGGAGTGGGGCCGGGCTGCGGCGGTTGCCAGTCACGATGTTCCGCGTCGAGCACATCGAGCAGCACTTTGAGATCGTGGTACACACCCCACGCCACATCGTCGCGTGTCCACAACCTGGGCGGCGAATAGCGACTTCCCTCCTCGTCGAGCGCCGGTCCCGAATCCGGAATCCAAATACCCGTCCGCACGCAGGCGCACTCCACCAGCACCTCGGCGATTCCAGCGGGCAGCGGGCAACGCCGATGCGCCACATCCAGACCGCTGTAAGGAACGCCCTCCACATACACGGTCGCCTCGGCTTGATCCTCCCACGACAGGTACCACGTCCTGTCGCCCGCCATCGACTCCGGCAGTCGCAGCTTGAACCAGCGTTGCGCATATTTCGGCCCCCAGTGAAACGACTCCGACGGCACGGGAGAGAAGTCTGCGGCAGACAACTCCGATGCCCGGCGATGTTTGCGGAAGCTTTGTGTCTGAGTGACAGAGATCGTAACGGATACCGGCTGCCAGATTTGGTTCTGCACCCGGCGAAGGGCTTCAGCAATGCGAGCCGGGAGCAAATGCGTCAGGAACGTTTTCGTTAACATAAGGTTATGAATTAATAAAAATCGAAACTACTGATCTAGGACCTAAAATTGGGAAAATCAGGATTGACAACCTCCATGCTCCTTAACTTCTTTGAAGAAGTAAAGCGCACTTGTCTTAGAAAAATTTTCCTCAAGCCTCCCCGGCATGGAAACACTCGCCACCAACGTCACTCCTCCCATTGAGCGCCTCCGCTCCATCGTTCTGGACCCTTCCCGGGACCTCTCTCTGCACGCGCAACTGCGCAATGCCCTCCAGCGCATGATTACCGAGGACTTCGAAGATCGCGCCCGCTTTTATTCCGAAACCCAGCTCATCGACGCCCTCGGCATTTCCCAAGGCACCGTTCGCCGCGCCCTCACCGATCTTGCCAACACCGGCCTCATCCTCCGCAAACGTGCCCAGGCCACTTTCGTCCAGAAAAAGCCGCAGCTCAGCTTCCCCCGCAAACTCGCCGTCTTTGTTGTCGATTACCGCTCCGCCAACATCGCCCGTTCCCTCTCCACGCTGCACGCCGCCTGCGTGGATCAAGGCATCGAAATGCTGCCCCTCTACACCTATCAGGGACAGCACCTCAACAAGGCCTACAAACAACTCAACTTCCCTCCCACCGAAGGCGCGGTCGTCATCCTCGGCCATCCCACCGCCACCACCTACGAACTCGAACAAGCCCTTTCCGAGCGCCACTACCAGTTCGTCACCATCGACACTCTGCTCCCCAACCAGCGCGGTCACTTCGTCGGCCCCGACAACGACACCGGTGTCCGCCTCGCCATCGAACACCTCACCCAACTCGGCCACCGTCGTATCGCCCTTCTCGTTTGCGAACCCGACAACGCCAACACCCGCGCCCGCATTGCCGCCTTCACCCGTTACACCCAGGCCCTCGGCACCACTCATTCCCTCATTCACGACTGCAAAATGGTCCCGTGGGACCGCGCCTACGATGCCGGACGCAAAGCCATCGCCGAAATCTGGGCGCTTCCCTCCGCCACCCGCCCCACCGCCCTCTTTGCCGTATCCGACATGGGTGCGCTCGGCGCCATGAAATGGCTCCTCGAACAAGGCGTCCGCATCCCCGGCGACATTTCCATTATCGGCTTCGACGGCATCGACACCGGCGCCGTCTGCCATCCCGCCCTCACCTCCATCCTCCAACCCTATGAGCAAATCATAACCGAAACCATCCGCCTCGCCAAAGTCCCCGTCACCCACCCTGAACAGGTCATCATCAAACCCACCCTTCTCCAACGCGAAAGCACCGGTCCCGCCTCCGCACCCTGACGCCCCGCGTCGAGGCGCGCGTGCCGCCCCTTGTTTTTACCCCATCCCCCCTCCTCAAATGCCACCCAAAAAACCATATCCCGCGCCCCCTGCCTCCCGCCGCCTGTCTTCCGGTGCGGCGTTCACCCTCGTCGAATTGCTCGTGGTCATTGCCATCATCGGTATCCTCGCTGGCATCACCATTCCCACGGTCTCGCGGGTGCGAAAGTCCGCCCATCGCGCCACCTGCACCTCCAACCTCCGCCAGATTGGCGTCGCCTTGCTCGTTTACGCCAACGAGAACAAAAGCGAATTTCCCTCCGGCGGAAACTGGGATACCCAAATCGCCCCCCATGTAGGCATTGCCGAAAATCAGCAGAATCGATTCTGGCCGCTCTTTTTTTGCCCGATGGACAACCGCGACCGCGCTGGCGGACGTCCCCGCTCCTATTTCGCTTCCGCCCGCCCGGAGATCACATCCGGTTTGGGCGTTTTCTCAAAATGGGCGAATGGCGCTCCCACGGGACCTTCCACTCGCCTCGAACAACTCACCCGTCCCTCGCACACCATTCTTGTCTCCGAATACTTCACCGACACGTGGGGGCTCGCCAACACGCAGTTCAGCAAGGCCAATGCTTATTTGGACGCCCCGCCCTGGCTTGCCAAACCAGAGAAGCAACCCCGTCTCGCCGACGGTTCCTATTATCACGGTTCCGGCCACAATTACCTTTTCGGCGACGGTCACGTCGCCTGCCTGCCGTTCGAAAAACTGCAGCCTTCCCCAGGCATCAATCCGTGGCGCGCATTCGATTAACCTCGCCCGCACACCGCCCGTTTCCCCGTGCCTGTCTTCGCCACCACCCCGCAACGCCTACACACCGCCATGAACAAAGAATACCGTCCCCGCCGGGCGCACCGCGCCCTCGCCGCCCTGCTTGCGCTCGCGCTTCCACCCGTCTCCAGCATCACGCTCCACGCCCAGGCCACCCTCACATGGGATGCGGGCGGCGCGAACGACAACTGGTCGACCAACAACAACTGGAACCCTAACGACCCGGTCTCCGGCAACCACGCGGAGTTCGGCAACACGGGCAAAGGCGATTCCACGACGACCGGAAACTACATCGACCAGAGCGTGACGATCGAGTCGCTGTCCTATATCCAGACAGTGACCAACACGGTTACCGCGCCCTCGTTTTCCGATTACTCGAACAACTGGCAGGTCACACACATCAACCCGGGCGTGACGCTCACCATCAGCCCGACGGGCACGCCGCCCGCGAACGCGCTTTCGGTCGGGCGTGATGGGACTGCGGCGATTATCACCAACACGAAAATCCAGGGAGAAGGTGCCCTCGTGGTCAACGCAGCCTCCTCCAAAATATGGGTTAACAACCCGACGAACAGCACGTCGATCAGCGGCTATGCGATTCTCGATCTTGCGGGGCTAAGCAGCTTCACGGCTACCGTGGACACCATTGAGGTGGGAACACGATCCTCCACGGCAGATCGGGCGAGATCACTCGGGCTTTTGACCCTCGCGGCGGACAACACCATCACCACCAACAAAATCATCGTGGGGAGCACAGAAGGCATCGGCAACGGCACCGGTGTGGCTGGCGTTTCGAAGCTCCAGCTCGGCAGGACGAATGAGATTTTCGCCGACGAAATCTACATCGGAGCCGCGTCTTCCGCCGTCCAGAACCGCTCTTCCGGCGAGTTGTCCTTCCAGACATTCGAGTCCGGCCCAACCCCGGAGGCAATCATCCGCGCAAAGGATGGCGTGGGACGGGCAAATCTGACCGTCGGCAAAACCGGCGCTTCCTCCGGAACCGCCATCACGGGAACAGCCGACTTTACTGGCGGCAAGGTTGACGCGCTCCTCAACGAACTCGTCATCGGCAGCTCGATCACCGCCGCCGTCACCGGAACACTGCGCATGGCTGAAGGGACCATCGATGCGACCATCGTCCGCGTGGGATATTCGGGAGCCATGGGAAGCACCGGCCAGATCACAGGAACGCTTGACGTGGCGGGCGGTGATTTCATCGCCGACTCGATCATCCTGACGTCCACCCAGGGAACGAACAACCAGCCGGTCACGGGCAACCTGAACATTTCGGGAACGGGCAACGTCACGGTCAACAGCAACCTGACGTTGGGTTCGCGCGATAGCTCCAGTTACGCCGGCGCGCTGGTCGCCAATGTTGCCATCACCGGAGGTTCCCTCACCGTCAACGGAAACATCGCCGAAGGGACCAATCCCAACAACCTCACCTCCACGATCACCCTCGCCGGCGGCACGCTCGACCTGAGGAACGGGGCGATCATCAATCTCACGAACTTCCACCTCCAAAGCGGCACTTTGAAAAACCTCGCCGAGTTCAACGGCGGAGCAGCCCTGGTCAAAACCACCGACGGCACGCTCGAGATCGAAGGCGACAACGCCTACACTGGCGGCACCCAAATCGAAGCCGGGGCCCTCCATCTCGTTGGTATCCTCACCTCCGCCACCAATCACGTCTCCATTGCCAGCGGAGCCGCCATCGTCACAGGCGGGGGTTCCATTGCCGGAAATCTCACACTGGATGACGGAGCAACCCTTGCCGCCAGCCTTGGCGATGCCATCACTGTCACCGGCAACGTTGTCTTCGGGGGCGACGCCAACCTCGCCCTTGCGCTCGCCGCCTCCTTCACCGCCACACTTGGCGACACCTTTTCCCTTCTCATTAACGAGAATACGGACGCCGTCACCGGCGCCTTCGCCACCATCAACGGCCAGACTCTTGTCGGTGACACCTTCAGCATTGTGCATGAAGCCCTCACCTATGAGTTCCAACTTTCCTATACCGGCGACGGTCAGTCGCTCACCGGCGGCAACGACATCGTCGTGCAAGTCGCCGCCATCACCGCCGTCCCCGAACCCTCCACCGTCGCCCTTTTCCTCGGTTTCTGTGCCTCGGGATTCATTATGCTGAGCCGCCGCCATCGATGATTTCTCCGCTAAAACTCATCCGGGCCATACCTCTCACCGGGATACTGATTCTCAACGCAATTCCGGCACCTCCCCTCATGCCTTCCCTTTACATTGTCGGCGACAGCATCTCCGTCCACTACGCGCCCTTTCTCGAAAAACACCTGCACGGCCTCTTCACCTGTATCCACCGCGAAGGTGCGGAGGAAGCCCTGCGCAATCTCGACCTCCCCGCCGGAGCCAACGCCGGCGACTCCTCCCGCGTTCTCCAGTTTCTCCGTTGGAAACAGGAACACGGCGGCATCGACGCCGACTACCTCCTGCTCAACTGCGGACTCCACGACCTCCGAACCGATCCCGTCAGCGGTCGCAAAAAGACACCGCTTGAAACCTACACCGCCAATCTCCGGGCCATCGTCGCCACCGCCGCCACCCTGCGCCCGCGCCTCATCTGGGTGCGCATCACACCCTGCCACGATGCGATCCACAACCGCCCCGGACTCGACTTCCATCGCCACGCCGCCGACGTCGACGCCTACAACGCCGCGGCTGACTCCGTCATGCGTGAGCACAACATCCCCTCAATCGACCTGCACACCTTCACGCTTAACCAATCTACCGTCCCGGACGGCTCCGACCTGTATTGCGACCACATCCATTTCACGCCTGCCATCCGCGAAAAACAAGCCGCCTTCATCGCCGGCTGGCTGACCGGATACGTTGCCCTCTCCCATTGACACCCTTTCCCAGCATGGAAGATCCCCCCCCCCCTGTTGTCCTCACCCAAAACCGTCCGTGCACGCCCGCGACGTTTCGCCCTCTTCGATGGAGCCTTCCCGGTTTTGTTGCCGCCGGCATTCTGTTCCTTGGGGGACATCTCCCTGCGCTCGCGCAGGAGAGTCTTTCCGTCAAAAACCTCCCGGCCTCATTTTACGATCGGCCCGGGCTGGAGAACATGCCGAGAATCAACTACGAAGACATGCGCGTGGTGAGCGTCCGGGACCACGGCGCCCTCGGCGATGGAATCACCGATGACAAAGCCGCTTTCGACCGCGCCATCAGCACTCTGCAGCCGGAAGGCGGCATCGTGTTCGTGCCCGCCGGACGTTACTACTTCGCCTCCGCCCCCCTCCCGCAACGCCATGGATGGACGCCGCGCGTCGGCCTGAAACCTCTGGCGAATATCCATTTTGTCGGCGAAGGCGATCCCTCC
The DNA here is from genome assembly GCF_000171235.2 of Geminisphaera colitermitum TAV2. Lineage (GTDB taxonomy): Bacteria > Verrucomicrobiota > Verrucomicrobiia > Opitutales > Opitutaceae > Geminisphaera > Geminisphaera colitermitum. The sequence goes on along the minus strand of NZ_ABEA03000004.1, from coordinate 42,959 downwards.
GAGATCCTGTTCCGTCATCCCGCATCGGATACGGACACCGTTTTTTACGGCTGGCACCTTGATGGTGCGACCCGCCTCAGTCTCCGCGACCTGCGTTTCGTGGTGGAGCCCCTCCTGCAAATGCGCTGGGCGCCAGGCACCGGCATCACCTCCGTCAATCTCGGGGGCAAGGCCGGTGACATCCAGATCGTTCGTGTATCCTTCGAACAAGGACGCATGGGCGTCGTCTCATGGAACGAGGGAGAACGCCTCTGGATCGTTGACTGCGACGTCCGCAACACCTCCGCCGATTCGATCCATGTTCGCAACGGCAACGACGTCACCGTCGCCTGGTGTCGCATCGAGAACAGCGGCGACGACGGGGTCGCCCTGTGGATGGCCACCAACGACAACCAGCGGGTCGATTATTCCCTCTGGGGGAGAAATTACCGCGCTCTTCACAACACCGTGATCGGCACCCGCTGGGGTCGCGGCATCGGCGTCAGCGGAAAAAACATTGAGGTTCGCGACAACTGGGTCGAAGGCACCGTTTTCCCCGGCATCCTCGTAATGGACCACGACAAAGGCGAGGGATTGCCTCCTTCGGAGGATGTTCTGGTCGGGAACAACACCGTGATCCGCGCCGGCCTCGTTGTCCGACCCGACAACAACCTTGTCGGTTACAACACCAGCGCCGGCATCCTCGTCGCCGAGGACACCGGAACCACGCGCCTCGTTGGCAACCGGATCCTCTCCGGTCAGGGCGAGGGCGTCGGCCTGGGCTACCCCTTTCCACTGAGAAACCGCCGGATAGAAATCGCCGGCAATGAGATTGCCGGTAATTTGGGAGAGGCAATCCGGGCCACTCCGACCAGGGATTCACGTATCGAATCACTGGATATCCACGATAACCGCTTGTCGGGGAACGCCGGGGGAGCCATCCGCGTCGGCATGGACAAGATTGCCGCCATGTCTCCGCCCAATCCGGGGGCGATCCACCAGGACAATGAGCCGGTTCCGGAGGATGTTTTCGCCCGTCCGCGCCGTGCGCCGGACGAAACCCGCTGGGCTCTCCCCGCCGCCGTCAACACCGGCGGTCTGCCTCAGATCAACGTCCGCGACCACGGCGCCCGGGGTGACGGCCTTCACAACGATCTTCCCGCCTTCCTCGACGCCATTGCCGCCGCTCCCGCAGACGGCGCGGTCATCCATGTTCCCGCCGGGACCTGGCGCCTCGTCCCTCAATCCGGAGCGGAGGATGCCCCCGGCACCGCCATCCGCCAGCACCTCCTCATCCGACGCTCCTCCGGCCCTCTCCATTTCGTCGGCGACGGTAACGACACCCGCATCGTATTCTCCAGCCGCTCCCGCCAAGGAATCCGATTCCTGGATACAGACGGCGGTTCCATCCAGAACATGACGCTTCGCTATGAAGGTGAAGTTTCCGGACCGCGCAACCGGGCTGCGCTGGATGTCAGCGCCTCGCGCGACATCGTCCTCCAAAACCTGACGATTACGCATTCCAGCGGCCCCGGTATCCTCCTCGATTCCTCCGACCGGGTCGCCGTGCGCGACAGCCGCATCTCCGCCTGCGCCACGGAAGGCATCCGCCTCCTCGCCTCCCGTCAGGTGGAGATCACCCGGTGCGATATTCGGGACACGACCCGCACCGGCATTTTGGTTTTCTGGCTGGGCGGCATCGCCCGCGAGCCGCAGTATCTGAAAATACATGATAATAAAATCGCCGCCTCCGAATACGGCGCCGGCATCGGCCTGGCCGGCGGCACGGAGATTGAAGTAAGCGGGAACACGATCAGCGACTGCGGACTCACCGGCATTGCGATTTATGAACAAGCCCGCGCCTTCAACGCCCGCAAGGTTCGCATCCTCGACAACACGATTTCCACCGGCGCGCCCAACCCGTGGACCTACGCCAGAGGCGCGGTCAGCATTTACACGATATTCGGCGGGAAAACGCTCGCCACTGACTACATGCTCCGGGGCAATCAACTGACCAATCCGCACGGCCCCGCCATCTGGGTTTCCTCCTGCAAACCGTCGAGACAACAAAACCCCCATGCGATCAAATCGCTGCGTATCACCGGCAACCATTTCACCGCCCCCGTCGGCGTGGAGATCGCCGACTCCCTGATCGAATCCCTTGTCGTCACCGGCAACGCCTTCACCAGCGGTGCAGGTAACTTTGTAAAAATGACAACCGCTCAGCGCGCTGGCATCCTGAACGCGAAACTCCAATGACACCAATCCACACACGTCATCACCAACCATGAAAACACACGAACCCCGACGCAGTCGCCCCCTTTGGTTCCTTGCGGCAGCGATGCTGCCATTGCTCCTGACGGCGACACCAGTTCCCGAAGTATTCACACAAACCTTTGAAGACGCATCATCGGATGACACCTGGCAAAACGTCTCCCAACGAGGCAAGCCGGGTATCAGGATACTCGACGACGGCAAACCGGCCTTGCGGATCAACAACCATGTCATTGGCCATGCGTTGCCCAAAACCTTGAAAAAATCGTTCTCCATTGAAGTGGAGACCTTGCATTCGGAGGCCGGCGCATTGCTTTGGTTTGGCCTGTTCGACAGCACGCTGGGAAAAGGCTACATCGTCAGATGGAGCCTTCCGCCTGCGAACAATGCAGCGGGATCTTTCTCGATCAGAATGGTCAACAATGTCGCCGCTGGCGAAAAGCCCGAAATTTTACTGAGAAATCAAGACCGCACCCCCCAGTCCAAAGTGCTGGGGGCGGATCGTGTGCCGTCCCCCCGTCCCGCTCTCCAGACTCCCCCGGCCAGGCTGAAGCTGACATGGGAAAAAGCCACCGGCCAGTTGATGCTGGAATGCGACGGACAAGTGCTGGCGAAGACCGAGGACTCCGAACTGGACTCCTTTGAAAACGTCCTGCTTTCGGGCAATCGTTTTTCGATCTATCGCAGTGTCAGAATCACGGGAGAATAGGTTTACACCGTCTCCTCTTCTCCCGGAAAAGGCATGGCACCGCTCCCGCTATAGGAGACGGCAGCCAATGGTTCAGATCGCCGACAATTTGCCACCTGCCACATCGACGCCGCCCGTCGCCACGCCTTCGTCGATCGTCACTCCCTCCGCCGTCGCGCAGTCCATCGCCATCCTTCCCGCCCGCGCCGCGTCGATCACCGATTTTTCACTACGATTGGCTACGCCGGCGCCATCCGCCTCATCGACCAGATCACCAGCGCCCTTTTCAACAAGAAGGACCGCGCCTGCCCGGAGGAATGGTTCGAGCTTGTCATGTAATGCCATACCACACGAAGCGGCGGCGAAAAACGCCTCCGGACGCGCGCCAGCGCGCTCCGAAACCGCTGCTGCCACCTGTTGGTTCCGCCCCTCAAACCAGCGGGGCTGCCGCCCCGTCCGGCGGCGGAGACGCCGCCGTTCCGGCCGCTCCCTGCGCCTGCGGCCACACGCCGACGCCCGGCGCGCCCACCGCTTGTTCGCTTTCCCGGCTGCCGCGCGGAATGACTTTGATGTTTCCACACTGGTAACCTGAAGTTACAAGCCACCCTGAATGGAACTCAGGCACCTGCGTTATTTTCTGGCTGTCGCGGAGGAATTGAATTTTCGCCGCGCGGCAGACCGGCTGCGGATCAGCCATCCTGCGCTCAGCAAACAGATCAGGGATCTCGAGCAAGAATTGGGCGTCAGGCTGCTTGAGCGGACCACGGTCAGCGTCTGGCTGACGAAGGCCGGGCAACAGTTCAGGAAAGACTCCCTGAAAATCCTCTCGTCCGTAGACCTTGCGGTGGCCGCCCTGCTCGACGAAGCGGAAGAACCGCGTCAGCTCATGGTGGGAACAGCCGGCCCCTTCTGGGAAAGCGTGCTGCCGGACGTCCTGAAGCGATTTCGCAAGAACCATTCGCAGGTGAAATTTCACATACTGGACAAGCATCCGCGGGACCAGATCGACGCCCTGCAACGGGGCGAAATCCAGATCGCCTTCGTCAGCAAGCGGGAGGCGATTCCCCGCGCCAACTTCGACCAGACTCTGATGCTGCGTTCTCCCTTCGGGGTGGTCCTGGGTCGTGACCACCCGCTGGCGCGCCAGCGCAAGGTGCGCTGGGACGACATCCGCCAGGAAACATTTTTGTTCCTCGGATCCGGCCGGGGATCGCCCCATTTGCAGGACATCCGCAAGCTGCTGCCGCGAAAGGGTCTTTCCCGGCAGCAACTCAAAAACGTCGACAGCATCAATGCTCTCGTGCCTCTGATCGCTTCAGGGCAAGGCATCAGCCTCCTCCCCAAGGCGCTTGTGACCGCCCGGCAACGACAAGTCTGCTACCGTCCATTGGACGATGCACGGACGCAGCTCCAGTTCCAGCTCTGGGCGGTATGGCGAACCGGCGACCGGTCAAAACTGCTGAAGGATTTTATCGGCGAACTCAGATCGCGGGGCTCCTGACAGGGTTTCCGTCACCGCCCCTCCCGGCCACAAAAATCCCACATTTTTGTAGGATCACCCTCCCGGAGCCGACCCTTCGGTAGCTTTTCCCCCGCCACTGACTGGCCGGTTTACATGCCCGTCAAAAAAACTCCATTTTTATCCCTCTAAAAACCAGCAAGTAACACCATCACATCCTCCCTCCCCAAAGGCATGGCACCGCTCCCGCTATAGGAGACGGCAGCCAATGGTTCAGATCGCCGACAATTTGCCACCTGCCACATCGACGCCTCCCGCCGCCACGCCTTCGTCTGTCGTCGCTCCCTCCGCCGTCGCGCAGTCCATCGCCATCCTTCCCGCCCGCGCCGCGTCGATCACGATCGCCGGGGCCGCCGCCTCCGCTCCCGCGCCGCTCGCCTGCGACCGCAACAGTCTCGCCGGTTCCGTCACCCAGCGCGCGTGCGCCTTCTGCGGCTCGCGCGTCATTCTTTATCCCATCGCCGATGCCCTGCATCTCGTGCACGGCCCCATCGGCTGCGCGGCCTACACCTGGGACATCCGCGGCGCGCAGAGCAGCGGCTCCCAGCTCTTCCGCAACAGCTTCTCCACCGACCTCCAGGAAATGGACGTCATCTACGGCGGTGAGAAAAAACTCGGAGCCGCCCTCCGCGAACTCATCGCCCGTCATTCGCCCAAGGCCGCCTTCGTTTACTCCACCTGTATCGTCGGCGTCATCGGCGACGACGTGGAGGCCATCTGCAAGAGCGTCGCCCGCGACACCGGCATCCCCGTCATTCCCGTCGCCTCCGAAGGCTTCAAAGGCACCAAAAAAACCGGATACCGCGCCGCCTGCGATGCGGTGTATCGCCTCGTCGGCACCGGCGACATTTCCGACATTCCTCCCGTCAGCATCAATCTCCTCGGGGACTTCAACATCGCCGGCGAGACCTGGGTCATTCGCGACTACTTCCGGCGCATGGGCGTGAATGTCGTCTCCACGCTCACCGGCGACGGCCGCGTCGATGACATCCGCCGCTGCCACGGCGCGAAGCTCAATCTCGTGCAGTGCTCCGGCTCCATGACCTCGCTCGCGAAGATGCTGGAGAAAGACCACGGCATCCCCTTCAAGCGCGTCTCCTTCTTCGGCATCGAGGACATGTCGTCCGCGCTCTACGAAGTGGCCGGCCACTTCTCCGCGCAAGACCCCGGACTGACCGGGCGCACCCAGGCCGTCGTTCGCGAGGAAATCGAAAAGATCATGCCCGAGCTGCGCCGCCACCGGGAAAAGCTCACCGGCAAAAAGGCGGCCATCTATGTCGGCGGCGCGTTCAAGGCCTTCTCGCTTGTCCGCGCCCTGCGCACCCTCGGCATGACCACCGCCCTCGTCGGCACCCAGACCGGCGACAAGGACGACTACGAGATGCTCCGCCAGATGTGCGACCCCGGCACCGTCATCGTGGACGATTCCAACCCGCTCGAACTCGCCAAATTCTGCCTCGAAAAAGACGTCGATCTTTTCATCGGCGGCGTGAAGGAGCGCCCCATCGCGTACAAACTCGGCATCGGTTTCTGCGACCACAACCACGAGCGCAAGGAGGCGCTCGCCGGCTACGTCGGCATGCTCAATTTCGCCCGCGAGGTATACGCCAGCGTCATGTCTCCAGTCTGGAAATACACACCGCGCCGTGCCGCGCGTCCTCACCACGGAGCGGCGGCGCCCCCGCCGCCGGACGCGCGTCAGCGCGCCCAATTCTGCGGGACTGTCGTCCCGTCCGACGGCGGGGACGCCGCCGCTCCACTCCCGTCATGATCGCCCCCACCGAATCCTTTGCCCGCGTCAACGGCATCGGTGCCGAGCCTTATCCCAACGCCACGACCAATGCCTGCAAGCTCTGCACACCGCTCGGTGCCTGCCTCGCCTTCCGCGGCGTGCGGGGCGCGGTTCCGTTTCTCCACGGCTCGCAGGGCTGCGCCACCTACATCCGGCGGTACGTCATCAGCCATTTCCGGGAGCCGATGGACATCGCCGCGTCCAACTTTTCCGAAAGCAGCGCCGTCTTCGGCGGCGGCCTGAATGTCCGCATCGGGCTCGAAAACGTCATCCGCCAGTACAAACCCGAACTCGTCGGGCTCGCCACCACCTGCCTCAGCGAAACCATCGGCGAAGACCTGGCCAGCCACCTCCGCGATTTCCACAAAGCGCATTCCGATGGGATCAACGGCGCGCCTCTTCCGCCCATCGTTCCCGTCTCCTGCGCCAGCTACCGCGGCACCCATGCCAACGGCTTCCACGACACCGTGCGCGCCCTTGTCGAAACCCTCTGCCCCGGAGCGGCGGCGTCCCCGCCGCCGGACGGGACGACAGTCCCGCAGGATTGGGCGCGCGGGCGCGCGTCCGGCGGCGGGGACGCCGCCGCTCCATCGGACTCCGTCGCGCTTTTTCCCGGCATGCTCTCGCCGGCCGATCTTCGCGAGCTCAAGCGCATCGCCGCCGCCTTCGCCCTGCCGGTCACGATCCTGCCCGACTACAGCGACACGCTCGACGGCCCGTCGTGGGACGACTACGAAAAACTTCCCGCCGGCGGCACGTCCGTTGACGCCATCCACACGCTCGCCCGCGCTCGCGTATCCATCGAATTCGGACGCGTCCTCGCCCACGCCTCGGCCACCGCGGCGACCGTGCTCGCGCGCCGCCACGGAATCCTTCCCTATCGCCTCGGACTTCCGATCGGATTGCGCGAGACCGACCGTTTCATCGAACACCTCACCGCCCTCGCCGACCAAAAAATCCCCGACGAACTCACGCTTGAGCGCGGCCGGCTCATCGACAGCTGGGTGGACGGTCACAAATACGTCTTTGAAAAACGCGCCCTCGTTTACGGCGAGGAGGATCTCGTCGTCGGGCTCGCCTCCCTGCTCACCGAGTTTGGCGTGGTTCCCGTGCTCTGCGCCTCCGGCGGACGCAGCGGCCACCTTGCCAAGGCCCTCCATGCCGCCGTGCCCGAGCTCGACGAACGCACCCACATCCGCGAAGGCGCCGACTTCGCCGACATCGCCGCCCAGGCCGCCGAACTCCAGCCCGATTTTCTCATCGGTTCCAGCAAGGGATACAGCCTCGCCCGCCAGCTCAACGTCCCCCTCATCCGCTGCGGCTTCCCCGTCCACGACCGCATCGGCGGCCAGCGCATCCTCCACGCCGGTTACGCCGGCGCGCAGTCTCTCTACGACCGCATCGTCAACGCCCTCCTCGACCGAAAACAGGAGGATTCACCCATCGGCTACAGCTATCTGTAATCAAAACCATGATACACGAAATCACCGAGTCCGCCTCCTCTTCCGCACTTTCGCCCGCCGCCGTCGCGCTGGATTTCAGCAAGCATCCCTGCTTCAATAAATCCTCGCACCACACCCACGGCCGCATCCACCTGCCCGTCGCTCCACGCTGCAACCTCCAGTGCAACTTCTGCAACCGCAAGTTCGACTGCATGAACGAGAGCCGGCCCGGCGTCACCAGCGCCGTCCTCACCCCTTCCCAGGCCGCCGACTACCTCGACGACACCCTCAAGCGCGTTCCCAACCTCGCCGTCACCGGCATCGCCGGCCCCGGCGATCCCTTCGCCAACGCCGTCGAGACCATGGCCACCCTCACCGCCGTGCGCCGCAGGCACAAGGACATGATCCTCTGCCTCGCCACCAACGGCCTCGGCCTCGCTCCCCACATTGACAACCTCGCCGCCCTCCAGGTCTCTCACGTCACTCTCACCGTCAACGCCGTCGATCCTGAAATCGGCGCTCGTATCTACGCATGGATACGCGACGGACACCGCCCCATGCGCGGTCTCGCCGCCGCCCAGCTCCTCCTCGACCGTCAGATCGACGCCATCCAGCGCCTCAAGCAGCACGGCATCGTCGTCAAGATCAACACCATCATCATGCCCGGCATCAACGACCAGCACATCGAGGACGTCGCCGTCAAAATGGCCGCGCTCGACGTCGACATCATGAACTGCATGGCCTTCCTCCCCGTCGCCGGCGCCGAGTTCGAAAACATCCCCCCGCCCGATGGCGCCCTTGTAGCGGGAACGCGACTACGCGCCGGACGCCACGTCGCGCAAATGACCCACTGCGCACGCTGCCGCGCCGACGCCGTCGGCCTCATCAACCAGCCCATGACCGCCCAGGATCACGCCGCCCTCGTCGCCTTCTCCCGCCCCGACCTCTCCAAACGCCCCTACATCGCCGTCGCCTCGCAGGAGGGTATGCTCGTCAACCAACACCTCGGCGAGGCCGCCCGCGTCCTCGTTTTCAAGCAAGACGAAAGCACCCCGTCCGGCTGCAAGTTCGTCGAAGTCCGCCGCGCCCCGCAACCCGGCTCTGGCCCCGCCCGCTGGAGCGAGTTCGCCGACCTCCTCCACGATTGCCGCGCCCTCCTCGTCTCCGCCGCCGGCCCGCAGCCGCGCCGTGCGCTCGAAGAACGCGGCGTCCGCATCGTCGAGATGGAAGGCATGATCGAGGAAGGTCTCACCGCCATCTTCAAAGACCAGCCCATCCCCGCCTCCCTCACCCGCCGCTTCACCAGTTGCGGTGGCTCCGGCTGCAAAGGTGCCGGCACCGGCTGCGGCTGAGGCAACGCCCCGCGCCGCCATCTTGAATTTCATCTCTCAAATTTTCCATTATGTCACCGATTCTCGCCACCGCCTTCAACCAGCAAGCCAACCGCGAGCACTACACCTCGCTCATGTTTCTCGCCCTCAAATACTGGGCGGAGACGGAGCAGCATGCGGGCTTCGCCAAATTCTTCGCCCTTCAGGCCGAGGAAGAGGAGTCTCACGCCAAGAAGTTTTATCAGCATCTCACCGACCGCGGCGCCACGCCTGTGATCGGCCCCGTCGCCTCGCCCCCCGCCACCTATCCTGACCTCCTCACCGTCGCCCAGGCGCTCTACGACCACGAACGCGAAAACACCAGGTGCATCCACGCCGTGTATGAAGCCGCCCTCGCCGAGAAGGACTACGCCGCGCAGGTGTTTCTCCACGAATTCATCACCGAGCAGGTCGAGGAGGAGGCCTGGACCGACCGCCTCCTCGAACGCACCCGCCGCGCCACCTGCTGTGGCGGCCTCTTCAACCTCGACCATCACCTCGTCAAGGACCTCCTCGGCGACAAGGCCGCCTGAAACGATCCTCCTTTGTAACCAAAGATCAACTACAACCTCAGCCGCTCTTCCACCCGCTCCCATGTCCAAGCCAACTCATCACCTGTTCGTGTGCGGCAGCTTCCGCGCCAACGGCGAACGCCAGGGCGTTTGCCACAAAAAAGACTCCATGAGTCTCCTCTCCTACCTGCAAAGCGAGGTGCAGGATCGCATGCTCGACGGCGTCGAGATCGCCGTGACCGGCTGCATGAATTTCTGCGTCAAAGGCCCCGTCATGGTCGACTACCCGGCGGGCAACTTTTATCGCGTCCCCGACAACGCCGCTATCGACGCCATCCTCGACGCCATCGAGGAAGACGCGGTGGCCGAGGACTACCTCATCCCCGAATAACCACCCGGAGCGCCTAGGCACGACAACGCTGCTCCCACATCCTCTGCATCCCATCCGCCGCCATGTCCTACGAAATCACCGCCGAAAAATGCGTCGCCTGCGGTGCCTGCGAAAGCGACTGCCCCGCCAGCGCGATAAATCCCGGCACCCCCTACCGCATCGACCCCGAAAAATGCATGGACTGCGGCGCCTGCGCCGACGCCTGCCCCGAAGGTGCCCCCCACCCCGGCTGACCTCTAAGGAGCGGCGACGTCCCCGTCGCCGCTCCTGCCGCCAATCGAACCCGCTATCATTCTCCCGTCCACCCATGCCACCCGCCCGCCTCCACCTCATCGACACCACGCTGCGCGACGGTGAGCAGGCACCCGGCGTGGTCTTCAGCCGCCAGGACAAAGTCGCCATCGCCTTGGCCCTGATCGAGACCCGCGTGCCCGAGTTCGAAGTCGGCATCCCCGCCACCGGCGACGAAGTGATCGACGACATCAACGCCGTCGCCGACACCCTCGCGGGCTGCGCCCGCGACCTCTCATCCACAAAGTCCTCTCCCTCCATGGTTCCTATCGGACCCATTCGTCCCATCCGTCCTATTCCCTTCCCGCCGCATGAGCTTTAAATCCTACGCCATCACCACACTCGACGACGACTCGATCGAGCTTGCCGATCCGCAGCCCCTCGTCTTCTCCGGCCACCACGGCCTCATCGCTCGCTTCGTCCGCGCCGAACCCAAGCGAGCTATCGACCCCTGGAAACTCTGCCCCGGAGAACTCCACGCCCTGGCCTTCCCCGAAGGCTTCACCGGCGAACGCGCCATCGTCTTCGAGGAAACCACCGAGACCACCCTCGAAATCCAATGGCTGCAAAGCATCCACGGCCAGTCCGCCGCCCGCACCGAGATGCTCTTCAGCTTCACCCCGCTCCGGATCGAATCCGCCCGCCTCCCCCTGCGCGTGCGCCCGCCCACCGTCAGCCGCACCTACGCCGAGGAACTCGTGCTCGAAGGCGGCGTGCTCTCCCCCCAAGGCACCTGGCGCTGGTGCAAGCCCCACCTCAACCTCGGCGGCGTCGTCCTCCAACGCCAGCCCACGCTCGCCGGCCGCCCCCTCTGACCCATTTCCACCATGCCACCACACTCGCCGAAACCAAATCTGCCGCCACCACGCCCACGCTCGAAGCGCTCCGCCAGTTGCTCTTCCCCAGCGTCGGCCTCGGCACTCTGGCCAGCGGCGCGCGCCGCATCACCGATGGCATGCTGCTCGCCGCAGCGGAACCCTCGCCTCGCTCGTCACCGAAGATGACCTGTCCCTTGGCCGCGTCTATCCGTCGCTCGCGCGCATCCGTGCAGTCTCGCTCAAGATCCCCGACCAGCCACTAGAAACTTTTCGCCCGTCGCCGGATGCCGCCCCGAGCAAAGCTTCTCGAAGTCGTCGATCCGGCATGGACCGGTCAGATGGAACAAAGCGGCTCCCTGACCGGCCCAAGTCATCTCCGACCGGTCGCCCTGTTTCAGGTAGTCAGCAAGCCGCATGTGCTCGTGGAAATACTCCACGGCACCGGCGACGCTGACACAGGGTTTGTCGAACCTGATCACTACAATCATCGAATCATTGAAACATAGGAAAGTCAATCAAAAACAGGATTCCTGTAAAATCGGGTTCCTTCAGATAATCCCGAAGATCACCGATTCTAGACCCCCGAAAAATCAGGTATCCGAAAATCCGATTAACCTGAAAAGCATCCTGCTATTCCGACATTTCACCGATTTCCGAGACAGGAAAATAGGCAGCAAAAACTCCCTGAAACCGGACAGTAAGAGCCTGCCAGATGAAACAAGGTGCATATCGAAAATCCTCTCTGAAACATCCAAATGAGACAGGAAATTACCTATGGAAATTCAAAAAAACAAAAAAACTCCATATTCCGAAAACCTGACATGAGCGACAAGTATCGACCCTGATCAAAGGCAACCGTCTTGAGGTTCAAAACTATTACCGAACGGACACGCCACCCCTGGCGTTTGCCAGGAAACATCTCCGGCTTCGAATCGGTATTCTTTCGGGGACTTGCATGACAAAAACTGGTTCAATTAAGCCTATTCTGAACTTACTATCATCACTTTTTACTTGATTATTCCATAAAATTTTGCCATGCAAATCGGTATGAACAAAGACGCCGCCCGCCGGATTCTTGCGGCCGCCCGCCGCCTCCCTTCTGTCCCACCCGGCCTCAGCAAACTCCATCCTGTCCATGACGCCGTTGTCATGCTTCGCGCCAGACATGTCAGTTACGAAAAGATAGCGATATTTCTCAAAAAACAGGGCATTGTCGTGACCGCTTCCACTATCGGCTATTTTGTGCGCACGCATTGTTCGCATGCGGAAATCGTCCGGGCTCGTCGCAGCACGGCCCGGACCGGAGCCATCCCGATGCCTCGCTTCCCCGCAGTGCCGGTGGATCACAAAATTGCTCGCGATGAGCTCTAGCCAGGAGTCCGCACCAACGCTTCCTCCGGGGCCGACCGCAATCAGCCCGACTTCCAGCTCCGACCTCCTGTCGTTTCCCCAGCGTCCTGCAAAACGGCTGATTATCTGCCCGCAGGACAAAGGCGGCATCGGCAAGAGTTTTGCCGCAACCCTTCTTTATGACTACCTGGTCGATCACGATGCGAGCGTCCGGGCTTTCGATCTCGATTACGCCAACGCCACCTTCTGCCGCTTTGTGGAAGAGGCCGAGTGCATCGATATCGATGTCGATGCGAACAGGCTCGGCGTGCCCGACCGGTTGACCGGAGCCTTCGACGAGGCCGATGTCGTTCTGGCCGACAACCAGAGTTGCAGCGGTTCCAGGCTCCGCCGGTTTTTTGAGGAGACCCGGCTGCCCGAACTTCAGGACGAGCTTGGCCTGAGCATCATTTTTCTGGTCATCGCGGTGGAGGACAAGGATGCGATTTCACAGATCGCCGACCTGATCGACGTTTTCCAAAACCGCGTTCGCTGGCTGGTCGCCCGCAATCTCCGCGACGGCGACAACCTCGGGCTTTATATGAACAGCCGGACGCGCAAGAAGCTGGCCGGGTATGGTGCCGTGGAGATCGACATTCCCTGTCTTGCGGAGATCACGCGCGAGAAGTTGCAACGCGCCAACCTCACGGTGGGACGCGGCCGATCGTCAGACGACCTGTATGTAATCGACCGTTCCCGTTGCGTCCGGTTTCACGACCGAATGGAAGCCGAATTCGCCAGGGCCGGCGCCCTGCTTTTGCCATGAAGCCGCCGGACCTGCTCGACCCCGAAACCTTGCCCGACGATCTCCGCTGGATCGCGGCGGACTTCCGACTGCATCCGCGTGATCCGGTATTTCAGCTCATCGTGTGGCACTGGCAGCGGATCGAGAACGGAGAGGACCGGCTGCGCGCCGCCAGCCTGGAGCTACAAGCCGCCATCGACTCGCGTCTGGAGCAGGCTGGCAAGGCGGCGGAGTCCGCCGATGTTCTGACCGGACATCTCGTCGCACTCAGGACCCTGCTTGATGCCCGGCCCGCGCTGGTCTCCGAACAACTCGGCGAGGAATTGCGTGCTCCGCTCGCCGCCTTCCGGGCGCAGGAGCAGGCGATGGCCGCAGTCGTCGTCCGAGCCGAAGCCACCCTTGGCCGATTCCGGCGCCGAGAGACGGTGGCGACGCTCGTTGTCGGACTGGGGCTCGGCTTTGTTGCCGCGCTGATCCTTGGCCTGGCCGGACCGGGATACTGACCATGAGCACACCCTGGCGTGTCTCCGGTGTGATCATGGTTTGGGCTTGTATTGCCGGTGCCATGACCGTCCGCCTTGCCCTCCCGCCGCCGGCGGGTTTCTGGTTACCGGTTGTCGCCGTTGGCCTCGCTGCCTGGATTGCCACCGGACTTCTGAATGCACCACCGCCACGCGATGGTGTGGTTCTCCGTTTGTGGGGACTCGAATGGAAGCGCGATGAAGCCTGCTGCCATTTTTTCATCACCGGCAGCACCGGCACCGGCAAGACCGCGCGCGCTGTTGTCCCCATCGTTCACGGCCTGCGCGCCTCGCTTCCATCCACCGGCATCCTTGCCGTGGATTCCAAGGGCGCCCTCTGGAAACCGCTTTCCGAAATCGCCCACGCTCTCGGGCAGGAAGATGCCCTGCGCCTGATCCGGGTCCGGCCTCCGCACATCCCGCCCGACAGGTGGAGTGCACCCCTGAAAATGAACGTGCTATCCGACCGCTCTGTTCCGTGGGGCACGTATGCCAAGATCATTGTCGATACCGCCTCCGCTGCCGGCCAGAGGGGCGGACAGACGTTTTTCAAGGAATCGGCCCGCGATGTCATCACCCATGCCATGCAGGCGCTCGACGCCGCAGGTCTGCTGGTGACGCTGGATAACGTTCACAACGCTATCTGCAACTCCGCCGATACCGCCGAACTCATCGCCGCTCTCGACAAGGCGACGGGGGACGCCGCCGCGGCCGAACGGCAGTTTTTCAAAGACTTCTCGGCCCAGCCGCCCGAGCAGCGCAGTGGCACCGTTTACACCGTCGCCAACTACCTGCGCCCCTATACCCCACCCGACATCGCCGAGGTGTTCTGTTCGTCTGCACCGAATTTTTCCCTGGACGAGATCGACGCGGGCCGACTCATCTGCCTTTCCGTTCCGCAGACGTATCAGGTCGAACGCAAATACCTCAACCTGCTCTGCAAGCAGCTTATGTTTTTGCACGGCTTCCGGCGCTTCGATCTCGACGCCGCCGAACTGCGTCGGCGCAACATGATTGTCCTCATCCTCGATGAAGGGCAAAAAACCACGCTGGTGTCCGAAGACGGTTTTTCCGATCACGCCACCGTGGACGAACTCCGCGAGGCCGGCATGTGCATTATCTCCGCCACACAGACCCCGCTTTCGTTGTATGCCGCGTTCGAGACCGAGAAAAAGGCCGATGTCTTCATGGCTAATCTGCGCACGCAGATCCATTTTCAAGCCGCCGACGAGAAGGGTGCCGCGATCCTCTCCGCCAAAATGGGAGATCGCGAAATCCGCAAATACAGCGGCGGCACCAGCGGCGGCAAAACCTCGCGCAACTGGCAGTTGGCCGACGAGCCTTGGTTCAAACCGACGCGGTTCCTGTCACTCCCAGTCGGCCATGCCGTCATCAAGCATCCGCGGCGGACCGGCCGCCCGATCCTCAAAAAGCTCCCGTTCACCTCCTTCACCCGCGACAACGAGGGTTCACGGGATGAGTAAATCGGCGGCTTTATCCGAACTGAATCGTTGTCCCGATAAATGTCAGAGGACGGAACATTTACGCAGGTTCACGAAGAAGAGATTGCCTGAATTTCATTATTCCTTTTGAGGAATAATCCATTGTCGGTATATTCATGGTCATGCAACTCGTGAAGATCTACGAATGCCTCTGCGACCGGACCCGGCTTCGCATCCTCCATCTTCTGCTCGAAGGACCGCTGTGCGTGTGCCATTTCCAAGAGGTGTTGCGCGAACCGCAGGTGAAGATTTCCAAGCACCTCGGTTATTTGAAACGCAACGGCATGGTGGAGGCCGAGCGTTGCGCCAACATGATGATCTACCGGCTGCCCGGAAAACGCTCCGCGCAACTGGATGCCAATCTCGCCTGTTTGCAGGATTGCGTAAGCGAAGAACGCATCTTTCGCGAGGACGCCAGGCGGTTGACAAAACTCCGCTCCGGATTCGGCCCGGATTGCCCGACGTGCGTGCGCGAACCGGGTGTATGAGCCAAGCACCGTTTCATCTCATGTCCGATTCCGTTGCCAGAAACATGTCCTTCCTCGACCGTTACCTGACGGTCTGGATTTTCGCTGCGATGGCGCTGGGCGTTGCGCTCGGCCATTTTTTGATCGCCGATCCTAGAGCGTGTAGTCACGAGATAAGATTGACTGAGTTTTTTTGTGATGGAGAATGTCAGCATGGCGAAAGATCAACACCGTCACGACATTTCGGACCGAGTTTGGAGCGTTCTGGAGCCGCTGCTACCTGGAAGGAAAGGAGCGTGGGGAGGGGTGGCGGAGGACAACCGCAAGTTCCTCAACGCGGTTCTGTGGATTTTACGCACTGGTGCGCCTTGGAGGGATCTTCCAGAGGATTACGGAGGGTGGAGCAACACGCACAGGCGTTTTTGTCGCTGGAGAGACAAGGGGCATTGGGAGCGCCTGTTGTCGGAACTGATGAACGAGCCCGATTTTGAGTGGCTGATGATTGATGCCAGTCATGTCAAAATCCATCCGCATGCGGCGGGAGCCAGAGGTGGAAACGAGGCGATCGGTCTGACAAAAGGGGGCGAAACACCAAACTACATTTGGCCGTGGATGCGCATGGTATGCCGGTGCGAGTCATTGTTACAGCGGGTTCCACGGCTGATTGCACACAGGCTGGCAGGTTGATTGAAGGCATTGCCGCAGACCATCTGATCGCCGACAAGGGATATGACACCAACGCCATCATCGAAATGGCGCAGGCCGCAGGCATCTGCCCGCAGATTCCTCCAAAGACCAATCGCATAGAACAACGCGAATATGACCCTTATCTTTATCGGATCAGGCATCTGGTAGAAAATGCATTCCTACGACTCAAGCAATGGCGCGGCATCGCAACCCGATACGCAAAACGAGCCTCCTCTTTCCTCGCTGCCGTCCAATTCAGGTGTGCCATCCTCTGGGCTTCAATCTCGTGACTACACGCTCTAGGGCGTTTTTCGCGCCCATGACCGTGGGCACGACCAACCTGCCCATCGCGGCCGGACTGATCCTCATGATGTATCCGCCGCTGGCGAAGGTGAAATATTCCCGCCTTCCCGAGGTGTTCGCCAACACCCGTATTCTCGGGCTCTCGCTGCTGCAAAACTGGCTGGTTGGCCCCGTGCTCATGTTCCTGCTCGCGGTGTTTCTCCTGCGCGACCATCCCGATTACATGGTTGGCCTCATCCTCGTGGGCATCGCCCGGTGCATCGCGATGGTGCTCGTATGGAACGACCTCGCCAGAGGCAGCAGCGAATACGCCGCCGGACTGGTGGCACTCAACAGCATCGCGCAGATTCTGTTCTACAGTTTTTTTGCGTGGGTTTTCATCACCGTGCTGCCGCCCTGGTTCGGGCTGGAGGGGCAGATCGTCAGGATTGCGATGGGCGACGTATTCACGAGTGTGATGATTTACCTGGGCATTCCGTTCGCCGCCGGTGTAGTGAGCCGCGTGATACTCGTTCCGCTCAAGGGCGAGGAATGGTATGAAAAGAAATTTATCCCCCGCATCTCTCCCATTACGCTGGCGGCGCTGCTTTTCACCATCGTGATGATGTTCACCTTTAAGGGAGATGCCATCGTGCAACTCCCGCTCGATGTCGTGCGCATCGCCATCCCGCTGGTCATCTATTTTGCGGTGATGTTCCTCGTGAGCTTCTTCATGGCGAAGCGGCTCGGCGCGGACTACCCGCGCTCCGCATCGCTGGCGTTCACCTCGGCGGGCAACAATTTTGAACTGGCGATCGCAGTGGCCATTGCGGTGTTCGGGCTCGACTCGGGAGTGGCCTTCGCCGCCGTGGTCGGCCCGCTCATCGAAGTGCCGGTCCTGATCGGGCTCGTCCATGTTGCGTTGCGATTGCGACGCCGGTTTCCGCCTGATCCCTCATCCCGGACGTCCTCCTCGCACACATTCTGATCACTCCCCGTTTTTGTCATGAAACCCAACATCCTTGTTCTCTGCACAGGCAATTCGTGCCGCAGCCAGATGGCGGAAGGCTTCTTGAGGGCCGCCGCCGGTGACCTCGTTGAGGGCCGCAGCGCAGGCTCAAAGCCGGCAGGGCAGATCCATCCGCTGGCCATCCAGGTCATGCAGGAGGCGGGCATCGACCTGTCTTCGCATCGCTCAAAGTCCATGAGAGAATTCCTCGGAGAAAAGATCACCACGGTCATCACAGTGTGCGGCATGGCTGACCAAGCCTGCCCGATTTTCCCCGGTCAGGTAAACCGCCACCACTGGCGCTTTGCCGATCCTGCCCAGGCGATCGGCAGTGATGAGGAAATCCTCGCGGAGTTCAGGCGCGTGCGAGACCAGATTCGGCTTGTTTTCAACGCCTATGCCGCGGGGTTGAGGGAGGGCCGGACTGCGGGGTGAAGGGCGACCCAATCAATCCATCCGCGTTTGTATGCCTTGTATGCCGCCGCTCAAAAATCTGGCCGAAATCACCGGAGCATTCTTCAAGCTCGGCTGCATCTCTTTCGGCGGGCCGGTGGCCCACCTTGGTTATCTCCGGGACGAATTTGTCGCGCGGAGACACTGGCTGGATGACGAAGCCTATGCCGACCTGGTCGCGCTCTGCCAGTTTTTGCCCGGCCCCGCGAGCAGTCAGGTTGTATTCGCACTCGGGATGCAGCGGGCGGGTCTGGCAGGTGCGATTCTGGCGTCGGTCTGTTTTACGCTGCCGTCTGCCGTGTTGATGATTTTGTTCGGGTACGGCGTGACTGTCGCGGGAGACTTCCAGAACGCGGGCTGGTTGCACGGGCTGAAACTGGCGGCGGTCGCCGTCGTTGCGCAGGCGGTTTGGGGAATGGGGAAAAAACTGTGCCCTGATCGGGCGCGCCTCACCCTTGCGCTGCTGGCGGCGGCAACGGTTTTGGCAATACCCGGCGCGTTGGGGCAGATCGGCGCGATTATGATGGGTGCCATTGCCGGCTGGTGTCTGTATCGCGGTAATGGGGTCGCCAACGAAAAGGGAACGACGACAACCAGAGCATTTGTGCGAGGTCATTTATGGGCGTTGGGGGCTCTGGTCGTGTTTGCCGTATTGCTCGTGGCCCTGCCGGTTGTGGCAATGGTCGGCGGCCAGAAAAGCCTGATGGTCTTCGACAGTTTTTATCGGGCAGGCTCTCTCGTTTTTGGCGGCGGCCATGTGGTGCTGCCGCTGCTGCGCGCCGAGGTCGTGCCTGTTGGCTGGATCGACAATGGCGCGTTCGTCGCCGGTTATGGCGCGGCCCAGGCTATGCCCGGCCCTCTCTTCACGTTCGCGGCATATCTGGGGACGGTTATTCACGGCGGACCGCAGGCGTGGACCGGCGGACTGTGGTGCCTGCTCGGAATTTTTCTTCCTGCGTGGCTGCTGGTAGGCGGTGTTTTGCCATTCTGGCATCTGCTGCGAAAAAAAGCGTACGCCCGGGCCGCGCTGGCCGGAGCCAATGCCGCGGTTGTCGGTGTGTTGCTCGCTGCTCTTTGGGACCCGGTCTGGAAGGAGGGCGTAACGGGAGCCCTCGATGTTATGGCGGTTCTTGGTGCGTTTGCGTTGCTCGAAATCTGGCGTGTCGCGCCTTGGTGTGTGGTGCTGTTGATGGCCGCAGCCGCACAGTTTTTTTTGTAGTGTCTCCGCTCCCTCCGGTTAACGGAGCCATGTCATTTCCGACTACGGGCTGACCCACTTCAAACAACCGCGCTCGCATATCCTGCTGGACGATGCGGTCAAAATCTACCTTGAAGCCCGCCGGGGTGAGAAAAAAAATCATCTGCGAGCAAAATGCGACTGGCCAAGCTATGTGAAAGACTCTCAACAGCCATGCTGCCCGCTAGAGCCAATCCGGGCGTCCACAAAATTCCCCTCATACACTGCTGACGGTCGCCCGGCATCCGACCATTCGGGAAGGAAAAATCACTATAGTGAAACGCTCTTATCATATGAGATGATTGCGTAGACAGGCTACAAATATCTGTTTTCCGCAGATTGACATTCCTGGATCTTATCACAATCTAGTTTTGTGATATTAAAAGATACACTTTTGGATGTTCTGACATCTGCCGAATTCCCTCGCATCCCTACTCCACTCGTAACGCGACGGATTAACATCCCTCCGTTCTCGGACAGGGCTCTTGTTCTCAAGGGAGTAAGACGAAGTGGTAAGAGTACAATCCAGAGGCAACTTATGGATCAACGGGGGCGTTCCCTCTACTGCAACTTCGAGGACACCCGGCTTTACGGCATGACGCCGGAGGATTTTCCCTCACTGCTCGCCGCCATGGACGAGACTAAAACCAGCACCTCCACGGTGTATCTTGACGAAGTCCAAGAAGTGCCCGGATGGGAACGCCTAGTGCGCGCCCTGCTGGATCGTGGCTGGCACGTTTGCGTCACCGGATCAAACGCCTCGCTTCTTGCTTCCGACGTCGGTTCCAAGCTCACGGGACGCCATCTTTCGATGGAAGTCTTTCCCTTCGATTATGCGGAGTATCTCGCATTCACGGGGCAGATGCTCGGGGCGGCTTCGTTGCAGGCCTATCTGGATGACGGAGGTTTTCCGTCCTGGTTGTGCGACCACAATGCGCAGACCCTACGCGAATTGCTCCGCGACATCATCCAGCGCGACATCGCCGCACGCCAGGGGCTACGCGAGACGCGTCATCTCATGAACCTCTGTCTCTTCCTTCTGGCCAACACCGGTCAGCCTTTTTCGATGCAGACGCTCACCAAGTCACTCGCCATCCCCTCCGTGTCACAAACCTCGCGCTACCTTGAGGCACTGCAAGACGCCTACCTCATCCTTCCCCTTCCAAAATTCAGCACCTCGTTTAAAAAACGCGTCGTGGCTCCCGCCAAATACTACGCCATCGACAACGGTCTGCGCCGTGCCAATGCGCCGCAATCCGCGCCGGACACCGGACGCCGTCTGGAAAACCTCGTTTATCTCGCACTTCGCTCACGAGACGGTGGTGCGGAAAATTTTTGTTACGCTGGCGAAAAGGACGCTTGGGAATGCGACTTCATCGTGCCGGACGCAGCCATCCAAGTGTGCTCCGTGCTCACTCCGGAGAACATGGGCCGCGAGTTGCGTGGTCTTGATGCGGCCGCCTGTTTGCCAACCAAAGGCGTCACCCCGCGCCGCCTCCTCATTTTGACCACGGACCAAAAAGAAACGCTTCGCACACCGGGACAACGCACTGTCGAAGTCATCCCCGTTTGGGAATGGCTGGAGTAAGAGTCGGAATTTCAGCGCGTATTCCAGCCAGAACTAACGTTTATCCTCACGCATACCACTCCGGGATTTTTCCATCCGCACCTCGCGCATCACGTCCCCCCTGTTGTAATCGCCCCTCTCATCCCCGCCACCGCCCTCCGATGAGCGCCTTCGACAACCCCGCTCCTGACCCCGCCTCTACTTCCGGGTCCGCCGACCGGCGCGTCACCACCATCGATCTCGTCCGCGCCGCCGAAGGTCAGCAAAATGACCGTCCCCCGTGCCTTGCGCGGCGAGCGTGGCATCTCGCAAGCCACCCGCCAGTGCATCCGGCTCCACTCCGGTTATTCGAACCACAGCGCGAGCGGTTATCACGGTCTGGCAACCGTTCGTTGACCGCCTGGCGATCGCTCGTTTGCGGGTAGATTGCCGATGAATAGCCGCTGGTTCGCTGATAGCCGGTTAAGTTTTTATTTTAGTCTTGCCGTAAGATCGTATGTAAATACCATTCGAAGACATGAAACCAAACCTCACAGACGAAATTCCTCCGGTCAGGACCACGTTTTCCCTTTACACGGAAGACCTCGATGCGCTCCGCGAACTGCGGCGCGAGTTGCGCGGGCTCGGACTGCGCATCGACACCGCCAAAGCGGTGCGCGGCATCCTCCACATCACCTCGGAGTCGGAACTGCTGGCGCGCTCCATCATCCAGTTCAAAGCCGACGAGGCCAAAGGCGGGCCGCGCGAAAGCGAGATGGTCGATGCCCGGTTCAGCGTGATCATCCCCGGCGACGACAGCCGTAAGCTTGACGATGTCATGGATGAACTCGACATGAAACGGATCAAAATGAGCCGCAGCTACATCCTGCGCGCACTCATCCGCTCGCTTCCGCCGGTGGAGACCCTGTTCAAGCCGCTGGCAAAATTTACCAAGGAGAAAAGCGACGCCGTCCGCGAGCAGTCGATCAAGGCTAGGGCGGCGACTCGCGCCGCGCGGGCGAAAAAACGCCGCTGACGGATGGTTGCAGTGGCGGAATGCAGCCGCGGGGAGAGGATTTCTCATGTTTTCCCTCTCCCCGTTTTTTGCGCCCAAAGTGTCCGGGACTCCAGGCAAGACACGGATTACCGATTATCCGGCAGACTCAGTGCGCCACCACTTTGTTGTGACCGGGCGACAGCACGACGCGTTCGATGCGTCCGTTGGCGCGCACGAGCCGGTAGTCGATTTCGCCGGTTCGGTGGAGCAGCACGAGGATTTCTTCCAGCGTTTCCTTCTCGAAGCGGCCGGTGAGGGTTTCGTTGCCCAGCTTCGGATCGCTCAATTCGACGGTCACGCCGAAGCGAGCTTCCAGTTTGCGGACGGCGGAGGCGATCGGTTCGCGGTCGAAAAAAAGCACGTCGTCTTGCATCCAGCGTGTCACCGTCTCGGGGCGCACCGCCTGCACCTCACCGGTTCCGGTTTCCGGAACGAAGGAATATTGCTGGCCAGGAGTGAGGACGACCGGGGTGGTTTCACCCGCCGCGGTCACTCCGGTCACCTGCACTTTTCCGTGGACGATGGAAACCTCCGGTTTGCTGCCGTCGGCAAAGGCACGGACGTTGAACCGCGTACCCAAAACCGTGATACGCAGCGTGGATGTCTCGACGATGAAGGGTTTGGCGGCGTCGGGACTCACATCAAAATAAGCCTCGCCGGTCAGGCGCACGATGCGGGTGTAGGGACCGAAGGCTGGCGGATAGACAAGTGAACTGCCCGAGTTGAGTGTAACCCGGGTTCCGTCCGGCAAGGTCAGCAGCGAACGCTCGCGGGCGTTGGTCGTGCGTTTCTCCCATGTCGCCTCGTTGGTTCCGTCCGTAGGCAGGGAATGCCCGGACTTCGTCGCCGCAACTACCGCCGGCTTCTCCGAAAAAAGTCCCGACCGGAGGATAACGAAAAGAGCTCCGGCAACGACAACCAGTGAAGCAGCCAGCAAAACGGGGATGCCATGCCGTGAGAGCCACCAGGCTCTGTCGCATTCCGCCCTGGCCTCCACAAAAACGGGCTCCCTGGATCGTTCCGCCCCGGCCGCTGCCCCCTCGACCATTTCCGTCTTTGCCACAGCTTCCATTTCATCCTCTTCCACGGTCTCCCCGGCTCCAGCCGTTGATTCGATTTCTCCGGTTCTCCGAAGACCGGGTGTTTCCCCTGCTGCGATTCTTGCAGCCAATCGTTTTGACGCAGCCGCCACATCAAACTCCGGAGCTTCGGCAACACGGGTGAGATCCCATGCGAGTTGCATGTCTTCAAAGAGGTCTTTCCACCTGGGGTCGTCGAGCAGTGCGACAAACTGTTCGCGTTCTGCGCTGGTGGATTCACCATTGAGGTAGCGGGTCGCCAGGCATTCAAATGCCAGCTTTTCGTCACCTTGGTTTTCGAGGTTCATGTGATGGGCCTTTAATAATAGAGACAGGAAATTTCTGTAAAATCTGCCAGATTGTGTCGTCACGAGATTGGATTGACAAGGAAGCGATAGGAGAGCACAGCATGGCCGATGAAGCAGGAACACCATCGGCATGACATATCGGATCGAGTCTGGGAATTGCTGGAGCCGCTGCTGCCGGGCAGAGCGGGGAGTTGGGGAGGAGTGGCGGAGGATAACAGGCGATTCCTTAACGCGGTGCTCTGGGTATTGCGGACAGGGGCGCCGTGGAGGGATTTTTACCGGAGGACTACGGGGACTGGAAGAACACGCACCGGCGGTTCTGCCGATGGAGGGACAAGGGGCAGTGGGAAGGATTGCTCAACGAGCTTATCCAAGAGCCCGACTTTGAGTGGCTGATGATAGATGCCAGTCACGTCAAGGCACATGCCCATGCGGCTGGAGCGGCGGGAGGGAACGAGGCGATCGGTCTGACAAAAGGGGGCCAAACACCAAGATACATCTGGCCGTGGATGCGCATGGTATGCCGGTCCGAATCATTGTTACGGCAGGTTCCGTGGCGGATTGTACTCAGGCTGGAACACTGATCGAGGGCCTGCCGGCCCAATGCCTGCTCGCAGACAAGGGCTACGATACCAATGCGATTGCCGAAGCCGCTCAGGCTGCTGGCATGCAGGTCGTGATCCCCCCAAAGAGCAATCGCAAGCAACCCCGCCAATACGACACTTACCTCTACAAATTGCGACACCTCGTCGAGAACGCTTTCCTGCGACTCAAGCAGTGGCGTGGCATCGCCACCCGTTACGCCAAGCGCGCCTCCTCATTTCCTTGCCGCCGTTCAGTTCCGCTGCGCCCTCCTCTGGGCTGCTATCTCATGACGACACACTCTAGGGAGGCCGGAAACGAAACCGTCCATTCGACAATGACTGGCGGGCACAGTCTCAATAAGCGCGTCAAAAAAAGCAGTGAGACATAAGTTCGAAACCGGTCCCGAGTGTAAAGCACTCCATGAATAAAACGCTGCTTTACACCCAAAGACCGGTCATTCAAGAAGCCAGATACGAACCTCGCCTCAGGGTGCTTTACACCCTGACTTCTGTTTCTCGCTTAAAAACAAAAACTTCCGCAAAGTGTAAAGTACCCCCGGCGGAAGTTCGTATTTTGTTGAAGAGTGGCTGCCCGATAAGGACTCGAACCTTAACAAGCAGAGTCAGAATCTGCTGTGCTACCATTACACCATCGGGCAGTGAAAACCGAAAAAGGGGAACAGGGCGGAGGGGGAGGAGCGTGAGCACCTTGGTTTTGGTTTGGAGAAAAAATGGAGCCGGCGATGGGATTCGAACCCGCAACCGCCTGTTTACAAAACAGGTGCTCTACCATTGAGCTACGCCGGCAGGAAATGAATCCCGGCACATCACGAAAAAATTGAAGAAAGAACGAAAAACAAACCACTCAGCCTGAAAAATTGGTGGCTCCCCGGGGACTCGAACCCCGAACCAATTGATTAAGAGTCAACTGCTCTACCATTGAGCTAGGAAGCCAAATAAAATGAGGGGCGAATAACCCGAAATCGACTGCACCTTGTCAACGATGATTTCGATTTTCTTCGGATTTCAATTTTCACTCGGAACCCCGCGTCCCGCCACCCCGTCTCCGTTACCGATTACTCAAAATCCCGCTCGCCGATTCCCACCACCGGCGTCTTTGTGGTCCGCACCTCAGATTTCAGGATGAACACCGATCCGCACACGGCCAACGCACTCTCATTCACGCTCACACTTGCGCTCGTGCTCATGTTCTTCGTGACCCCTGCCATTGCCGCCCTTCCCTCCCCCCCCCCCCCCCCCGAGACAGAATCCACCGCGCCCGCAATTCCGCCGCTGCCAGCCCCCAACGTCTGGGAAGCTGCGCTGCCGACTGACTCCACCTTTGTCACACCCGGCCCCCAGTCCGGCTATGACGCCGCCGTCGAAGCCCTGTTTGCCGCCTGCGAACGCACCACCGGCCGCAAGCTCCAGCCCGGCGAGAAACGCAAGGCGGGCATCAAAATCTACACCGACGCCGGGCCCGGCCTCGCCACGCCCAAACCCCTTGTCCGCGCCGTGATCACGGCCCTGCAACGCCGCGGTTTCGCCGCAGGTGACATCTTTCTGGTGGGACTCAATCCCCTCCGCCTCCGCATGGCCGGATACCTGCCCTCCAGCGCCGCCGAGTCCGTGCCGTTTGAGGGACACCCGGTGTTCGTCCTCGAATCGGGGCGGTTTTACGACCCCGTGTGGTTTTACGACAGCCCGATTCCCTACCGCTTCGACCCCATTTTGTCCGGACGCAATTTTGATCTTAAACCCGTCAATCGCATGCCAGGCACCGATCTGTTCCGCAGCGGCAGCGGCGGCGGCGGAGACAGTGATTTTTTGCAGGAGGACGACCGCAAAAGCTTCCTCGCCACCCCGCTCTTCCTCGACACCGACTTCTGGATCAACCTGCCCGTTTACAGCGACCACGACACCCTCGGCGTCAACGGCGCGCTCGCCAACGCCACCCTTTGGAACGCTTCCAACACCACGCGTTTCTTCCGCTCCGCCGCCACCGCGCCCGCCGCCGTGGCCGAGATGGCCGCGATCCCCGAACTACGCCTCACATGGGCGCTCACCCTCACCAGTCTGGAACGCTGGCAATTCATCGGCGGACCGCATTTCAATTCGCTCTACACCGTGTCCGAACCACGCCTCCTGCTCAGCGCCGATCCCGTGGCGATCGACAGCGTGATGCTGGGCAAGATCAACCGCGCCCGCCAAGCCGCCGGCTTCAAGCCCGTGCCCGACGACGTGCGCACCCTGGAGTTTGCCGAGACCCTCGGCGTTGGCACGCGCCATCCGCCGCCGATCATCAACGTGACGCCCTAACTTGCCGGCCTCGTCAACGCCACGTCGCTCCACTCGCCCATCTCTCGATGCTCCACCCGCCAGCCGCCCGTGGCGGATGCGAACGCCCGGCGCACCTGCTCATTTTCGTGCGCGAGGATGCCGCTCAACACCAGCAACCCGCCCGGCGCAACCGCCCCCGTGAGTTGTTGAACGAAGCGCATCAACACATCCGCCTGGATGTTTGCCAGCACCACATCGGCGGACCTGCCCGCCAGCCCACTCACCAAATCCCCCTCGTAAAAACGCAACACCTGCCCCCCCCCCCCCCCCCCAATCAACCCATTGAGCGTCGCGTTTTCGATGCTCACGCGCACCGCTTCGGGATCGTTGTCAAACGCGTCCACCTCCGCGAATCCCAGACGCGCCGCCGAAAGCGCCAGGATGCCCGAACCGCAACCGGCGTCGATGACCCGCCTGCCCGCCACACCGTGCGCCTCGGCCCACGGCACCAGACGCTCCACGCAAAGGCGCGTCGTCTCGTGATTGCCCGTGCCAAACGCCAGCCCCGGATCGAGCCAGATCGCGCCATCGCCCGCCGGCAACGCGTACGACGCGCGCTCCCAAACCGGCACCCAATGGAGCCGGCCAAATTGCCACGCCTTGAAATGCGCCTTGTAACTATCGCGCCAGTCCTGATCCGCCAGCGCGCGAATCTCCGGCACCGCCCCCTCCCCCCCCCCCGTCGTTACCGGCTCCAGCAACGCCCCGCCCACCAGCGGAGCCAGTTCCAGCCAACGCGAGCGCGCCTCGCCCTCGCTCTCAAAAATGCCCACGATCCAGGCCCGGTTGACGATGACATCCTGCAACAGACTCCAGCCTTCCACGCCCAGTTCGAGCAGGATGTCGTCCGTGGCGTCGGCGGTTTCGGGTCGGATCTCGGTTTTGATTTCGTAAAGACTCATGAGGTGTTGGACGTTGGATGTTGGACGTTGGATGTCAGCCTTTTCTCTTTCAGTCTTTCAGCCCGTCAGTCCATCCGCCTTTTTTTTTCCAAACCAAATGCTGCGCGCCTTTCAATGGGATCTTGCCCGCCAGGTCGAACGCCTCGACCACCTCCTCTCGCTCCTGCCTCGCTACGCGGCATGGGGATATCACGAACTGTATCTGCACCTTGAGGACGCCGTCGATTATCCCTCGCTGCCGGGCGTCGCCCGCGCCGACGCCTACACCTGGAGCGATTTCGAAAAACTCGTCCGCGCCGCCACCCGCGCCGGCATCAAAGTTGTCCCCATCGTCAACCTCCTCGGCCACACCCAGTATCTCATAAAAACCCCCGAATGGCGCGACCTCAACGAACTGCGCGCCCCCGACGGCTCCCCCCTCCCCGCCGGACAAATCTGCCCGCTCCATCCCCGTATCCAGGAAGTCGCTACGAAACTCCTGCGCGACGTCGCCCCGCTCTGCACCGCGGGCAAAGTCCACGTCGGCCTCGACGAATCGTTTTCCCTCGGACGCCATCCACTCTCCCGCGCCGAGATCGCCCGCATCGGCCTCGCCGCCCACTTCGCCGCCCACGTCACCCGCCTGCACACCCTCGCCGCCCGCCACTCGCTCACCCTCGGCATCTGGGCCGACATGCTTGCCCTCCTCCCCGACGCCATCCCCCTGCTCCCCGCCCACGCCGGACTCGCCGCCTACGACTGGTATTATTACCCCTTCCCGCGCACACCCCGCCTCGAACTGCGCAATTTTGCCGACTACGACCTCGCCCCCGCCCTCGCCGCCCGCGGCATCGACTACTGGGCCTGCCCCATGAACGGAGCCTTCCGCTACGAACCCGCGCCCATTTACGCCGAACGCCTCGCCAACATCACCTCCTGGTGGCACCGCGCCCGCCGCACCCCCGCCGCCGGCTTCCTCGTCACCTCATGGGAAGCCTACCGCCTCGCGCTGGAAACCACCACGCTCGTCGATGCCGCCGCCGCCGGACTCTGGCTCGACAACGACACCAACAACGCCCCCGCCGACCCGCAAACCCTCCTCGCCGGCGGCTGCCGCCGCCTCCACGGACTGCCCCCCGCCGCCGCCGCCTCCACCGCGCGCGCCCTGCTCGCCGGTGATGCGTATTCCTTCGCCGGATACGCCCGATGGGAGATCAACCAGCGCTGGGACGTGATTGCCCGCCGCGAAAGCCCCCGTCCCCACGAACGCGCCGCCCGCCACTTTCACCGCCTCGCCACCCACGCCGGACACCCGCCGTCCCCCCTCCCCCCCCCCCTGCGCCCCACCGCCGCCTTTCAAGCCTACATCGCCGAGCGCGACGCCTTCGTCCGCCGCTCCGGGCTCGACGTATTTCAAGCCCGCCGCCTGCACGCCCGCGCCACTCCCGCCGCCGCCCGCCGCCTCGCCGCCCTCCTGTCCAAGCTCCTTTCCGCCTGCGACGTATTCTCCCGCCAACTACGCGCCGCCCGCGCCGCCGCCCGCGCCATGTGGGACGCCACCCGCGATCCGCAACGCTGCGCACAAAGCCAGAACCTCACCCTCCTCGATCAGGACGCCCGCCGCCTCTCCGCCTGGCGTCGCTGGCTTCGCTCCAGCCTCCGTGACCCCGCGCGCGTGCGCACCGCCTGCCCCATGTGCGGCGCGTGGCAGTTGCAATTCACCGTGCACAACTTCGCACCCGCGCTCCAAAAAATCATCGTCGAACAACAACAACCCGACGGTGCGTGGATTGAATTGCACAGCCGTTTCACGATCGAATTTCGCGCCGCCGCCGCGCGTCCCCGCGCAAAGATCGCCCGCGAATTCGCCACGCCCGTCCCCCCCCCCCCCCCCCCCTCCTCACACGGAGACGCCGCCCCCACCCTCCCCCTCCGCATCGCCCTGCGCGGACTCGGCCAAGTCCGCCTCGGCAACATCCACCTCACCGACGGCGTCACCACGCACCGCGCCACGCCCAGCCGTTTCCGACCACTGCTCGGTCAGCCCGCGCCCGCCGAAGGCTGGCCCGTGCTCGACTGGCAGCACAACGCCGACACCCTGCCGCTCACGTTCTGATCCATGCCAGCACAAACCCGACCCTTTTAAGACAAACCCGACTCTCCCGCCCCTTCGCCCTTGTTCACCGCACGCCTCTCAACAACCTCCCACCTCTCTTACCTTACACAACCACACATCCATGAAAATCGACAACACACTCACCCCTGCCAAACTCGCCAAAAAGACCGACCGCGTCTTTGAACTCGCCGGCCAGAAAATCGATCTGGTCAACAAGTCGTGGGACCCCGCCAACGGCACACCCGTCTTCACCGTCAAAGGCAATTACACCTCGCGCGGCTGGACCGAATGGACGCAAGGCTTCCAGTTCGGCATGGCATTTCTCCAATACGACGCCACCGGCGACGAACGCTATCTCGCCCTTGGCCGCGAGAAGACGCTCAAATACATGGCCTCGCACGTCTCCCACGTCGGCGTGCATGACCACGGCTTCAACAACGTCTCCACCTACGGCAACCTCCGCCGCCTGATGCTCGAAGGCCAGATCCCCTTCAACCAGGACGAACTCAACTACGCCGAACTCGCCCTCAAAGTCTCCGGCGCCGTGCAAGCCGCCCGCCACGCCACCACCAACCAGACCGCGCCCTGGTCCCCCGTCGCCGCGCGCGCCAAAGGCATCGGCGTAGTGCCATCCGGATACATCTACTCCTTCAACGGCCCGCAGTCCCTCTTTGCCGACACGATCCGCTCCATGCGCGCCCTGGTCGTCGCGCACCAACTCGGCCACGTCCTCATGGGCGAAGGCGACAAGCCCATCAACCTCCTCCACCGCGCCATCGAACACGCCGCCACCACCGCGCGCTTCAACGTGTTCTATGGTCAGGGCCGCGACTCCTACGACGTGCGCGGACGCGTCGCCCACGAATCCATCTTCAACCGCAACGACGGCCAGTTCCGCTGCTCCTCCACGCAGCAAGGATACTCCGCCTTCACCACCTGGACCCGCGGCGCCGCCTGGATCATCTGCGGCTATCCCGAGCAACTCGAATTTTTGGATACACTCAAAGCCTCCGAACTCGACGCCGTGGGCGGACGCCGCGCCGTGACCGACCTCTTTGTCGAGACCGCCCGCGCCACCGCCGACTACTACATCGACGGCTATTCCGCCAAGGACGGCATCCCCTACTGGGACAGTTGCGCGCTCAACACGCACAAACTCGGCGACTTCACCGCCAAGGACGCCGATCCCTTCAACCCCTGGGAACCCGTTGACAGCTCCGCCGCCGCGATCTCCGCGCAAGGCTTTATCCGCCTCGGCCTCTGGCTCCAGTCCAAGGGCGACAAAGCCGCCGGCAAACGCTACCTGCAAGCCGGCCTCACCGTTGCGGACACGCTCTTCAGCGACGCCTATCTTTCCACCGCACCCAAACACCAGGGCCTGCTCCTGCACAGCGTTTATCACCGCCCCAATGGCTGGGATTACGTGCCGAAGGGCCGGAAAGTCCCCTGCGGCGAATCCTCGATGTGGGGCGACTACCACGCCATGGAACTGGCGCTCCTCATCAAGCGCCTCGCCGAAGGCAGCTACCTGACGTTCTTCTAGAGCATTTAACGTTGAGTTTGTCGCAAGGTTTAAGAGATCACGCAGAGACGCAGAGGCGCAGAGAAAAACAGAAAGACTCCGCCTCTGGCGTTTGCTCTCTGAGTTCTGTTTTTCTCTGCGCTCTGCGTCTCTCTGCGTGAGACAAAATAAACCGACAATGCTCTAAAAAACGGGGAACCACGAGAGGCCCAGAAGACAGGGCATCCTTGATTTGCATTCCTATGCGACCCGGCCCTCCGTTGCCTCCGTGGTTAATTCTCTATGGAGGGCGGGTCTCCCGACCCGCCGACGGTGCGAAGCACCGCCCTTCCGTTTTTTTTCGGATGGGCGCGGCTTGCGCCGCGTCTGGCGGGGATTGGCGATTGGCAATAAAACCCGCCCTCCGTTACTAACGGATGTTACGCGGCTGCCTTGACAGGAGCGGCGGTCTCCAGGCCGCCGGACGACGCGAAGCGTCGCCCGTTTGAATGATGAACTGCATGAGGCGAGGCGCATTGCGCCTCATCCGGCGGCCTGGAGACCGCCGCTCCTTGCTTCGGCTGCGTAACATCAGTTACTAATTCACCGGCGGCGACGCAGGTAGGCGTAGGCGAGGATCGTCAAGCCTGCGAGTGCGGCATACGTGCTCGGCTCCGGCACGGCGGACGCGCTCAGAGTGAGGCTCGAATACGAATCCACCAACCCGGTAACGGGAGTGCCCAAGGAGTCAGTGGCGGTAGAGCCGCCCGTGGTGCCGTGCGACACACCGGCTGCCACCGCAGCGTTCCAGATGCCTTCAATCGTGCTCAGATCGGCCGCAAGAATCAGATCGAAATCTTGCTGTGTGTGCGGCTGCCCGTCTGTGAAATACTGCCACACACGGATCTCCGTATAGAGCGATCCGTTGTCCGGCGTATTGAAGAAGGTGGTGGTGCCTTGGCCCGGTTCGTATATGCCCGGTTCCACTGACTCGTAGATGTAATATCCTGCATAATCGGACATCTCATATCTCAGGTCGGCGAAGGTGTCCACGCCCGCGCAGATCAGGCCGTTGATGGTATCCTGCACCCAGAAACTAACAACGTAGCCTTGCGCGGATGCCGCCAGTGCTCCCGTGCTGGTGTATACAGGATTATCATACGCGACATTGTCCCAGATGAGGTTGTTGATACCGGCATGGCCGGTGACACTGCCTGCCAGAAGACAGGCGGCCATTAGTGATTTTTTCATAATGATATATCGATTCTGTTATTGTACAATTTCCCCTCCCGTCTTGTCCGGGAGGGAAAGTTCTTGATCCTGATTACCCGGTGGAGATTACCAGGTGATCTCCATGCTGTCGGTGCTCAGGGTGAGCGTCTTGTTCCATGCTGCTGCGGCGGCGTGCCGGAACAGGAAACCTTCGCCGATGCCGGGAACCGGAGCGCCTGTGCTCCCCCAGTTGCCGGTCAGCGAATTGACGGTATAGGTCAGCGCCGAACCATCAGGCATCAGGCGGATGACCGTGTCACCCCGCGTCCTGACGATGCCGAAGTCCTCGGTCGAGGCCGACACCGGGAACGGGCTGGCCGTGCAGGTGTTGATCCCGGCAATGGAGGTGCTGGTGCGGGTGCCCGTCGCCACCACGCCGGTGAAGCTCAGAGTGACCGGCGTCGTGGCAAAGTTGCTGACCAGAACCGCTGTTCCCGTGTCCACAACCAGCGATCCGTTGGCTCCCCATGAACCGGTCAACGTGTTTTTGGTAACGGTGATCATGCCGCCGGTAGAGGCATTCTGGATGGCTACGCTCGACCCGCGGGCCAGCGTGTCGAAGAGGGCCGCCACGGTGTTGGTGGTCTGCACGAACTGATTGGCGACATACGCCTTCCCCTTCGCAGCCACCGTCACGTCATAGACTCCGTCCACGTCGTAGGAGAACTTCGAGTCGTCGTTGATCGTCACGCCGTCGAGCGGGCTTGCGCTGGTGACTACACGGTAGAACTCGGCGGGGGCCGCGCTCCTGGTGAAAGTCAACGTTGCCAGTCCGCTACTGTCGAACTGACCGGCGGTGTCGGACACAAAACCCCATGAGGCGGCATTGCCGAGGAGGTTTTGCGAGGCATACAGGGCATAATAGTTGCCCGCCGTGCCGATCACATTGATCGTGATCGTGCTGCCGTTGATCTCCGGCTCGGACAGCGTCGCGGGCGCTGCTTCCGGCTCAGGCACGGCCGTCAGGTAGGCAACGCGGATACCGAAGGCGCTGCTTACCTCCGCCGAGTCATGGATGTCGCGGCGATACACGGTGGAGAGGTTGAGTAGGTTATTGAAGAACGAGCCCCCCATCACCGCACGGTTACCACCGGAAAAGATAGTATCGTTCCACTCCCACAGATTCCCCCCCTGGTCATACGTTCCAAAATACGATGTCGCTTTTGTGTAACTACCTACATCCGTCACGTTGCCGCTGTTGTTAAAGTTCGCCCCGTTGACGGCATTCGTATCGTTGACCGGATTCGCTCCTCCCGCCCACGGATAATTCGTGTACCCGCCTGCACCGCCATTCAGCGTCGGATTGTAGTACGCCGCCTTGTACCACTCGTCCTCGGTCGGTATCACCCAGCCGGTGCTCGTCGCGTGGTCCGGCAGCAGGCTGAGCGTCGTCGCGCCGCTGAACACATACAGCCCGCTCTCCGTCGTCGTGGCGTCTTGCGCGCCCGTCTTCTGCCCGTTCGTCAGCCAGTTCGTGAACCGCGCCGCAGAGTAAAACGACACAAAGTTCACCGGCTTGTTTCCCCACCCGCCTTTCACCGTGTACGTGTAGCTGCCGGGCGTACCCGCACGGGTAATCCCTCCGTAAATCGTGGCGTCCATATTCGCATGGTAGAGCCCATACGTGTCCGTCGCCGCCACCGCGTTCAAAAACGCCACATACTGCGCGTTCGTCACCTCGTACTTGCCGATCTGATACTCGTAGGCCACGGCTCCGTAGCCGTTGCGATTGACGTTTGAGTCAGGGTCGCCCGCGTTGCCCGCATAGCCGACCGTCACCGTGTCGATCGTTATCGGCTGCCCGGTGGCCGTCGCGGCCCCCAGCGCAGTCAGTGTCGCCAGCAAGGCGGCGGTTATTCTTTTCCTGTATGGATTCATTTTATTTTTGTTGGTTAGTTCTGTTCGTGGTCATGAGGTCAAAGGGGAGGTTGGAGGAGTGGCGTGGGCGGGACGCCCGCATGCTGACGTAGCGCAGGCATCTTGCCTGCCATCTTGTCTATTGCGCGAAGCGCGGTGACTTTTATGGAGTGCGGCGCTTCGCGCAGCAGGCTGGATTGCAGGCGGGACGCCTGCGCTACATCGGAATGCGGGCGTCGCAAGCGACGCCCCTACAGCGGGCGTTTGGCAGAAAAAGCCCGCGCCACTCGGAATATCATTTGGCTTTTGGTTTCTCATAGTGCGGGAGAAAGGGAGAAATCAGCCGGTGCCTTCGGAGTGCTCGGCGAGGTAGGCTTTGGCGGCTACGTCTATAATGTCGCCGGGGATGCCCACGTGGTTGCCTTTGGCGTATCCAAACACCTGCACGCGCCACATCTGCGGTGTGTCGGTGGGGAGGGGGGTGGGGTCTTTGAAGGGGCTTTCGTGCACCACGTGCTCGGCGTCGAACTCGCCCGTGCCGTGGTCGATCTTCACCATGAAATATTGGTAGCCGGCTTTGGTGAGTTTGATGGTGAGTTGGTTGTGGTCGATGTAGGCTTCGTATTGGGGTTTGGTTCCGGTGACCGCTCCGGGGAGGTGTTTGGGCAGGGGATTGAGGCGCAAGAGGTCTTTTATTGCCTGATCGAGTTTGCCGCTCCGGTTGCTGAGGATGTCGTCGCATAGGGCGATGGCCAGGGGGTAGGCTCCGGCTTCGGCGCTTTGGGTGGCTTGGGGGCCGGTGTCGGTGGTGGTGGGGCGCACGTAAACGTGTTGGCCGATGGGGTTCCAGGCGGCTTCGTTTTTGTTGGCGGTGCGTTCTTCGGCCAGACTGCGGGTGGCTTGCTGGTAGCGGTGGGTGTCGGTGAGTAGTTGCGCGGCTTGCACCAAGGGGGTGACTTTTTGACCGATGCCGAGCAGGTTGGCTACGGAGGGCAGTTGTTGCGCAAGGTTGGTCAGCCATAGGTAGGCTTCCGTCTCGGTCGTCGGCAAGTAATTGCGATTAGTGTATTTAGTGGGCATTTTATGCTTTCGTTTTTGGTTTTCGGGTAGGCTGAATGGACGTTTCTCCCGTCGCGGGAGAGCATTCTCCCGTCATGGGAGAGCGTTCTCCCGTCACGGGAGAGCGTTCTCCCGTCACGGGAGAGTATTCTCCCGTCATGGGAGAGCGTTCTCCCGTCACGGGAGAGCGTTCTCCCGTCACGGGAGAGTATTCTCCCGTCATGGGAGAGTGTTCTCCCGTCATGGGAGAGTGTTCTCCCGTCACGGGAGAGTGTTCTCCCGTCGTGGGAGAGCGTTCTCCCGTCACGGGAGAGTATTCTCCCGTCGTGGGAGAGTGTTCTCCCGTCACGGGAGAGTGTTCTCCCGTCACGGGAGAGTGTTCTCCCGTCATGGGAGAGTTGTCTCCCGTCGCGGGAGAGTTGTCAGAAATGACGGGAGAAGGGACGCAATTGCCTGAAGCGTATTGTCTCGTTCCTTCCCGTTTCCGCGTCGTCCCGTCCAGACATGGTACCCCCTTGTTTGGGTGTTCTATGCTGGCACAGCTTAAGCTAAGCTTGGGAGCTTGGGAGCTTGGGAGCTTGGGAGCTTGGGAGCTTGGGAGCTTGGGAGCTTGGGAGCTTGGGAGCTTGGGAGCTTGGGAGCTTGGGAGCTTGGGAGCTTTGTGTAGTCCCGTATGTCGCGTTTAAGCTCATTTTCAAGCAGTTAGCGGGTTTGACCCAAGTGGTTTCGGTTGTTCGTTGATCCGGTGTGCGCGTCCCTGACGCAAATGTGCGGCAGAAAAAGACGGGCTCAGATCAGCGCGTCAAGTCGTTTTATCGGCCCGACGCAAATATTTCGGCAGTTTCATTGAAGGGAACCTCTAAATATTCCCAAGAACCGGACAAGAGCATGAGTTCCATCTTCCATCTGGGAAGCAGAGTTTCACGCCACGGCGCAACGGTCGCCACGCTGAGAGGCAAGAGCAGGCTGATGGCGTTGCGTTCGTCGCGCCGTGGCGTGAAATTTTGATCCCGATCCCCGATCCCCGATCCCGCTTGCGGCGCAGCCCATCTGTCCTCTGTGACTAAAATCACTGATGTTACGCGGACGTTTGCCAAGGAGCGGCGGATCGGATGAGGCCGCCGGACGAGGCGCAACGCGCCTCGCCTCATGCAGTTCATCATTCAAACGGGCGACGCTTCGCTGCCGATCCATCCGGCGGCCTGGAGACCGCCGCTCCTTGCTTCGGCTGCGTAACATCAGTTATAATAAATGAATTACAGAGACATTCATTCGCGAGGAAAATGTCCTTCCACCGGACAGGCCTCCCCAAACTCTGTGCCTCCTCTGTGTCCTCTGTGTAATTTTTAGAAGTTCCCTCAATTTTTAGATCCTCCCTTAACAAGGAGAGCGGCGGTTTCCGACCGCCGCTCTTTCGGTCAGAAAGTGACCTGAAGTTTCATCCACAGGGTGCGGCCGGGTTCGTTGACGCGGACGTTGGTGGCGTAGGCGGGGTCTCCATCACCCGCGCGGTTGACGTGCTCGGCGTAGGTTTTGTCGAAAAGGTTGTCGATGCCCGCCGTGAGCAGGGCGTGAGAATTGATGCGCCAGCCGCCGTTGATCGAGAACACGGCGAAACCGCCCGTGGCGCCGATGTCCTGCCCGGCCACGCTCCCCTGGTTGACCGCGTAGCGGTCCTGCCGGTCAACGAGACGGGCGAGAGCGCCGAGCGACCACACGGGGGTTGTATAGCTGATTCCGATACGGCCTTCGAGCGGCGGCTGTTGCGCGAGCGGAAGGTCGTCGGTGCGGTTTTCTCCGCGCACATAGGCGATGCTCGCATCGAGCTGCCAGCCGCCGCCAAAGGTGTATCCAAAACCGGCTTCACCGCCGAGGGAACGGGCGTCGATGTTGCGGGCAATGGTCTTCGCCATCATGCCCGATCCGGTTTTTTCGATGAGGATGTAGTCGGAAACATCGTTGGCGAAACCGGAGACAAACGCAGTCAGCGGTCCCTTCTTCCATGTCGCGCCGATGTCGAGTTGAGTGGTCTTTTCCGGGTCGGTGTCAAAAGCGCTCGTGCTGCCGGCGCTTTGGTAGCTGAACATTTCCCAGTAATCAGGGGCGCGCTGGGTGTATCCGATTCCTACATACACCGTGACAGGGATGGCGGACAGGTCCTGCTCGTAACGGAGGAACCCGGCGGGCAGGGTCTCGTTGCGGTCGTCGCCGCCGGTGGGGGAGGCGGTGGCGGTGCGTTTGTCCTCGGCGCGCCAGGTGTCGAGCCGCAGGCCGGCGATCAGGCGGTGGCGGGTGGCAAGGGTTTGCGTAGCCTCGGCGAAGAATCCGTAGTTGTCGATCTGCGCGTCATCGACGGACTCCTTGCTGTGCCCGCCGAGCCGGAAGTCGCCGCCGACGTCGAGCCGGGTGTTCTCCGCGGGTGCGAGCGTGGCGAGGGCGCGTCCGCCCCAGAGCGTGTATTCAGGATTCGATGACATCGGCATGGGCATCATCATCGTGGGTGTGAAGGTGCGCAGGCTGTAGTTGTCCATCACATGGTCGATGTGGTTGTAGTAGAAGCTGGCTTCGAGGGATTCGACGAGGGGGGTGAGTTCTCGCTTTTCAAAGCGCAGTCCGACGTTCTGCCGGTCGAGCCGGGCGGCGTCCATCATGCTGTGGGCGTAGGCGGCCTCGCCTTGGCTGAGCGCGCCGTGGAGTTCGATCACGGTGTTTTTGTCGGGCGTCCAGCCCAGGGCGACACGCTCGGTGGAGCGCTCGTAGTGCGAGTGGACCTTGTCGCCGTTGCCGTCCTCGTAGTCGTGGGACTCGGAGCGAACGGCTTCGACCCTGACGTAAAAATCGGGCGTTCCGGCAAGGACGCTGGCGAGTTGGTCGTTGCGGTCGAAGCTGCCAAAGACAAGCGAGGCATCGAGGCTGGCCGTGGGCTGGTCGAGGTGGACCGGGCCGGCCTCGAAGAGAACCACGCCGGCGGAGTTGCCGGGGCCGTAGAGCACGGTCTGCGGTCCCTTGAGCACGGTGACGCTGTCGTAGGCGCCAGGGAAAATATAGGCCGTGGGCGGGTCCATGCGATTGGGGCAGCCGCCGAGGATGCTTTCGTGATCGACGAGGATATCGAGACGCGATCCGGCGGAGCCGCGCAGGATGACTTCGCCGCCAGTGCCGCCTTTGCGACTGACGGAGATGCCGGGCACAGTTTTGAGGATGTCGGCGCCGTCTTGCGCAGGGATGGGCTGGGCAGGGGTTTGCGGATCGATGCGAACCTCAAGCGGCCGGTCCCCCGCTGGCGTGGCCGTGATGACGAGCGGTTCGAGTTGCGTGGCGGGTGCGTCCGCGAAGGTCGCGGCCGGCAGCATGAGGAGAAGCGCGAGGCGCTTGTGGATGAGAGGTGAAAAATGAGAATTCATAGGGAATGAGTTGAAGGTTGTTGTTCCGGCATGTGGCGCACGGCGCGCAAGCGGCGTGTATGCAACATGCGCGAACGGGGCGCGGCGCATGGAGGGCGCAGGCAGGTGCATGACGAACCGGTTTGGTTCCGGCGAAGCCGCGATCCTTGGCGCCTCTGCGTAACACCAGTTATTAACAGGCTGCCACTTCAGGCTCGCGGCGGCGGAACAGGGACGGGGTAGGCGGGAGAAAGCGGTTCGAGCACATCGGCGGCGAACCAAGTGGTCTGCGTTGACACGGCGGGCGTGCCCAACGGGGCCGGGGAAAGGGAGAGAAGGAGTTTGCCGACGGCATCCTTGCCGGCAACCGGAGAGCCGGGCGTGGAGGATGAGGCGGGATCACCATTGGAGGCTTTTTTGCCTTCGGTCACCGTTTCGCAAATACGGCAGCGGGCGTCGCCGCTGAAGGTGTAGCGCACGGCTTCGGCCAGCGACATGTCCAGTTCGGTGGTGTAAGTGACGATCATCCGTCCCCAGCCGACGACCTGCAAAAAATCCCAATGCACGCCCGTCGCCAGTATCCAGGCGGACAATACCGCAATCAGCGCAAACCGCCGGCCATGCCCGGAGGAGCAGGCGTTGCCGGACTGATGGCGGCGGTGGCGGCGAAGCATCATGCGATGAGATTTACGTTTTCGTGGGAAACGGAGGCGGGCAAGTCCGGTGTGGGCGTTGCCCTGAAATGACATCGGTTGTCGTCTGCTCCAGATTCCACCATGGCATCAATCCATATAATTATCCGAACACGATGACGGCTACACTCGCCCCTCCCCCCCCCCTGCTCTCTCTCGCCAGCCAAAATCCTGACCGGTCGCTTTACGCCATCGCCGCAATCAATCAAATCGAACTTGCCTTCACTGCGCTTGAAACACGCATATCGACCCCTATCATTTTCAATTTTCGACGATGACGAAACCCAAGCTCACTCCCATGCAGCAGCAGTATTTTGACGTAAAGCGCGGTCTCGCGCCTGACGTTCTGCTGCTCTTCCGGCTTGGGGATTTTTATGAGATGTTCTACAACGACGCCGTCGAAGC
This sequence comes from Geminisphaera colitermitum TAV2, assembly GCF_000171235.2. Classification (GTDB taxonomy): domain Bacteria; phylum Verrucomicrobiota; class Verrucomicrobiia; order Opitutales; family Opitutaceae; genus Geminisphaera; species Geminisphaera colitermitum. The sequence goes on along the minus strand of NZ_ABEA03000004.1, from coordinate 3,511 downwards.
CGCGCGCCTCCTCGGTCTCACCCTTGCCCAGCGCAACGGTTACCCCATGGCCGGCGTCCCCTACCACGCCGCAGACACCTACATCAACAAGCTCCTCGCCGCCGGTCGCAAAGTCGCCATCTGCGACCAGGATGGCCCCGTCAAACCCGGGAAACTCGTCCGCCGTCAGCTCACCCGCATCCTCTCTCCCGGCACCACCATCGAGACCAATCAACTCGACGCCGCCCGCAACCGCTACGTCTGCGCCCTCAATCTCGACAAAGGCGGCCTCGCCGCCGCCTGGCTCGACCTTTCCACCGGTGAATTCAAAATCGCCCATGACCCCGACCCCGCAAAACTCCTCCCCGTCCTCACCGCCATCGCCCCCGCCGAGGTTGTAATCCCCGAACGCGACCTCGAACACTGGCAACACGCCCCGCACGACCAAACCACCACCCACGCCCTCCACGCCTTCGCCACCGAACGCACCGTCACCGAACGCCCGGCCTACCTCTTCGAAACCCTCTCCGGCGCCCGGGCCGTCATGGAAGGCCTCGGCGTTCTCAACCTGCAAGGCTTCGGACTCTCCAACGACCACCCTGCCCTCGGCGCCGCCGGCGCGCTCATCCAATACGCGACCGACAGCCTCTGCGCCCGCCCCGAAAACCTCCGCACCCTCCAGGAATACCGCCCCACCGGCTCCCTCCTCATCGACCCCGCCACCCTGCGCAACCTGGAAATATTCCAGTCCACCCGCGGCACCCGCGAAGGCTCGCTCATCACCGCCATAGACCGCACCACCACCGCCCCTGGCGCCCGCCTCCTCGAACGCTGGCTTGCCTCCCCCACCCTCTCCATCGACGAAATCCGCCGCCGCTCCACCCTCGTTGGTGAACTCATCGCCGCCCCCACCGTTCTTACCGAACTGCGCGGACAACTCGGTGGCATCCGCGACATCCCCCGCATCCTCGGCCGCCTCCAGAACCGCCTCCGCAACCCCCGCGAACTCGGCGGCATCCGCGACACCCTCGCCCAACTCCCCGCCATCGCCGACCTCCTTAAGCGCCTCACCTCCGGCAACGGTCACCAAAAATCCACTACCAACAAAGATGCACCCGCCGCCCGCTCCACCCCGCGCGCGGCCTCCGCCGGTCGCAACCCCGCCCTCATCGCGCATTATCAGGCCCAGATACAAGACCTCCCCGCCCTGCGCCAGCTCCTTGCCAGCGCCCTCGCCGACGAACTCCCCTCCGACATTGCCGACGGCGGCTTCATCCGCTCCGGACACGACGCCGAACTGGACCGCCTCCACTCCCTTACCACCGACAACCGCACCTGGCTCTCCGAACTCGAACGCGCCGAGCAGGAACGCACCGGCATCAAGAGCCTCAAAGTCAGGTTCACCAACAATTTTGGCTACTACATCGAAGTCACCAAAGCCAATCTCCGCCTCGTCCCCGACAACTACATCCGCCGCCAGACCACCGTGAACGGCGAACGTTACATCACCGACGAACTCCGCGAAAAAGAAAAAGAAATCCTCCACGCCGAAGAAAGCGCCCGCGAACGCGAACGCGAACTCCTCACCTCCCTCGTCACGGCCATCCTAGATGAATCCCTCGCCCTGACCCGCACCGCTGAAGCCCTCGCCGAACTCGACGTTCTTGCCGGCTGGGCCATCCTCGCCCGCGAATGGGGCTACTCCCAGCCCGAAATCGACAACGGCGACGTCATCGAAATCATCGAAGGCCGCCACCCCGTCGTGGAGCAAATGATCAAATCCCCCGCGACCAACAACAGCGGCCTCAGCTCCACCACCTTCGTCCCCAACGACACCACACTCAGTTCCACCGACTCCCAACTCGCCCTCCTTACCGGCCCCAACATGGCCGGCAAGTCCACCTACATCCGCCAGGTCGCCCTCATCACGCTCCTCGCGCAAATCGGCTGCTGGGTCCCCGCCAAAACCTGCCGCATCGGTCTCGTCGACCGCATCTTCTCCCGCGTCGGCGCCAGTGACGACCTCGCCCGCGGCAACTCCACCTTCATGGTCGAGATGAACGAGACGGCCAACATCCTCAACAACGCCACCGACCGCTCCCTCATCATCCTCGACGAAATCGGACGCGGCACCTCCACCTACGACGGACTCAGCATCGCCTGGGCCGTCGTCGAGCACCTCCACGCCGATCCCGAACGCGGCCCCCGCACCCTCTTCGCCACGCACTACCAAGAACTCACCCAACTCGAAAAACACCTCACCCGCCTGCGCAACTACTCCGTGGCCGTGAAGGAGTGGAACGACGAAATCGTCTTTGTCCGCCGCGTCGTCCCCGGAGCCGCCGACCGCAGTTACGGCATTCAGGTCGCCCGCCTCGCCGGCCTCCCCGCCTCGGTCATCGAACGCGCCAAGACCATCCTCGCCAAACTCGAAGGCGACGACAACCAAACCGACACTCCGGCCACTCAAGTCACCCTCCCCCCGGTCGCTCAACCCAACGCCCGCCCGCGAAAAAAAATCACCGTCAAGGAAGGCGTCCCCGACCCGCAACTCGCGTTTTTCTGACGTCCCCCCTCCGGGTGTAACTCAAACCGATGTCAGCGGCATTTCGGCGAGAGGGAGCGGCGGCATCCTGCCGCCGGTTTGACGTAGCGCAGGCGTCCCGCCTGCAATCCAGCCTGCTGCGCGAAGCGCCGCACTCCCTGAAAAAAGACACCGCGCTTCGCGCAATAAACAAGATGGCAGGCGAGACGCCTGCGCTACGTCGGAAGGCAGGCAAGAAGCCTGCGCTACGCGTGGCGCGGGCGTCCCGCCCGCATCGGAACAGAATGCGGGCGAGAAGCCCGCGCCACTTTTGATGCCGACCCGACCCAGCGCCGCGACCGACACGCCATAACGCCTCGCAATCGCGCTGAGCGTTTCCCCCCTTCTCACCAGATGCACCCGTTCCGCCGCCGCGAGCAGGGTGGACGGCGTCAGCGCCAGCCCGAGAAGCGCCAGGCCTGCCGCCTGCAAAAATCTGCGCCGGGTCGTCATATCCCGAACACCTTAACATCCCCGTCAACGCACCACGCCCGCCCGCCCGCCACGCCTCACGGCGTCACCGCCAGCACGCCCTTCATGCCCAATTCATAATGCGCGGGGAAGCTGCACACATACGGGTAACTCCCCAACTCGGCGGGCGCGGTGATCTCCACGCGGTCAAATTCCCCCGGCCCCAGCATCTTCGTTGCCGCCAGCACCTGTGAACCCAATTCCGGCGGCAGATACTCGGTGTCCTTCGCCTTGACCGCCGCCTGACAATACGCGCGCCCGTCCACCCCCTTTTTGAGCAACACCCAATTGTGTCCCATCGCCTCCTTCGGCTGGCGGCCAATGTTTTTCAGAATCACCACAAACGTCTCCCCCGGCGACACCTCCAACCGCGTCAGGCCAAACTTCATATTATCGTCCCCCGTCACCACAAACACCCGCCGCCCCGCCGCCTTGTCGGCATTGGCCGCCGCCTGAACCGCCGCATCGAACGCAGCC
>NZ_ABEA03000005.1 GCF_000171235.2 Geminisphaera colitermitum TAV2 | reverse complement strand
TGCGGCGATTCATCGCCGCTTTGACGGGCCGTTTCAACGGCCCGCCACCCCTCCGCCGAGCGACGCGATAAATCGCATCGTCCAAAGCGGCGATGAATCGCCGCACTCCACGAAATCCTCCCCCCCCCCACCCCCCCGCAACCTCCGCATCCCCGACGCCCAACTCTGGTGGCCCGCCGGACAAGGCGCGCAACCCCTCTACGACATCGAACTCACGGTGGAGGCGGCGACGCCGCCTCCACCGAACATCCAACCTCGAACATCCAACAACCAACATCCAACGACGAACAGCCAACAACCAACCACAGACAACCAGCCCCCCTCCCCCCCCTTCACCTCCACTTCGACGTTGGATGTTGGATGTTCGACGTTGGATGTTCGCGCGAAGCGCGTCGGCCTGCGCACCATCCAGCTCGACCGCCACCCCGACGAGTGGGGCGAATCCTTCCAATTCCTCGTCAACGGACGCCCTATCTTCATCAAAGGCGCCAACTGGATACCCGCCCACTCCTTCGTTGCCGACCTCACCCGCGCCGACTACGCCCGCGACCTCCACTCCGCCGCCCAAGCCAACCTCAACTGCATACGCCTCTGGGGAGGCGGCATCTACGAAAGCGAACATTTTTATGATCTCTGCGACGAACTCGGCCTCCTCCTCTGGCACGACTTCATGTTCGCCTGCACCCTCTATCCCCACAACGACGCCTTCGTCCAAAACGTCCGCGCCGAAGCCCATTACCAAGTCCGTCGCCTCCACCACCACGCCTCGCTCGCCCTTTGGTGCGGCAACAACGAACTCGTTCAAATCTTCAAAAACGACATCCTCGCCACCCCCGAAAGCAAAGCCGGATACGAACGCATCTTCCACCAAACCCTCCCCGATGCCATTGCCGCCCACGACGGCGTCACCCCCTACTGGCCCAGCTCCGAATGGAGCGGCGACTACGAATGCGGACACGAAGTCAGCGAGAAACGCGGCGACAAACATTTCTGGGACGTCTGGCACGCCCGCAAACCGGTCAAAGACTACGAAAAATACCAATTCCGCTTTGTATCCGAATTTGGGATGCAAAGCTATTCCTCGCCCCAGACCAACGCCACCTTCTGTCCACCCGGTGACGCCAACATCTTCGGCCCCACGATGGAAAATCATCAGAAAAATCGCGCCGGCAACCAGATCATCCTCGACTACGTATCCCGCCGCTACCGTCTGCCCAAGTCGCAAGACGCCCTCATCTACCTCTCCCAACTCAACCAAGCCTACTGCATGCAGACCGGCATCGAGCACTACCGCCGCCTCACCCCCCGCTGCATGGGCGCGATCTACTGGCAACTCAACGACTGCTGGCCCGTCGCCTCCTGGTCCTCCATCGAACACACCGGACGCTGGAAAGCCCTGCACCACGCCGCCCGCCGCTTCAACGCCCCCGCCATTGCCAGCGCGCACGTCCCCGGCGACGAAGCCCCGACCATCGGCAACTACCGCCGCAGCACTGTTGACGAAGTCCACCTTTACACCGTTTACGACGCCCCCGCGCCCGCCCGCGGCACGCTGCGCTGGGACCTCTTTCACCTCGACGGACGCATCCTCCTCTCCGGCAAAAAAACCGTCGCCCTCCGCCACGGCGAAAGCGTGAAACAAAAAACCCTCCGCCTTGCCTCCCTCATGGAACGCCACGGACGCGACAACCTTTATCTGCGCATCGCGCTCGACACCGGCGGACGCACCGTGAGTCAGGACACCGTATTCCTGACGCCCCCGCGCTTCCTCGCCCTCCCGCGTGCGAAAACCAAGACCACCGTGCGCCAGCCCGACCCCAAGGACTCAAAACGTTTCGTGCTCACCTTCACCTCGCCCGTCTTCCAACACCGCTTCGCCTTCGACCTCCCCGGCCTGACGCACGCGGCGGACGACAACTACTTCGACCTCTATCCCGGTGAGAAAAAGGAAGTCACCCTCACCCTTGACCACGCCACGAGCAAAGTCGTCATTGAAAAAAAACTACGTCATCAATCACTGGTGGACACCTACTCTTGAGGGAGGTTCTAGAGCATTTTCAGTTGAGTTGTAGTCATCGTCTTAACGGTAGGGAGGCCTCTCCGAGGCCTCCGAAACCACGCTCCAACCACCTATGAATTTCGTATCCTCTCACCACGCTCACGGAGGCCTCGGAGAGGCCTCCCTACCATTAAGACAACGGATACACATCAACTGAAAATGCTCTAGAGCGTGTAGTCACGAGATAAGGTTGACTGTTTTTTTTCGTGATGGAGAATGTCAGCATGGCGAAAGATCAACACCGTCACGATATTTCGGACCGAGTTTGGCGCGTTCTGGAGCCGCTGCTACCTGGAAGGAAAGGAGCGTGGGGAGGGGTGGCGGAGGACAACCGCAAGTTCCTCAACGCGGTTCTGTGGATTTTACGCACTGGTGCGCCTTGGAGGGATCTTCCAGAGGATTACGGAGGGTGGGGCAACACGCACAGGCGTTTTTGTCGCTGGAGAGACAAGGGGCATTGGGAGCGCCTGTTGTCGGAACTGATGAACGAGCCCGATTTCGAGTGGCTGATGATTGATGCCAGTCATGTCAAAATCCATCCGCATGCGGCGGGAGCCAGAGGTGGAAACGAGGCGATCGGTCTGACAAAAGGGGGCGAAACACCAAACTACATTTGGCCGTGGATGCGCATGGTATGCCGGTGCGAGTCATTGTTACAGCGGGTTCCACGGCTGATTGCACACAGGCTGGCAGGTTGATTGAAGGCATTGCCGCAGACCATCTGATCGCCGACAAGGGATATGACACCAACGCCATCATCGAAATGGCGCAGGCCGCAGGCATCTGCCCGCAGATTCCTCCAAAGACCAATCGCATAGAACAACGCGAATATGACCCTTATCTTTATCGGATCAGGCATCTGGTAGAAAATGCATTCCTACGACTCAAGCAATGGCGCGGCATCGCAACCCGATACGCAAAACGAGCCTCCTCTTTCCTCGCTGCCGTCCAATTCAGGTGTGCCATCCTCTGGGCTTCAATCTCGTGACTACACGCTCTAGATGATAGGCTGGAGAATTTTTTGAGACCTCAGAAGTCCTTGTGCCCTCACTGCTCTCTGTGTTCCCTCTGCGTCCTCTGTTGTAATCTTAGAAGTCACCTTGAGATCTCCCGGAGAGAGGTGAATTGGGTTGAAGTCCCTCGGAGATTTCTCACGGGGTCCACTTGCGGATGAACTCCATTACCGCCACGCCGCCCGGGTCGTCCTGAGTGAGCAATCGACTGCGGATGGAGCCGTGATTGCGATCAGGCACCACCAAGACCGAGACGTTGGGGTTCTTTGCGATGTCATTCGCAGCTGCCACGAAGAGACGCGTCTCTTCCACACGTGCCGGCATATCTTTATCGCCTACGAGAAACAGGATTGGCGCCATATCCCGGCGTAAATGGTACAGCGGGGCGGCCTCATTGCTGAGGATGCTGAGTCGTGTCAGGCCAAGCTCTTCTCGCACTTGGGAATGGGTGATCAACTGGCCGCTGATGGGAATGTATCCGGCAACACCTCCGTCAGGCACTCCTGCTTTTCGTAGATATTGTGCGTCCGTGGCCAGCAGCGCGGCCAGATAACCACCGGCGGAATGCCCGCCCACGAAGAGCGCCCCCGGGCGCATACCCTTGCTTTCGCCATGCTGCGCGGCCCAAGCGACGGCCCGGGCCGCGTCCTCAACATAGACGGGGAACTTCACTCCGGGATGGAGACGATAAGTGGCATTGGCCACCGCGATCCCGGCCGATGCAAAACGTTCGGCCAAGGCGGCCATCCTCTCCCGTGAGCCGGTATGGAGTCCCCCTCCATGGAACAAAACAATCAGGGGAAAACCTCCGGCGGGAGATACCTTGGGAAGATAGAGATCGAGCCGGCAAAACTCATCGATGGCCGCATCGGTCTCCCCGGCCGGAGCATAATAAACAATATCACGCTGGATTGTGACCTCGGACGCACTCACCAGCACAGCAAACGCAACCATGGCGAAACTGGCAGCGCCCCATTGCGACAGGCGACGCAGGAAGCAGAAACGGGCGGAAGGGGATTTGGGCGAATGGTACATAAAAGAGATGATAAGGAAGATGCCGGTGGATCACCGCAAGGTGTGACATTGAAAACGGGGTGATGCCGTTCACTTTCGCCAGAAATCCGGCGGACGTCCAGAGTGGAATCTGATGAGAGGGTCGGCGATTCCGGGAAGGTTCCGCCATAAAAACCAATGGTTGCGCGCGTTGACGGGCAGAATGAAGGATTTCCCGCCACGCTCACCACGCCCGCAACGGTTCCCGTCTGAGCCGTTGCGAACGTGGCGCCGTTGCGGGAAACCCAGCCTTTATGGCGGACTGTCGCTGCGCTCGAAACGCGAACATTGGCGTCCATTCGCGGTTAAAAAAGACCGGGATCGTAGGCACGATGCTGGGCTGGTTTTCGCCAAGTTAAACAGGTTTAACTCCAAAGCCATTTACACCTCCTTCCTCAAGTTACACCGTTTTTTTTTAGAAACCCTCCCATCCCATGAAAATCAACCTGCATCGTTCCTCACTCCTCCTGGCCTGCTTGGCCCTTGGTTCCGCACCGGTGTTCGCAGACACCGTGTTTTTGTTCAACTCGGCCATATACGTTGGTTCCAATTACGATTTTAACCGTTCGGCCACGCTGGACAACAGGGAGGAAGGTGATCCCTATGTTTACTCCATCCCTTTCAGCACCGCCCCGCTCGTCACCTCCACCAATTATCACGGTCCCGCGTTTTACGGTGGCTTTCGCATATCAAGCACGAATCGGGACGTGACCGTGAGCGCGTATCTTCGTAATAACGTTTCCACCAGCTATGATGGTCCTTTCATCACAGTTAATCGACTCACGGGGTCGCCGAATTGGGCCAGCGATCCGATCAGTGCGCAGGGAGTGCTGATGTTCGATTTGGAGCGGCCTGCCTCCGTTGACGGGTTCAACATAAGTGTCACAGATTTTGGCTCCGCCGTAACCAACACGGCTGCACGCTGGGTGGTCAAAGTCGGCGACAACTATTACGTGTCGAATAGCACTTTTTTCATTCCCAACAGCATAGGAGACCGTTCGAGCGGAAGCTTGAGTGGGGTCACTTGGGCGCTTTACAATCCGGCGACCGACCTCGCGTTTTCCGCGGCAGACGCTTCGTTTACCAGCCTCTCTCTGGCGAATGTAACCGCCATCGGCGTTCAATTTCAGCGCACCGAGACCCTTACTGCCACAGCCAGCGCTGGATTTGCCTTTACCTTCACCAAGCTGGAAGTCACTGGAGCCTTCATCCCCGAACCCTCCACCTTGGCCCTGCTGCTCGGCCTGCTCGCCCTCGGTGTGCCGGCCTTGCGGCGCATTCTCCGTTCCCCGGCAACCCGGCGATAGCTCCTTGCCACGGTTCGAAATCCTCCGTGGCCCGATGCTTCCCTGAAACATGATGCGCCAACCGAGAGTCCCTTCCTTGGTCCGTATCGCTGGCCTGTTCCTTGCGGCGACACCACTGTCGCTGCTGGCCTCCGACGTCGTTTTCAACTTCGGATTCTCAGGATGGCGCGCGACCGTCGCCGCCCGAGACGGATATGTGTCGGGAAACACACCGCTGGCCCGCACCGTGATCAGTTCTGGCATGGGAACCGCAGGCGACCCCTACGTTTATCTCAACGCCTTCAGCGACACCGTCCCACTCAGCCCCGCGTCTGACTACACCGGTCCCGCGTTTTACGGCGGATACAAGATCACCAGCACCACGCTGACGGCGGACTCGTTGCGGGAACACGTCGGACGCTCCACCCGGTTTGGCGATAATCGCAATTCGCCGGTCCGTTATCTCAACGCGATTGTCCTGTCCGCCAGCCGCGCGGGGCAAGACTGGCGCGGCTCCACCGTGCGTTTCGTCGGTGCGATCGTCTTCAGGCAGGAGGACTTCAACGAAGGCTTCACCTCCGGTCCCGTCTCAATCGACGAACTCAAGGCTGCGGTGTCCCGCTGGGGCGGAATGCCCTGTTCCGGTCGCTGGATCGTCAAACTCGGCGAGCATTACTACATCTCCTCGACCACCTTCGATTATCCGCCCAACGGAATTCCCGTTTCCATCGGCGGCAGGGAGTTCGTCGGGAACACCCGGTGGGCTCGCTACGACCCCGCCGCAGACCTCTTCTTCGATCCGCATCAGGCGCGGTTCGAGCCGCGCTCGCTCAAAAACGTGACGGCGGCGGGAATCTATTTTGTCGGTGCCGTCAATGACGCCGACCGGTCGACCGTCTTTTATTGGGCGCTCGGCGAGTTCTCGATTTCAGGCTCCATCGCAACCATTCGCTGATGAAAATGACGACAACCATTCCTCAATAGTGAATACAAACAACACGCAATCGCCCGGCCTCGCCGCCGCCCTCGACGACCTTCACCGCGATTTCGCCAAAATTTTGCCTCCCGACTGGCGCGACACACACCCTCTTCATATCCGCGTCACGCTCGACCCCTCGCTCCCTCCCGAAACCTTCCGCATCGAACTCCCTCCCCCCCCCCCCCTCCCCGCTACCATTGCCATCAGCGGCGCGGACGAACTCGGTGCCATTTACGGCATCTACGAATTTTCGCACCGCTTCCTCGGCGTCGATCCCCTCTGGTTCTGGAAAGACATCGAACCCGCTCCGCTCACACCGGAAGAACTCCGCGCCCGCCTCGCCACCGCCCCGCGAACCATCACTTCCCCCCCCCCCCTCTTCCGCTACCGCGGCTGGTTCATCAACGACGAAGACCTCCTCTCCACCTGGCCCGACCGGCCGCTCGAACCCGGCCGCCAACGCTTCCGCGACTGGCCACGCCGCGCCGAATTTGAAGGACGTTCCATTGACGGCGAGGGCAACTACGAAACCCGCCTCCTTCAATACTACACTCCCATCGCCGCACCCGAAGTCATGGCGATGGTTTTCGAGGCGCTCCTCCGCCTGCGCGGCAACCTCATCATCCCTGCCTCCTTCAACGACCTCACCAACCCGCCCGAAGCCGACCTCATCCGCGCCGCCATCCGCCGCGGCCTTTACGTCTCGCAGCACCACGTCGAACCCCTCGGCGTCTCCCATTTCGCCTACGAGACCTGGTGTTCAAAAAACAACTACACCGGCGCCCCCTTCTCCTACCGCGAAGCCCCCGGCGTGATGCGCGCCTGCTGGCGCGACCATGCCCGCCTCTGGCACGACATCGCCGGCGACCGTATCATCTGGCAGATCGGCCTTCGCGGACGCGGCGACCGCCCCCTCTGGAATCACGACCCCGCCGCCCAAGCCCGCGCCGGTGAATTCATCGCCGCCGCCCTCGCCGACCAGCTTGCCATCATCCGCGAGACTGATCCCCGCCCCGCGCCCCGCGCCACCCTCACCCTCTGGCTTGAAGGCGCCGAACTCGTATCTAGCGGACAACTACGCATCCCGTCCGGCGTCACCTGTGTCTTTGCCGACCACCACCTCACGCAAGAACTCCAGGACGATTTCAACGTCCTGCCCCGCGACCCGCAAAACCCCTGCGGCGTTTATTACCACGCCGCCGTCTGGCTCTTCGGTCCCCATCTCGTGCAAGGCCCCCCCCCCTCAAAAATCGACCGCATCATCCGCCAGCTTACCGACCGTGGCGACACCCGCTACGCCCTCCTCAACGTCTCCAACCTCCGCGAGCACGTCATGGCCGCGCAGTGTTTCATGGAGCAGGTCGCCCAACCCTCGCCATCCGCCGCTCTGCTCACTGACGCCGCCTTCCTCGCCCGCTGGTCCCCGGCCGGCCTCGCCCCCCTGCACCAGAAACTTCTCGACGCAATCCCGGAGATTTCGCCCGGTTTCCGCCTCTATGACGGCGCCGCCCGCCGCTTCATTTTCAACGAAGTCCATGCCCTCGCGACGGGTAACGCTGCGCGCCCCGAGATTCTCCCACCCGGCTTTCCTGCGTTTTTGGATACCGCCGGGCAAGCTCTCGCCGCCCTCCTCGACGAACTCCGCGCCCATGCGCCACGGATCGCTCCGCGCCACCGTTCGTTTTTCCAAGCCAACCTCGTTGCCCAGACGACAATCCTCCTCGGCCTCTACCGTGCGCTCGCCGCTCTTCTCCAACCAACCGAGCCCAACCTCGCCGCAGCCGCCGCCGGACTCCGTTTCGCGCTCGACGGATACCACACCGGCGAAACCGGACGCTGGCGCGGCTGGTATCGCGGCGACACCAAAATGGCCCTCGCCCACCTTCTCTCCCGCATCGAATCTCTCGCCTTTGCCGCCCTCCCTGCCTGATCGATAAAATCAAAATCCAAACTGGACAAAATCCCATGAGCACCCCCGATCCCGAAACATCCAGCCGCCCCCGACTCCAATTAGAATCCAAAAAACAACTACGCCTGTTGTCCGGCTCCGCACGGTGCCCTTGTTTTCACCTTGGCTTCACCCTGGTCGAACTGCTGACCGTGATCGCGATCATCGGAGTTTTGTCAGCTATTCTGTTGGCGACATTGTCCTCCGTGCGAAAGACGGCGGTGGCGGCCAAAAGCATCTCGAATTTGCGCCAGATTGGCGTGATCGCCCAGACGTGGGGCCAGGAAAACAAGGATCAGGTGCCGCCTCTTCATTACCCGCGAAATGCCGACGCCCCCCTGTGGCGCTCCTACCTCTGGGGCTACCACATCGGCGTGAATCCCGCCAAAGTCACCAACGCCGCACTGAAAGCCAGCATCTTCTGGCGTCCACGCATCGCAGGAGAGATCAACGTCAGCACCGACGGCAATGACGAGGACTCCATTCCCGGCTACGGACTCAATTCAGGACTCACGATCGCCAAATACGTTTATTTCAGCGCGGTTAGCAAACCCAGCACATCGGTTCTTGCCGCCGCCGTTGTGCAGGGAAACGCCGTCACCAGCGGCGGTGGCGGCGACGGAAAGTGGACAGCCTACAACTGCATGGCCGCGCCAAAGAACGACGGCAAAACGCCTGTCCTCTTCGTTGACGGACACGTCGCCACCGTGCCCCGCGAATCACTCAACTGGGCCAACAACTTCACCCTGCCCTGATCCCTCCCCCTCCCCCCCCCCCCGGACCAACAACCTCTCACCAGACCAACGCCCGATTTTTATCTGAAAATGACATCGAAAATCCAAAATTTAACTACTGCCAGAATCCTCAGACCTTTTAGCCGGAAATTCAGTCATTTCGCCCTCCTGCTCCTGACACCGATTCTCCTCCCCGCCGCGCCCGAACTGGTATTGTCCTTCGATGACAGCAAAGCCGACGCCGTCATTGACCGCGTCTCCGCCCAACCCGTCACGCTGCAAAACGTCCGCCTCGTGGAAGGCCGGTTCGGGCGCGCCGCGCAATTCACCGGCGAGGACAGCCGTCTGACCCTCCGCGCCACCGGGCAACCCACGCCAACCGGCACCATCAGCCTCTGGGTGAAACCCGACGAGCCCAAGCCCGACAGTGCGCCCGCCAGCGGCCTCCTCTGGGCCCGCAGCGCGGGCGGCGCCCACCACGCCAACAACCGCCTCTCCCTCGACTACGACGCCGAGCGCCAGCGCGTCCGCTTTGTGAGTCGCTGGAGTGGCGAACCCCGCCCCTTCGCATGGAACGGCTCCTCCGCCGAAGGCAGCGTGCCCGCCGGAAAATGGACGCTTGTCACGCTGGTGCAGGATGGCAAAGGCGTGCGCCTCTTCCTCAACGGCGAACCCGCCAAAGCCGACGTGCGCGGCAACCGTCCCAACACCTGGACTGACGCCGCCGCCACCGCCAAACCCTGGATGCTCAGCTCCTGGCAGGCAGGTTCCCACGCAGGCAAAGGTCCGGGCTTTCGCGGCGCGATCGACGAGGTGATTGTCGATTCCCGCGCGCTGTCCCCCGACGAAATCAAGGCGTTGTTGAAAAACGAATACACCAGCGACGAGGAAGCCGCGCCAACAACAGTCTCGTATCCCCGCGTCTCTCTGCTCGGCGAATGGGGCTTCGCCTTTGTCCCTCCCTCCCCCCCCCCCTCCGCGAAATCCACCGCCACGCCCGCCCGTCCGTCTGAGGCCGATTGGCAGACTGTCAAAATCAACGAACGCTCGCGTGCCCGCTCCTGGCGCGACTACCGCATCGACTGGCGCGGCGTGGACCGCGACCTCATCACTCACGTCTGGTATCGCCGCAACATCACAATCCCCTCCGACACCTTCCGCGGGAAACGCGCCCTCCTGCACTTCGACGCCGTGGCTTTCACCACAAAAGTCTTCGTCAACGGAAAACTCGTCGGTGAAAACGCCGACGGTTTTCTCCCCTTCACTTTCGACATCACCGACGTCGTCAAGCTCGACGCACCCAACGAAATTGCCCTCCTCGTCGGCCACGCGCAGGAAGCCTTCCGCCAAGGCTGGCCCATCGGAGCCATGCACCGCGCCAGCATCGGCATTGCCGGTCCCTGCCACATTGAGGCCCGCCCCGCCCTGCGCATCGACGACGTATTTGTAAATCCATCGGTGAGGCGCGGCGTGCTCGCGGTTGAAGCCACCCTTTCGCGTCCGGCCCCTGGCGCGCGCCTCGCATGGCGCATCTTTGACGGCGAAACTTTGCTGAAGGAAAGCAAAGTCCCCGCCAACGCACGGACCGAAGGAGCCTCCTACCGCTGGGAAATTCCTTGGGCTGACGCCACACTCTGGTCGCCCGAAAATCCGCACCTTTACCGCTTCGTGCTCGCGGTGGTTGATCCCCGCTCGGGCGAGTCCCCGGACCGTGTGGCTGTGAACTTCGGCTTCCGCGAAGTCTGGCTCGACGGTCCCGGCATGTACCTCAACGGCAAAAAAATTCGCCTCTACAGCCGCTGGGGACACATCGGGGAATTCTTTTTTGCCCAAAACTCCCAAGGCAAAATGCTTTCCCCCGACGAACTTTGGCGGACCGCCAAACAAGTTGGACTCAACTCCGTGCGTCTCCACGGACAGCCTTACCCGAAAGTTTTTCTCGAAGCCGCCGACCGCCAAGGCTTCCTCATCATTGACGAAACCGCGCTCTTCCACCGCCCCGACACCGAACAGTCCCTTGAACACATCCGCCGTCTCGTCCGACGCGATCGCAACCACCCCAGCGTCGTCATGTGGTCCAGCTCCAACGAATTCCAGCACTGGAAAATCCCACGCAACCCCGTCGCCACCAAGTTTTTGGTGAGTGCGCGCGAAACGATCAAACGCCTCGACCCCAGTCGTCCCGTCATCCACAGCGCCTACGGCGACACCGACGGAAACGAAGACGCCCTCAACGTCCACTACGCCGACGGCGGGCTCAGCCGAAACTGGCCCCACGTCCTGCGCTGGCCCGACAACCCCGCGCTCTCCCCCACGGCCAACGTTGCCGGCCACCTCAAACCTTGGGACCGTTCGCGCCCCCTCATGGTCGGCGAACACCAGTTGCGTCCCATCAACGTCGCCCCCTTGGTCGGCCCGGACTACTTCCGCATGACGCCCGCCGAGGTGCGCGCCGCGCACGGACGCTGGTATTCCGAACTGAGCATCCTCTACCGCGAGCAAGACTTGCTCCTCTTCGGCCAGCCCATCCTCACCGTGATTGAGGGAACCCGGCAACGCCGTGTCATCGACACCGAGCGTGATCTCGAAATCGCCCGACGTGGTTTTGCCCCGGTCGCTTTCACTCTTTTTCCCTGGACCGAAAACTGGTTCGCCGACGAGACCACCCGCTACGAACTTCTCCTGTCCAACGACCGCCTGACCGACTTCCGCGGCGAGTTCACCCTCGTGCTCCGCGACCCCGTTTCAGGCCGTGAACTCCTGCGCCGCCGCCAGCCTGCCGCCGCCGGGCAAGGCCGCTCCACACGCATCCCCGTTGCTCTCGACCTCGCCTCGCTCAACCTCTCTCCCGGCAACGGCCCCGTCGCTCTCGCGCTCACGATGGAACTCGCCGACGCCACCGACAACCGGCCCGCCGCGCCCGCGCTCGAACGCACCCTTCGCGTCTTCCCCCGGAACGCGGGTGCCGCGCTCGCGACCGCCGCCGCGCCTCGCCGCCTCTTCGTGTATTCATCTTCCAATGACAAAGTTTTCAAGGACAACAAACCGGCGCTTGCCCGCTTTGTTTCCGAAGCCGGGTTTTTGTCTTCACCCGATAAACTCGCCGCGCTCGAACCAGCGGCAAGCGTGCTCCTTCTCCCCGCCGGACTTTCCGCCGACGAGCAAGGGAAACTCGGCGCTCCGCTCGAACGTTTCGTGCGCGCCGGCGGCCGGGTGCTCGTCCTGGAACAAAGCACCTACGCCACGGGCTGGCTTCCCTTCAACGCCCGTCTCTCCGCCGCGCCGTTAACCGTCCTGTATCCGACCTCCGCGAGTCACCCTGTCACTCGCGGACTGCCCGAAGGCGCGCTGCGTTTCTGGAGGCCCGACCACACCGTGGTGCGTGTGTCCGTGGAAACCAGCGGCGGCGTGGCCGAGCGTTCGCTGGCCGATTATCCCGTCTCCGCCCTCACGGAAGTGCTGCACGGCGACGGCATGTATCTCCTTGCGCAGGCCGACATCGAAACCGCGCTCGCCGTCGAGCCGATGGCGGGCGAATTGCTGGGACGCTTGATCGGTTATCTCCGCAGTCACACCGCTGAGCCGCCACGCCCCACCGCATTGATTGCCACGCCCCAAAGTCTTCTGACGCGGGCATTGAGCACGCGCGGCGCACGCCTGACGTCCGTCGGCCCGAAGCTCGACGCCGCCGCCCTCGCAACACCCGCCACCGGTGCCGGACAGCTTCTCTGGGACGCCGCCTCCGTTCCCTTGACCGACGAGGCATGGGCGCAACTCGATCCTTGGATTCGAGGCGGTGGACGCCTGGTGTTGCACGGCCTCGATGCGGAAGGCATCCGCCGCCTTGCCCGCTTCGTTTCCCTGCCACTGGCACCCGCCGACTCCGACTCCCGCAAGGCCGGGCCGGTGGCCTTGCTCGACCATCCTCTCAACCGCGGCATCGGTCTGGCGACAATCGCGTTTGGCGACTCCGGGCAACCCCATCCCCGCCAATTTCCCGCCATCGCCATCGCGCCGAAGACATCGGGACTGCGCCCGGCCACCGCGCCTGACCTCGTCTGGGGAACCCTCACGTGGGGAACCGGCGAGATCGTGCTCGACCAGAGCCGTTGGGAAGCCGAGACGCAAAAAATCAACGAAGCCGGACGCTTCGCGTCGGCCCTGCTGACCAATCTCGGTCTGCGTTTCGATCCCCTGCCGGTCACCGCCGAACCCGGAGGCTGGCACACCCTTGACCTCCGCGCCGCCTTCAACGCCGGCATCGAAACCGAATACAACGCCAATCAACCCGACCGCGTAAACGTGGACGCCGGCCTGCTCCTGCGCGGCGACTGGCCGCGTGGCCGTCAGGTTCTGGCCGACGTGCCGTTCGACTTGTTCGACCCGCAGTCCGTCCCCGGCGGGCGCAACCTCATTCGTATCAACACATCCAACAAAACCCCGGAAGGTGCCTTGGTTGAATCCTTTCCCGGAGGGGCGCGGAGTGTGCGGGTCGCCGTGCCGGCGGTCAACGCCACGCAACTCGCCTTTCTGCACACGAGCCTGCACCTCTGGGGTGGCCGTTTCAGACCGTTCGCCGCCGCCCACATGTGGGACTACGAAATCCAGTATCAAAGCGGACGCCGCGTGCGAGTCCCCGTGCTCGACGACCATCACACCGGACGCCTGCGCGACGGCACAATCGCCGACAAGCCCGAAGCCCGGCTGGCCTTTGCTTCGTCCGACGAGACAAGCGAGACCACCGCCTATTATGTGATGACATGGCGCAATCCCGCGCCCGAGGACAAGATCATCGGCATCACCGTCATCGGAGGGAACAATCCGCAAAAAATGCCCGTCGTGCTCGCCATCAGCTACCAAGCCTACGATCAAGCGTTTCAATAACCGGGAGCCCTCCCCCCCCCCCCCCCCCGACCCAACAACAAGCACCACAATGAACATGAATACCGTTACCCGTTTCGTCGTTCCCGTTGTCCGCCGTCACTCCCGCCGGGCGTTTACGTTGATCGAGTTGCTTGCCGTCATCGCCATCATCGGCGTTCTGGCGGCAATCGTTCTGGCGGTCCTTGGCAACGTCCGCGCCAAGGCCCGGCAAACCCAATGCCTGTCCAATCTCCGCCAGCTCCAGATGGCCAACATCCTTTACGCAAATGAGCACAAGGGACGCTTTGTCTATGTCCAGAGTACGGCCAACATACCATGGCACGGCGACCGCACCCTGACGGGTTATCTGGACCGTGGATCGGGGGTCTCCGCAGACATCCCACCCTCCATGCGTTGTCCGGACAGGATCGAGTCAGGCGGACATCGCAGTTACGGTTACAATTTCACAAACATTAACCTCAACCTCCCGACTGGCGCCCCGAAACGCTCGGAGATCGGTCTTCTCCAAAGTGAGATTCCGCGACCGAGCCAAACGCTTGCCTTTGCCGACGCGGTTGATTTCCAGATCAGCAGGTTTCAATCCAACGCCTACGTTGCCGGAGACACCAACCGAACACACGCCGCCGCGTATCGGCACGGTAATGACAGGATCAACATCGCCTACTGGGATGGCCACGTGAAGAACCTCCAGCGCAGCGAGGTCGCCTCGAATTCCACTCTCTGGAATTTGAACCAATGACGCATCGCTCCCTTTTTGCGGGTATTCTGGCAGCCCTTGCGCTCATGTTTCTCCTTGCGACCGGCTTCACAGCCAGTGCGCAAACCAAACCCACGCTCCCCTCGCTAAAAGTCACTGCTGACCGTGCCGACGCCCTCTATCGTCAAGGCGACACCGTCACCTTCACGATCCACCTCGTCGATGCGCCCGCCGACGCCGAGGTCAAGTGGACCACGACCAAGGACGGTGTGCCTCCGCGCCACTCCGGCACCGCGAAGCTCGTCAACGGCCAGGCCACGGTCACCGCCACGCTCGGCGAGCCGGGGTTCATCCTTTGCGAAGCCGTTTACTTCTATCCCGAGTCCGACGCCGCCGGGGCGAAGACCAAAACGGTGAAGGCGCTTGGCGGCGCAGGCATCGACCCGCTTCAGATCAAGCCCAGCCTGCCGGTCCCCGACGACTTCGACGACTTCTGGGCCGCGAAGAAAAAGGAGCTCGCCGCCATCCCCATGAACGCCCGGCTCACCCCCGTTGACGCGCCCAAGGACGTCGCCGGCAAGGTCGAGACTTTTGACCTCCAGGCCGACAGCCTGGGCGCTCCCGTTTCCGGCTACTACGCCCGTCCGGTCGGCGCGAAGGCCGGCGCGCACCCCGCGATCCTCACCGTTCACGGAGCCGGTGTGCGCAGTTCCTACCTCGCAGTCCCCGCTGACTGGGCCACACGCGGGCTGATCGCGCTCGACATCAACGCCCACGGCATCCCCAACGGCAAACCCGCCGACTACTACGAAAACCTCGCCCAAACCGACCTCCGCGGCTACCCTAAACGCGGATGCGACTCACGCGACACCATTTACTTCCAAGGCATGTTCCTACGCCTCATCCGCGCGATTGATTTCCTCACCGCACAACCCGAATGGGACGGACGCACCCTCATCGTATTCGGCGGCAGCCAAGGCGGAGCGCAATCCATTGTCGCAGGCGGACTCGACCCACGCGTCACCTACATCGTCGCGGGCGTCCCCGCCCTCTGCGACAACACCGGCGTCCTCGTCAACCGACAACGCGGCTGGCCCAAATTCCTCCCCAACAACAAAGAAGAAGCCGAAAAACTCCCCCAAGTGATCGAAGCCGTGCGTTATTATGATGCGATGAACTTTGCCACCCGAGTAAAAGCCCGTGCCTATTTCAGAGTTGGTTTCATCGACCAGACCTGCGCGCCGACCTCCGTATATGCCGCTTACAACAACCTCCCCGGCCAAAAAGAAATCTACAACGACATCGCCAAAGGACACCGCAGTTCCCCCGCCGCTCTCAAGGCCAAGAACGCCATCCTCGCCTACCTGAAAACGCTCAAATAAACGCCCCCCGCGCGTGAACTCTTCTCGTAAAAAAACATTTCACTCCAGCAACCTGCTTTCCGCCGGAATGCCCCCCCCAGTGGCATCCGGCTTCACGCTGATCGAATTGCTCACGGTGATCGCCATCACTGGCATTCTGGCGGCGATTCTTGTTCCAACCGTCAGCCGCGTGCGCCAGTCCGCCCGCTCGGCGCAGGACCTGAGCAACCTGCGCCAGACCGGCATGGCTGTCACGCTCACACCTGACGGGGCGACCGGCGGGGAGAGGGTTGCGCTCGACGACGGACGCAGCGCCATCAGCCTGCCGGCGGCAAGCGATCCAAACACCGGATACAAATGGCAACTGCCGGCCCCCCTCCCCCCCGGCTGGTGGGAAATGACAGTCGAGTTTGCCAAACGTCCCAAGGACTCCTCTCGCATAAAATTCTTTTTCGGCACTCCGCTCGCCCCGGTTTTTGCTCTCGCCGAGGCGGAAAACGCGAGGGACATCGAACAGTTTCGCCTGCGCCTCTGGTGCACCGCCCCGCTCGCCTCGCTCGAAGTGCGTCCGCAAAGCCGCATGCCCGTGACCATTCGCGCCATCAAGCGCGTTACTTTCGCGCCCGTCGATGGACCCGCGCCATCCGCCCCGGCCGGCGCTGAGGCCACCACCGCGCCGCGCCTGCTCGGTCTCCTCGTGGAGACGACCACGTCCGCGTTGCTGCCCGGCCTGCCGCCTGGCAACTGGCAAATCAGCCCGGCCTTCCGTTTTCCCGCCGCCGTTCGCGGCACCCTTTCCGGTGCAATGACTGTCATTGGTGCGGATGGCGAACGCATCACCGCGCCCATGTCCCGGCGCGTGAACGTTTATCTCGATCAGGCGCCCGTGTCGCTTGAGTGGCCCGCCTCGTTCGCGGACAATACCCTCTCCTCCCCTGCTACGCCCGGCACCGACCTCATAAACCCCATGAGCATCCAAGGGGCTGTCTTGCAATCCGTGCCTCCCTACCAGCCCCGCCGTCCGTATGATCGCAAAAACACGCCGCTCACCGTTGCCAGTCCGGACCAACGGACGCTCGTCACACTCTCCTTTGCAACCAACGCCGGCGTATCCGATATCAAAAGACAAGTTGCCCTTCCCCTCCTGCCCAATGGAACGCAAACCGCGGTCGTCACCAGTTGGGACGATGGCGCGGCCAACGACCGACGCTGCGCCGCCGCGCTGGAGAAACATGGCTTTCGCGGGACATTTTTTGTGTATGGTGGGATGTCCGAGCGCGCCAACGTTCTCGCCGAGTTGGAACGCCGCGGCATGGAAGTCGCCTCGCATTCGCTCAACCACCCGCACGCCTGGACCATCGCCCCCGACCTATGGGCCGCAGAGTGCCTGCAAATGCGCCTGCGCTTGGAGGCCGCCCTCGGCCATCCCGTGATCTCATTCGCGTATCCCTTCAACCACGTCCCCGCCTACGACGCGCGCGGCGACTACGTGCTGCGCAGCGTGCGCGAGGCCGGCTACCTCTCCGGGCGCACCACGCGCACCGGCGGTGAAACCATCACCGGCTACGCCGAGCCGCTTACCCTCGTCACCGACGCGCATTTCCTCGCCTCGCCCGACCGCCTCGAACAAGCCTGGCAGCGTGCGGTGTCGCAATCCGGCGGCGTATTCTATTTTTGGGGACACTCCCGCGAAATCCGCACCGAGGCGGACTGGAAAAAATTCGACGCCTTCCTCGCCCGTTATGGACGCCAGCCCGGCGTCTGGTATGCGACGCAAGGCCAGTTATTTCTCTGGCGCTGGCTGCGTGACAACGTCCGCATCGACAATATCACGGACGCACGCAACGGCCAGATCCGCGTCACCCTGAGCTGGCCCGAACTCGACCGCTGGCTGGCAAAACAAGTGCCGCTCACCGTACAAGTGCCCGCGGACGTGACACAGGTGACCGTTGAGGCAACTGGCACTGCGCCCCGGGAACTCCCGGCCTCCGACGGCCTCGTGACGCTGCCCGCCGATCTGCCCCAGTATCCTGTAACGTTATAATTGATGCGTCCTATCAGGTTATAGAATATTACTGGAAACCGGTTACAGCCTGTAACCGACTGGATACTGACTGGAACGGCTGTCATGATTGCCCACGAAACACACAAACGGACACGAAAAAACACCGAGGAAAATCACGCCGTCGGAAATCCCGTAACCATTGAGTTTAACTGGTTTAATTCTATTGATCTTGGCAACACGTTCAAAGTTACGCTTGAAGGGCTCGGCGGGTAGCATCC
This sequence comes from Geminisphaera colitermitum TAV2, assembly GCF_000171235.2. Taxonomy (GTDB): domain Bacteria; phylum Verrucomicrobiota; class Verrucomicrobiia; order Opitutales; family Opitutaceae; genus Geminisphaera; species Geminisphaera colitermitum. The sequence continues at coordinate 68,869 of NZ_ABEA03000005.1, read as the reverse complement.
ACCACAAATCACAAAAAATGAGCGCCCAATATCCTCTGTATCCCGAACGCCGCAGCCTCGTCCTCGACGGGTTCTGGGACTTCGCCTGGCTTGGCGACGTGAATATCGCCGCCGTGACGCCCGAAGCCCACGCGGAGGCATTCAATGAAATCGCCGCCGTTCCCGGCTGCTATAACCTCGCCGGTCCCCGCATCGATGCACGCGGCGCGGCACTTTACCGCACGCGATTCGTTTTTCCCTCAGGACCGACTCGGCTGAAATTCGGCGGACTGGGTCTTTATGCGCGAATCTGGCTCGACAACATCGACCTTGGAGAAATCAAGACTCCCTATTCCACCGTCAGCCGCGACGTGTCCCTTTCCGAAACGGACCGCGACGAGCACGAACTGCTTGTCTTGGTGGACAATCGTTTTGGAAATCCGGATACCGTCCCCATCTTCAAACCCTACGCCGACTTTTACGGCTACGGCGGTATTTACCGCAGCGTGACGCTCACCCGGTTGCCGGACACCCGCGTCGAACGCGTCAAAGTTACCACGCTCGACATCGCCACCGGCCAAGTCCGGCTTGAGGCCCGATTCGGCGGCCGCATTCCTGACCGCCTCCGCATCCGCTACGCTTTCGACGATGGAACCCCGGTGGAAACCACGCTGGCCCCTGTTGGAAAACAGGGGCTCATGATCGAAACGCAGGTGCCCGGCCACCGCGTCTGGTCCCCCGAAAATCCCAATCTCCATACGCTTTCCTTTGGTATTTCATGTCCGGATACGGATGCGGATGCGCCGTTCGAAGAGAGCGACACCGTCATCGAACGCTTTGGTATCCGAACCATCGCTACGCGAGGACGCGACATCCTGCTCAATGGATCGCCCGTGCGCCTGCTCGGCCTCAATCGCCACGAATCGCATCCGCAGTTCGGCCCTGTTCAGCCTCCGCAACTCATCGCGGACGACCTTCAATGGGCGCGCGAACTCAACGCCAACTTCATCCGCGCCGTCCACTACCAGCCTGACCCCAATTTCCTCGACGCCTGCGACCGCGCCGGATTTCTCGTCTGGGCCGAAACCCTCGGCTGGGCGCAACCCCAAAGCGACGCCTGCGACGCATCCATCAACGCCCTGCATCGTGACGCCGCGCTCGCCCTCGTTGACACCAGCCTCAACCACCCCTCGGTCATCATTTACGCCTTCCTCAACGAAAGTTGCTCGGACACGCCGGATGGTCGCCGCCTCTACCAAAACCTCGTGCAAACGCTCCGTGACGCCGACTCTTCGCGACTGATTTCCTACGCCTCAAACCGCTTTGAAAAAGACCTCTGTTTCGATCTGGCCGACATCATTTCGATCAACCCCTATCCGGGTTGGATCGGCGGCCGGGCTCCAGTGGATGAGGCGGACAAGATAAAAATCTGGGCCACCCCCAGCCTTTCCCGCATCCGTCCCGAGTTTGATCGTCTGGCCGAATATTTCTCCACGCATCCGCAGTATGCGCAGAAACCTCTTCTCGTCAGCGAATCCGGGGCGTGCGGCATCTATGGCATCCGTGACCGCGCCCGTTCGCAGTGGAGCGAAGAGTTTCAGCAGGATTATTTCGACGAGGCCATTCGCGCCGTGCTCGACAATCCCCGTTACCTTGGCACGACGCTCTGGCAGATGATCGATTGCCGCAGCTTTGCGAACGTGGGACCGGAGATTCGCACCAAGCCCCGCGGCTACAACAACGCCGGCCTGCTCGACGAATACCGGCGACCCAAACTCGCTTTCGACACCGTCAAATCGCTCTACGAGCGCTATTGCGGCAAGGGCTCTCACTTATGATCCCGTTGCCTTAACGGTAGGGAGGCCTCTCCGAGGCCTCCGTTGTGCGTGGTAAGATGATGGCGAAACTCATAGGTGGTTGGAGCGTGGTTTCGGAGGCCTCGGACGGAGCGCAGCAGCGCGGAGATGGCATCGCCGACGGCGATGGCCCGAAGGGCTGCCCTCGGCAGAGGGCACAAAGGCCTCCCTACCGGCTATCAAATGTTCACCGTGCCAGCCCGTCGCGGAAAACCCTCGGTGTCAGCCCCGTGTGTTCGCGGAACACGCGAATGAAATACGAGGGCGTGGCGAAGCCGCATGCCCAGCCCACCTCCGCGATGTTGTAACGCGGATCAGCCAGCAACTCCCGCGCCGCCAGCACGCGCTCGCGGCGTATCCACGTGTTGAGCGTCACCCCGCGCTCCCGGTGAAAACACCGCGACAAGTGATCCGGCGTGCACCCCAGCCCCTTCGCCAGTACCGACACCGCCAGCGCCGGGTCCGCCAAGTGCGTGTGCGCCAGTTTCTCCGCTTCCACGACGAGCGCGGAACCCTCCCCCCCCCCCCCCCCCGCCGGACGACGCAACTCGCCAAGCACCGTGAGCAAAAACACCTCGACCAACGCCTCCACGTAGTGCCGCCGCTCCTCCGCCGGCACGCTCTCATGCGCCGCCATGTCGTCGATGTAGCGCAGCGCGTCGCGCACCCGCGCGCCCGGCACCAACGTCGTACCATAACCCTGGATACGCCTCGCCGGATCGGCCCGCCCGCGATGCAGAAACATCCCGTCGCCCCGATGCATGCACACGAGGATGCCGTAGGGTGTGCGCAAATCGAGCGGAGTCTCTGCGTGTGGAACCCCGCGCGGCATCACGCACACGTCGCCCATGCGCACGCGAAACGAGCCGCCCGGACAATCAAAATCCGTGGCCCCGCCCGTCTGAATAAAAAATTCCGGGGTGGGATGAAAATGCGACCTCGGCCGCGGTCGCCGCAGATCGATCTCGCGCGCGATGTGCACCCGCAGCCTCCCGGCGCGCAACCGTTCCAGCGCGCGTGTCAAATCCTGATCAAACTCCGATTGCGGATTCATCGTCGGGAAATCTCAATAAGTCGGAAAATTGCTATAAATGGCGGAGAAATACGATCCTCAAAACTTGGCCTCCCCTCCCCTGCCCCGCTTGATTTACCAGCGTCTTACCTGCGGAAGCAGACCGCCCGCGCAGTTCTACTCCGCATCCCTTCGCATCGAAAAATTACCATGAACACCACCACCGTATCACCGATCCGCGTCACCGTCTGGGGCGAGTATCGTCACGAAAAGAAAAACGCCAAAGTCGCCGCCATCTATCCGCAGGGCATGCACGAGGCCATCGCCGCCCCCCTGCGCAAGCAGGCCGGCATCGAAGCCCGCACCGCCACGCTCGACCAGCCCGAGCACGGTCTGACGCAGGAGGTGATCGACACCACCGACGTCCTCATCTGGTGGGGACACATGGCCCACGGCGACGTGCAGGACGAAATCGTCAAGCGCGTGCAAAAGCGCGTCCTCGAAGGCATGGGGCTCATCGTTCTCCACTCCGGGCATTACTCCAAAATCTTCAAAACCCTCCTCGGCACCACCTGTTCGCTCAAGTGGCGCGAATCCACCGACAAGGAACGCCTCTGGACCGTCAATCCCGCCCACCCCATTGCCGCCGGCCTGCCCGAACACTTCGAACTGTCCTCCGAGGAAATGTATGGCGAGCCCTTCGGCATTCCCGAACCCGACCAGGTGGTCTTCATATCCTGGTTCACCGGCGGCGAGGTGTTCCGCAGCGGAGCCACCTGGCAGCGCGGCAACGGCAAGGTATTTTATTTCCGCCCCGGCCACGAGACGTATCCGACTTACCATGACGCCAACATCCAGAAGGTGATCGCCAACGCCGTCCGCTGGGCCCGCCCCACTGTGCGTATCCCCGACATCTGCCCTCGCGTCGAACCGCTCGAACCGCTCCCCGTCGATCCCGAAGCCGCCGAGCGCCCCACCGTCGGGCATCGCTGAGTCCCCCCGCATTCAATGCGTCCGGGCTCTTGGAGTGCGGAACTTTAGTTCCGCTTTTGGCGAGGCGATTCATCACCTCGCCTCCCTTGCGATCAGAAGGCGACGGGATGAATCCCGTCGCCCAAAGCGGCGATGAATCGCCGCACCCCATGTAATCCCCGCACACACATCTCCGTATTTATTTTCTCATCATGAAAAAATCCTCCGCCAAAAAATCGGCGTCCAGAATCGTCCGCGTCGCCATTATCGGCACCGGCCGCATGGCCAACACGCACGCCAAAAACTTCAACGCCATCAAAGGCTGCAAACTCGTCGCCGCCGCTGACGTTGACCGCGCCCGCGTCGAAAAATTCTGCGCCGAACACGGCATCCCCGCCGCCGGGGCTTACACCGACGTCACGCAAATGCTCGCCTCCGCCGGGATCGACGCCGTCTCCATCGTCACGCCCGACGGCTTCCACGCCCCCCTCTCCATCCAGTGCCTCCGCGCCGGCAAACACGTTCTCTGCGAAAAACCCCTCGCGCTCAACTACGCCGAGGCCCGCACCATGGTAAACGCCGCCCGCAAGGCCGGCACCATCAACATGGTCAACCTCTCCTACCGCAACTGGCCCTGCATCCAGGCCGTCCACGACCTCGTGCGCGCCGGCAAACTCGGCGAACTCCGCCACGTCGAGGCCAGCTACCTGCAAGCCTGGCTCGCCAGCAAAGTCTGGGGCGACTGGCGCACCACGCCCGCCTGGCTCTGGCGCCTCTCCAGCAAGCACGGCAGCAAGGGCGTGCTCGGTGACGTCGGCGTGCACATCGTGGACTTCGCCACCTTCCCCGCCGGTCCCGTCGCCAATGTTTACTGCAAACTCAAAGCCTTCAAAAAAGCCCCGCGCAACCGCATCGGCGAATACACGCTCGATGCCAACGACTCGGCGGTGATGACCGTCGAGTTTGCCAACGGCGCGCTCGGCACCATCCACACCACCCGCTGGTCCGGCGGACACGCCAACCGCCTCTATCTCAAAATCTCCGGCACCCTCGGCTCCATCGAGATCGACTCCGAACGCACCACCACGGGCTACCGCATCTGCACCGGTTCCGACTTCGACAAAGCCCAGTGGAAGGACGTCACCGTCAAGGCCACGCCGAGCAACTACCAGCGCTTCATCACCAGCATCCGCACCGGCAAGCAGGACCAGCCTGATTTCGAGCGCGGCGCCGAGGTGCAAAAGGTGCTCGACGCCTGCTTCCAGTCCGACGAGTTGCACGCGCCCGTGTCGGTGTAAGCACGATGTTTGACTGAGGAAAGCGGGTCTCCCGACCCGCTGACGCGGCGCAGCCGCGCAATTCCGGATGAGCGGCGCTTCGCGCCGTCGGCGGGTCAGGAGACCCGCCCTCCTCCACCCTGCCGCGCCCGCCAGATCGGTTCAAAAAGCATCAGCGCATCCAGCACCAGCGAATGCGTGATTCCACCCCGGCGGGCGAAGGCATACACGTCGTCCACCGGCAGCGTCGAAACCTGCAACTCCTCGTCCTCATCCCACGCCTGCGAATGCAGCAGGCGCACCCCATCGGCCAGAACGAAGTGACACCAGTTGTTCATGATCGCGGGATTGGGCCGCACGCTGCCCAGCAGCCGCGCCTCTGCCCTCCCTCCCCCCCCCCCCCCTTCCGCGGCCATCGCATAACCCGTTTCTTCCAGCAACTCGCGCATCCCCGCCGCCACCGGGTCCTCGCCGCGTTCGATCACGCCACCGGGAATCTCCCACGAAAAGTCGTTCGTGCCGTAGCGAAACTGGTTCACCAGCACGATCTGCCCGCCCGTCGTCACCGCCAGCACGTTGACCCAGTCCGGCGCATCAATGACGAAAAATTCGCGTTCCACGTTCCGGCGCGGATGGCGAAAGCGAACCCCCTGCACATCAAACACGCGGGTGCTCGCCACCGTGCGGTGGTCAAGCCGGTCCCAACGCGGCGGGGTGGGTGACGAAGCGTGGCTCTCTGGATGCGTGCTCATGCGCCCAAAAACAAAACCTCCCTTCGGCAAAGAAGGGAGGCAAAAATATCGAGGGAAGACTCATGAGGAGCCCCGCCCTCCGTAGCAGTCCACGTGGACGACTGCTTAGCGTTTGGCGGGCAACTTCACCTTTTGACCGACGTGGAGTTTGTTCCAGTTCACATCGGGATTCACCGCCTGGAGATCACTCAGCGAAACGTTGTTGCCACGGGCAATCTTCACGCCGGTGTCGCCGCTTTTGACGATGTATTCATCGGGACCGGCAACGGCCGGGGCACGCGGAGTCGCGGCAGCCGCGCCGGAAGCATTCGCGGCGGCGGCAGCAGCCGGGGCGGAGCCACGGCGGGAGGCGAGTTCCTGCACCTTGGCGAGTTCGCCGCGGACTTCGGTGATCACGTTGGCCACGTCACCGAAAGCCTTGCCGGTGTCGCGGGCCACGGTGTCGATCTTCCGGTTCGCCTGCTCAACCGCGGCGACGGCCGCAGCCGCCTGATTTTCCGCCTCGGAGACACGGGCGAGCTTGTCGTCTTGGGCGACGAGTTGCTTGTTGATGGAAGAGACCTTGGCCAGTGCCACGCCACCGAGCACAAGGGCAATGACGCCGACAATGACCGCCGCCACCGGGAGGTAGCTGGGTCCGTTACTTTCGCGAGAAATAGTGTCCATGAAGATGTTGGTTGGGAGAGAACGGCTATGGTGTGCAGCCCCGATGTTCAAGCAGAGAAGTGACTTTACGCAAATGCAGCACGATTTTTATGCCGATCTCCAAGGTCCGATCGCGGTCACGCCCCCGCCTTGAGCGCAGCAAGCCGCGCCTTGGCAATCTGAATCCACTCACGATTCAGGCGACGATAACGCCCGCCGGCACGCCGCGAGTAGTCCACGGTCTCCGCAAACATCGCGCGCGCCGGCTCCCGTTGCCCGCGGCGCTCCAGCAGCAGCGCGTAACGGCAGCGCGCCTCCTCACCAGAGGCCGATTTCAGCGCCTCTTGGTAGTAAATGCTTGCCCCGGTGTCGTCGCCCAGCGCCTCGTGGCCGCGCGCGGTGAGCAGCAGCCGGCCCGCCACATCGTGACGCCAGCCCTGCGCCGCCAGTGTTTGCAACGCCGCCAGCGCCTCGCGGTGCTGCCCTGCGACGAAGCGCGCCCGCGCCAGTTCGTAGGTGAGCAGCGGGTCGTCCTTGAATGCGCCGCGCAGACACGCGTTGAGCGTCTCGATCGCCTCGCCGTGACGTCCCGCCGAGGAATACGCCTGCGCGAGTTGCACACGATTTTCGATCGTGTTGGCGAATTCCAGTTCGTCCTTCAGCCTGGCGATCTTGCGGGCCGACGTTTGCGGAAGTTTTATGGATAATCCCAAACCCAATCCCCCCCCGCCGCCGCCTCCCAAAAATCCGCGTCCGCCGCGCAAATCGGGATAAATTTCCATAAAAAAATAAATCAACACCCCGCCCACAGGAAACAGCAGGATAACCCAAAACCACATGTAACTGCGCCCTGTTTTTATGAGATGCACAATGCAGGCGACCTTCGCAGCCAGCTCAATCAGCGTGGGGATGGAGATAGAGTAAAAATCAGAAAAGTTCACGGCGCGTTCTGATCTGTTTCGCCGTCCCCCCGCAAGTTGCTTTTCGCACGTCCTGCGCCGCTTGCAAACCCGCCACGGCAAAAACCTTGACCGCATCCGCCATCGGGACGTGATCGTTTCCCTTTTCAGGCTCGTGAACACCAACGCCATCACACTGACCACCAATGAGCGATAAACTCACCCACGAATGCGGCATTGCCATGGTGCGGCTCCTCAAGCCGCTCTCCTACTACCAGCAAAAATACGGCACGCCACTATGGGGGTTCACCAAGCTTTTCCTCCTCATGGAAAAGCAGCACAACCGCGGTCAGGACGGTGCCGGCGTCGCCTGCGTCAAGACGAACATCGCCCCCGGCGACCCCTTCATGTTCCGCGAGCGCTGCGTAAAGGCCAACCCGCTCGACAAAATCTTCAAAACCCTCCTCGGCCAGTACAACGAAAAAGTCGCCGACGGCACCATCCACCCCGAGTTTACCGAAACCGTCAAAGAGCACTTCGACTTCGGCGGCGAACTTTTGATGGGCCACCTCCGCTACGGCACCAGCGGCGGTTACAGCCTCTCCTCCTGCCACCCCTATTTCCGCCGCAGCCCCTGGCCCACGCGCAACCTCGCGCTATGTGGCAACTTCAACATGACCAATACTGCGGAGCTCAACGACAGTCTCATCAAAATGGGGCAGCATCCGATCTTCGCGACCGACACCCAGGCACTCCTCGAAAAAATCGGTTTCTACCTCGACGAAGAACACGTTGACCTCTACCGCGCCCTCCGCGACCAAGGCCTGCCCGGCGAGGAAATTTCCCATCGCATCAGCGACGAACTCGACCTCACCCGCGTCATCAAACGCTCCTCCACCCACTGGGACGGCGGCTTCGCCCTCTGCGGCCTCATCGGCAACGGCGACGCCTTCGTCGCCCGCGACCCCTCGGCCATCCGCCCCGCCTGGTATTACCAGAACGACGAAGTCATCGCCTTCGCCTCCGAACGCGCCCCCCTCATGACCGTGTTCGACATCGGCAACGCAACCGACGTGCACGAAGTGCAGCCCGGCCACGTCATGGTCATCAAAAAAAGCGGTGCCATGACCTCCACCCCGTTCATGGCCCCGCTCCCCCGCGCCTCGTGTTCATTTGAGCGCATCTACTTCTCGCGCGGCAACGACCTCAACATCTACGAAGAACGCAAGGCCCTCGGCGCGCGCCTCGCCGATCAGGTCCTCGACGCCGTGAATCACGAGTGGGGCAACTCCGTGTTCGGCTACGTGCCCAACACCGCCGAAGTTGCCTACTACGGACTCCTCCACGCCCTCCGCGAACGCCGCCGCGACATCGTCAAAAAATCCATCATGGACGCCTGCCAGAAAGGCGCCCTCACCGAAGACCTCCTTGACGACCTCATCCTGCGCAACTGGCCGCACGGCGAAAAAGTCGTCTCCAAGGACATCAAGATAAGAACCTTCATCGGTCAGGAAGGCATGCGCAATCACCTCGCCAGCCACGTTTACGACATCACTTACGGCTCTGTGCGCCCCGGCGTGGACAACCTCGTGTGCGTGGACGACTCCATCGTGCGCGGCACCACCCTGCGCGGCTCCATCCTGCGCATCCTCGCGCGCCTCAACCCCAAGAAAATCGTCATTGCCTCCACCGCGCCGCAAATCCGCTACCCCGACTGCTACGGCATCGACATGTCGGAGATCGGCAAGTTTGTGGCCTTCGAGGCCGCCGTCGCCCTCCTCAAGGAACGCGGCAAAGCCGACGTCCTGCAAGAAGTGTATTCACTTTGTCGTGACGCCGTGCGAACCGGCGAGACCGTCAACCACGTCCGCAAAATCTACGCTCCCTTCAGCGCCGAGGAAATCTCGACCAAGATCACGCAACTCGTGCGCCCGCGGAACATCGAATGGCAAGGCGAGTTCCAGATCATTTTCCAAACCATAGAAAACCTCCACGCCGCCGTGCCCGATCATCCCGGCGACTGGTATTTTTCTGGCAAATACCCAACTCCCGGCGGCTTCCACGTCGTGAACCAAGCTTACCTGAACTACTACGAAAAACACGAAGGCCGCAGCTACTGACGCCCTCCCCCCCCCCCCGGCTCCCGCCCGCCATCCCGACAAAAAACGACAAAGCCTCCTCCAACATAGAGCAGTTTCATTTAAGCTGTAGCCATTTGATACCTGGTAGGGAGGCCTCTCCGAGGCCTCCGAAATCACGCTCTAACCACCTATGAGTTTCGCATCCTCTCACCACGCACAACGGAGGCCTCGGAGAGGCCTCCCTACCGTTAAGACAACGGACACAATTCAACTGAAAACGCTCTAGTTATCATCAATGCGTGTGGCGGGGGGGGGGGGGGGGACAAATCGCCCACAACGCTGCCCGGAATACTCCACATCCAAAAACGTCAGGCTGATGGTGCCTTGGTCCGCTTCCGCGACACGGTCTTTTTCGAGGCCGCAACTTTGGCTGCTTTCGGAACCGGTGCCTTTGCCACCGTCTTTTTGACCGCCTTGTCCGCGGTTTTATTGAGGTGTTTGAGTTTCTTTCGCGCGTGTTTCGCGGCTGCTTTTGCTTCCGCGAGCGCCTTGCGGGCTTTTCTGACTCCGGCTTTGGCCGCTTTCACCAATGCGTGTGCCGCCTCGAATCGCTTCAACGCCTTTTCCACTTCCTGATGAAGCTCCGTTGCTGCTGTCTTGTCGGCGGTTTTGGTTACCTGCTTTTTCGTTTTGCTCATGGTATTTTGTTTCCTGGGTTGAGTGATCGCCGCCGGGCAATCACCCGGCTACGATCCAGTTTGTTACCCATCCGTAACACATCGCCTCTCTCGCCAGCAAACCTTGTAATGTTACATTTTCAGCAGAGGCCGTGGCGGGTTCGCTGTCCACTCAGCAAGATATGCATGGTAATTGGCCGGAAAATGCGGTGTCATGTCTTTGGAAAAACGGTCAGTAGCCAAGTTATGAAGATACTTTTGGTCAGCCCAAAGACCCCCGACACATTCTGGAATTTCCAGCACGTGCTGCGTTTCGTGGCGAAAAAAGCGGCCTTCCCGCCGCTCGGCCTGCTGACCGTCGCCGCCATGCTGCCGCGCGACTGGGAACTGCGGCTCGTCGATCTCAACGTCCGCTCCTTGGACGACGCCGACCTGCGCTGGGCCGACTACGTTTTTCTCGGTGCCATGATTGTGCACGGCGATTCCGTGCGGGAAATCGCCCGGCGTTGCGCCGCCCTCGACCGGCAGATCATCGCGGGCGGACCGCTCTTCACCACCGGCCACGAGAATTTTCCGGAGATCCCGCACTTCGTTCTGGGCGAAGCGGAGATGATCATGCCCGAAGTGATCGCCGACCTGCAACACGGCGCGCTGCAGCCCGTTTACCGCGCCCCCCCCTTCCCCGGCCTCGCCGGGACGCCCGTGCCGCGCTGGGACCTGATTCGCATGAGGGACTACGTGACGATGTCCGCGCAATTTTCCCGCGGCTGCCCCTTCGATTGCGAGTTCTGCGACATCATCGTGATGAACGGACGCGTGCCGCGCACCAAGTCGCCCGAACAGTTCGTCGCCGAACTCGAGGCCCTGCGCCAGTGCGGCTGGAAGGACATGGTGTTCGTGGTGGACGACAATTTTATCGGCAACAAGGCGCGCACCCGCGCCCTCCTGCACGCCATTATCGCGTGGCGCGAACGCACGCGGCCGCAGATGGGTTTCCTCACCGAGGCTTCGATCAATCTCGCCGACGACGCCGACCTGATCGCGCTCATGATCACGGCCGGCTTCCGCAAGGTGTTTGTCGGGATCGAAACGCCCTCGGCCGCGTCGCTCGACGAGTGTCACAAGGTGCAAAACCGCGGCCGCGATCTCGTCGCCTCGGTCCAGGTTCTGCAACGGTCCGGGCTCGAGGTCATGGGCGGCTTCATCGTCGGCTTCGACAGCGACACCCGCGACATTTTCAAGCAGCAGTTCGATTTCATCCAGCGTTCCGGCGTGGTGACGGCGATGGTCGGGCTGCTCACCGCCCTGCCGCGGACGCGGCTTTATGAGCGGCTGAAACGCGAGGGCCGGCTTCTCGCCAGTTCCACGGGCAACAACACGGATGCCACGCTCAATTTTCTGCCCCAGCTCAACCGCGACTATCTCGAGTCCGGCTACCGCGAGTTGATGCGCCGGCTCTACGAACCACGCAACTACTACCGGCGCATCCGCGTTTTCCTGAAAACCTACCAGGCAACGGGCGGGCGGCTGCGGTTGTCGTGGGCGGATGTGTCGGCGTTTCTGAAATCGTTCTGGCTTCTGGGCGTCTGGCATCGAGGCCGCTTCGCCTACTGCCGGTTTTCCCTGGTCACCCTGCTCCGCCGTCCCGGCCAGTTTCGCGTGGCGATCGAGCTGGCGATCATCGGCCACCATTTCCGCTGCGTCGCCGCCCGGTTGTAAGCGAGGGTCTGTCAGAGACCGAAGGGCAGGCACTGCTTCAGCGCAGCGGCGTGCCCGGGGGCAACGAGTTTGTCCTTCGACGCGCGCCGTTTGGATTTCGTGCTTTTTGAAGCGAGCAGATGCCGGAAGCCGGGTGTCCGGCGCAGCATCTTGCCGGTGCCGGTTATCTTGAATCGCTTGGAGATGGATTTTTTGGTCTTTTGCATAAATGTATTCGGTTAAATGATACGGAATGCGGCCGTAATTAACTGCCGGGAATTTCGGTGATCAGGCACTCGGTCGTGAGGAGCAGGCCGGCGATCGAGGCGGCGTTTTGCAGTGCGGTGCGGGTTACTTTTGCCGGATCGACGACGCCGGCCTTAAGCAAGTCCTCGTATTCGCCCGTGGCGACGTTGAAGCCGTGGTTACCTTTCCCGGCCTCCACCCGGGCAATGACGACTGCGCCTTCGATACCGGCGTTGGCGCAAAGGGCGCGGATGGGAGACTCGATGGCGCGGCGCACGATCTGAGCACCGATGTCTTCGTCGCCTTCGAGTTTCAGCGCATCGATGACCGGGCCGCAGCGCAGCAGGGCGACGCCGCCTCCGGCGACAATGCCTTCCGCCACGGCGGCCCGGGTGGCGTGCAGCGCATCGTCGAGACGCGCCTTTTTCTCCTGCATTTCGAGTTCGGTCGATGCGCCGACCTTGATCACCGCGATGCCGCCCGCGAGTTTGGCCAGACGTTCCTGGAGTTTTTCACGGTCGTAATCCGAAGTGGTTTCCTCAATCTCGCGGCGAATCTGTTTGATGCGCGTCTGCACATCCGCCGGCGTGCCCGCCCCGCCGATGATGATCGTGCTTTCCCTGTCCACGGTGATGCGCTTGGCGCCGCCGAGTTCGCTGAGGGAAATGTTCTCCAGCTTCATGCCGAGGTCCTCGGTGAAACAGCGTCCGCCAGTAAGCGTGGCGAGGTCTTCCAGCATGGCCTTGCGGCGGTCACCGAATCCGGGGGCCTTGACCGCGCAGACATTCAGGATGCCGCGAATCTTGTTCAGGACGAGGGTGGTGAGCGCCTCGCCTTCGATATCCTCCGCGATGATCAGCAGCGGACGTTTCCCCTGCGCGATTATCTGAAGCAGGGGCAGGAGGTCCTGCACGCTGGTGATTCTCTTTTCGTGAACGAGCACATACGCGTCTTCCAGAACCGCCTCCATGCGATCCTCGCCGGTGGTGAAGTAGGGCGAGAGGTAGCCTTTGTCGAACTGCATGCCTTCGACCACCTCGAGCGTGGTCTCGACGGATTTGCCTTCCTCCAGCGTGATCGTCCCGTCCTTGCCCACCTTGTCCATCGCGTCGGCGAGGATGCGTCCAATGGAGTCGTCCCAATTCGCCGAGACGGTCGCCACCTGCCGGATTTCGTCGCCGGTGGATACTTTCCGCGACACGCGCGCGAGTTCGAGAACCGCGGCCTCCACGGCCTTGTCGATGCCGCGCTTGAGGAAGATGGGGTTGCAGCCGGCGGTGACGCTGCGCAGCCCTTCCTTGTAGATGGACTCGGCGAGCACGGTGGCGGTGGTGGTGCCGTCGCCCGCGGCTTCGGAGGTTTTGGATGCCACTTCCTTCACCATCTGCGCGCCCATGTTTTCGTAGGGATCGGGCAGTTCAATTTCGTTGGCGACGGTGACGCCGTCCTTGGTCACCGTGGGTGAGCCGAATTTTTTGTCGATGACGACGTTGCGGCCCTTGGGACCGAGCGTGACTTTTACGGCGCGGGCGAGGAGTTCGATGCCGCGAAGAATTTTCTGACGGGCCGCCTCGTCGAAAAGGAGTTGTTTTGCTGCCATGGTAGTTGAGTCGTGAGTTGTGATTGAGCGTTAAAAAATGGAGGGCCGGGCGGTGACGCGGAGGGGGGGGGGGGGGGGGGGAGGGTGAAACTCACCGACGCGCCAGTTCTTGGACAGTCGGGAGTTTGTAGATGATTTTGCCTTCGAAGATTTCGCGCAAGGCGACGTCTTCGGGCTCCATTTTTTCCAGCGATTCCACGAGCGGGCGGTGGCCTTGCCGGAGCTGTTTGACTCGGCGCGACACGACATTGATCAGGATGTATGGGTCGTCGATGACTTTGAGTGCGTTTTGGATGTAGTCGTCTCTCATAAAAATGGCGGGCCGTGCTGCACGGCATTGTGGTTGTGGTGGTGAATGACAGATTCCCAGCCCCTGGTTCTCGGCTGGTTCAGGCATTTTATAACTAATTTATCAAAAACGCGATATATATCACCGTTCCCGGCGGCTGGGTCGGGCAACGTGCTCGCGGGGCAACCGCTTGAAATGTTTATAGTTTAAGGGGGGGGGGGGGGGGAGAGATTACCGGCATGTGTCAGTCGGTCGTCACTTGGATGCTGTTCTCGATGACGCCTGTGGCAATGGCGTGGCGGGTGAGTCCGGCGGTGTCGTGGATGTCGAGCTTGTTCATCAGTTGCTGCCGGTGTTTTTCGACCGTCTTGATGCTGATGCCGAGTTCGGCCGCGACCTGTTTGTTGGCGGCACCTTCAGCCACAAGTTGCAGCACCTCCGCCTCACGCGTGGTCAGCGACTGGCTGGGCTTCGCACGAGGTGTGCCGGTTTCGAGGGACCGTCGCGCCGCGTCCTGCAGGCGTTTCAAAATCGACGGGCTGAAATACGGATGCCCGGCAACGATTTCTTTGATCGCGCGGACCAGCACCTGCCCGGAGTTTTGCTTAACCAGATAACCGGACGCGCCGACCGCGGCCATTTTCGCCACATACTCGTCGTCGCTGTGCGCGGAGAGCACCAGCACCTTGGTGGCGGGTGCGATGAGCAGAATCTGGCGCGTCGCCTCGAAGCCGTTGAGCACGGGCATGGCGATGTCCATCACGACAACGGCGGGGCAGAGTGTTCGGGCCAAGTCCACGGCTTGGCGGCCGGTCGAGGCTTCGCCGACGACTTCGAAGGCGGCATCCAGCGCCAGCAGCGACCGCAATCCTTCGCGGACGATGGCATGGTCTTCGGCGAGTAATACGGTGATCCGTTTCATGAATCCGTTCCTCCCTGATTGCGGTGAAATGGAATCTGGGCCCGCACGGTGGTGCCCTCGCCCGGCGCCGACACGATATTCAGCCTTGAAGTTACGGCTGCGCGCCCGGGCAAACCTGCCGAACGGACAGGCAACCTGCCATGCGTCTGCTGGCGAAGGTGACGTTGCAACGCGATGTGATACCGTTTCTCGAATTTTATATTGGTGTCGGTTCTCATGACTGCGTCCTGTCACGCGGGGTTTTTGTCGCCGGATGGCGGTTCCTCTCAGGGCCGGGGAAGGCATATCGGTACCTGCGTCTGTCTGTTACCTAATGCGAACGGCCGATGATGGCGAGAAGTCGTTTGTGGGGTGATCACCCCACTGAACCTATCCAGTTGTTTTTCCTGCGATGCGTCGTCGTGCAACAGAGTTCATCATCATCCATCCGCTCCGACGCCCCGCCGCCGTTTCCGGGGCGTGGCGGCATTTCGTCGTCCGCGATGTGGGTTACACCCCATAGTGAACGGTCGGCCTCCTGCCGTATTGTTGTTTCACGCTGGCATCCCCCTCCGCCCAAGCTCCGGCAAACAGCCGGAACTCCAAGCCTCGGAATGCACGAGAAACAAAATATATGGAAAACTACATCTGCAAATTTATCGTTCCCACCGACGCCCCGGACATGTCCACCGGGCTCGTGGTCGAACAGTCTGGCCAATTCGTCCGGCACGCACGCAACGCCCTGAAAAACCTCTTCCGGTTTCTGCCTCGGCCCGAAAAATTCAGATCGGAGGGCGGCCTGAAATCCCTCCGGCTCGCATCTGTTTTGTCGGCCGCCATGCTAACCTCGGTGTTCACCTTGGGCGCTGACGGACCCTCGTCCGGCGCCACCACGAATCAGTCCCAAGGCGGCAGTCAGGAAACCGCCTCTTCGATGCAGGCATCCGATGTCGTTCGTAAGCTCAATGCCGGCAATCAACGCATGCGAACAGGCCACTCCCAAGAGACAGGATTACAGGGACCGTCATCCGGGCAGCAGCCCCCGTCCGGCAGGGTCAGGGCGGTGGATGCTTTCGTGGTGACCAGTGTGGAACTGGCGCCCTTGGTCCCCGAAATCCTCGATGCCGAACCAGGCGCGATTGTAACGGAGGCGGTGGACCTTGAGAACATTACCGAGGACGACGTCCGGCGCATTGTCGAAAAATTCCTCACCACCAATGCGCCTCTTTTCTTGGTGCTCGTGCAGCCGACACCCGAACTTGAAGCCCTATACGGCGGCTCGAAGTCGCAGATGGACGACGCGCTCGACCGGATTGCGACGAACGCAAGAAACCGCATCCTCGATCTGAGCCCCATACTGAATGACCGCGTCCGGAACGGAACGCTAAGCATGATCAACGGAACCTATAACCGAACATCTCTGGAAGTCGTGCTCCTCCGCATGCCGTCCGGCGGACAGACTTGGGATTCAGGTTACCGGCTTCCGCCTCCGGATACCATGATCCCGGTGAGCCCGTCTTCCTGATTTCATAGGATCGCGCATCCCGACGCCCCTCGGGCGGAGGCATCCATCCTCCGCCGTTAGGGTTACACCCCATGGCAGCCGGGCCCGCCCTGACCATAGAGTATGGGTCGGCACCCCGATAACGGAATGCACGTTTGCCGTCACGTTGGCGACAAACGGAAACAAGGAATCGAAAAACTCACCATGAACACACTCGAAATCAAAGGCGACTGGAACATCATCAAGGGAAAGTTGAAGCAAAAGTGGGCCAGACTCACCGATGACGATCTCCAATGCGCCGAAGGCAAACAGGATGAATTGATCGGCCGGATACAGAAGCGCACCGGTGAAAGCCGTGACGCAATCGAAAAGGCGATCAACGAATACGGAAAACGGCCATGAAAGATCACGTCTACAAGCTCGTCGAACTCACCGGCACCTCGACCACGTCCATTGAGGACGCGGTGGACAAGGCCATCCGGCGCGCCCACAAAACTGTAAAAAACCTCTGCTGGTTCCAAGTGGTGGAAACGCGCGGCAACATCGACAAGGGCAAGGTGCAACACTGGCAGGTCACCATCAAGGTCGGCTTCTCCGTGGAAAACGGAGTGCGTCCTTGATGATAACGGTAATGGTGCGGACCGGTGACGACCGCGGGGAGGACGGAGGCCAAAAACAGCGGGCGCGCGTCCTCTGGTAGGGTAAGACCCAATAACGGCAGAGCTTCAAACGGCGTATACTATTCCATGCTAAAAATCATACGTCCGATTCTTTTACCTGTGACGGTGTTCGCCGCAACGTTTGGCGTTCCGGCCACCGTTTCCGCCCAGTCAATCCTGCTTTCCGCAGGTGACTTCACGCTGCTTGGCGGCACGACCATCACCAGTTCCGGTGCCAGTGGCACGGTGATCAGCAACGGTAACGTTGGTGTCGGTCCGGGCACCGCGGTCTCCGGCTTTCCTCCGGCATTGATCGTAAACGGGGGCATCATCGAAACCGGCAGTGTGACCAACCAAGCGCATCTCGATCTCATCAAGGCAGCCACAGGGCTGGCCCTCATGGCGTTCGACACGAACTTGGGTAACGTGAATCTGGGCGGGCAAACCCTGCTCCCGGGTATTTACAAATTTGACTCCGCGGCGGCTTTGACCGGAGCACTCGTGCTCGACGCCAACGGACAGGATGACGCGTTCTGGGTTTTCCAGATCGGCACCTCGCTCACCACCTCCGTGGGGGCCTCGGTCACGGTAATCAATGCCGGTTCCAACGGCGGCAGCGACCTCGGCATTTTCTGGAACACCGGGACTGAAATCACATTCGGCGCCGACAACGTGATCGCGGGAAATTACATTTCCGGCACCAGCATCACCGCTGGCGACGGAACCGCTGGCGGAGCCCGGCTCCTCGCGCTGGCCGCCGTCACCCTCGGCAACAACCAGATTGATGCCTTGGGAGGACTCGGTGGCGGCGACTGGACCGGCGGCCTGACGTATGCCGCCGACGGCATTACCATGGTGCCCGTTCCGGAGCCGGCCGCGGTTCTCTGGCTGGCCCCCCTCGGCGCCCTCGGCTTCACCCTCTGGCGGCGGCGTCAGGGTCATCGCAAAGCGGCCGCGTAAAAACCGGGACTCATGTTGGATTTGTAGTATTTTTAACAATACACCAGTCACTTGCCGGACGCAGACTGGACACGTTGCCGATTATGGAGTTTGCTGAGGACAGAGCCGAACAACGGTGCAAAACCCGGACATGGGAAGGCTTGATCACATTTTGAAAAATCCAACACCCCTTAAATCGCAGAAGCGCCGGCCCGCCCGTGCGGCATCACTTGCCACCCCCGCGCCCTCCGCGCCGATCAAACGACCGGTAGATCGCTCCTTCCCCATCGTGGGCATCGGAGCCTCGGCCGGAGGCTTGGAGGCCCTCGTGCAGTTCTTCGAACAGGTGCCGCCGGACTGCGGCATGGCCTTTGCGGTCGTCCAGCATCTGGACCCCACGCAGAAGGGAATGATGCCGGAACTGCTCCAGCGCTCCACCTCCATGAAGGTGACGCAGGTGACGGATCGCATCCGGGTCCGTCCGGGACGCGTTTACGTGATCCCGCCCAACCGCGACCTGTCGCTCCTCCACGGGACGCTGCACCTGCTCGTCCCCGCCGCGCCCCGCGGCCTGCGCCTGCCCATCGATTTCTTTTTCCGCTCCCTCGCCGAGGACCAGCAACAGCGAAGCGTGGGCATCATCCTCTCCGGCATGGGCAGCGACGGAACGCTGGGCCTGCGCGCCATCAAGGAAAAGGCCGGGGTCACCCTGGTGCAGGACCCGGCCACGGCGAAGTTCGACGCCATGCCGCGCAGCGCGATCGATGCGGGTCTGGCGGATATCGTGGCTCCCGCCGGGCAACTGGCCGACAGGCTGATCGCCTACCGCCAGCACCGCCCGCGCATCGGCAAGACCGGCCCGCTGCTTCTGGAGGGAAACATCCGGGGCGCTCTGGAAAAGATCGTGATTCTGCTGCGCGCCCACACCGGCAACGATTTCACCCTGTATCGCCGCAGCACGCTCGACCGCCGGGTCGAACACCGCATGGGCATCCACCGGATCAGCAAAATCGACGCCTACGTCCGGTATCTGCAGGAAAATCCTCAGGAGCTGGACATCTTCTTCAAGGAACTGCTGATCGGGGTGACGCGCTTCTTTCGCGACCCCCCGGCCTGGCAGCAACTGGCCCAAACGCTCCCTGCCCTGCTCGCGGGCCGCGGCCCCGGCGGGACCCTGCGGGCATGGGTGGCCGGCTGCTCGACCGGCGAGGAAGCCTACTCGCTCGCCATCCTCCTCACCGAGGCGCTCCAGAACGCCCGGCCCGCGGACCATGTTGCCCTGCAAATCTACGCGACCGACTTGGACAAGGACGCAATCTCCCGTGCCCGCCAGGGGCTTTTCCCGGAAAACATCTCTGCCGACGTGTCGCCGACGCGGCTCGACCGGTTTTTCGTCAAGGAACCCGATGGTTACCGCGTGAACAAGCAGATCCGCGCGGCGGTGACCTTCGCTCCGCAAAACCTCATCATGGACCCGCCGTTCACCAAGCTGGACCTCCTCTGCTGCCGGAACCTGCTGATCTACCTGACCCCGGAATTGCAGCGGAAACTATTCCCCCTTTTCCACTACTGCCTCAACCCCCGCGGCGTGCTGTTTCTCGGCAGCGCGGAGAGCATCGGCGGCTTTGCCGGCCTGTTCACTCCGCTGGCGATCAAGGAGCGGATTTTCCGGCGGACCGAATCGGCGCCGCCCGGCAGCCATCTCGACTTCCCCGCCGTCTTCGCGTCCGCCGCGGCGGAACGGACGGACACTCCGCAGGCGGCGCAACGCCCCAGCCCCAGCCTCCAGTCGCTCGCCGATCATCTGCTCCAAGCCCGCTTCGCCCCACCGGCGGTGCTCGTCAACGAACGGGGAGACATCCTCTACATCAACGGCCGCACCGGCAACTACCTCGAACCCGCCGCCGGCAAGGCCAACTGGAACGTGATCGCCATGGCCCGCGAAGGACTGCGCCACCCGCTGGTCGACGCCCTCCAAAAAGCGCACCAGAAAAAAACCGCCATCACCGTCCGCGGCATCAAGGTCGGGGACGGCGCGCGCTCCGTGGACCTTCTCGTGCAGGTGCTCGACGAACCCGGGGAATTGCGCGGCATGGTGTTGATCGTCTTTTCCGACACCGCCGGCCCGGTCGAGACCTCCCCCATCGGCAAAGCCGGGAAAGCCTCCCTTCGCAGTCCCGCCATCCGCGAACTGGAGCGCGAACTGCAACGCGCCCGGCAGGAGGCGCACGCCTGCCGCGAGGAGATGCAGACATCGCAGGAAGAACTCAAGTCCATGAACGAAGAGCTGCAATCCACCAACGAGGAACTGCAGTCCACCAACGAGGAACTCACCACCTCGAAGGAAGAGATGCAGTCGCTCAACGAGGAACTGCAAACCGTGAACGCCGAGCTGCAATCCAAACTCGACGAACTTTCCGCGGCGAACAACGACATGAAAAACCTGCTCAACAGCACCGACATCGCCACGGTGTTTCTGGACAATGCGCTCTGCGTGCGGCGCTTCACCCTCCAGGCCGGGACCATCATCAAGTTCATCCCGGGCGACGTGGGCCGGCCCATCACCGACCTTGCCTCCGACCTGCTCTACCCCGCCCTCGTCGAGGACGCGCGGGAAGTGCTGCGGACCCTCGTGTTTTCGGAAACCTCGATCACCACCAAGGACGGACGTTGGTTCATCGTGCGTATCATGCCCTATCGCACCATGGACAACCGGATCGACGGCGTGGTCATCACCTTCACCGACGTGACCGCGTCCAAGAAAGTGGAGGCCGACCTGCGCGAGCAGCACGACCGACTGGCCAGGCAACTCGCCGGGCAGCACCGCTCCCCAGATCCGGCTCCCGGGCCTCCGCCGCCCCACAAACCCGCGCCCGCCGCGAGGAAACCCAGGCCATGAAAAAGCAGCCGACGCCTCCGGAGACCGCCCACGCGCTGCGCCGCCGCGCCGAGGACCGGCTGAGCCGGAGGCCGGCCCGAAAATCGCTCACCGCGCTCCATGCCGACTCGCAGCGTCTCGTTCAGGAATTGCAGATCCACCAGATCGAACTGGAACTGCAGAACGAAGAGCTGAAGCAGGCCAAGGCCCGGGTGGAGGAAGGTCTGGAAAAATACACCGACCTCTATGAATTCGCTCCGGTCGGCTATTTTTCCCTCGACGAAAAAGGCCTGATCCTCGACGCGAACCTGACCGGGTCCACCCTGCTCGGGGTCGTGCGATGCCAACTTATTCGCCGCTGTTTCCAGACCTTCGTGGCACCGCGCAGCAGGCCGGCCTTCGACGCCTTTTTCGAAAAAATCTTCACCGGACAAGGCCGGCAGTCCTGCGAAACATCGCTGATGGCAGCCGACCGGACCGTTTTTTGGGCGGACCTGCAAGCCACGTCGGCCACACCCCGGGCTGGCGCGGACACCTGGTGCCGGGTGGCGGTCACCAACATCGAGGCGCGCAAACAGGCGGAGGAGGCGCAACGCCGCGTCGAACTCCTCGCCGCCTCGAACCGGAAGCTGGAGGAGGAGATTGTCCGGCGTCAGGCGACGGAGACAGCACTCAAAAAAAGCGAGTTGCACACCCGCCGGCTGCTGGAGCAATCGCGGCAACTTCAGGAAAAGCTGCGCCGCATCTCCCACCAGATACTGACGGTGCAGGAAGACCAGCGGAAGAAGATCAGCCGCGAACTGCACGACGAAATCAGCCAGCTCCTCGTGGGCATCATCGTCCATCTGGTCAACTTCACGAAGGAGGCGGAGCTCAACCCGGATCGTATCCGAAAAACAATTACTCCCCTGCGCCGGCTGGTCGAAAAGTCGGTGCTGACCGTGCACCGCTTCGCCCGCGAGCTCCGGCCCGCGATGCTGGACGACCTCGGTCTGATCCCGGCGCTTCGCGCCTACATCGACAGTTTCCACCGGAAGAAGGGCCGCTGCATCCGGTTCATGGCCTCGACCGACGCCGACGTCCTGGACAACGACAGGCGCACGGTTCTCTACCGGGTCGCCCAGGAATCTCTCGTCAACATGGCCAGGCATTCGCAGGCGCGCGTGGTGACGGTGCGTCTGCTCAAGATCGGGGGCAGGGTGATCTTGGAGATCAGCGACGACGGCAAGGCGTTCGACGTGGCCCGTCTCACCTCCGCCCGTTGGAACCAGCGCCTCGGTCTGGTCGGTATGCGCGAGCGCGTGGAGATGGTCGGCGGTCGCTTCAGCGTCGAGTCGGCGCCCGGCGCGGGCACGACCGTCCGGGCTGAGGTGCCGGTTCAGGACATTCCGGATTGATTCATTCGTTTTCCAATACCCGATATCGAAACGTCAGACCCGGCTCCGGGTGTCTAACGAGGTGGCGACGCGGGAACCTTCCCTGTTTGATGTATCCGAAGCAATGATACGAATGACGGCGATGGCGAGCGAGCTCCAGCCGAAGAGCGGGCCCAGGAATTTCAGACGTGGAAAAACGGCGCTCTGGAGGCGGAAGCCCAGCGAAATGGCTGTAAACCGCGCAAGCGGCGGAAGCCGCCGCCATGCTGCCAGCGCCCGGTCCAGGCACGCCAAAGGCCGCGCCACGCGGGCCGCCGCCTCTGCGCATCGTGTGCGATGAAGTGCGATCTCCCGCCGCAACGCGGCCTTGCGGCCAGCCAGTATGCTCAGTTCCCGGGACGGATACATGTGCGGTCTTTCCCGATTTCATCCAGCGTGGCGGCAAATGGTTTTGCCTGGCGGGCGAGGTGGCGGCGAAACGCGATGACGAGCGCCGCCAGCGTCCCGGCATAGATGACCGTCAACCCGCCGAGCACGGCAAGGCGGGCGCTCTCCCAGAAGAAATAAACCAGCGTGAAGCTGGCAAACATGACCGCCATCATGGCGGTGAAGGCAATCGCGCTGATCCAGATGAAGGCCTGGATCAGGCGAAACTTTTCTTCCTGGAGTTCGACGGAAAACAGTTCGAGACGGTGTTGCAGGCTGGCGATGAAACCATCGCTCAACGCGCGCACCGAGTCCACGAAACCGGGCGAATCGGGAGGAGTTGACGGTTGCATTTCAAGCAACGGGTTACTTGCTGCGGCGGCCCATCAGGACGCCGGCGAGCAGGCCGGCGCCGACCGCGATGGCCAGAGACTGATAGGGATGGGAGCGGATGGCCTCGTCGGCGCAGTGCGCGCCGGCGGCGACTTTTTTCTTCGCGCACGCGCAGAGACCAGCCAGGCTTTCCTGAGCAGCGTCGTAGCGTTCGCGCAGTCTGCCGAGGATGTCCGCGGTTTGTTCATTGGCGGGCTCATTGGCCAGCTTTTCGACTTCAGCGACGAGGGTGTGAAGTTCGTCCAGGAGTTCCTTGGAGGTGCGGGCAGCGGTTTCTGTATTGGTTTTCATAGGCATATAAACAGGTGATTGAATGGAGATGACCGGAAGCGGTCAGGTCCGCCTTGAGCGGACCAGCGAGATGATGAAGAGAACGAGGAAGATGATGAAGAGAACCTTGGCGATCGTGGCGGCAGTGCCGGAGATGACGCCAAAGCCGAGGACGCCCGCGATGAGCGAGACGATGAGAAAGATGAGAGCGTAGCTTAGCATGTGAGGATGTGGGTTACAGGGTTTTGGGTCCGCGGAGCAAACCGACCAGACCCGCGATGGAGGCGATGATGCCACCTAGGAGCAGCCATATGGTTTTGTCGGTCGGAGCACCGGTGAAAAAGCGGGAGAAGGCGGAACCGATCGAGTCGGAGGCGCTGACGCCGTAGATGATGAGAACGATGCCGCCTGCGAGCAGAGCGACTGATATGATTTTATTCATGTTTTTTGCAGTTTGAACGTTTGCGTAACAAGGCGCCTGCAATGGGCAGGCGCCGATGTTCGTGGCGGGGATGGATAGTGGTGTTTGAAGAAACCCGGCTCCCCCCCCCCCCGGCCGCTGGCGCTTAGCTTTTTACGGTCATGTTGTTGTTGACCGACTTCACGCCGCGAACGTCTCCGGCGAGCTTGGTGACGAGAGCCTTTTCGGCATTGGAGTCGGCTTCACCGGTGATGGCGACCACGCCGTTGACCGTGGTGACCTTGGTCTTGAGGGCGCTGGTCGACTTGTGGCTGAAGAGCGCGTATTTCACCTGGGTGGTGATGGAGGCGTCGTCGATCGTCTCGCCGACCGTTGTCTCCGTGGCGGGTTTGGCTTCCACCACGATGTTGTTCGTGACCGATTTCACCCAGTCGATCTCTCCGGCATAAATCCCGGTGAGTTCTTTCTGGGCAACATTGTCGGCCGTGCCGGTAAGAGTGACGACACCGTCCTGCACGTCGACCTTGGTGGTGGCGATGCTGACGTTGGCTTTCGTCAGCAACCGGCTGCGAATTTTGAAGGCCATCCACGCGTCAGAGTGCTCTGGATAGGTGGACTTGATGGCGAGTTTGTTGTCCACGCTGGTGACGCCCGGGAGATTTTCCACGGTGTCTTCGGCGAGGGCTTTTTCGTCCTTGTCCTGCACGGTGCCGGTGAGGGTGACCACGCCGTCGCGGGCTTTCACCTTTACGTTGCCATCAAGGACTGCGCGATAGTTCCAGGACGCCTTCGCGGCATCCTCGATCTTGCGATCGGTTTCGGGTGAGGCGAACAGGACGATCGGGCTGACAATGAGGACGGCTAACAGGACTGACATGTTTTGAATTTTCATATGCTGAAGCACAACCCTACGCCATCCGCGCCGCCGCCGCTATGGGGTCTAATCCTACCATCGTGCCACCGCCCCTTGGTTGTCTCGTGGCAAAGGCGAGATCCCGGGTCTGTGCGCGTCGGCAATCGCTGGCGGAGCCTGCCCCGTCGGAGGATCGCCGCCGGGGTGGGTGAACACCCCATGTCGGACGGCAACGTTCGTGCTTATATTTTCACCGGGGCCAACCGGCAAGTCGATCCCGAGCGAACCGCCCGACCGAAGATCGCCGTCCGTCCTTGTCCGGGACCATGCATCAATTCGACCTTATTCTGACCCTGACCGGCGGCTTCATCACAGCACTCGTGCTGGGTCTGGGCACGCAGCGCCTGGGACTTTCTCCCATCGTCGGCTATCTGCTGGCCGGCATCGTTGTCAGCCCGCACACGCCCGGTTTTGTCGCCAACAAGGAGATGGCGGAGCAGCTTTCGGAAATCGGCGTCATCCTGCTGATGTTCGGTGTGGGCCTGCAGTTTCATTTCAAGGAACTGCTGGCAGTCAGGCGCGTCGCGATTCCGGGTGCGCTGGTGCAGAGTGCCGTGGCAACACTGCTGGGCGCCGTGGTGGTGCATTGGTTCGGGTGGAGCTGGCCGGCGGGCATCGTTTTCGGCCTCGCCCTTTCCGTCGCGAGCACGGTCGTGTTGACCCGCGTGCTGGTGGACAACAATCATCTGCACACGCCGACCGGGCACATCGCGATCGGCTGGCTGGTGGTGGAGGATCTGCTCACGGTGTTCGTGCTTGTCCTGCTCCCGGCGCTTTTCGGACCGGGCGGACATGCTGGCGGCGGCGGGATTTCGCTGGCGATGGGTGTGGCGGCCCTGAAGATCGGCGCGCTGGTCGCGTTTACCTTTGCGGTCGGCAACTGGCTGATCCCGCGCCTGCTCACGGCCATCGCCGCCACGGGTTCGCAGGAGTTGTTCACGCTTGGCGTGCTGGCGATCGCCCTCGGCATCGCCGTGGGATCGGCGGCGTTGTTCGGCGTGTCGATGGCGCTGGGGGCGTTCCTGGCCGGCATGGTCGTGGGGCGGTCGGACTTCAGCCTGCGGGCGGCCACGGACGCGCTGCCGATGCGCGACGCGTTCGCGGTGCTCTTCTTCGTTTCGATTGGCATGCTTTTCGATTTTGGCAGTCTGCTGGCCACGCCCTGGATCGCGCTCGCCACGCTCGGCGTCGTCCTGATCGGAAAACCAGTGGCCGCACTCGTCCTCGTCGTGGCGATGCGTTATCCGTTCCGGGTGGCCTTGTCGGTGTCGGTGGCGCTGGCCCAGATCGGCGAGTTTTCCTTCATCCTCGCGGCCATGGGTCGCCAGTTGGGCGTCCTGCCCGAGCAGGCGAGCAACATCCTGGTCGCAGCCGCAGTCGTCTCGATCACGCTTAACCCGCTTCTCTATCGCACCGTGAAGCCGGTCGAAGCATGGGTCTCGCGCATGCCGTGGCTCTGGCATTGGCTCAACGTGCATGATCACGGTGCGCGCGCGGCCACCAGAACGCCGAAGGTGGATGCGCGACATCGGGCCGTGGTGGTGGGTTACGGGCCGGTGGGGCAGACGGTGGTCCGGTTGATGAAGGACAACGACATCGAATCAACCGTCGTCGAACTCGATCTCAAGACGGTACAACACCTGCGATCCGAAGGGGTGGAGGCGGTGTACGGCGATGCCGGCCGTCCCGAGACGCTCCGTCAGGCGGGCCTCAGACAAGCCGCCGTTCTCATCCTCAGTGCGTCAAGCATCGAGGCAGGTCGCGAGGTGATTCGCATCGCGCGCGAACTCAATCCGCGCATTCGTGTGCTCGCGCGGACCGCTTCCCTGCACGAAGTGGCCGCCCTGCGCATCGCGGGGGCGGATCGCGTCTTTACAGGCGAGGGTGAAGTCGCGCTGGCGATGACGGAATTTATCCTCGGCCAGTTCAACGCGACACGCGAGCAGATCGACCGGGAACGCGAGCGGATTCGGGAAGAGCTGTTTGATAAACGGACCGGATGATTTTCACTGCCCTTAAGGGCTTATGATATATGTTGGCGATCAGCCTGACAAAAGGGGGCGAAACACCAAGATACATTTGGTCGTGGATGCGCATGGTATGCCGGTCCGAGTCATTGTTACGCCAGTTCCCGGACACCATGAAGGGCCGGCTTTCACTGCGTATCGAGGAATGCTTGATCCCCCGAGGCGCAGCCGGAGATTTTCGTCCGTTCCGGCCCTCTCTTGGCGAGATCCCGGTGGGATCGTTATTTGACGATGAGGTTGTTCTTCACGCCGGCCACACCCTTCACTCCAGCAGCGACGCGGCCTGCCTGGGCTTTTTCTTCGTAGGTGTTAACGAAGCCGCTCAATTGCACGACGCCCTTGTAGGATTCGACGCTCACATCGAAGCTCTTTACGATCGGGTCGTTCAGCAAGGCGGTCTTCACCTTCGCGGTGATGGCGCTGTTATCGACGTATTCACCGGTGCTTTCACCCGTGGAGGAGGAAGCGCAGCCCGTGGCGAAGAATAAAACGCCGGGGGCGGTGCAGAGGAGCGCGGAGAGCGCGATGGATTTAAAGGAAGTTTTCATTACGAGATGGATGGTAACCTCCGGTTGCCCGTGGTTCGTTTATTTCGACAATATTTGTTTGGCGGCGGCGGGCGGACGCAACGTCCCGCGTTCATCCTCGCCCGAGCGTGAGGCCTTCAGGATGGCGAGCCGGCTCCAGCCACGCCATCGGCCGGGCGCCAGCCTCGAACTCGGGACATGCAGCGGACAAGCACGCACGGAGGTTGTCCCGGGCCCGGGCGATGCGGCTTTTCACCGTGCCGATATTGATGCCCAGCACCCGGGCGATCTCACCGTAAGCGAGCGTGTGACTCAGCGTGAGAATCGCGCGCTGCCGGTCTTCGAGCCGTGCCATGCCGACGGCGATCAATTCGGTGAATTCGCGCGTCACCGCCTCGCGGGGCGGACTGGGGGTGCCGCACTCCATCAAATCCAGCAGGGTGGACGCACCCTCCTCGCCGACCGTGTAGTCGAGCGAGATGGTCGCATGGCGGTATCGGCGATGGAAATACCAATAGCGGTTGCGCGCCAGATTAAGGGCGACGTGGTGCAGCCAGGTCGCGAGCGAGGACTCGCCCCGGAAGGTGCCGAGACACCGGTGGGCATGGATGAAGACGTCTTGCGCGATCTCCTCGGCGTCCCCGCGGTTTCGAAGCATGGAAAACGCGACCGAAAACAAGCGCACCTGGTGCCGGCCCACGATTTCAATAAACGCGGCTTCATCCCCGCCGCCAAAACGAACCACCAGGGCGGCGTCGTAAACGGCCTCCCGGCGTGATTTTTCGGCGCGCTCCTCTCGAGTAGGGGAATCCGGGCGGGATGCAGGCGAAACCGAATCGGCAAAGGAAATCACGCCTGCAGCTTATTACATCCCGGCGCCTGCGAACATGGGGTGATGTGCCCGTCCGTGAAGGAGGTTAACGCTGAGGCGGTCCTCAGCCGGATGCTCAGCCGGATGGCGAGGAGCCAGCCTCACTCCTTCACCGCCGCGTGGACGATCCGGGTCTCGCAGGTTCGCGCGTATCCGCCCCCCTGATACCCGCCCCAAGTGGCCGCCACCGCTCCGATGGCGAAAGCGATAAAATAACCGAACGAAAGGATCGCCAGCGTCCTCGCCCCCGCTTCGGCCGCTTCGCGCGCCTTGACCTCCGCCGCCTCCTTCACCGCGGTGAGATCGGCTTTCAGCCGCTCATACGTCGCCGTCCAATCCGCGACCGCTTTGTTGGCGGCTGCCTCGCTCAGACCGGCTTCATCGACGAGGACTTTGACCAAGGCGGTGCGGTTCACATCCCTGTTTTCCTCCTGCATCGGATTAAAAAACCGGGCCACGGCCATGCCTACCTCTCTTTTGGCGCGGATGGAGGTGTTGCCGGTCTCGCCCGCAGGACGGCTGCCTACTGCTTCGTCGGTGAAGCTGGCGAAGGTGTTGTCGGATTGCCTGATCGCGTCCCTGGCCATGTCCGCTGCGCCGCCCGCGAGTGCCGCCGCCGGCTGGCCGGCCAAGGAGAGGCCGCCGCCTACGATTTTGGATAAATCACCCAACGCCCAGCCCGCACCGGCGGAAACAAATAAGACTCCAGCCACGGTGGCCGCGCTCCAAACGATAAAACCGTGCAGCCAGGCGGTGCCGCGTACACCCGCCGGCGTAAAACGGCCGGCCACCCAGCCGCCAAACCAAAGCGAGACGACGGCGCTCAGGCCCTGAACGATCAGGGCGCCCGCCCCCAAGGAGACGACAGGACTCTCGTCCGTCAGTGGGCTGTAAATGGCAAACCCCAGACCCGCTCCCAGCAACATGAACAACACTTGAAGGGCGATGGCTGCAATGAGGCCAGCCAGGATGGCTGCCCAAGAGACGGAGCGGAACGCATGGCCCAGCCTGTCATAGGTGACGGACGAGACGGCATGCTCCGAGGGAGAAAGTAATGAGACGGAATTCATAAAATAATTTGTTAATTTTCAATAAGCTGAATTTTCGGGCGCGGGCGGCTTTACCTGCCTAGAACCTTGGCGATCACGAAAATCAGAGCCGCGCCGAGCAGGCCGCCGCCGAGAAGAATATAAACGAGCGAATAGCCGATTGCGGCGATGGGAGGGAGGATGTGGACGATGTCATTCATAAAACAGTGTTTTCAGTAGTGGTTGCTTGATTACTTGGTAATTATAATTCGGATACACATTCCGCACATCGGCGGAAAGCCGGTTCAGACCGGGCGACCCAAATCGTGAACGAGAAGCTGCTTCTCGGCGTTCCAGAGGCCCTTGAGTTCTTCGACCAGAAGGTCGCGGGGCGTTGATGATATTTTGCTCATGGCTCCCACTGTGGTCACGCAAGGCGGGTGGTTCCCTCGTCGGCCCGAAGTTTTGAAAGAAAAACAGCGGACGGCCACCACCTGTCTTCCGGTGACTCCCAATCGGTCAAAGTCAACTACGTGGCCGGCCGGCCGGGTTCGAACCAGCGGGAAAAGAGCGGGCTTCCCCCTGCAGCCTCGGGATAGATCCGGGCAAGAAGTTTGAGAAGATCTTCCCGCGCCCGTCCGATGCGACTTTTCACCGTGCCCTCGCTGATGCCGAGGGTTTCTGCAATTTCGTCATAGGAGCAGCCCTTGCGATTGCGCAGCGTGAGGATTTCGCTCTGAAGGGCGCCGAGCTCCTTCATGCACGCGGCGACGTGCGCGAGAAATTCGTGTTTCATCGTTTCGCGCACAGGATCGGGATCATCGCTCGCGATAAGGTCCGCGAAGGTCGCGGTGTTTCCGGCATTGAGTGTGCAGTCAAACGAGAGCGTCGCATGGCGGTGGCGGCAGAAGAAATACCAGTAGCGGTTGCGCGAGAGATTGACGGCGATCCGGCGCAGCCAGGCGGCGAACGGGCATTCGCCGCGGAAGAGCGCCAGGCCGCGATACGCGCGGATGAACGTGTCCTGGACGATTTCCTCAGCATCGGCGCGGTTGCGCAGCAGGGAGAAGGCGATGGCGAATAGTTTCCCGCGATGAAGCATGACGATCTCGGCGAAGGCTGCGGCATCCCCGGCGTTCACTCGTTTCACCAGCGTTGCGTCATGCTCTGTCTCCGGACTGGGAATCGTATCGGCAGAACCATGACACGAAGGCTCGGACATGGACGGCCAGCGGGGCTTCGCTTGCGCATCGGCGGCGGGTCGTGGGCCGGGCGGAAGTCGGCCGCATGACGACGAGGGATCGCAAAAACGTCGTAACTTTACCATCAGCCCAAGACTACCCGAACCTGTCCCGCTGAAAATGGGGTGTTATGCTACCAAAGCATGTCGAGGCCGGTTATCAGTTCTACACGATCTGGCCTCCTTCGTTTTTCCAACCCGCGTAACTTCAACGAATAACGGAGCCTGAATTTGTGTGGCTGATGGCATGGCTAAGAATTTGTCAATACACACAAATGCAACCGATCGAGTCCAGAATATGCATACAACAAAAGCCCCCGCAACTTATTCGTTGCGAGGGCTTTTGATAAATGGCTGCCCATTTGAATGCTTTACACGAACCTCCAGCAACTTACGGAGCGAATTTGAATCGAAAGAATGGTGTCTGTCTCGTCTCAACTCTGCGGGACGGCTTACAAAAGCGTCAAGGAATCTCACGGAGTTCGAATCTCGGTATTCAACTCATTGGTCCCATGCGGCGATGTTGTCACGACGGAACAATGTGGGTAACTTGGTGGATTGGTCGATGCGTGCGATTGAGGAGAGAGAAAAGGGGCGAGAGGTGGAGGGGCGGGTATGGTCTTGAATACGATGGCACCAACGTGGAGCAACTTTCGCCCGGCGCCAGAGGCATCGTCCTGCTGCTGCTTTACCTCGCGATCGACCGGCACGACCGCCGCCCTCTGCTGTTGTCCCCTATTGCGTCGCTCTCCGATGGGAGGCTGAGGTCGGTATACATCCAAGGCCAAATATTCATTTCTTCACGAGTAGTTTTGTCAGGTTATCCGTTCGCACAAGCGGCGCTTCCTCAACCTGATGGCCTATCGTCGAGATTTAGAGATTATCCCTAAATAATGTCTGATCGTTGCAGGGAGATCAGGGAGCAGGCGAGGCAGACCAAGCCCCAATAGGAGAGGAGCGATTTTTCATAGCGCACCAGGATTTTTCGGCTGCGCTTAAGCCATGAGAAGAAGCGCTCCACGACCCAACGGCGTGCTTTGAATCCCGGCTGATGTTTGAGAGCCTCGGCCTCCTGCCTGCGGGGGCAAATGTGGGGGATGTAACCGAGTGCGCGGATCAAATCGGCTCGTCCGGTGTAGGCGTTGTCGGCGCAGAGGTTTTCATCCATTTCTTCGCCGTCAGGCTGTTGATGAAGCACCTTGGCCCCGATGAGCTGGCTCACCGTGGTTGATTCGTGCACGTTTGCGCCGGTTATGAACACAGACAGAGGGACTCCACCGCCTTCGGTCAGGGCGTTTATCTTGGTCCCATTTTTTCCCCCTGTCCGTCGGATTGGGTCCGACTGCTTCTTGCGCAAGGGGGGCCTTCAGTTGGGTGGCGTCAATCGACTGCCATTCCCACGCGATCCCCTCCATCTCATCATATTCGGCCAGACCTTTGCGCCATAGTTCCAGAAACACTCCGGCCTTCGTCCAAGCCTGAAAGTAGCGGTGCACGCTGCTCGACCCCACCCCGTCCCTTCCCTTCGTGATGCTGTTCCACTGGCATCCCGTTCGCAACACCCTCACTATCGCCTCGAACACCTTGCGCTTGTCCACCCCGGGACGCCCAGCCCCCGGCCTTCGCTTATACTGCTTCCCCGCATCCCTCTGCGCCTCCTTCGGCAGCAGCGGCTCCACCCGCTCCCACAATCCGTCACTCACTTCCCATCGCTTCGTTCGGCTCATGCTCCTCTCTCTTCTTTCTTCTCCTGAATATCAAGAGTAATTTAGGGATAATCTCTTAGCCGATCCTACATAGACAAGAATCCCACCAATCGCCATCGAGATGATGGGACCGAGCAAATCCCACATCTTTTCTGCGCTTTCTGGTCTCTGCATTGTGACGATGATTCCCACACCAATCAGCAGCGCGACCAAACTGGATACACTCCAGAGGGCTTGGCGCTTCAGTGCATAGCTCAGTTCCGATTTTCGGTCACGGTTGCGCATCGGCGGAGCCCGGGAGGTCATGGGGTCGTTACGCGACATGTTGGCACCGGCCGGCATATCCAATTATGTTGTGATGGCGGGCTGGCCCGGGCTGCGTCGCCCAAAAGTGGTCCCGACACTGTTGGCATTGCGCAGAACCGTGACAAACCTCCGAATGCGCTCGAATATCTCTGACTCCTCTTGCTCCCACCGCTCTCGAACATTCTGTTCAAGCTTCACATCAAACACCACCGGATTCGCCTTCGAACCCTTCAATCGCACTTTCAGAACTCCGTAGTCAGTCGCCGAAGTAAGTTCGGCGACAGCGTCGTATTTTACACGAAGAGCACCGTATAATTCCGCTGAAATCGTGTAGGCGCCCTCGGCGCTAAGCCAATATGGCGTCGCATTTGGTCCGGCTCCTGCTGCCATTTCTAGAACCATTTTCTTCAAATCCAACCCGAAGTGATAACGAGGGGTGCGAGCAGACGGAGCCGGTTTCTGCAGCTCACTACGAATGCATCGCATCGCCAGCCTGCTTGATTGGTAACTACAATCATGCAGGAACGCGTCGATTTCGTCATCGGTAATGCTGCCCAGCGTCGCGGTGATCGTCGGCGTTACATATTTAAGCGCCTCGCTTTCGATCGCCGCAAACGCTTCACCCTCAGCCAAGAGCCGTTCGAGGACTCGGCCCATCTCCTCTGCGTGCTTGAGATAGAAACTACTGGTCGCCCGATTAATCTCATTGCGCGCGAGAAGAAAGTCCGCCCGAAGCAACGGCGGCGCACGCAAGATCGTATCCTCGTGAGCATAGAGCAGGATTTCATCGATTGATCGTTCAAGTCGTCGTGATCTCGGAATCAGGGACGCTCGCAGGTCCGCGAAGGCCGTTTGTAAAAGTGCCGGTAATCGGCCTGCTCTCGCTAGCACCGCTAGCCAATGTAGGTAATGGCTTTCAGGCTTTTCCCATAGTTCCCGCAGGCCGTCACACGATCGTTTCTGTCCATCTTCTTTCGCGATGCGGGAGAATTCTTGCAAATAAAACTCATCGATCAACGGCGAGAAGAGGCAAAAGGACTCCCCTCGGTGCACCACGTCGAGTAAGGCGCAGGCTTCCCAGAGGTATAGTGCCTGATCGTGGGCGTCGTCCTTCGAGTCTTCATCTGCGGCGTATGGATCAAGCGGATCGTATCCGCGATGCATGCGGTAAAAAACTGAATGCCGTTCCCCGTTTCTCTCATAGACGTCAGGCCACGATTCCAGCTCCTTACTGAACCATTTCTGATACGCCTTAGTGCGCTTGGCGATGGCCGCTTGGTCGAGCCCAGCCGCCTTGGCCGCCTCGTCGTCGAGCGATGGCTTGTGAATGGTGCCGTAGATCGATCCGCTCGAAACCTGTCCTTCCGGAACCCAGGCCCAGGAGGAAATGACATCCACTCCCGGATGGGAAAAGGCGAACGCTTTCAGGATGGGTAACATGCTTGGCGTCGCTCGAAACTCCACTCCGGCGCAAACCTCGCGCTGAATACCCAGATGGAGATGATGGGAAAAAAACTTCTGGATCAGCAGAGCGATAAAGGCCGGCGCTGCGCGGCCGGAAAAAATTACGCGCAAACGGGGCAGAAACCGTGCTCGGTCCACGCCACCTTCGGTCTCCGCGAAGGCGAGAAACCGGTCCAATACCACAGCATCGGATCTAAGTCGGGCAATCTCGCGGGAAAGGGCCGCGCGGGTGTAGTCGTCTTCGTTAAGCGCACGTTTTGCTGCCATTATTTACAAATAGTAATAACATATTGTTATTTCAAGAAAAAACCCAAAAAAAGAGAAACGATCAGACCAACGCTCGACACGATACCAAGGCTCCATCGCCGGACAGTGCCTCATGTCTTGCCGGGCAAGTGAGCGTCGCAGTGAACATTCTTGCGCTACCCGCTGCGCATCCATGATATGGGATTCGTGTCGGGAATCCCTCCAGCCCTGCCGGCGGATGAACGTCGCCGCGCCACGGCGACAACGGAGGGCTTTGTGTTCCAATGGTGGTTAACGGTTTTCGCTTGGCTGGAGTTGGGCGACGCGGAGGCGCTTTACATCGAGTCTTCCGAGGATTTCGAGGTCATAACGGCTGCAGTTGTCAAAACCGTGCAGGCGAAAGCCGGAACAAGCCGGTCGCTCACGCTGCGATCCGACGAGGTGGTCGAAGCACTGAACCATTATTGGGCCATGGTGGCCCAAGATCAGCGCGCGGTCAGGTTCGTGCTGCTCCCCGGATCGTCAGCGTATCCGGCAGCGTGTGGCGGAACTCCACGTTGAAGCCGGCGATCTGCATGACGATTTCCGAGGCCCGCTTGTCGAGGAGACGGTCCACGGCCTTGATCAACGCGGCGCCGGCTTCCAGCCGTTCCACGAAGTGACGCCGATCTACGATCACAGAAAACTTATCGCCGCGCGTATCCGCCCGGACCGACAGGTCCTTTTCCATGCCGGCAATTTGCTTCTCCATGAGCGCCACGTCCTCGGTCATGCGGCGGATGCGGCCGCGAGCAGTGTATTGCGCCTCGGCGTGCTCAGCGCGAAGGCGCGAAAACCAGAACCTCAAAGGTCGTGAGGCTCGTCACGTCGTCGTTGTCGGATGCTGGAAGCGACATGCTGGCAGTATTCCAGCCAAGAGAATCACGGACAATCACGAAGGACTGAGGACTTCTCTTGAGGGCGGATCAAGTCCGGATGGGAAGTTATGCGCGGCGAAAACCTCGAAACGCTGGTTGCCCGCGTGCAGGGCATGCAGGAGCGTTTCTAGGTCGACGGCGTTTTCAGGCAGAGCAAGCATCAGGCAACCGCGCTTGTGCGACTGAACTACGTCGAACAGCGCGATGGAGCGGCGGATAAGCTCAGTGATTCCAGAACGCGAGACCATGTCCGGTCCGGCGCGTTCCGGAAAACAACAAACAGGCTCTTACAGACCGGCGGACATGGCGCGATGGCGCTTCCAGACGAGCGTCGTCACCAGAATTCCGATACCACCGAACAAGGCCGCCGAGGCGGGCTCAGGAACCGCGGACGGGGCGATCGCCGTGTCGGTGATCTTGAAGTTGTCGATGAGGAGGGCGCCGGTGAACTCGTTGCCATAGTTGAAGGATATGTTGATATTGTTGATGTCGATTGCTGTGGCGCCTACCCTGGAGCCAGGAACCCAACCATCTGGATCGGGTTGGCCTTTGCCGCCTGCCGCGGGGATGCCCTGTCCGATGCGCGTCGTGCCGAGCCACACGTCCATCGCGCCCGATGCGAGCGTGTAGCCGTCATAGGTGATGGCGGTCGGGGAACTGTTGAACACAATGGACAGAGTGGCGGCCGTGCCGAAGGTGTAATAGGCATCCTCTGACATTGGAGCAGTCGCTAAAGAGGCACCCTTGTTTTGGAATGCGTAGATGCCCTTGTCGTTAAATCTGAGAAGCATACCGAACACCGAGTTTCCACTTCCGGGCCAGCCGTTGCCCAGATAAATGCCCCAGCCGGTGCGTGTGCCGGCGGAGGGGATGACGAAATCAAACGAGAGTGTACCGACTTGGGTGCTGATGCGGTTGGTGCCGGTGGAGAGCCGCATCAAATTGCCGCCCAAGGCATTCGTATCCTCATAACGCAGGTATTGGTTGGTGGTGCCGCGTCCGAAGAGGTTGGTGGTGTCTTGGACAATATTGGTGAAGTAATTGATTCCGTCGTGAACGTCCCCAGACGACTCCGTGTTGAAGGTGTTCGCCCCCGAATAAGCACGTGGCAGCGCGGCTCCGGCTGTGTAGGAATCGAAGTCTTGATAGAAAACGTCGGCGGCGTGAGCTGTCATGCCTCCGACCAAGAACGCGCAGAGCGCGGACAGGATGCGGACAAGCGAGGTTTTTATGTATATATGCATATGCGATCCATTGTTTTGGGTTGATGTTCGGGTTTCTATTTTGCCACTCAGGTGGAGCGGTCAAAAATTTCGGTGGTGATAAGACCTTCGGGTTGAAGACCGGCGAGGTAACGGCGGACGTTTTCCAGTGCACGCGCGCCACAGGCCGGATAAGTGTCGAACGCGGGGCCGCCTATGTGCGGGGAAAGGACTGCGCCGGGCAGCGCGAAAATGGGCGAATCGGGCGGCAAGGGTTCACTGGCAAACACATCGCCCGCCACTCGCAGGCCGTATTCACGGGCCATCTCGACAAGCGCGGTCTCATTCACGACGGCTCCGCGTCCTACGTTTACGAATACGGCTCCGCGCGGCAACGCGGACAACACGGCGGCGTTGACGCTTCCTACGTTCGCCTCCGTCAACGCCTCGCATTCAATAAACACGTCCGCGTTCTCGGCCAGTTCGCGCAACGATGCCGCCGGGGACGCTCCGTGCTTTTGCATGAATGACGGGGGCACGCCCTCTGAGAAGGCCGTCACCTGCGCGTGGAATGGTTGCAGGAGTGCGATAAATTCGCGGGCAATGCTGCCAAAACCGTGAATCGCCACGCGTTTGCCATGCAACGTGCGCGTCGCCAGTTGATGTTTATGCCAATGTTGTTCATCGGCAGGGCGACACATGAATTCCCGCCAGGCACCAAGGTTGCGCAACGCCGCCAGCGCCAGCAGCAACGCATGTTCAGCGACCTGCGGGGCGGCTAGCGTTCCCCAGTTGCTGACTTTCAGACCGCAGGCGATGAGTTCGCGCGTTACGATCTGCCGCACCGACCCCGTCACATGGCATACATAGTCAACCGAGCCTCCTCGCACCGCGGCGTGCCTCTCCGGCAGCGCGGGCGTGTTCCATCCGGTGACGAGCACGCGCGGGCGATGCTCTGCGAGGCACTCGTCCCACTCCGCACGCTCCATCCACGGCGCGTTGATCCAGATGGTTTCGACGGGCAGGCAATCGTTGTGATCCGGGAAAAACAGGCGGCGGTCCTCGTCGGCTAATGTGAATACTACCTGAGCGCCTGCACGGCTCCGTGGCGACGGTATCCCGTCTCCAATGGTGGAGGCAATCTGAAGGGTCTGGAGCATCGCCTGACTGTTCACCGACATGATGCGCACTTGCCAGTGGTGTGTTATTTACACGGGTGAACAGGTGTCATCATTTTATCACTACGAGAGAGAGGCTGTGTAATCGGACGGTGGGAGCCGTCGGCCATGACGCCGTCGCCGCGTTCTCGCGCCCAAGCAAGCAGCCGCGCAGGGTTGCCACCCCACATGCCGGATAGAAATGTCGGCAACGTTCGCGGTTCGCCGTCCAGTTCCAAGCGGATGACCGGGAACATGGGATGTGGTGACGTTTCCGGAAGTCCTTCCAAAATGATGCCTCGCCCGCCGTCATCCCGCCGACAGCTTATTTCCCTGCCGGTGGTCAGCAACGTTGCGCGACGAACCGACGTAGCCAGACCTTGAAAGCGCAAGGTGGAGCCGGGCCAGAAGCGAATGATCAGATACAGCGTATTGCCGCGCCGGGTCTGGCGTCCGAACAGTGTGCATTCACCGACGGCGACGGTCTCCGTGCCGTAAACGGCCTCGCCGTGGATGCGCAACCAGTCTCCGATGGCGTTGCTGCGTTCGACAAATTCCGCCGGAATCCGGCCCTCGGCGTCGGGGCCAACATTGAGTAATAGATTGCCTCCCTGGGTGGACGCTTCGGTCAGCGAATCCAGCAGGACATCCGCGGCGCGCCAGCGTTCTCCGGGACAATATCCCCAGAGTCGCCATGTGCTCACCTGGCACGATTCCCAGAGGCGACCGGGAAGCGCCGTGCTGTGATGCTCCGGCGTGCCGAAATCGCCGCCCGCGCCATACTGATCCTCCTCCACGCCGACGAAACCGAGCCGGTTGTTGATGAGGATGCCGGGTTGCAGGCGGCGCACTTCCTCGACGAGTTCGGCGCTACGCCAATCGGCGGCGGAACCCGGCCACACACCGTCAAACCAGAGCAGGTCTATCTTGCCGTAGCGGGTCATCAATTCGCGCACCTGAGCGTGTGTATAGTTGCAGAAGCGGGCCCATCCGGCGGGATCGTCCTTGGGTCCGGCGAACATCGCCGGGATGCGAAAATCATTCCACGAATAATAAAGCCCCACACGCAGGCCGGCGGCGCGGAACGCCTCGACATACTCGCGCACAAAATCACGGCCCGCCGCCTGGCTCGCGCTGGAGTAATCGGTCGTATCGGTATCCCATATACAAAAACCGTCGTGATGACGTGTGACCAAGACCGCGTAACGAAACCCGCCGCGCATAGCGATTCGCGCCCATTCCCCGGCATCGAATGCGGAAGGATTCCACGCGCAGGCCTGTCGGGCGTATTCGCGCTGGTCGCGCAGATCACGCATGAGAATCTGCTCGCCTCGTCCATGCCGGGAGGCCGGGCCCCAGTGAATAAAAAGTCCATAGGTTGCCTCCCGAAACCATGCGTGCGGATTGGCGGGAGCGGGCCGGTCTTGGTCGGAGGCGTTTTTATGCGGGCTGTGCGGGATCATGGGAGGAAGAGGCTCGCGCGGCTAGGGGCCCCGTGACAACAGGCGTCCTGTTTACACAGGTGAAGATCCCTTCGGTCGTTCACGTGTGTAAATGAACCGGTGTTGGCCAATCTGTCCACGGACGGAAACAGTCGTGGACGTTCATCCATTTCCCCTCCCGCTCCGGTTAACCCTTTTCCGATCATGCACCTCTCATTCCGCCTCGTTCTTCTCTCCGTGCTTTCCGCCGCCACACTCTCGGCCGCCTCGTGGCGCTCGGAACTGTATCCGGAAATCGGCTA
Source organism: Geminisphaera colitermitum TAV2 (assembly GCF_000171235.2). Classification (GTDB taxonomy): domain Bacteria; phylum Verrucomicrobiota; class Verrucomicrobiia; order Opitutales; family Opitutaceae; genus Geminisphaera; species Geminisphaera colitermitum. The sequence goes on along the minus strand of NZ_ABEA03000005.1, from coordinate 29,771 downwards.
CTATCCGGAGTCCGCCAATCTCGACACCGGCAAGGTTCTTCAAGATTTGTCCTATGCCGGCTACCACGTGGGCGAGGCGACGATCCCGAACATCACCGGCCCGGTGTATGACGTCACTGCCGCGCCTTATAATGCCGACTCGTCCGGAGCGACCGACGCCACCGCCGCGATTCAGACCGCCATCAACGCTGCGGGTAACGCGGGAGGCGGCGTAGTCTTTCTTCCTGTCGGCACTTACCGGCTCTCCACGGCAGGCGACAAAAACGAGGCATTGTTGATGGACAAACCGAACGTCGTCTTGCGCGGCGCGGGTCGCGGCCAAACCTTCCTCCTGCACGCCTCGACCTCGATGCGTTACAAACACGTCATTCGCGTCAAAGGCTCCTTCAATAGCGCGCCGCTCGCCGTGGGAAACGCCTACGCGCCGCTTTCGCAAGATTTGTTGCATTCGACCAAAACCATCCCCGTCACGGACACCTCCGCGTTCGCGGTTGGCGACACTGTCGTCGTTCGCAACGACATCACGGAGGCCTGGGTGACGGAACACGGCACCGATTGGAAATCCCGCTCCGATTACACTGAAAACGCCGCCAAATTCGGCCCCAACGACTGGCAAAATGAGGAAGCCCGCAGTTCCTCGCCCAACGGCCTGCGCGGTTTGCGTTACCGCCGCACCGTGCTCGCCGTGGACGCCGCCAATAACACGCTCACCGTGGACGCGCCCGTGCGTTATTCGCTGAAATTGCGCGACAATGCCCGCGTCGTCCGTCTCACCGCCGCTCCGCTCTCCGAAGTCGGCCTCGAAGATTTTTCCGTCGGCAACATCCAGCACATCGGCACCACCTGGGACGAAAACGACACGAGCAAATCAGGCACGATGGGTTACGATGTGACGGGTTGTTTTTTCATCAAATTCGAGCGTGTGCGCGATTGCTGGGCACGGCGGATTTCGAGCTATCAACCGTCGGGAAACACCACCACCGCGCACATTTTGAGCGGTGGTATTTCGGCAGAGGATTCGACGCACGTGACGATTGAACGCTGCGCTTTCGGACGTCCCGAATACGGCGGCGGCGGTGGCAACGGTTACATGTTTCAACTCTACAACACTGGCGAAAGTCTCATCCAGCATTGCGAAGCGCGTTTCGCGCGACACGGGTTTCAAATCACAGGAATCGGCGCGGCGGGAAATGTGATTCATAATTGTTTCGACGCGCTGACGGGTCACGCCACGGGCGGACCGAACGCTCCGGCGGGCGGTTACGCGACGGGCGGCTTGGCAAGCGATTTTCACGCGCATCTCAGCCAGGCCAATTTGATTGATGTTTGCACAACCTTGAACAGCCGTTTTGAGGCTCGTTTCCGCGGACCCTCCGGCAGCATTTCGCACGGTCTCAGTGCGATTCATTCCATTTTCTGGAACCTCGAAGGCACCGCCACCAACGACACAGATTGGCCGTCGTGGCAGCCCGTCGTGCTCAGCGAGCAGGCGCGTTTCGGATACGCCATCGGGTCGCGCGGCCCCCGTCCAAATTTGCAGCGCAGAAGCCATCCCGAAGTCAATGTGCTCACCACGCCGGAGGATCACTTCGAGGGCCAGGGCCTGGGCGATACGTTGCAACCGTTTTCGCTCTTCCTCGACCAGCGCGCGCGGCGGCTCAGCTCGCAGGGAAACACAAATTTTTCAAACGATTTTAATGATTACACGAGCGGCTCCGCCCTGCCGCTTTCCTACACGCTAAACGGCTGGTCGCCGCAAACCGCGCCGCAAACAACCGACGACGGCAACACATTGTTTTCGCGCATCGTCACCGACTCGGGAAACCATTTCGGCAGCGGAACGGAAAACCGGTATTTGCGCGTCGCCGACACCAGCAACGCGAACGGCACGGCGAGTTACGGGAATTACAATTTTCTTCTTTCAACGGCATCCAACGCTCTCGGCGGCGAGAGTGATAGCGGCATGTTGGCGTTCGATTTTTACGAGCCGGAAAACGCCGCTGCGCAGGGCATAGGTTGGATGTTGCGGCTCGGCAACGGCTGGGCGGCGAATGGCAACACCGTCTTCGCGCTTTGCATCGGACAGGGTGGCGTGCGGCGCGTCACGGGAACAAACAACGTGCCCGACACGTCGGCCACGCTCGGCGAGTTTTCACAAAACCAAAAGCATACCTTACGAATCGTTTTTAACAGCTCCGCCGAAACGCTCGTTTACAATGGCGGCAGCGTCGCCACGGGCACAATGGATGTCTGGCTTGACAACACTAAAATCGCCTCGGGGGTCGCCGGCAGCGGCGGCAAGGGCAGCGACTGGACGAACGAAACTGCGCCGGTCACCATCAACAACTTTAACATCACGCGCAATCCCGCCAACGGCAGCGCAACAAGTGATTTTGTCGGCGAAATTTTGTTGGATAATTTTTCGCTGACCGACGAAGCCGTCATCCCCCCCCTCTCCGGCGTCGGCGATGACGAGACGGAGGATCCTGAAACTCCGGGCGAACCTGAAATCCCGGAGGAGCCGGGGTCGGCATTGCCGCCGCAACCGGTCGAGGCGCTTTCCATACGCGCCCACGGAAGCGCGGGAACATTCGGCATCCCGGTTCAGTTTTGGGTCGACGATTTTGACGAGCCACTCGAACCGCCATCTGTCGAATGCCGCTTCGGCGACGAGCTGACGTTTGTTGTCGAGTTCGACAAAGCAGTTGCGTCCGTCGGTGCGGCGGAGGTTGTCATCGGTGAGGGTGAAGTCGAGTTGCCCGTGGAAATCGTGGACTATCAGGCCGTCGTCACCGTTACGGGTGTCGCCAATGCGCAAGTGCTGAAAATCCAACTGCAAAACATCATCGCCGAAGACGGCGGAATGCTCGACGCGGTCTCGCTTACGGCGGGCATTTTGCCGGGCGATTTGAACGGCGATGGCAACATAAACATGGTTGACGTCAATTTGTCGCGCAGTCGTTTGGGCACTTCCGTGGATGCTTCCGGATTCCATTTTGATGTGACTTGTGACGGCACTATAAACATGGCGGATGTTAATCGAGAACGCAGCGTTCTAAGTCTTGGAATCCCGCGTTTGCCCGTTGGAGATTGGGGAGTTGGCGGTGACAGTCGTTCGGTCGCCTACAATTCCGGCACACGCGACAGCCGTTATCCGCAGATATGGGCCGAGCAACTTTTGCAAGGCGCGATTACCATCAAAAAAGACAACCTCTCTTCAAAAGGCGGCATCAGTTCGGATCAATTTGTCGCCACCTACCTCACGCCCTTGGTGAACAAACCGACCGTCGGCAGCATCGTTCTCATCAGCGCCAACGACCGCAATATGGGCATCTCCGTTGCGAAGGGGAAAACGAACATCAACACCATTATCGCCGCGCACCAAACGGCGGGCAAAGCACTCATCCTTCTCAACGAATATCCGTTTCAAACTTACGTCGGCGACAGTGACCCCGCCGTCAAAGGCGCGAAACTTGCCGACCACCTTGCCATCCGCGATTACATCGACACCAAACACGATCCCGCGAACGGCGTTTGGGTCGCCAATATTTGGGATGCTATGACGACGGAACCGCGCGGTTTTGTCACGCGCGAGGGTTACTTGAAAACTGACAACGTGCACCCCACGCCTCGCGGCGCGGCGGCGATGGCAAAGGCGATTTTCAGCGCGACCCGCCATAGTTTCCAAAACTACACGCAACTCTTCGAGCGCCCGAACGCGCTCTACAATCCGAACGATTGGTCGGGCTGGACACTGCCAGCGTTGCCTGCCGGCGCCAGCATCGGCGACGAGGTGATTGACGGTGTGGCCGTGCGCAAAGTCATTTTTAACAACGTGACTGGAACAAGCGGCGTTGTTGTGCAATTCAACGGCCCCGTTTCGCTTCACGGCTTCGTTCCCGGAACGAGCAAAGTTGACAGCGTGGTCGGCTATGAAGTGCGACCCGGTTTGACCGGTATCGCCGCCGTGTCCATGATTACCAACAGCAAGAGTGGATGGTTCCCAGTCAAGAGCGACGAAGCCGGCGCGCCCACCGCCAGCGACGGCGGTGACGGCGGTTCGGCCAATCGCGAATATTTCCCCGATTTCGGCGTTCGCGGCGTGTTGCATCCCGCCCTCGGCACGTTGCCGGAGGACGCCACTCGTGTTCTGCAATTGATTCAAATCGCCGGTCGCAGCGCGGACGAACCCATCAACGGCGAAATCTGGTTCTATCTCCCGCAACTCCGCGCCTTCTGAACAAAATCTTCAAAAACCTCCTCCTCCGTCCTCCCATGAAAAAACCACTAAGCAAACCCGTCCTGTTGCTTCTGCTCCTCCTGCTCTCCGCGTTGACCGCGCAAGCCGCCGTCAACTTCGTCACCGACGAAACCAACATCACCATCAACCCTGGCGATACGTTCTCCGTAACCTTACGCGTCGAAGTCACCAACAATGAGCCGCTCAACGCATTTGACTTCTTTTGGAAGGATGCGAACGCATCAGGAAAGTTCAGCCTTATCGGGCGCGACATCACTGGAAGCCCGTTCACCTTTTTAGGAACACCCGTGCTACCGCCTTCAAGTCTCCTTAATCCGGTAAACTCGTCGCCCTTGGGCGCCGCGCTTGAGGACTATTCGGCGGCGATCGGTAATGGCATGTGGTTAATTGGCCGATACAGTTTTCTTGCCGATGCTTCCGCCGTGGGATCTTACGTTCTTCAGACATACAGCCAGCCTGGTGACGGATGGGTGAGCAACAATTTCACTGCGCATGAGCTTGGCCAACATGCGAGCGTTACGATCACCGTGGCCGGTGCGGTTCCCGAGCCGGCGACATCTGTATTTTTAGCAGCGGCAATCGCGCTGACATTTGCCTTCATTCGCCGCCGTCACCCATAGCCTCCTCCCCCTGTCGTCCAATCCAATGAATAAAACAATCCGCCAATTCCTTCTGCCGTTGTTCATTTCCTCGACGCTGCTTGCAGCCGGTGACGGAAAATGGCGTTCCGAATTGTATCCGGAAAACGGAAATAAACCGGAGGCGGCCAATCTCGATACGGACAAGGTGCTCCAGGACTTTTCCTACGCCGGTTATCATTCAGGCGAGGCCGCGATTCCCGACGTGAAGGGACCGGTTTTCGACGTGACCGCTGCTCCTTACTCCGCCGACCCGACAGGCGCGATCGATGCCACCACCGCAATCCAGTCCGCCATTAACGCCGCGGGCAAGGCGGGCGGCGGCGTGGTTTTTCTCCCGGCCGGAACCTTCCGCCTCTCCGTCCCCTCCGAAAAAAACGAAGCACTGTTGATCGACAAACCGAAAGTCGTCCTGCGTGGCGCGGGAAGCGAACATACTTTTTTGCTCAACACTACGTATTCGCTAATGAGATACAAGACGGTCATTCGCGTTCGCAATCCCGGAGACGGTGATCTCTGGCAAGCTGGCTCATTTCAGACGCCACTCTCGCGTGATCTTCTGAACTCAACCACAAAAATTCCCGTGAGCGACGCCCGCCGATTCAAGCCAAGCGACACGGTCATCGTCCGCAACGACATTACCGAAGAGTGGATACGCGAACACAAGGAAACCGCGTGGGAAGGACATGCGGGAGCCAGAACGCTCCGCGGACTGGTCTATCGACGGACCGTTAAAAAAGTGGATATATCCGCGGGCATCCTGACGGTCAGCGCTCCAATCCGCTATTCGTTGAAATTGAGGGACAAGGCACGCGTCGTTTTGCTTGCCAGCGCCCCGCTTTCCGAAGTGGGGCTAGAGGATTTTTCGGTTGGCAACATCCAGCACCCGGGCACCCGGTGGCAGGAGGGGGACAGCCCGGTGAAAGGGATGCCGGGTTATGAAATCACCGACGCATGGTTCATCACGGTCGAACGCGCCGAGGACTGTTGGGTGCGGAGGGTTTCTAGTTTTCAGCCGGAAGGAAATACCTCCACCGCTCATTTGCTCAGTTGTGGCATACGTATTCGTGAGTCAACTCGCGTGACTGTGGAAAATTGTTCGCTCCGACGTCCCCAATATGGCGGTGGCGGTGGAAACGGCTATCTCTATCAACTGTTCGACGCCGCCGAATGTCTCATCCAGCGCAGCGAGGCGCGTTACGCCCGCCATGGATTCCAGATCACTGGCATGGGAGCATCGGGAAATGTGATACACGATTGTCTTGACGCCGAAACGGGCCGTGCCACGGGCGCGACGGGCTACTACAAAACGGGCGGGGCGGGGAGCGACCACCATGCGCATTTCAGTCAAGCCAATCTGATTGATGTGTGCACGGCAGAGGACAGCCGTTTCGAGGTGCGTTACCGGCCCTATGGCAGCGTGCCGCAACACCGGCTTGCAGGCGTTCATTCCGTTTTCTGGAACACGCGCGGGATGACTGGAGAAAAAGGCCAGAAATGGGCCGCCGTCGTTCTCAGCGAACAGGCGCGTTATGGATACATCATCGGCACGCGCGGCGAATGCACCCGCGTAATCCTGAAACATGATTTCCCAGCCGGCACCGACCCGATCGACTATCTCGAAGGCGAGGGTAAAGGCGACACTCTTGAACCGTTTTCCTTGTTCCAGGATCAACGCTTGCGTCGGCTCGGCTCTGTCGCCGTTCGAAATTCCAAGACAAAGTAGACGGATGTTTTTCGCTTTCGCCCCCCTGACTAATGTCTGCCAATTCGACTCCCCAAGCCACACCGAATTCTCCTCCGAAAAAAACGTGGCGGGCGGGAATGTTGACCTACACATCGGCGGGGTTGGTAGCGTTGTTTTTCTGGCTGTTGTGGGGGGATTTCTCTTGGTCGATGCGGGAGCGGTCCGCAGGGCCAATGGCGCAATGGTATTTGAAACACCTAGGGGTTTCAAATCTGGTCTTTGCCCTGCTGATTAGTTCGTTTCCTGCGGCGATTGCGCTGCTTATCGGGCCGATTATCAGCATGAAGTCCGACCGGCATCGTGGACCGCGTGGACGGCGGATTCCGTTTCTTCTGGTCACAACACCTGTCGCCGCACTCGGTATGATCGGCATCGGACTGAGTCCGATTTTCGGTCCAATGCTGGGCGGATTTTTGGGCAGACTCGGCGTCACGCTCGACGACCGGATGGCTTCGCTGGTTTGCTTCGGAGTGTTCTGGACTGCGTTCGAGTTCGCAACCATCGCTTCTTACGCGGTGTTTGGCGGACTCATCAACGATGTCGTGCCCAAGGAATTGCTGGGACGTTTTCACGGCCTGTTCCGCATCGTCAGCCTGGTTGACGGCATGATTTTCAACTACTGGTTAATGGGAAAAGTGGAGACGCATTTCACGATCCTGCTGGTTTGCATCGGCCTCTTTTACGGGGTGGGATTTTTGTCGGTCTGCCTGAAAATTCGCGAAGGCAAATACCCTCCCCTCCCCTCTCTCTCTCCACCGAAGCAAGCGGACGGCGGCGGAAGTGGAGGCGGGCTGGCGGCGGGCTTTGTCACCGGTGCGCGAACCTACTTCCGCGAATGTTTTTCGCGCTCATATTACATCGGTGTTTTTCTGTTTTTTATGCTGGCCGCGCTGACCTTCATGCCGGTCAACACCTTTATTATCCCCTACGCGAAAAGCATCAATATGAGCATGGACGACTATGGGAAGTGCATGTCCCTCTCATTTCTCATTTCCCTCGGGCTGGCATTTTTTCTCGGCTGGTTGTGCGACGTTTTCCATCCCCTGCGCATGACCATTGCGACGCTAACCGGCTACGCGCTGGTGTTGCTATGGGGGGCGTTTTTCGCTCGGACGACGGGAAGTTTCGCGGTGGCCATAGTGCTGCACTGCGTACTGAGCGGGTGTTACTGGACATGCGTCGCCTCGCTCGGACAGCGTTTGTATCCTCACATAAAATACGCACAGTTTTCTTCGGCTGGCGGCACCATGACAGCGATCGGGAGCATGGTTTTTAATCCGCTGGTCGGCTCGCTGATAGATTGGACGGGCAATGTGTATTATCACACGTTTACCGCCGGGTGCCTGATGGCACTTCTGTCCGCCGGAATCGGACTACTGGTGTGGCGCGAATTCAAAAAATTCGGCGGACCCAAAAATTACATCGCGCCGGAATAATACCCTTGAAACGGCGGCGATTTACAAAAAAACACGCCGCTTCGACAATCGTCCGTTTACCGTCCGGTTATGGAAAACACTTCCACAAGTTCGCTCGGAGTGAGGATAGGGATGCGATGTTTTTGTAGAAAGTCCACGATGCGAACGAAATTGTCCCAACGCTCGTCTTTCCACGAACCCGGATGCCCCTGAATCACGTAAAAACGCCGGCCTTTGGCTTTGCCGATGTAGCCGGAAATGAATTTTTCCGGGTTTGGCACGAAAGTCGGATCCTCGATGTTCACGCCGAAAACGCGGTCGAGAATGATTTTCCCGGAACTCGTGTCGCGGGGATTTCCGTAGAGGAAAATCTGGATGTCGGAGTCCTCCGACAACACGCGCATCGTGGCCGGGTCGAAACCATTGAAAGGCGAGCCGAAGATGGTGAATGCGAAGCCGAGTTTTTCGCGGGCGAGTGTCTGGGATTTTTCGAAATGTTCCTTCTGGTGCTCGTAGGACGTGCCCTTGAACTCCTGCAACTTCACGCCGCCCTCCTCCCACATCCGGTGATCGTATCCGTGAAACCAGAATTCAATGAGGCCGGTTTTCTGAAGCTCCTTGATGTAGTTAAAGTAGGCGGGTTTATCGCCTTCCAGAGAGTTGGCGATAACGCCGATGGATATTTTTATTTTACGTTCGAGGGCAAAGTCGGTGAGTCGTTTCCATGCGGGCGGAACAATGTCCTTGCGAGTGGTGAGATCGTCGAGCTTCAGCACAATGGCCGGCAGCGGGTCGGGCAATGTCGAAGCGTCAAAGACTGGCGTGTCGGATGACCTGGCCGGACGAGCCGACGTCTCGGCAAAGCCGATTGTTGTGGCGACGATAGAAATAAAAAGAACCGGGAGGAAACGGATGTTTGTCATGGCGTTGGGCTGACGAGTTCGAGACGGTCGAGATTCAGAGGCGAGGTGGGGCGCGTCAGGCGGATTTCATGTTCGCCGGCACTGAGTGAAAGGAGAAGCGGGGAACCGTCGGGATTGGAGAGATCGTGTTCCTTCCAGTTGTTGGTGTAAATCCAACTGCCGGTGCCGGGCAGCGAAAGGCCGAGGGCGTCGGCTGATGGCGCGGCTCCGTCAATCAGGAGGGCAATTTTGGTGTTGTTGAGCGCGGCGCAGTAACGAATGCGCAAATGCCATGTGCCGGAAACGGGCACCTGGACTTTCCAGACAATGGTGTGCAGCGAACTGTCCTGTCCGAAACCGCCGAGGGATTTTCCGAAATTGCCGGTGCGATTGGAGATTTTTGTCATGCCGTAAAGCTGTTGGGAAAAGTCCTCGGCCTCGATAATCACGCGGCTCGCGGCGGGAACGGACGTCATGCGTTTTGCTTCGCGGACGGGCAACGGTGGCAGGGGCCGGGGGGGAGGGGAGGGATTGTGGCGAACATCCGCCGATAAATTTTTTCCCGCCGACGGAGCCCGAAATTCGTCGCTGATTTTTCCGGATTCGCGGCGAACCAGCGACACGCTTGCGGGCGCGTTTGCCTCCACGCCGGTGGCGCGGATTTCGTCAACCCAACCGTCGCCGTGAATTTCGTAATGGTCGTTGCCGATTCGTTTCAGGACGGGCGTTTTTTTCGTTTCCGGGAAACGCGGGATGAACAGCGAACGGAAGCTCACGGATTTGCCGGCGGGCGCGTCGAGCGCGGCGGCGTAGCTCTTCAGGCGGTTAGCGGGAACGTCGTTGTGCGGGCTGAGCGGAGTGCGCCGGGCGAGCGTGACGCTGATCGGTTCGAGCAACGTGACGTCGAGCGAACCCGCCGCGCCGCGGATGTTCGCCTCGTGCTGCCGCACTGGGGCGTCCGTGGGAAGTTGCAGGAGCCATTCGAGTTTACCCGCGACGGGGAACGTCGCGTCGTCGAACACCAAAATGTAATCGCCGCGACGGTGCAGGACGCGCCGCCAGATTGAGCGAACATCCGCGTAGGCCTCGCCAAGATCCAACTCCGTCCAGAGAGTGCGAGGGGTGGATAGAAAAGTGCGCACGGTGGAACGGGATTGTTTTGCGGAGAGTTGGTTGCGCCCGTTGACGAGGAGAGTTGTGTGCGACTCAGTGGCGTTTGAAAAATAATTCCAACGGCTTCCGGACTTTCCATTTTTCCCGTAAAAATCCCAGAAATCGGCGTTGCCATTGCCGGTGCCGTAACCGGGCGCGGGAAGGAGCCACTCGCCGCCGAAGGCAAAGGCAAGCGCACCGGCATCGAGGTGGGAATGATTGCGGTTGGTGTATCCAGATTTTATGGACAACTGATAATCGCCCGCGCCCCAGCCGCTCCGCGTGTCCACCACGTCAAGGTCGCGCAAGTGACCGTCGAGTTCGACTGGCGGGTTTGCGGGAACGGCGAGATCATGCCAGAGCCAGTTCCACGCCACTACGTCCAGCCCCCGCTGGGGCGGGAAGGGCAGACGGGCAGCGAGGTATTGCGCGGACGGGTCGCGGTATTGGGCGGCGAGGCGGTTGAGGATGTGGTGCGGGCCGCTGGAATCGCGGGCAACGGTGTCCCCCCACGGGAGCGTGCTGGCGAATCCGGGAGAGGAAGCGTGGAGGCGGTAAGTGGACATGTTGCGAAGCCAGGCGCCGGCGTAATACGGTTCCACGTCAATGATGCCGCGGACGCCTTCGAGATATTGCAGGATGAAGCTGGCGCTGTAGGACCAGTAGGAAACGCCCTCGTAAGAGCTGCCGTCGGAGTGGAAATGCCGCGCCACTTCGTCGAAGTTAAGCTTGGCGGCGGCAAGCCATCGGGGGGCCTCGTCGGGAAGCGCTTCGAGAAAGGCCGCTCCGCATATCCCGACGCCGACGGCGTTGATGTGGTTGTGATTGTCTTGGTAAAGGCCGGCCCAGTAGACGCCTCCGGAAATCGCGTCGCACAAAATGTTCACCCGTTCGCGGACGGTTTGGAGGATTAGTTCGCTGGCGGCCGCGTCGTCCCGCCAGATGTCGGGATTCCACGTCCAAGTGATGGCGAGGGCGCGGGCGGCATGACCTGCGGCGAGATCCTGATTGGCTTTGCGCACGCCCGGCTCCTCCGCGCCCCAATGCGGGAAGCGGCAAAGCGCCGTAGCGAGTTCTCGGATACGATTGCGCAGCGCGGCCGCCTCCGGTTTCACGGCGGCGGCAACAGAGAGCAGCACGAGTTGATCGGCAAGCTCGCCCATCCAGAGTTCCTGCCGCGTGTTGTAGGGACTTTGATACCAAGCTTTGGCGAGTTCCTCCGGCGTACGGTAAGGGAGAACCGGCAGTTCGAGAACAAGGGCCGCCTGCTCAAGGAGTTCTTTGTGGAGCGCGACAAGACTTGGTTCGGCGGAGGCGGCGCGGGCGTTGATCCGTTCGCGGCCATTTTCGCCTGCGCCCACAAGGACGGCGTGGGTGCGAGCGTTGCGACGCCAGGTTTCGGCTTCCCTTTGCGCAAGCGTCGCAACGGCGGCGGGATCAACCGGAATCGCGGCGCGAACAGCGGAGACAAGCAGCAGTGTGGCCGCGATGACATGGAGAAAGCATATCGTTTTCATTTCGGGTTTCAGCAGTCTGATTCTTCGCTGTTGATTTTCAGGGACGGGTTTTGTCCGGCGTTCAGGCGCGTTCGGCCTCGATTTGTTCGAGCGACTTGCCGGAGGTGTCGGGCATGAAAAAGAAGCCGACTGCTCCGCTGATCAGGAGAAACAGTGTGAGCAGCCCGGCGATCAGGCGAAGGTCGGTGTGGGCCAGCATCGGCACAAAGAAACTCCAGATGGCAAGCAGCGTCCGCGCCGTTCCAAAGGTGAAACCTTGCGCGGTGCCGCGCAGGATCGTGGGAAAAAGTTCCTGGCTGAAAACCTTGTAGAACGCCTCGCCGGCCAGCGCACAGCCGCCGCCAAAGAGCGCGATATTCAGGAGCGCCGTGGTCATGGTCAGCGGAAAAACAAGGAACAGTCCATAGCTGATGACCTGCGTGACCGCGCCTATGGCCCAGAGCGTCTTGCGAGTCTTGAAACCGCGGTCGGAAAACCGCATGAAAACCGTGATCGTAATGATCATGGCCATGATGAAATTCGCGCTGGAGACCAGCACACTGGCCCCCTGACTGCCGGCGTTGAGCGTGCTGATGATGTAGGGGTTGAACTGCCCGGCGGTGCCGGCGGCGAGATTCCAGAAAAGGTAGATCGCTCCCGTCCAGACAAGGGCGCGAAGATTGGCACCTCTGAAAAGATTGCGTATCTGACGCTGGGCTTTGGTCGTTGAACGTGCGGCGTTTTTCCAACGGACGGACTCGGCCAGGCCGCGCCGCAGCGCCCATGTGACGACAGCGGCGACGAAGAGATGCAGAAAGACGATGCGAGCGCCGATAATTTTGAAACCGAGTACCTCGCCTTCGTTGAAGGGAGTGAGCAGCCATGCCAGCACGAGAACGATCACGGGGCCCAAGCTCCACGCGACTTGGGTGAAGCCGAGCAACTTGCCGCGGGCATTGGCCGGGGCAAGCTCGCCAACCAGCGCGAGGGAGGTGGGCACGTCAATGCCCACGGCAAGGCCGACGACAAAGGTTCCAACGAGCAGCATCGGCCAGTTTATGGCCAGAGCGATGCACAGAATGCCGGCGGCATAGACCATGAGGTCGTACTGGTAGATAAACTTGCGACCAAGCTTGTCACCAAGCCAGCCGCCGAAAATGGCGCCGATGGCGCAACCGAGGGCATTGGGACCGATCGCGCCAAGGAAACCGATCGCGCGGTCGGTCAGCCCGAGGTAGGTCTGAAACAGCGCGAGGCCGGCGCCGAGGGCGACGATGGAGCCGGCGTCAAGATAGGAGGCCATGCCGGCGAGCGCGGACCATTTCCATTGCTGGCGGGTGATGATTCCGGTGTCAGGACTTAGCCGGGCATCGGCAGGAGCGGAGGGCGGAGGATTCATGGGGGAAACGCGTTCGGACATAGGTGCCATCTGGAAAATCTCTCGAACATCAGTGATTCATGAGCGAAACCATCTCCGCTCATTCCTCCCTGTCCGCAAAAATGCGGATGGAAACAGGCCCGAGCAGACCGGACTTCAAGAGAGGTTCGTTAACGTTGGTGTAAGCGCGCCATGTGGAAAATGTTTGTCGTTCGCGTCTGGCCACGGCTGCGGGGTCATTGAACCACGCGGGCAATTCCAACAACAAAGCATCGGCGCGGTAATCGCTCGATGTCGTATAACGGGCGTCGAGCGGAAGTGCTTCATCGCCGATGAGACGATTAACCCAACGATTCGCGACCGTGATCTCGATTTTATTCGCACCTTCGCGCAAGACACCGGCGGGAATCGATAACCTCCATGGCGCGGTCCAGGCCACACCCAGATCACGATCATTGAGGCGGACGGCGGCGATGTCGCACACTTCGCCAAGCAACAACTCCGCGCGCCGTCCATCTGCGCCGCCTTTGTTCAAGAACTCCGCGCGATAAACGGCGGCTCCGGAAAAATAGCGCGCGTCGGAATCGGCGGACTCATTCCATGCTTCCAGTCTTTGAAAAATGCGCGTGAAAGCTTTTCGGATGGGCGGACGAAACTCCACTTCCCACGGGCCGTCCAGCACGAGCGTTTTGCCATCTGCGCCGCCGGTGTCATCAGCGGGCGCGAGCGAGGACGGAGACGTTCCCTGCTTTTTGCGAAAAACGACGAATACCGATTCCATCGCGTCCAGATTCAGTTCGACGGTGGCGTGGCCGTTTTCATTTCTCAAAACGCCAGCCGCGTGACGTTCACCGCTAACCGGATTCCAGATTTCGGCGCGGCCTGTGCTTTCGCGGAAAGTGGCGCGGGTCGAAACCGGATACGGATTGCTGTTCACAACGAAATAGATTTCCGCGTCGCCGCCGGACACGCTCCGGTGAACGTAACGCAAGGGGAGTGGCGCGTTCGTGTTCGCATTGTCAACTCCGGCGCGCGTGGAGGGGGGGGGGGGGAGTGTGGTAAAATCGGGCGGGACGTTTTTGCGGAGCCATGCATCAATTTCGCCGCCTTTGTGGACGCGTTCTTCGTGCCAGAGTTTTTTCAGCAGACGATCCCACTCGGCGCGCTCCCCGGTGATATCATTGCGTCCAGAGGGGGCGCTGGGCGGCGGACCAAAAACCGGCACGCCGGCTTGCCAGAGTTTTTCCAAACAACGCAAAAGCGAAACATCCGCCACCCACGAGTTCGGCAGAAAAACGACGCGATAACTCGCACCGTTTGCCAGCGACACGTATCCGCCCCCGACCTTCGCGTCCTTCAGTTGGGCCGGCGCGATGAAATCCCACGCGTAACCATCAGGGAAAACCGGAGAATAGCTGGGACCTTCCAGCGTATTTATGCCGACAGTTTTCAGGACAAGCACATCACCGACAAAATGGCCCTGTTGCAGCAGCCATTGCGAGCGGGCGAGGTAGTCGGTCCATGCGCGTGCGCCCAGCGTCCACCAAGTGTTGAGCCGCCCGAACTGACTGCCCCAGCGCGCCAGAGTGAAACCGGGCTGCAAGTCGGAACGCGGCTGGTGGACGTAGGTGTGAAACACGATGCGGTTGAGTCCTTCGAGAAAGGCGCGGTCGCCGTAGTATTTGAGATTGCCGGGAGTCTGTCGCCAGCGTCCGGCTTCGGGCATTGTGGTGAATGCTTCTCCCGCAAGCACATTTTTTCCCAAGCTGTGAACGAGTGATGCCATTTTTTTGACGCGCTTCGAATGCTCATCCCAGTTGCTCACCCAGAACTCGGTCATGACGACATCCGCCTGCGCGCCCGCCTGAAACTCCTCAAACGCCCCCCCGTGGTAGGGTTCGGTGTAGAGTTTGAGTCCCTGCGCGTTGGCCAGCTTTCGGAGCGTACCGTAGTAGTTTTCAGCCACGAGATCGGAGGCCGTCTGGCGAAAGTCGCGAAACACGGCATCAGTCTCCGTGACGGAACCGATCACGCGACCTGCGAGGGCCGGCAACCACGGCAGCAAATCGTAACCGCGCCGTTCGCGAAATTCGTCGGGAAACGTCGGCGTCCAGTTTTGCAAACCGGCCTCCCAACTGTCCACCAGCACGCCTGTCACCGATTTTCCATTACGAGCGGCAGCAGTGTCCAGAATACGCCCGAGGGATTTTTCAAAGTGAAACCGCGCGGCAGAGGCGTCGAATTTGTCAACTTCGAGGCCGCGGCCTTCGGGTTGCGCGGGATGATTGATTTTACCGGTCGTCGTGTAACCGAAACGCAACAGCGTCCAGCGTCCGGCAGGAAGCGCGGCCTCGACGCGCCCGTTCGCCTCGGAGAATTGTTGGGTGAGATTGATAATCTGTTCGGGGCGCAAAGCGGCCTCGGACGACGCGGTGGCGACGCGGGGTTTTTGAGGAAATTGTCCCCAAAGGAGGGTCGATAAACTTTTTGTGCGAAAATTTTCGATACGGTCCTCGTTTGAGAGCGAAAGGCTGGCGAGCGAAAGCGGCCAGGGCGCGGCGTCGGGAGTGGCGCGGCGAAAGGTGAGGCGAAATATCCGCGCCTTGGTCGACGAAAAATTGATTTCAACCGTCCGCGTGTTGGCGTGGCCAAACTGCAAGTCGAATTTGCCAACATCGCGAAACGTTTTCCCGTCATCGTCGGACGCCTCGATTTGTCCGGCGAGCCGTCCTTTTTGTTGTTTGTCACCAAATATGAGGCGCGCCATGCGGCGTTCGCGCGCATCCGCATATTTCCAGGTGAATGACGGCGTGGCCGCGTCGGCCGGAAGACGCAGAGCCTTGGTATTTCCGGCGGCGGCAAGCGGCGTAGGGTCGAGACCAGCAATAATGTTGCAGGAAAACGCCGCGTCTGTCCCGCCGGATTCGGAATCGGATTCGAGATCGGACGGCACGGCGATAACGGCGACATCGCGGTAAAGTCCTCGCACGGCTTCCGGCTGTGGGAGCGTCACGGTGATGTTTCGCGCCGGGTTTTCCGAAACGACCGGCGTCTCGCTCCAGACGAGCATTTTCATGGAGTGCTCCGGCGTGATCCACGGTCCGCCACTGGTGGACCAGCCCGCGCAATTCATGATGTCAAACGTGAGGCCGAGACGGGTTGCCGTTTCAATCGCATATTGAACGTTTTCGTGCCATGCATCCGAACCGTGCCGAATCGGCCCGGCGGCGAGGCCGTGACCGTCCACGTCAAGAAATTGGAGACCCGCGATTCCTGCGGCCTTCATGTCTTCGAGATCGGCACGGATGCCGTCTTTGCTCACGTGTCCGTTAATCCAGTGCCACCAAGTGAGCGGACGCGCCGAGGGCGGCGGTTGCACAAAACCCGCCTCAAGCGGATCATCCCCAACGCCGTCTGCGGCGCCGACGTGGATGGATGTGAATATCGAAAAAATAACTACAAAAAGAGCGTGGGCGATCGTGGGCGTTTTTTTCTGCATGAAAGAGGATGACTATGACTATGGAGGGAGGGGGGGGGGGGGGGGGGGGAGGGCGCATGGAAACGCGCCGGTTTTTGTCACTGGTTATACGGATTCGTCATCCGTTTTTTGATCTCTTCCGGCTTCATGATTCTGGCGTGACCGTCCATAAACCCGACCTTGGTTTTTTTGTCCGTCCAGCGGATTCTGCCGCTGCCCGGAGCATCAACATTCAATGTGTTGGCCATGTCGTCGGGGCTGGTGGATGCGCGGGCCAGGTAAGCCTCACTGTCAATTTGAGAAATGGTTATCCCGAAAGGAGTCCCGTCATCCTGAACGCAAACATCCATGATATAAATTTGCTGGGATGGGGCGGTGAAGGCATTGATGTTTTGGTATTTCAGAAAGACATTACTGCTTTTCGTGGCTTCTGTAATCGTAAAGTTGCCTAGGGGTTGGAAGTGCAGAATTTTATTTTCATTTCCGCTGCCGGGGGCGGGTCGTGCCGAGACAAGCGGGTCGTGCATGACAGGCGGACAGGGGCGCCCGGTATTGTCCGGATAGTTGGCGATATACATGGAGAGGATGCGATCCCAGTTGCTGTTTCCGCTGTAACTTACGTTGGCTTGATTATAGAGGATCTGTCCCTTGTTGTCCTGCGCCCAGAGCAACGCACTCATGGTTACCTGTCGGATGTTGGAGGTGCCATGCGCCCATTTTGCGGTTTTCCGGACGGCCGCGACAGTCGGGATGATGATTGCCGCCAAGATGCCGATAATGGCAATGACGGTCAGCAATTCGATCAGGGTGAATGCCCTGACGGAGTGGCGATGATTTGGGATTTGGATATTCATGGGTTTGGGTTGAATTCAGGGATGGAGCGAATGCACAGGGGACGAAATCGGGAACGGATGCCGGGGCAATCAGGTCGGTATGGCGCAAAAGTTCATGTTTTTGCTTTACCCAAGCAATGGGCGTGTAATTTACACAGGTGAATGCCCTCCCCTCCCCAGAAAACACGCGTAACGCAATTGGATGTGGCTCGAGTCGCCGGTGTGAATCGCGCGACTGTATCGCTCGCGCTGCACGGACATCCGGGGCTGCCGGCGACAACCAAAGAACGGATTCTTAAAATCTGCGAACAGATGGGTTATGTACCCGATCCGATGCTGTCCGTGCTGGCGGCCTACCGGCATGGGCGGAGAACAACAGAGTTTCGCGGGACGCTGGGATGGCTGGCGCAGACCGTGGGGCCATTTCGCTGGCGCGAGTTGTCGCATTTCGCCGCCTATTTCAAGGCGGCCCGGCAGCGGGCGGAGACGCATGGTTACCAAATCGAGGTGCTCGACTTGCAGGAGATGGGCGTCTCCTGGGCGCGTGCGGCGGGAATCGCAAAATCACGCGGTATTGATGGGGTATTGTTGTGCCCGCAGCCGTATCCGGACATGAATCTGATGGCGTTTCCGTGGCAGGATTTTGCGGCGGTGACGTTTGGTTACAGCATCGTGGAGCCGAAACTGCATTCCGTGGCCTCGGCGCAGTATCGGGCGGCGTTTGCAACAACGAAAGAGGTATTGGCGCGTGGATACAAACGCGTCGGTCTGAGCATGGAGGCCGGGCATGACCAGCGCACGGACCACAATTATCTGGCCGGCTATCTAGCCGCTTGGGAACTATATGGGAAGGGTCGGCATGTGCCGGTGTGCGCGGAGTGGCAGTCCCGGTCATGGTTTGAACGCCACCGCCCCGATGTCATCCTGACACCTGTTTACTCAGGTTGGGAAAAGGTGCTGGAGACGCTTGGCGTCAAGGTGCCGGACGAGGTTGGGATCGCGTGCCCGTCATTGGCATCGTCTGATGAAACGGTGTCCGGGATGCGGGAGGACAACGAACAAATCGGGGCGGCAGCAGTGGATTTTTTGGTCTCGGCCTTGCATCGCGGCGAGCGCGGCATCCCGGCTCATCCGCAACGGGTGCTGGTCGAAGGCACATGGGTGGAAGGGAAAACATTGCGACCGAGACCGGAACCCTGATGGCAATTTTCGCAGTGGGGATGTGGAAATTGCTGCGGGTGGCAATGGAGTTGGCGTCGTCGCACCTTATCGCATCAGCGACGGAGCGTGACCGAAGTGCTGGCGATAGGCCCGGCTGAAATCATTGAAATGCCGGTATCCGAGCATGAAGGCCGCCTCTTTGATTGAAACGTTCGGATTGCCGAGGAGTTCGCGCGCACGATTCATCTTGATGCGATGGAAATGGGCGAGCGGACTTTCACCGGTCTGGTTTTTGAAGAGCCGGTAAAGCGTGGGCTGCGAGAGGCCCAAGTAGTCGCAAAGACGTCCGATGGGCTCCTGACTGTCCGGATGCAGACGCATCCACGCCAGCGCGAGGGCAACGCGGTGGGCAACGGGTTTTTCCTCGGGAACGGCCTTCATCAAACGCAGCAGGAGAACCTCAATCTGGAGCTGGCAACTCTCAAGCCAGCCGGGGCTCCACTCATCCTGACGCAGGATTTCCTCACGGCACATCGCATGAAGCCGATTCCATAGCGGACGCCGGGCGACGGGAGTTTTTTGTATGACGCTGGCATTGTCTACCATGTCGGCTAGTTCCGGACGCAAGGGGCGCCGCCACATCCAGAGCAAAAACTTGCAGCTTTTGTGTCCGGCGCGTGCCCATCCGTATGGACAGTTTTCGCGTATGAAAACGAGCTGGCCGGGGGCGAGCTTGATGGGACAATCATTCAGAATGATGGTGGGGGTTCCTTCCTCGATGCAGACACAGACCCAGCCTTCATGCGTGCTGACGGGAACGCCTTGCTCATGGAAGTCGCGGCGTCCCCAAGCCAGATAAAGGAGAGGAAATGCGGCGCTGGCCTCATTTCTCCAAAACGAACGGTCGCGTGCGGGGAGATAGAGATGCTTGGTGGCGCGGCTTGGCATAGCATGATCATTCAATCAATTTGCGCGGCGCGTTCAAGATTCGTTCCCGCAGTCGGGACGCGGACTAAGCTGGATGCGTGGAAACAACCATGCCCGCCGCTCACGTCATCACCGGAATCATCACCGACATCCAGCGGTTCGCGCTGCATGACGGGCCGGGCATCCGCACGACGGTCTTTTGCAAGGGCTGCAACATGCGTTGCGCGTGGTGTCACAACCCGGAGACGATCAACCCGCGTCCCGAACTTCAGTTCTTCCGCTCACGGTGCATCGGTTGCGGACATTGTCTTGCCGCTCCGGATACATCCGGCGCTGGCGCCAGCGCCGATGCAGCGTTGTGTTTCACCGACGACACCGGCGTGGCGCGGCATTACCGGGGTGATTGCCACGCGGAAGCTTTGGTGAAGGTTGGCCGCGAAGTGGCGCCGCAGGATGTTCTGGCCGAGGCGTTGCAGGACAAAAATTTCTATGCGAACTCCGGCGGCGGCGTGACACTTTCCGGAGGCGAGGTGACGGTGCAAACGCACTTCGCACTCGAAACCCTCGCGCTGCTGAAAGCCAGCGGCATCCACACGGCCATCGAAACGAATCTGGCCGTGCCGTGGGAACAGCTCGAATCGCTCCTGCCGTTGCTGGATCTGGTCATGTTCGACATCAAGCACATGGATTCCGTCACGCATCGCGAATGGACGGGCGTCGCCAACGAGCGCATCCTCGAAAATGCTCGCCATCTCGGCGCGCTAGATTTGCCGCTGGTTGTTCGCACGCCGGTCATTCCCGATTTTAACGACAACGCAAATGCGATCGAGGCCATCGCAATGTTTGCTGCCACGCTGCCCGCATTGGATTACTATGAACTGCTCGCCTACAATCCGCTCGGCTCAGACAAATATCGCTGCATGGGCAAACCCTATCTGCTCAAGGACGCGCCCATGATTTCCGAGGCGGCCATGGGCCGGTTTCGCGCCGTCGCCGCAAAACACGGCATCAAGGTTCGCATCGCTTGAATGCTGGTCCCCTCCCCCTCTCTCCCCCCGTATTATGAAAAACCAGACCGCCGCCATGATCATCACTGAAAATCCCGTTGCCGAGAATTTCGCGTCGCTTTCCTTCGCCGAACGGATGCGCCGACTCAGAGAGAAAAAACTCACCGTTACCCAGGAAAAAATCGACCACGAAGGCGGCATGGACGAAGGCGATTACGGGCGTCACGTCGCCCCGGCGGACTTCCACTGGCGGATCACGCCAAACCATGCCGACGGTTCGTTTTACGGCTTCATGGGCTGGACTCGGAATTTTGAAAGCCTGCTCGCAGCGCAGCCGGTTTACGTCAACCCTCATGATGCGCTAGCCGGGCAGACTTATTTTTATCTCTCCAAAATGAAAGCTCCATCCTGCGCCAACAACGCGAATGGCGCCGGCCCAAAGGCGCGCAAAAAACCCGGCGCGGCCAGTTGCATCTGGAATGCTGATTTTGAATACACGCACCTCAAGCCCTTTCACGAAAAATACAACATCGTGCATGGCATCGGCAACGACGCGCACTATGCCTGCGACCTCGCGATGGGATTGCGGCTCGGCTGGGGCGGCATTCTGGAAAAACTTCGGCATTACCGCGCCTTGAACGGCCACGACAAGGCGGTTTTCTATGAATGCGAGGAGCGCACCGCGCTGGCGATTCAAGGCTGGATTCGTCGCACCATCGCCGAAGTTGACCGCCAACTCGCTACCGAAGCCGACCCGCGACTCCGCGAGAATTTGCGCGAGATGAAAGCTGTAAACGAGTGGGTAGTGGAGGGCGCGCCGCGCACATTGCGCGAAGCCTGCCAGTGGCTCGCGTGGTTTGTGTTGGCCAAGCGCACTTACAACCGCTGCGGCGCGGGCGGCCAGTTGGACGAATTGCTCCGGCCTTACTACGAGCGCGATGCCGCCGCCGGATTGATCGACGACGAGGAGGCCGCTTTCACCATCGCCTGCCTGCTGCTGGTTGACGCGCAGTATTACCAACTCGCTGGTCCCGGCCCGGACGGACGCGACATGACGAGCCGCATTTCGCACATCATCTTGGATGCCGCCGAATTGATGGACGGCCCGTGCAATCTCACGATCCGCGTTCACGACGACCTCGATCCCGAACTGTTCCGGCGCGGGGTGTATTTGCTTTTCCATCACAAGAAAGGCTGGCCGCGCTTCAGCGGCGACAAGGCGCTGGTGGCCGGGTTCATGCGCGCCGGCTACTCGGAAGAACTCGCGCGGCAACGCATCGCTGTCGGTTGCAACTGGATGTCACTCCCCGGCCTCGAATACACGCTCAACGACGTGGTCAAAGTGAATCTCGCCAAGGTCTTTGAAGTCGCATGGAAAGAAATGTTCGCTGCCGCCAACGACGGCACCGCCGCGCCAGGCCTCGAACGGCTTTGGGAAATCTATCTCGCGCACCTGCGCGTGGCCGTGGAAAAGACCGCTGATGGAAACCATTTTCACATGTGCCACCAAACGCACAACGAGCCGGAACTGGTGACAAATCTCCTTTGCCACGGTCCGCTCGAAAAAGGTTTGGACATGGCCGCCGGTGGCGCGCGGTATTGCAATCTCGCGATTGACGGCGCGGGCATCGCCGTCGTAGCCGATTCGTTTGCCGCGCTCGAACAACGAGTGGCGGACGAAGGCTGCCTCACCTGGGCCGAGGTGAACTGGCATATCGAAAAAAACTTCCCCGACATCGAGGGCGAACGTGTGCGGCTCATGCTACAAAGCAGCGAACGCTACGGCCAGGCCACCGGCAATCGCGCCGAACGCTGGGCCGTGCGGATCACCGGGACGTGGAGTGGCATGGTGCGCGACCAAAACCGGCGCTATCCCGACTACAATTTCATCCCCGGACTTTTTTCCTGGGCCAACACGATCGAATTTGGCGAGGCGGTTTCGGCCACACCGAACGGCCGTCGCGCCGGCCAGCCCATCAATCACGGGGCGAATCCGCTGCCCGGCTTTCGCAAGGACGGCGCGGTCACGGCTTTGGTCAACGCCATCGCCGCCGTGCAACCAGGCTACGGCAACACGGCGCCAGTGCAACTGGAACTCGATCCGTCCATCGCCGAAAGTCCGGAGGCGATTGAAAAAATCACAGCTCTCATCAAGACGATGTTCGACCAAGGCTGCACGCTGCTGAACATCAACCTGATTGACGAGGAGCGCGTGCTTGAGGCGCACAAGGACCCTTCGAAGTTTCCCGACCTCATCGTGCGCGTGACGGGATTCACTTCCTATTTTGCCATGCTCTCGCCGCAATTTCGCCAACTCGTGGTGGATCGCATCCTGTCCAGGCGAAAATTGTGACAAAACCACAGTTGTCCCATAGCAGAGGAGGGGGGAGGTTCGGTTGATGAAATATAAGCCACAATCCCATGTTCAACATCCGCCGTTTTCGCAATCGTAACGGCGTTCTCGTGGCGGGTCGAAGTCGTCTCAATTCCGCGCTTACTTATGGAGTAACCGGAATCACGCGCAATGCGACCTCTGACAAATCAAACTGTCCTGCCTCCACTTGGAACAAGGTCGGCATGAGTTCGATCGCTTTCGCACCTTCTGGGACGTTGAACATCACCTTCTTTTCGACCCAACCATCGGTATCCTTGTTAAAGGCCACGGGCTTGGCACCCTTCACCTTCGCGCCTGTCGGGAAATCGCTCAAAAAATTCGCCATGATTCGCGCATCAAACCACTGACCGGGGACACGCTTCAGGCCAGTCACGCGCGCACGGCAGCTCAATTCGACAGCCTTCGCGTCGGCGGGAATCAGGATGACCCGGTATTGCAACACGGTCTGGCCGGGAGCAGTGGATTCGAGGCGCATGAACTTTTTGCCATCGGCATCGGTTTCCCATGTACATTTGCCTGTTTTGATTTTTCCCCAGTGGTCGGGCCACGCAGGATCTTTGGTCGCGGCGGAAAAATCGCCGTTCGGGATGAGGTTTTCGGCGGCGAATACCGTTGGAGCTGTTGTCACGAGCGCGGCCAGAACGAAGACGCACAAAATTGCCGTCGTGAATAACGAATACAAACCGGCCTTTTGGCCAATCCGTGAGGTTTGGGTGTGTTTCATGGTTTTGTAGTTTTATTATGATACAGACATGAGATGTCGGGGAATACTCCGGAAGCGGGGAACGGGATTGGCGGCAACCATGTGAACGCTGCCATTATCCGGTTTTGCGCGAAGGCCGTTCGCGTTTGTTCGTCAGGTTTTTTTTCACGTTCGCGGCTCTGGCCAAGGACCCGGCGCGGTCACCAGCATTGGTAACGGTGGATGCGGACACGGGCGAACCGGACGCGTTGTTGCGGTTATCTCCGCCCCCGCCCTCCTCAATCAGCAGGCCGAGTGTTTCAAGTTGTTCACGCAATTCCCGGTTGATCTTGCCTAGCCCGCCGCATGTCCCGCGGATCAACAACGAAATTGGCGGCACCTTTGTCGCCTGGCATACCTTACCCTGTGCCAAGGCCAGCGCGTTTTTCACCAGCCAGTGGCTGATGAAATCAAAATTCTGGTGGATCGTGCTCAACGGCGGATCACTGTAGATGCTGGCATCTGTGTCGTTAAAACCGATGATGCGAAAATCTCCTGGTGCGCTCAGTCCGAGCTTGTGCATCGCGGTCATGAACCGCAACGCGTGTTCGTCGTCATAGCTGATTACCGCCAAGTCGCCATCGCCGGTAAATTCACGCCACCGCTCCGCGAGCTGATCCATCGCCTGTGAACCCGGTTTCACCAGACCGCACAACGCAGGCAAGCCCTCGCGCGACATGTCGCACACGTAGGCGCTCACGAAGCGCTGGAAAATCACATCCGCAGGCGCATCTGGGCCGAGAAATGCAATGCGCGACCGCCCCATGGAACGGTAATAACGGCATAACGCCTCCACTGCCTCGCCCGTGCCCGCACCAAACAATGACGGTTCCACGAAGCTGTTGCGCTCCAACCCGGGAATCGCCATCGGCAAACAGACCGGCAACAAACTGCGCTGCACAAACACACGCACGTCATCCATCCGCTCGTGCGGGAACCACGGGATTACCAGCGCTACGCAACCCTCCTTGCGCAAAAGCTCCGCCTGATAAAACGCGTCGTCACAAAAATCGCGCACCCACCGCGAGCACATATCGACATTCTCCTCCAATCCCTCGTGTGCGATCGCCTGCAAAATCCGGTAGGCATATGCCCCGCCCTTGGTCGATACCAGCAAACCGATCCGGTTGGCCACAGGCGCCGCCACTGCCGCACGGTCCGGAGCCAGACCTCTCCTTGCTTCATTGACACCCGCCTCCGCCGCCATTCCTTCCCCGACGCTGCCCGCCAATTCCCCCTGCAGCGCCACAAACGTCCCGCTCCCGATGCGCCGCACAATGATCCCATCATCCACCAGATGTTTTAGCGCCCGACGCACCGTGAGCACATTGCAATCATAGGTGACCGCGAGATTTCGTTCGGCTGGAAACCGTGCGCCAACAGGCAAAGTCCGGGCAAGTTTCCGAAGCTCATCTTCGACGTGGCGATACTTCAACTGGGGAGCTGGCAGAGCATTCATTGGATTGACAGTGTAGCAATTTGCTCTACTTGAAACAGAGCTTTTTATCAAAAGCAAGCCCGCGCTCTCACATTCTCAGCCCATTCAAGCCACCCGGATTTTCTCTCCCCGCGCCCGCCCCTCTCACCTCATGATAACCGACCACAGCATTGCCGCAGCCCTCGAACTCCGCCCCCTCCCCCCTCCTTGGGACGCCGCCCCCCCCCTCTCTCTCGAACTCGCCATCACCGACGCGTATCAACATTTCAATGACGCATCCCCCGCCCGGCGCGAAGCTGAAATCCTTCGCTTTCAACTCCCCGCCATGTTCCAACCCCTCCAACCCGGCGATCCTCTCGCCGGACGCATCCGTTACCCTCTCGTTGGCCTCAGCCCCGAGCTCATGGGCATCGGCTGCTACTGCCTCGAAAAACCCATCCGCCAAATCCTTGCCAACGCCTCGTCGCAAACCATCGACACCACGCACCGGCGCCACGTCGAAGACATGCTCGATTACTGGCGCACCCGCACCACCCACGCGAAAATCCGTGCCGCCCACCCCGAAGACGTCCGCCGCCTCCTCCCCGAAGACAACTGGCCGAACCACCCCGGCTCCGCCTTCCCCCTCTACCGCATCGCCGGAATCACGCTCGATTACAAAAAACTCCTTCGCAACGGACTCCCCGGCCTCATCCAAAACATCCAACGCCAACTCGCCGCCCCCCCCGGCCCCCTCCCGCTCCCACACGACGCGCACGACCTTTTGGAAAACACCTGCACCGTCCTCGAAACCCTTCTTGCCATCATCCGCCGGCACGCCACCGAAGCCCGCACCCTTGCCCGCGCTCACCCTGCCAGTGGCGCCGCCGCCATTGCCGACACCCTTGACGCCCTCACACAACGTCCCCCCGCGACCCTCCGCGAAGCCATCCAACTCGCATGGCTCGCCTCCCTCGCCGCCGGCGTCGTCAACTACGGACGCATGGACATCTGGCTCGCGCCCTTCCTCGATCACGACCTCGACGCCGGCCTCCTCACACCCGACGCTGCGCTCGAACAACTCAAGGACTTCTGGCGCCACATCGCCACCACCTATGACAACATGTTTAACAACCGCATTGTCGTGGGTGGCCTCGGACGGCCCGACGAAAGCTCCTCCGACCGCTTCGCTCTCATCGCCATCGAAGCCACTCGCACCGTTCCCCTTAACCAGCCCCAACTCACCCTCCGTTTCCACCGCGGCCAAAACCCCGCCCTCATGCGCGCCGCACTCACCAGCATTGGCGAAGGCCGCACCTTCCCCCTTCTCTACAACGACGACGCCAACATCCCCGCCGTCGCCACCGCCTTTGATCTCCCCCGCGAAGAAGCCCTCCATTACATCCCGTATGGATGTGGCGAATACATAATCGACCACTCCGGCACCGGCTCCCCCAACGGCCTCATCAACCTCCTTCACCTCCTCCACGAAACGCTTCACCCCCCAGCGCCGCCCTCCTCCCCCCCCCCCCTTGACGAACTCTACCCCGATTTCGAAACCCTCTGGACTGCTTACGCCACCAACGTCGAAACCGCCGTATCCGCCCTTTCACGACACCAGAAAATCACTCACGACATCACCGCCAACGACGCCCCCCTTCTCCTCGTCAGCCACCTCTTCGACGACTGTGCCGCCCGCCACGCCCCCCTCCACTCCGGCGGCGCGCGCCACCCCGGCGGCACCCTCGAAACCTACGGCAACATCAACACCGCCGACAGCCTCACCGCCATCCACCACCACGTTTACCAACACAAAACCTGCACCCTCGAAGAACTCGCCCGCGCCTGCGACGACAACTTCCGCTCCACTGCTGCCGCCCGCCTCCGCCGCGCCCTCCTCGCCGCCCCCAAATTTGGCAATGACGACGACACCGCCGACGCCATGGCAATCCGCGTCCACGACCATATCTGCCAGACCACCCGGGCTCAGGCCCCCCGCGTCGGCCTCCGCACCTACCTCGCCGTCGTCATCAACAACGGCGCCAACACCGTCCTCGGCCTCAACACCCCCGCCTCGCCCGACGGACGCCTGGCCGGCGCCCCGATGGCCAACGCCATCAACCCCGCCCCCGGACGCGACCGCAGCGGCATCACCGCTTTCCTCAATTCCCTCAAAAAACTCCCTGCCCATCACCATGCCGGAGCCGTGCACAACATGAAATTTGCCCGCTCCCTTTTCACCCCGCCCCTCCTTGCCAAGACCACCGCCCTCCTCTCCGCCTGGTTCGCCTCCGGCGGCACCCAAGCCATGATTACCGTCGTCAACCGCAACGACCTCGAAGCCGCCATGCGCGAACCCGAAAACTGGGCTCACCTCATCGTGCGCGTCGGCGGCTTCAGCGCCCGCTTCATCGACCTCTCCCCCGAAATCCAGCGCGAAGTCCTCGCCCGCACCCTCAACGAATAAGCCATCCCCGTGCTCCACCAGGCGCAACCCGTTTCCCGAACCACGCTTCGCATCTCGCCTGCCACCATCGCCGACGATGACACTGCGGGCATCATCTTCGACCTGCAACGCGGCTCCTTGCACGACGGCCCCGGCGTCCGCACCACGATATTTCTCAAAGGCTGCCCCCTCCGCTGCCTCTGGTGCCACAACCCTGAATCTCTGTCACCACAACCCCAATACGCCGCCCCCGCCCGCCCGGGCGAAGAACCACAACTTTTCGGACATACGACAAACATCGAAAAAATCCTCCCACTCATTTGCAAAGACCGCGCCTATTACGACGCAACCGGCGGCGGCCTCACCCTCTCCGGAGGCGAACCCGCACATCAACCCCTTTTCGCCGAAAAACTCCTGCGCGCCGCCCGTGCCGAAAACATCCACACCTGCCTCGACACCTCCGGCTGCGCCCCTCCCGCTGTTTACGCGCGCCTCGCTCCCCACGTGAACCTCTTCCTCTGGGATTACAAGGCCACCAACACCCCCGACGCGCCCCACACCCACCGCAAACTTACAGGCTCCCCCCCCGACCTCATCCACCGCAATTTTGAAACCCTCTACGATGCCGGAGCCACCATCATCCTTCGTTGCCCCCTCGTTCCCGGAATCAACGACACCCCGGAACACCTTGAAGCCATTGCACGGCCACGCCACCGACTATCCGCGCATAGCCGGCATTGAAATCCTCCCCTGGCACCCCACAGGCCTCACCAAATACGACCGCCTCGGACTTCCCCGCCCCGCAATCACGCCCTCCCTCCCCGACCTAAAAATTAAAAACGCATGGCGCACCTTCTTTCAAAACCACTGCGTATTTCCAGTGATAATACACTAAAAACCCCCTCCCCCCCCTCCCCCTCCCCCTCCCCCCCTTGGCCGAGAACAAAGCATTTTCGCAAAACCTCGCAAAATGCTTGCCAATTGCTCTACAAAAACCACGAAAGATCACTCCACCTCACCGGATCCTCCAACCCACCCTCCACACAAATTACCCATGACCTCCCTCGAACGCATCCAGGCTGCTCTCAACCACCGCCAGCCCGACCGCACCCCCATTGACTTCTCCGGACACCGCTCCTCCGGCATCGCAGCCCTCGCCTACACCCGGCTCCGCAAACACCTCGCCCTCCCCCCCCGCCCCCTCCGTGTTTACGACCCCATTCAACAACTCGCCATCGTTGATGACGACATCCTCGACCTTTTCGGCGTAGACACCATCGAACTCGGACGCGCCTTCGCCCTCGACGACCAATGGTGGACCGACTGGGAACTCCCCGACGGCACCCCCTGCCAGA
Source organism: Geminisphaera colitermitum TAV2 (assembly GCF_000171235.2). Lineage (GTDB taxonomy): Bacteria > Verrucomicrobiota > Verrucomicrobiia > Opitutales > Opitutaceae > Geminisphaera > Geminisphaera colitermitum. Next base: position 1,021 of record NZ_ABEA03000005.1, on the reverse strand, counting down.
TGCCAGCCTGGGCCTCCCCCGAACGCGACGCATCCGGCGACTGGATACTCCACGGCCCGCCCCCCGCCCGCCATCCCCTCGGCGCCATGCCCCGCGAAGCCATTTACTTTGAACAAACCCGCTACCCCCTCGCCTCCACCCTCGACACCCACGCCCCCGCAGACATCACACCTGCGCTCCTCACCGACGCCCTCGCCAACTGCCTCTGGACCGCCATCGCCTCCCCCCCAGGGCCCCAGACCCCCCTCAACACTCCCGCCGGCCGCACCGCGCTCGCCGACGGCGCCGCCCGCCTCCGTGCCACCACCGACAAAGCCATCATCGCCATCTTCGGCGGCAACCTCTTCGAACTCGGCCAATACCTCTACCGCAACGACAACTTCTTCATGCTCCTGGCCGCCGAACCCGAAAAAGCCCACGCCTTCCTCGACGTCGCCACCCAACTCCACCTCTCCAACCTCGAAAACTACCTCGCCGCCGTCGGCCCCCATGTTGACATCATCCTCTTCGGCGATGACCTCGGCACCCAGAACGGCCCCTTCATGTCCCCCGCCATGTACCGCGAATTCTTCAAACCCCGCCATGCCCTCATGTGGCAACGCGCCAAACAACTCACCCCACACATCAAAGTTCAACTCCACTCTTGCGGCAGCATCCGCGACCTCCTCCCCGACCTCATCGAAGCGGGCCTCGACGCCATCAACCCCGTGCAAATCACCTGCCGCGGCATGGACCCCACCGAACTCCGCCGCGAATACGGCCGCGACATCGTATTCTGGGGCGGCGGCTGCGACACCCGCGACATCCTCCCCCACGCCTCCCCAGCCGAAGTCCGCGCCCACGTCACCCGTCAACTCCACACCTGGACCACCCCCCAAATCCCCTCCCCCGGCGGCTACGTCTTCCAACAAGTCCACAACATCATGGCCAACGTCCCCCCGCAAAACATCACCGCCATGTTCGAAGCCCTCCGAGAAACCAAAGCATAAAACCCGCTCCCAACAACAACGACACAATCCCC
>NZ_ABEA03000006.1 GCF_000171235.2 Geminisphaera colitermitum TAV2 | reverse complement strand
CTCCTTGGCAAACGTCCGCGTAACTTCAGTTACTGAGAGGCGCACGCAAAACGCGCGGCACTGACATTCGACGTTCAGACATTCGCACCTTCGACTACTCGCCGCGGTCGAGCGCCTGCCACGCCGGGACCGGGATTTCCTCCGGACGGGCATTGCCGCCCAAGCCCGTCGTGGCCTCAAGCGTGGCAAGCCAGGCGCGCCCGTCGTCCGGGAGCCTGCCGCGCAGGAGCGGGCGGATCTGTTTGCGACGCTGTTGAAAACAAGCGCGAATGAGAGCCTTCGTCTCCGCGCGAAACACATACGGCTGCGCCCGGCGCACCAAGTGCAGCAGACACGAGTCCACGTCAGGACGCGGGTGAAAACACGCGCCCGACACCCGATGCCCGGGCGCCACCTCAAAAGCCGACTGCAACAAGATTGAGATGCCGCCAAACAGTTTGGACCCCGGCTGCGCCACGTAACGCTGGGCCGCCTCCAATTGCAGCATCAACACCATGCGCAAAGGCAACGGCCCCGACAGCACGGCATCCATCCACGGCGTGGAGATGGCGTAAGGCAGGTTGGCCACGATTTTGAAGTCGGAGCCAGAGCCCGTGCCGGTCGCTGCGGCCGCCGCCGGCTTCAGACCCGCCAGCGGGAACTCGACGGCGTCGCCCTCCATGAGATGCAACGTGCCGGGAAACTCCGGTGCGAGCGTGGCTGCGAGGTGGGCGTAAAGGGCGGCGTCTTTTTCCACCGCCCACACATTGGCACCAGCGATGAGGAGTGCGCGTGTGAGCGTGCCAAGGCCGGGCCCGACCTCAACCACGGTATCCCCGGCGGAGACGGCGGCGAGTTCGAGGGATTTGCGCACGATGTTGCCATCCACGAGGAAATTCTGCCCGAGGAAACGCTTGGGCGTGTGTCCGAGGCGGGCGAGCAATTCACGGGTGGCTGAAGGCGAGAGTGGCATGCACGAGAGTCGAATGCCCGAAACCCTGAATGTCGAATATCGAGTCAGCACCACGCCCGGCAAACGCTCGCGTCAACGTCCGGTCACTTCCACGGAAAGTTTTTGCACACCAAGTCCGGTAATCTCCAACGCGGCGGGGGCGGGGCCTACTGCTTGTTTAAAATCAACCCGCGTGCGGCCGATGCTTTTGTTTTGGACTGTGAAATTTTGTTCGGTCAACACAAGTGGCGGCAAGGTGACGGTGAGCGGCAATGAGGATGTCTCCATGGCGGAAGTGGCGACGGCTGTGGGACGGCGAATTTTAAGGGCTCCGGATGCCCCGCTCACTTTGACCGTCACAGGCTTCGAACCGGTGGCTTGCAAGCGCATCGTTGTCTGACCGGAGGCATCAGTCCATGAGACGGCTTCGACGCCCCGCGCGATCTCACGGATGGTGATCTTCACGGGGTCAACGGGGGCGGTTTCAAAACGTTTCGCAAAGACGGCTCCTGACGGCACGGGGATGGAGTTGAAGCGAGTTTCAACAAGGGCGCGCCGGGCGGCGGGCACGGTTTTTTCGAGATATTTTCTCTCTCTTGCGAAGATGGGGCTGTCCATGAACACGGCGTTGTAAATCACGTTATCAAGTAATGAAGGATCGGATACGGGCACGGCCCAGTGGTGGCGTCCGAATCTGGCGATGCCAACAGAGCCCTGCCAGTCGCCGGTAAGACCGTAGTCGGGCAATGCGCTGGAGAGGAAGGCGCGGGCGTCCTTGGGCTGCGGCGGGTAGAGGAAGGCCATCGCCGGCTTGTGCGCGAGCCAACGGGGATCGGTCCGGGCGGCGCGGCCAAAGGTGGCCAGCCACTCCTGCTGACGCGGGTCGTGCTGGAGATCGAAGCCGGTCCAGTTGTTGTCGCCTTTGCCAGCTTGCAGACCGATGCCAAACAGGAAGGCACCCTTGGCGCCCATTTCGAGGAGGCGGTTCATGTCGTTGTGAAGCTGCTGGCGGTTGCGGAAGACGAGGTGTTTGTCGTGCCAGTGAATGGGGTTGCTTTCCGTGACGAGGCTCCAGACAGGCTGCGGATTTTGCGCGACTTCGCCCCAAGTGGCGGCGCCGTTGAAGTAGGCGAGTTCCTCGCCCGTTCCGTAGGCTTCCATGCCGAGCCCGTCGATGCCGCGGACTCCGCGCTGGTTGATCCAGAGGCTCGACGTCTGGCCATGTCGCTTGGCCACGATGGGCACGTCAAAAACGTTGCGAAAGTGCGCGGTGACGGAGGCAACGCGGCGGCGCAGGAAGTCCTCGCGAGCTGCGCACATGTCGAGCCACATGCGGGAGCGGTTCATCTCGACGGCAAAAGTGGCGCCGGTGGCCTCGCTAACGACGTATCCAAGATTCCACCACGAGGATCCGGCCTCGCCGCTGATGAGCGGGATGAGTTGCGAGGCTTGGGCGAAGGTTTTGACGGAGGCGGGCGGCAGTCCCCAGGCGTCGATGAGGGCGGCGGGGGCGGTGTAGCGTTTGCCGAGCCAGCCGGCGAAAGCAGCGCGCCATTCATCGGAGGAGGGGAGGAAGTTGCGGGGGGCACTGTACTCGTTGGCGATGGGATCGATGAGGAAGCGGAAGTTGGGGCCGGGCTTGAGTTGTTTGAGGAAGTCGGTGCGGTGTACCGGATTTTCCATGATCCAGCGTTTGGTGCCGCTGCGGACGACAAACTTCACGTCCACACCGCCGGGGTGCTGGTTCTTGATTTCGAGGGAGAAGCCTTCTTTGCCGGCTTCAAGGCGTCCGGCCTTGATGAGGGAGCCGCTGATGGTGTTGACGATGGCATACCAGGCCTGGAGGGTTTCGCCGTCCTTGAGCGACTCGGCGGCTTTGGGCGTGAACTCGGCCTTGCCCGGCGTGGCAACGTGAACGATTCCCTGGGTGTTGGAAATGAGGTAGCCGGGCTCAAAGGTGCAACTGGTGGAGGCGAGTTGGAGGCCGTGGCGGAATCCGAGTTTTTCGAGGAGATCGAGAAGGCGTTGCGTGTGCTCGACAGGACGGTTCCAGACGGAATTGAGGTACATGTCTTCAATGCCGTGCTGGCGCGCGGTTTCGAGCATGGCGCGGTCGAGTTCGAAATTGGCGTCGGTGGTGCGGTAGAGGTAGCGGGGGATGAACATCGCGCCAAAGGGGATGTAAGGCGCGCCGTCCCAGATGAGGGTGTTGTTGGCGTCCACATGCCACGCGTGTTTTTGACCATCGCGGTCGATGTAGGCACCGGCAGACGCGGCGGGGGCAGTGGGCGTGGCGGCCGTGATCGCGGGCGGGACAAACAGGGCCAGCGCGAGGACGCAGAGGGGGAGCAGAGTGGGTTTCATAACGAGAAAAAGGGGTGCCGGATGGAGGCGAAGAGAGCCATGTTTTTTGCACGTTAGCCGTAACGTGAGTTCAGGCCATGCATGTTTCATGCTCCATGGACGCATTGATGGTCTCACTCGTGTCGCAGGAAAAGTCGCCGCTGACCACGCGCTCCGGTTCGCCCGGCAGACGGATGCGGGCGGTGATGCCCGCTGGGAGGAGCAGGCGGGTGTGGAGCTTGGCGGCTTCACCGTTGAGACCGCGCGTCCAACTGGCGTGGATGGAGCCGCGCGGGGTGGGGACTGTGATGTCGGCGCGGGTTCCATAAAACACGGGACACCACTCGATCTCGCTCCAAGCGGGAGCGGTTTGCGTAATGCCTCCAAGGATACGCTGAAGGTGAAACACGGGATGCGCAGACCAGGCATGTGAATGGCTTTCCTCGCCGCGCCGCGGCGCAAACAGTTCCCAAGTGGTGCCATGCTCCGCCATGGGTGCCCAGTGGCGGGCAATGAACGCCACGACTTCGCGACCGTAACCGCGCTCGGTCAGCACGGTGAAAAGGTAGGTGATCCAGTAGGCGGAGGGCATCGCTTTGGCTGCGGCGGATAGAAGTTGCGCGCGTTCGTCGCGGATGAAGGGGAGCAGGATTTGTTGGAGGATTGTGTGTTCGTCGAGTCCGTCGGCTTCGTCCATGCCGACAGCGAGAGCAAGCGTCTGCGCGTGCAGGCTTGTGGTGGCGACGCGGCTGCCGGAGGCGTCCAGGCCGTCACAAAGCAGGCCGTCGTCCGTGATAAGCGCGCGCAATGCGGCGCGGAGCCGGTGCGCCCAAGCGTCGAGCGTGGCGGCTTCGTGTTCGGCATCGGGCCGGGCGCTGGCGCGGTGGAGGGCGGAGAGTTTTTGCAGCGCGAGGAGGAGCCAGAGGCTGTAAAGAGCAGGCTGACCGTCTTTGGCGAAGTCGGTCCAATCGAGAAAGAGCCAGAAGCGGGGATCGTGGCAGAGGAGACCGGTGCGTGGGTCGGTGTGCTCATGGAAGTAAGCAAGTGCGCGACGCACGGTTTCGTGGTGGGTGAGCAGGGGTTCGGTGGAGCCGGTCTGCCAGTAAAAATCCCACAGCGTGAGGAGCCAGATGAGGGTGAAGTCGGGCAGGATGCAGCCGTGCGCGATGGTTGGAGCGTGGCCGTAGGTGAGGCCGTCTGGCGTCGTCTGGCGCGCGATTTGCGCGATGCCGCGACGGAAGAGTCGAGCGTCGTTGACGAGCGCAAAGGTGTTCCAGGCCTGCACGCGAGCGTCGCCCCACCACTGGGCTTGTTCGCGCCAGGGGGTGTCCACATAGGCGTCGAGCGAACAGCATTGCTGCGTCCATGCGCAGGTTTTCCAGATGCGATTGAGCAGAGGATTGGAGCTTTCGAATTTTCCCTCCACCTCAAAGGGGTATCCTGTCCAGTCGAGGCCAACTTCGATGTGGAGGCCATCGGCGGCGGCGTCTCGCACCGTCAGGTCGAGATACCGGAATCCGTAGTGATGATAAAACCGATACGTGTAGTCACCGGCGCGGCAGATGAGACGATCGCCAAACGCCATGCGACACCAGGTTGGGTCGTGCTGGTCGATGGTGAGAGTGTCGCGATCGATGGTTTCGCCGAGGTGTGTATCGATAATTTCACCACCGCGCGCGCCTCGAATCGTGAGGACGAGGTTGCCGACCACGGTGTGGCCAAAGTCGAAAAGGAAACTGCGATAATGGCCGGGGGGGGGGGGGGGACCATGCACTGACGCGCAGTCTTCGCAAGCGACGCCGCTGCGAGGCTGGTGCGATCGATCCTCGGCGCGGCGCAGCGCAACGACATCGCGGACGGCGCGATAACCGTCCGCGTTTTGGCCTCCGCCAACACCGAGCAAGGCGATCGGACGGATGGAGCGCTCGGCGAGTTGCGGAATGCCGCGTGGTTCCAACGAAAACCATGGAGCGCAATTCCAATGGAGAGTCTCCGGCGCGGACCATCCGGTGTCATTAAAATCCAATGACGTCCAGTCCGTGCAGCCAGAGCCGCAGGCAGAGGCGGACGCCTGGCGCAGGTCGATGTGTTCTTGCGGGAAGAGCTGGATGCTGGAGGTGACGGTGTCGCGCGTGATGCCGGGCTGGCGGATGGAGCGCCACGTGGCGTCGCTATTAAGCGTCACGTCCACCTCCTCCCAGCGAGCGGCAACGAGCAGGCCGGCGAATCCGTGCGAAACGTATTGGAAGGTGCCAAAGCCGGGGTTGTAGGCGCGAACGGCGATGATGTTGCGGCCGGGGCGCAGGTGGGGGGCGAGGTCGATTTCGTCGTAGGGCCAGCTGGCCTGATAACCGCGCGCGGGGCCGCGGGCGAGGAAGACGCCGTTGACGTAGAGGCGGTAGGATTGGTCGGCGGTGATGAAGAGGGGGGCGCGGGCTGGGAGCTTGGCGGGGGGGGGGGGGGGGAGGTCGAAGGTTTTGCGAAAGAAGGCGTAGCCGTTGCGAATGTCCCACTGGTGGTTTTCCGGCCAAATCCATTGGGAGCGCCCAAAAATGCGGGCTTCGTTTGAGGTATCTTTTCCGGGGGGCTGGGCGGACTTGTTCATCATGGAATATCGGATACAAAACACCGCCGCCACGTCGTGGCGGCGGTGTGGGTGATGAGATTCTCGTGGCGGGGGGGGGGGGGGGGGGACGGGCTTGTCTTCTACTTGCGGCGGCGGAGGACGCTGGCAGCGAGGATGGCCGCGCCGCCGAGGAGCGCGATGGTGGTGGCGGGTTCGGGGATGACTCCGCGCGAAAACACTCCGGTACCCATGTCATATATCCAGCCGCCGCCGGCCCAGAGGTTTTGTGCTCCGGCGACTTTGGTGAGGGTGGCGTCGAGAGCCCGGAGCGTGAAGCTGCTGCCATAGGTGGCGGAGATATCGCTGGCCAGAAAGGCCAGCGAGGCACCTTCGGCGACGTCGGCGAGGTTGAAGCTGAGAGTGAAGGTGCCATCGAGAATCGCCGTCCCCGTGCCTGTCATGACGTTGACGATACCGTCCTTGCCGGCGTTGAGGTTAAACAGGATGGAACCGGTGGCGGCGAGTTCGAAGGTGGAACCGGCGGCGATGGTGGTGGCGCCGCTGTAGGTGCTGGCACCGGAGAGGATGAGGTGGCTGTTGGCCAGAGTAGCAAGTTTCCCGGCTCCGGAGATGATGCCAGAAATCTCAAGCGTTCGTCCGGCTGCAGTCGCCCCGGCGTTGAGAGTGGATGTGGCATTGCTAATGGTCACGTTGCCCGCCCAGACCGCGTTGGATGTTGTGCTGGAGGAAATGAGGTTCTCGGAACGACTGCCGTCCACCACCGTCAGGGAATTCCCGGAAATGGTCAGTCCATTGATATCGAGTGTTCTGGCAGGAGTCCCCGACTGATACCCGACCATCCGCACGCTGGTTCCGGTGCCCAGCGCATTCGCGTTGGCAAGCTTGACGGTGCCACCCAGATTACTGCCGTTGCCGATCGAAACCTGTGTGCCAAAAGTATTTGACCCTCCAAGCACCAGCAATTCGCCAGCTCCCAGATTCATATTGGTCACGGACGTCACGATATTTGAATTTATGGTCATGATACCGTGGTCGGCGCGCACACCATCAGCAGTGGTGAGTGTCAGGGTGCCGCCGGAGAGCGTGTAATTGGCCACTTCACTTGAAGTGTATTTGTATTGCCGGACGCTGGCTGCGGTCACGCCAGACGCGTCGATTGTCACGGTGAAATTCCCGGCGGGAGTGCCGGCCGGCCCACTACTACCCCCGCCGCCAAACATGGCGCCGTCCGCGTTGCTCGTCCAGGCAGTCCGCACTGTTCCGGCAGAGGCGTTGGCGGTCCAGTTTACGTTTGCCGCATTCCAGACTCCGTCGCCGTTCTGTGCGCCGGCATCGTCTGACAAATCCCACACTTTGATCGCCGCGCCGAGAGGGGAGGACATTACGGTAAGAGCAAACGCCAGCAGGCCGGAGGCGAGGGCGCGCGAAGCAGGATAGGTTTTTTCGGGTTTCATGATCGGGTCGATTTTAGAGTTATTGCGGACAGGTGAAGAGGTATCCAAAATCGTCCGATAGCTCCATCCGCTCGAACTCTTTTTCACGTTAGCCCTAACGTGAATTCAATCGTCCCCCCCCCCTCCCCCCCCTGCCGTTTGCTCTCCGGTCACGCCGCGATTCGCGGGGCACGCTTGCGTGTCGTCACGCCGTCCACCCAGCGGCCGGTCGTCATCACGGTCTTGGGTTCGCGGGGGATGCCGTGCTCGTTGTGATGGATTTGCTCGACGAGCAGTTCGAGCGCGGTGGCTCCGATGTGACGGTTGTTTTGGTCGATGCCAGAGTAATTGGCGTGGTTGCTCTGGATGTTGAGGCTGGCCAGTCCGACGTCACGCGGCACCCGCAGTCCCATGCCGCGCAGCCACGTCATGACAAGCGGATGCAGGGTGACAACGACGTCGGGTTGCCAGCGACGATACCACTCGGGGAAACCTTTCTCGTGGTCGTCGCTCCAAAAAAAGATCGGGATGCGCGCCCGCGCCGGTTGCGCGGGATGAAACGACATGATGCCGCCAGCCAGGCGGTTTTCGGCGTGGTCGTTGTCCTCGTGGCGTATGGCAAAACCGATTCGCACGTAGCCCAACTCCGTGAGGTGACGCACGGCCATCGACACGGTGAGGAAGTGGTCGTTCACGGCGCGGTGGAGTTTTACGGTTTTGTAGGAGTAGCCGACAGAGGCGCAGGCAAAGTCCGTCCAATCAAATTCCAACTCCGGCGCGTGCAGCGGCAGCGGGTCGAGGATGATGCCAGGGATGCCGCGGGCGCGCAGCAGGCCTCTCATGCGCGCCGGGGTCATGCCGGGCTCTGTGAGCGTGAAACGCTCCAGCTTGTAACCGAGTTCGGCGGCGCGGGCAACGGCTCCTTCGTGGAGATCGACGAGGTGCGACCACTCGTTGAAGACAGCGTCGGTGTGGTTACTGAGGAAGGCGAGTGTGGGCGCACTCTGCGCAGGCTTGCCACTGCGGAGTTGGGCCATGAGCGCCGACACCATGGGGTTGGGCCGGTAGCCGAGGGTGTCGGCGATTTTGCGGATGCGTTCGCATGTGGCGGACGGGATGCTCGGATGATTTTTGAGCGCGCGGGATACGGTCATGAGCGAAACGCCGGCGCGTGTCGCTATTGTCTGCATGGTGGGTTGGCCGGGCATGGGAACGGTGCGTTGGAGGCGGGAAGAAGATGGCGGGAGGCTCAACGAGGATGGAAGGAGAGGCGATGAGTTACGTTAGGGCTAACGTCAAAAAGAAATGGCGGTGGATTGCGAAGTGAACACGCTGGATGGCCAATTCATCAGCCTTCCTGCCCATTCCGTCTCTTCCCCATGAAACGTCGTTATTTCACCCGCATTCGCACACGTTCCAATGCCCGTGCCTTCACTTTAATCGAATTGCTCACAGTCATCGCCATCATCGGTGTGCTGGCAGCGATTATCATCCCCACCGTCGGCAAGGTGCGCTCAACGGCCCGGAAGGTGACTTGCACGAACAACATGCGGCAGATCACCACTGCCGCGCTCCTTTTCGCCGCCGACAACAGGGACCAACTGCCGGGATTTTTCTACAACCCGACCTACAATCGCTGGGACTTCAATATCCTGCGGGTCATCAGCAAGAGCAGCACCGGCCAGCCACCCTATTCACGCATTCTGCACTGTCCGCTCGACAACAAAAAACGTCCGGCCGCCGCCCAGTTACGACCGCGCTCCTACGCCTATAATCCGTATCTGTTTGCGGGTTACACTGGAGGCACTCCTGCAACGAACAAGGTCGGCATCGAGCTTGGCAAAATCGCGAACCCTTCCCAGATGGCCATGCTCACGGAGCATTACAGTAATGCTGCCGGCACTACATGGTTGGAGTATCCTTCCGACGCATATCTCTGGCTCTCCAGCATCGTTGACGCGCATGAGGATGGTGTCACCAGCGTTTCATTCTGCGATGGCAGCGTACGCAAATTGCCCTGCAAAACACAGCAGGACAAAGATGACTTTGCGGCGAGGTATGCCAAACTCCAATAGCGCGCCACCTCAGAAGGTGGCGCTGACTTCGTGCTGGTGGCCGGGGATGAGTTCGATCTCGCCGGCGGCGGTGCACTCGATCTGGTCGTTTTTGTAGAGGCGCACGCGCAGCGGTGTCGTGGCGTCGGTCGTCTCCCATCGCCATTTTCCAATGGATACAAACTGGAGCGGCACGCCTTTGTCGGGTCTCAGGCCGGGGCCTTCGCCGCGAATGTAGAGTTTGTTGCCAATGCCAATGTAGGCGGTGGCAATCAGGCGCGTGGCTCCGTCGCTCGATATGGATCGGCTGGACTCGGACGGCTCTTCGTGAAACGCGGGATCATCAAAGAGGCCGGGCGTGGTGTCTTCCTTTACGATTGCAGGCTTGGCGGCACGACGCGCTGGCACGGACGCGGGGGGGGGGGGGGGAAGGAAGGGCGTTGCCGGGACGGGAGCGGCTGGCGCTGGAATGGGCGGCAGGATATGCGCGGGATCAACCGCGAGTTCGGCGGCAATCTCCGCTTCAAGCGCGGCCAAGGTCGGATCGGGCTCAGGTTCGGGTGAGGCGGCAGGAGCAGAGGGGGGAACCGGGGCAGGGTCGGCGACTTTTTCTGCCGTTCTGTCGCTGTCCGGGCGTAATGCCGGTTGAGGATCTGAAATCTCAGGCGCGGCTGGCGCGTCGGCAACAGGTTCGGGAGCCGGTTCGGGAACGGGCACCGGAGGGGTTGTAGTGCCGGTTTTACTACGCGGGGTTTTTGTCGATTTGGCTGGCTTGGCCGGTTTGTCGGCAGAATCGGCATCGGCCTCCGCAGCGGGGGCGGCTTCGGCTTCGGCGACAGCGGGGACGCTTTCGGGAGCGGCTCCGGCAATCAGGCTGCGGAGGCCGCGACCGAGGCGGGTGCGGGTGGCGGCGCTGCCGTTGCCGGTGGCTCCCGGCACAGTGACCGGCGGCACGGCAGGCGTGGTTTCGGATTCGTCGGCGGCCCCGGCTTCCGGGGTCCCGGCGGCCGGGGCACCGGAGGGGGGGGGGGGGGGGAGGGCTGCGGGCGTCGCAGCGACTGCGGCCAAGGTGGCGGCTGCTCCGGCGAGGGCATCGGCGGCGGTGCGGAGTTGTTGCGCGGATTCGTCGAGGACGCGGAGTGTGGCCTGGGTGCGCTCCGCAGTCGCTTCGGCGGCGGCTTCGGCAGCGGCCTTCGCGGCGGCGCTGGACTGGCTGACGGCGTCTTGAAGGCCGGTTTGCAGGGCGGCCTTGAGTTGCGTCCGGTCTTCCTCGTTCGAGGTGCGCAGCCGGGTGGCGGTCTCGTCGAGCCGGGCGAGCGCGGCGGTGACAGTGGCGAGCGTGGCGTCGGCGGAGCGTGTAGTCTCGGCGGCGATACCGGAGGCGCTGGCAAAGGTCTCGGTGGCGGCGGTGCTGGCGGCGGTGATTTTTTCGAGGAGGGTCTGGAGTTTTTCCAACTGCACGGAGTCGGCGGCGCGGAGACGGGCGGCCTCTTCACGCAGGGTTTCGAGTTCGCGGTTTTCGACGGCGGCGCGGGTTTGGGCGGCTTGTTCGTCGATCTGCCGGGCGGCTTGCTGGAGGATGCCCTGGAGTTGTTGGGGGAGTTGCTCGGAGGCGAGGCTGGCGCGGTGGGCGTTTTCCGCGAGCGCATGGAGCGAGGTGACGGCGGCGTCCACGCGAGCGGTGGCGAGGGTGGTGTCGCGGGCGAGCGTGTCGAGTTCCCGCTGGCGGGCGTGGGCGGCGAGTTCCTGTTTGCGCACGAAGTCGGCCCAGAAGGGCACGAGGGCCAGGGCAGTGCCGCCGCCGGTCAGCAGGGCGATGGCAATGACCGAGGCGGCATCAAGCGGCGTGCCGCTGCATATCCCGACGAACAGGGCGGTGAGCAGCAAAAACGCGTCGGCGGCGAGAAAGGGGAGTTTGGGCAATTTGGGTGCGGCTTCGGGTGATGTATTCATGGACGCTGATGCGTTGCATCCAACAGATGCGGCCGCGCTCTGCAAGTCCTTGGACATCCATCATCGAACATCCTCGGAAGTCCCCGCCGGGCGACATTGGACATCCAACGTTTAAAATCTCGTTGCGGCGCGGCGCGGGGACGGGCTTTGTTGTCCGTTTTTCCTGATTCAAGTTCCACACGTCCCTTTTATGAAGCTGCAACGCACTCATCACTGCGCCCAACTGACCAAGGCCGATCTCGGCGCCTCCGTCTCGCTCCTCGGCTGGGTGGACTCCATCCGTGACCACGGCGGCATCCTTTTCATCGACCTGCGCGACCGCAAAGGCATCACGCAGGTGAAGTTTGACCCGCAGTCCAACCCCGCCCTCGCCGCCCAGGCCGCCACGCTCAAGCCCGAGTCCGTCATCGGCGTCGATGGCAAGGTCGTTGCCCGCCCTGAAGGCACCGTCAACGCCTCCCTCCCCACCGGCGAGATCGAAGTCGATGCCACCGCGCTCACCATCCACAACATCTCCGACACCCCGCCCTTCCCGCTCGACGACGCCGCGGCCGACAAGGTCAACGAAGACCTGCGCCTGACCTACCGTTACCTCGACCTGCGCCGCCCCAAGATGCGCAAAAACCTTCAAGTCCGCCACCGCGCCACCAAGGCCATCCGCGACTACTTCGACGCGCAGGAATTCATCGAAGTCGAGACCCCCGCCCTCTTCAAATCCACGCCCGAAGGCGCGCGCGAATACCTCGTGCCCTCGCGCATCCACCCCGGCGAATTTTACGCCCTCTCGCAGTCCCCGCAGCAGTTCAAGCAGATCCTCATGGTCGCCGGCGTGGAGCGGTATTTTCAGATCGCCCGCTGCTTCCGCGACGAAGACCTGCGCGCCGACCGCCAGATGGAGTTTACCCAAGTGGACGTCGAGGCGTCGTTCATCACGCGCGAAGACGTTTACGCGCTCTTCGAGGGCATGTTGAAAAAGGTCTGGAAGGACATCCTCAACGTGGACATCCCCGCGCCCATCCAGCGCATGCCGTTCCACGAGGCGATGAACCGCTTCGGCGTCGATAAACCCGACCTGCGCTTCGGCCTCGAACTCACCGACCTGACAAAAACGTTCAAGACGTCCGCCTTCAAGGTGTTCCAAGCTACGGTCGCGGGCGGCGGCGTCATCAAGGCGATCAACGCCAAGGGCCTCGCCGACCTCACGCAAGGCGAACTCAAGAACCTCGAAGACATCGCCAAATCACTCGGCGCGAAAGGACTCGCCTTCATCAAAGTCGAGGGCGGCGAATGGAAATCACCCATCGTCAAGTTCTTCTCCGACGCCGAGAAAGCCGCGCTCACGCAACAACTCGGCATCGCCGAGGGCGACATGATTTTCTTCGCCGCCGCGCCTTGGGAAAAAGCCTGCGCCATCCTCGGACGCATCCGCCTCGAAGCCGCGCAACTCCTCGTCAAGCGCGGCAAACTCACCATCGACCCCAACGACTGGAAATTCCTCTGGGTCGTCGATTTCCCCCTCATGAGTTACGACGAGGAACGAGGCGGTTACGCGGCCACGCATCACCCCTTCACCGCGCCCGTCCCCGAGGACATTCATCTGCTCGACAGCGACCCGAAGGCCGTGCGCGGCCAGCACTACGACCTCGTTCTCAACGGCATGGAACTCGGCGGCGGCTCGATCCGCATCCACCAGCCCGCGCTCCAGAAAAAGGTCTTCGAGGACGTGCTCAAGATCCCGCAGGACGTCGTCGAAAGCCGTTTCGGATACATGCTCAAAGCCTTCACCTACGGCGCGCCTCCGCACGGCGGCATCGCGTTCGGTCTCGACCGCATGGTTGCGCTCCTCTGCGGCACCACGAGCATCCGCGACGTGATCGCCTTCCCGAAGACGCAAAAGGGCCAGGATCTCATGGCGCAGAGCCCCACCCCCGTCACGGCCAAGCAACTCAAGGAATTGCACATCCAGACCGTGATTCCGGCAGCGGAGTAATTTCCTTTAAGGAGCCCCCCCCCTCCTCTATTTTTTCGATCTCACATGTCACAAATCATCGCCGACAGCTAATGTGTTTCCCTCATGCCAGTCACCTTCGGTCAAAAGCGTGATTCGGTTCGAGGGAATGCCGCGCTCATTCTGGTTGATCTTGTCAATGAGATGGCGCGCGGCAGTCGCGCCTATCGTCGAGGTATGATGGATGCCGGCATGCCCCTGCGCCTCCGGATCGATGACGTTGATGTTGACTAGTCCAATGTCGCGCGGAACCCGCCAACCGGCCTTCTTCAGCCAAGCTTCGATTCGGGACCAATACGTGTTGGACGAGACGATCACGCGCGGACGGACTTCACGTATCCATTTTTCAAACGCACAATCGTCCCACGCGGGGAGAATCAACGGCTTCAACGCAGTCAGTTTCCGTTCATTCTCCACCGCGAGCCGATAGGCGGCGCGCAGGACTCCACCGTTGCGATCATCCACTTCCAGGGGAAACACCAGGCCCACCCGCGTGAATCCCCGGCGCAGACACTGTGCGCAGATCACGCGCATCATGTGAAAATTGTCCGCATTGACGCGGTCGAAAGCCGGCTCCCTGAAAGAATTGTGGATCGCCACCACGCAAAATCGCTCCCACTCCAGCGCGAAAAGCCGATCTCGGTCCGGCAGCGGGCCGAGGATGATGCCAGGGATGTTCCGGGTGATGAGGATCTGGTTGAGCCGCTCCTCGTGCAGTTCACGATCAATGACAAACTTTTCCAATTTGTAGCCACGGCGCACGGCGGCATTTCGCGCACTCGCGATGTGACCGTTGTTGGCCTGCTGAAGTGAATCGCCGCGCAACACATAGGCGATGGTCATGTGGCTGTTGAGGGACGCTTTCTGATGGCGCAGCGTACTGAGCGCGGCAAGCAGAGGATTGGGCACATAACCGAGAGCATCGGCTGCGACGCGCACACGTCGCCTGACATCCTCCGAAATACGCGGATCGTTGCGCAGAGCTCGTGAAACCGTCGCCTGATGCACTCCGGCGGCACGGGCGACATCCTTCATCGACGCTGGCAGGGGGGGGAGGGTGCGTTCCATGCATTGGATTGCACAACAGCCCCGTTGCGCAGCGCAAGCGCAAGATCATAGATCGCGCCACATCGACTACTGCCGCCCGTCCCGACCAGTCCGCCACACCCCTCCAATGCCTTTATCAAATATGAACACTCTGACCGAGATCACTATTCCCGATGCCATCCCTTCCTCCGCGCCACGCGCACCTCGCATTCATTCCGTGCGACCGCCATCCATGTCCCCGCATGATTTCCTCCGCAATCAGAAGTTGTTTACCGAATGGCGCGATCCGGCGACCGGCGTGGCCAGCCACATCCTGACTCGCCGCGTCGCGCCGGTGCAGCAGTCGTTCTATTTCACGAGTCCGAGCATCACGGACGACGGTCGTTACTACTGGTTCTATTGCGCCTTTCCTCCCAGCGGCAGCGGTTATCACGGACGCACGCTGGCGGTCGCAGACCTGAAGGCTGGCGAGATCATCCATCACCCGAACACCCAGTTTCTGGAAGCCTCTCCACTGGTTGATCGCCGCACCGGAAACGTCTATTGGTGCAACCCCGTCGGCATCTGGAAACTCGCGCCGTGCGCCGAGTCCGAGGCCGAGTTGGTGAATAGATTTTCCCCCGAATTTGTGGGCTATCAGGACGTGCGACGCTATGCCACCCACCTGACCTTTTCGGCCGACGGCAGCGCACTTAACATCGACGCCGAAATCGGGCACAAATTCTGCATCGGCAGCGCCCCGCTCGACGGCGGAGACATCGAGATCTGGCAGGAGATGGACCACTGCTACAAGCACGGTCAATGGAACCCCGTGGACCCCGACCTGATGCTGATCGCGCAGGACCACTGGATAGATCGTGCAACATGGACGCGGCACACATACCAAAACCGCCTCTGGCTCATCCGCCGGGGCGGTCGGGCCGAGCCCATCTACACCGCCCCCGTCGCGGCCGACCCCGGGAAGCAGGTCCCGGAACACAATCGCGACCGCCGCACCCGCCACGGCCACGAGTGGTGGAGCGCGGATGGCAAACACATCTGGTATGTCCACTACGGCCACGGCGTGGAGCGCATCGCCCTCGGCGCGTCCGCGCCCGAACGCGTGTGGAACATTGAGCGCATCGCCCATGCCCACGCCGACGCGACCGGACGTTTCCTCGTCTGCGATGGTATCCATTCCACCACGACCGAAACGTGGCGCGTGACCTTTTACGACAGCGAACTCCGTCGCGAGCTTCCTCTGGTTTCGAGCATGCCCAGGCTGCTCCACGACGAGCCCCGCTACCACATCCACCCCCATCCCCATTTCTGCCTCGGCGACTCGCTCATTTGCTACACGACAACCGTTCTCGGCCAAGTCGATGTGGCCTTCACCCGGATCAGCGATCTGCAAGCCCTCTTGCGCTAAAACGTCCCCCCCCCCCCCTTCCCTGCCCAACGCAAAAACATCAAATCATCACCACCATGAACAACACACACCACCTCGCCCGTCTCGTTCGCCTCTTGAGCGCCAGCGCCCTGTTGGGGCTGGCCGCCGTCCTGTCTCCTGTATCCGCCCAGACAGCCATTACCCTAAACCCCTCGGACTGGTTCACTGCCAACAGCGATGGAGGCGCTACCATAGGGGAAAAGTTGCAGTTTGGCAGTTTGGGCGACGGCACCAGCACCATCCAGCACGCCGTGACCTATTTCGCGCCGACGGGCCAGACCGTGAACCTGTCGCATGTCGGCGATTCGTTGAGCCTGTCGCTGACCCTTTCGGTTCAAGTCAAAAACCCTGGCAACCCCAGCAAGGATCCCACATTTGGATTAAGTTTTTATGATTCGGGAGGCTCGCGCGTCTCCTCGGACGGGGCCGGGCCAGGATCTTCCGGAGGCCCCTATGCAGAATACCGTGGCTACCGTGTCGGTGTGCGTCCGGCCACAGACACCGGCAAGAGCGACCCATTCGAACTCCGGGCACGGTCGGGCACTGCCAACACCCTCGCGAACACCACTACCGCCCACGCCACGCTCATCGGGACCGGCGGCACGTCCAGCACTGACAGCGCATTGGTATCCGGCACACAATACAACGTCACCTACTCCATCACCCGCACCGGCGCGGACACCCTGAGCATCGCCTTCTCGCTCACCGGCTCTGGCGTAACCGGCTACAGCGACAGTTGGACGGTGGCCTCGTCGAGCGGCGCGTTCTACACCGCCTTCGACACCTTTGCCCTCTCGCTGGGGAACTCGAATATATTCAACTCCATCACCCTCCACGACGTGAGCCTATCCGCCTCGATCATCCCTGAACCTCGCTCGGTGGCGGCTCTGCTCGGCCTCGGAGCCCTGGGACTTGTGGCAGCGATGCGGTGGCGGCGTTGAAGAATCGGCCCGTCGCCTTCATTCATCTCCCCCCCCCCCATCACGACATCCAGCTTCGATGAAATACGTATCCAAGGTCTTGCTACTGTTTTCCCTTCTCTGCCCGGCGGTCCTCTCCCTTGCGAATCAGCAAGAGTGGCCTGCGATGGACGGGTTGGAGGTCGCGCCGAACGGCTCCTTCACCTTCGACCGTCTCCCGGTCATGGTCTGTCATTTCGACTTGGGATGGAATCGGGTGGACCAGCGTCGGCTCAAAACCGCGCCCGGCTACCCCAAATCGAACGCAGCCCTTTCGGAGACGCAGGGAACGCTCCAGCCGCGCGATATTCCCGAGCCGATCACGCTGCGCCAGCGTCTGGACCGGATCGACGCCCACTCCTTCCGCGTCCGTTACGAAGCCTCGCATCCGGCCGGCGCACCGACCCGCGAGATTTATCTGCAAATCGAACTGCCCATGACGTTCGCCGTCGGCAAGACGGTCCTTCTCGATGGCAAACCGCATACGTTGCCCGTCGATTTCTCGGCGACACGTCTGGCCGTGGAGGACAAAATTCAACGGCGCACGCTGGTGGTCCCCGGAGCCAGCGGCACGGTGACGATCGAGGGTGTCTTCAGCGTGCTCCTTCAGGACGCGCGCCAGTGGAGACAGGACGTCTATGCGCTGCGCCTGCGCTTTTCCCCGCAGAAAGATCCGCTGACCAAGGCCGCCCTCGAACTGACCTTCCGGCACACGCCCTCGCCGGACGCCATCGCGCCCCTCCCCCCGGTGATGCCGTGGACGGCTGTCACCAGCACCGAGTGGGCTGAGCACGCACACGCGCTCGATATTGAAGCGGGAAGTGTATTCGATTTTTCATCACAACTCGACGCACCCGCCGGCAAACACGGCCCGGTGATCGTCACACCCGAAGGCCATTTTGCCTTTCGTGACCTCCCCGGCGAACGCGCCCGTTTCTGGGGCGTCAACCTGTGCTTCTCGGCCAATTTCCTCGAAAAAGACTTGGCCGACCAGCTGGCCGAACGCCTGGCCCGCTCCGGTTACAACAGCGTGCGCTTCCATCACTATGACCGGGAGCTTCAGAAGAAAGACGGCGCGTCGTGGGAGCTCGATCCCGAAAAACTTGACCGCTTCGACTACCTCTTCACCGCGATGAAAAAACGCGGCCTCTACATCAATATCGACCTCTACACCTCCCGCACCTTTACCCCCGAGGAATTTGCCTCGGTCGGATTCCCTCCCGTAACCGATACCAGTGCTGCGGCGGGCGAGATGCACTGGCGGTTCAAGGCCATCCTTCCCGTTTCGGAACAGGCCTTTGACATCTGGGCACAATTCGCCCGCAACCTGCTCACCCATCGCAATCCCTACACCGGGCTCACCTGGGGTCAGGATCCCGCCGTCGTCGGCATCTGCCCGGTCAACGAGGATGCGCCCCGCAACCGCATCGACAGCGACCCGGTCGTCAGCCGCCTCTACCAGGAGCGATTCGCCGCCTGGCGGGCACTGCCGGAGAACCGGACGCAGACCGACAAGGACCGTGAGCGGGCCTTTAACCGGTTCGTTTACGAAACCCAGATCGAGTTCAACGCCCGCCTGCGCGCATTCCTGCATGACCTCGGGGTAACGGTTCCTCTGACCGGCACCAACCACCGCACCGCGCAGGGCCTCGCCTTCGTCCGTCAGCACCACGACTACGTGGACAATCACCGGTATTGGGACCACCCCTCGTTTCCGCAGGAACGCTTCCGCATCCCCTTCCAGTTCCGTCAGGCCAGCGCCACGCGCCACGCCGCGGAAGTTCCGCGCGACCTCATGCCGACACGCATCACAGGCAAGCCGTTTGCGATGACGGAATTCAACTTCGTCCGTCCCAACTCCCACCGGGCCGAAGGCGGCGTGCTCATGCCCGCCTACGCCAGTTTGCAAGACTGGGATGCCCTCTACAACTTCGACTACGCCAGCCACAGTCGCGACGTGGAGCGCCCCGGACTGGGCGGCACCTTTTCTATTTCCGCCGATCCCATCGGCCAGATCGCCGACCGGGTGGGAGCGGCCATCTTCCTGCGAGGCGACATCGCTCCGGCGCGGGGACTGATCGGCTTCGCGGTCCAGCCCGGCACGGCCTTCGTGAGCCGGGAGACGCCATTCCCCGATGTGTTTTCCCGGCTCGGGCTGATCACCCGCATCGGCTCGCAGCCAGCCGCGCCCGAAGCGTTGCTACGCGAGCCCGGCATCGGCGCGGTCGTCGTTGAGCCTGCGGACTACCGCCCCGGAGTGGACCAACGTATCTATCCCGCCGAAAACACGCTCACCGCGCGACTGGAACGCGA
Source organism: Geminisphaera colitermitum TAV2 (assembly GCF_000171235.2). Classification (GTDB taxonomy): domain Bacteria; phylum Verrucomicrobiota; class Verrucomicrobiia; order Opitutales; family Opitutaceae; genus Geminisphaera; species Geminisphaera colitermitum. The sequence goes on along the minus strand of NZ_ABEA03000006.1, from coordinate 48,588 downwards.
CGGCGTGTTGCCACGCGGTTCCATCTCGGACAACGGACGACGTTACCGGAGCGAAACCGGCCAGATCGAACTGCGCACGGATGCCGGCACGATCAAAGTCGTGGCCCCGCGCAGCGAACAATTCGTCCTCCCCTCCGGCGCAGCCCTTTCGGGAGACCGGGTGGCTGTGCGCAACGGCTCCGTCTTCGGCACGGTTTCCGTCATCGCCGTGGACGGGCAACCGCTCGCCCGCAGCGGCCGCCTGCTGGTCACGCACCTCACGGATTCTCTGCTCACCGGCATGCGCTTCGCCGACGCGACCCGACGCCTCTTGGAAACACGCGGGCAACTGCCGCACCTGCTCCGACGCGGTGCTGCCGACCTGACCCTCAAACTCGGCGAAGGCAACTACCGTGCCTGGGCCGTTTCCCCCTCGGGCGCCCGCCTTCACGAGGTTCCTCTTACGCCGACGAACGACGGCTGGCACCTGCACGCAGAGACAGTGACGCCGCAAGGCACCCAACTCGCCTACGAAATCGCCCGCGAACAAGCACGCTGATATTAACAGTCACTCCAACATCCATCCGTATCCAAATGCAAACTACTACCTCCGGCATTCGCAATACCAGTGCCTTCACCCTGATCGAATTGCTCACTGTAATCGCCATCATTGGCCTCCTGGCGGCGATTATCATCCCTGTCACAGGCAAGGCTCGTGAAGCGGCCCGCAACGCCACCTGCAAAAGCAACCTCCGCCAGTTCGGTGTGGGCGTCTCCCTCTTTGTCATCGAAAACAACCGCTATCCCCACACCGTGGGCGGTCCCAACCTCAACTTCCACGGGGAACTCGCTCCCTACATCAAGGTTCCCGAAGGCTCCAAAGGCACCATTGTTGACGAATGCCCCTCCCGGGCCATCCGCGTAACCGGCCACATCAACCGCTCCTACAGTGCCAACCCCTATGCCCTCACCTCCACTTCCGATTACCCTAATCCCATCCGTCCAAGCGCAATCTTCCGCCCTACGGAAACCATCCTTTACATGGACGCCATCCAGCGTCCTGACAACGGGACCATTGACGCCGCCAGCGCCGCCACCCGTATGGTCAAAATCCCCAGAAATATGACCCTCACTCCCAGCGCGACGAATGCCAACACCCTCCTCCCCGCCGATGTATCCAGCGATACCGACGGCGTGGACGAGGGCGCCTACCGTTTCCGCCACAATGGCAAGGCCAACGCCCTCCGGGCCGACGGCTCGGTTGTATCCGTTGAAAAAGGCACGCTCAAACAACGGCACTTCGCGATCACTTACTGACCGGTCCCCTCCCTCCCCCCCGTTATCCCGTTATTCATCCAATGAACCTCTCCTTTCTCGCTCGCTTCCGCTCAAAGGTGGCGCCTGCCGACCGCGTGCCAGCAGGGCAAAAGCTTGCCTACGGGCTTGGCGGGCAGGTGGAGGGCATGGCTATCTGGATACCCAAGAGCAACCTCATCCCCGTTTTCAACATCGGACTCGGGCTCGACCCGGTGTTCATCAGCGCCATCATGATGATCTGGCGTATGTGGGATGCCATTACCGATCCAGTGATGGGTAACATTTCCGACAACGCGCGCACACGCTGGGGACGCCGCCGTCCGTTCATCGTCGCGGGCGCGATACTCACCGGACTCACCCTGCCGCTCATGTGGTGGATGCCGCGCGACCTCGGACAGTGGCAGATGGCGGCATGGCTGCTGGTCAGCGGCTTCATTTTCTATACCTGCTTCACCGTCTGGACGATGCCCTACTACAGTTTGCAACTGGAAATGTCGCCCGACTACGACGAGCGGACGAACATCACCGCATGGCGGGCTGTTTCGCAGAAATTCATCACGCTGGCGGGCGGCTGGATTCTCGCGCTGGCGGTGCTGCCCGTGTTCAGCACGAGCGCGGATGGCGCGCCCGACATGGTCAACGGGATGCGCTGGATCAGCATCGGGCTCGGTGTGCTGACAATCCTGGTCGGCTCCTTGCCGGGCATCTTCGTCAAAGAGCGTTATTACGCAAAAAAAACGGCGAAGCAGGAAAAACAACCGCTCATCGCCGGCATGAGGCAGACGCTGAGAACACGGCCTTTCCTGTGGCTGCTGGTCGTTGTCATTTCAAAATCATTCGGAGTGGCATTGGTGAGTTCGCTGGGCTTTTACGTCAACGCCTACCACGTTTGCCGTGGCGACCTTGTGCTCGCGGCAAAAATCCAGGGGGTGAAATCCAGTCTCCTCCTGGTTCCGGCCATTCTGGCCGTGCCCTTCTGCACATGGCTTTCGGCCCGTCTCGGAAAACACATGATGCTGTATCTGACGACCGGATGCGGGATGCTCGGTTATCTTTCAGTCTATGTTTTTTACACGCCGGAGCATCCGTGGCTGCAAGTTCTCTCGAGCTTGCTGATCGGGCCTGTCTCGGTGGGATTGTGGCTCGTTGCGCCCTCGATGCAGGCGGACATCGCCGACTATGACGAACTCGCCACCGGCAAGCGTCGCGAGGGCAGTTTCGCCTCGGTGTTCTCGTGGTGCCTTAAAACCTCCGGGGCGATTACCACGGGGTTGGCGGGGGTTGTGCTGACGCTGACCGGTTTCAAGGCCGAATACGGCGCGGCGCAACCGGGGCATGTCGCGGAAAATCTCCGACATTTCTATGTGTGCATCCCCGTCGCGTTCATGCTGCTCAACCTGTTCGCGATAAGCCGCTACAAATTGACCAAGACGCGCATGGCGGAAATCCGGACGGAACTGGAAACGCGACGCGGAAAGCTCTGACCCCGGACTCATCAGCGTTGCCCCCGGCGCGAGGACTGTCCCTATTGGCACCATGGCCGAAGACATCCACGAACGCTCCGTCATGACACCCGACTCCCCCTCCCCCCTTCCCCCCCCCCCCCCATCGTTGGCCGGACTCTGGATTGCAGCCGATGGCACGGTGCATGTCGCACTTGCCCGTCCCGATGGCACGCGCACGGAACGCACCGATGCCTTTCGTCCCTTTGCCTGGCTCACCGCATCCACCACCGACGCACCCGAACTCTCGATCGAACGCACCTCCAACGTCGCCCACTTTGAATCCCTCAACGGCGACGCCGTCTTCAACCGGCTCGTGCACATCGACACCCTCGCCGCCTACGAGCCCTTTATCAAAGCCGCGCGCGCCGCATCCGGGAGCGGCTTTGGCATCGACCTCATCCGCCCGCTCGAAAACCAGTATCTGCTCCAGCACCGCCAGCGCCTCTTCCGCGACATCGCCTTCTCGCAAGTCCGCCGCTGCCAGCTCGACATCGAAACCGCCTCGCATGACGGCGAGTTTTCCGACGCCACCAAACCCGACGACCGCATCCTCGCCATCGGCCTCCGCTTCACGGCCCCCCCCTCCCCCCCCCGCACCCGCCTCCTCGTCCTCGAAGAAATGACCGACGCGGCGGAAAAAAAACTCCTCGAACAATTCAACGCCCTCCTCGCCGAAGAGGACCCCGATTTCATCGAAGGGCACAACATCTTCAAATTCGACCTCGACTACCTCCGCCGCCGATCCAAGCGCCTCAAGGTTCCCTGCGCCTGGGGTCGTTTCGGGCAACCCGCCACCTTTCGCAACAGCCGCCTCAAAGTCGCCGAACGCTGGCTCGATTTCCCCCGCTGCGACCTGCCCGGGCGCACCGTCGTGGACACCTACCTGCTCGTGCAACTCTACGACATCACCACGCGCGAACTCACCTCCTACGGGCTCAAGGACGTGGCCGTCTATTTCGGCATCACCGACGAGGACTCCGCCCGCACCTACATCGAAGGCTCGCGTATCCAGGAAACCTTTACAACCGACCGCGAACGCTTCCTCGCCTACCTCGCCGACGATCTGCGCGAGACGCAAGGCATCGCCGACCTGCTCCTGCCCACCTACTTTGAGCAGATAAAAACATTCCCCATCCTCCCGCAAGAGGCCCTCCTGCGCGGCAACACCGGCAAGATCGACCTCCTCTTCCTCGAAGAATATTACCACGCCCGCCAGTCCTGCCCCGCGCCGCCCGAAGTCCGCCCCTTTGAAGGCGGCTACACGCGCAGTTTTCAAGAAGGCGTATTCAAACACGTATTACACTTCGACGTTGCCTCGCTCTACCCGAGCCTCCTCCTCGCCATCGGACAAAACCCCGCGAACGACTCCCTCGGCGTATTCATTCCGCTACTACGCACGCTCCGCGACTACCGGCTGCGCTACAAACAACTCGCCCGCACCGCCCCCACCGCCGGCGAGCGGGCGGAGGCGCAGGCGCGGCAGGCCAGCTTCAAAATCCTCATCAACTCCTTTTACGGCTACCTCGGCTTTTCCGGCGCCCGCTTCGGCGACGGCGAACTGGCCGCCGAAGTCACCCGCCAGGGACGCGAACTTTTGCAAAAACTTGTCGATGCCTTCACCGCGCAAGGTTGCACAATTCTTGAGGCCGACACCGACGGCATTTATCTCGCCTCCCCCGCCGATCACGACGACCCGGAAAACCTGCTCGCCCGCATCACACCGATCCTCCCCCCCGGCATCGAACTCGAATACGACGGACGCTACGAAGCGATGTTCTGTTACAAGGCCAAGAACTACGCGCTCTACGACGGCGAGGCGAAAAAGATCATCCTCCGCGGCAGCGCGCTGCGCTCGCGCGGCACCGAGCCCTACCTGCGCAAGCTCGGCAAGCAATTGATCCACTATCTCCTCGGCGCCAGCCCCGATTCGCCGATCGACGAAGTGGCCCGCCTGCGCGCCGCCATCCCCGCCCGCGAACTCCCCGTGCAGGAACTCGCCAAGTCGGAAATCCTCAGCCAGAATCCCGACGCCTACGAACGCTGGATCGAAGCCGGCGGCAAGCCCCGCCGCGCCGCCGCCGAGGCCGCGTTGCAACTCAATCCGCGTCCGCGCATGGGCGACCGCGTGGCGTATTACGTGATGCATCGCGCGTCCGGAAAAATCGCCGACTGGCAGCGCGCCCGTCCCGTGGAATTGTATGATCCTGCCACCGCGCCCTACGACGCCGATTATTATCTCAAAAAAATCGACGACTGGCTGGAACGCTACGGCCCTTTCCTTGGCCTCCCCCCTCCCCCCCCCCCCGGCGGCGTGCAAGGCGAGCTGTTTTGAGATCAGTTAATCAGGCAACTGTCTCTTCAACCTTCAGCCATTCGGCCTCGTCCCACATCGCCGCTGGCACCACCCGATGCGGCGGGATTTGTGTGCGAAACCACGTCCGCTGCTTGCGCACCAACGCCCGCGTATTTCTGACAATTTCCGCTGCCAGCGCCCCCCCCCCCCTCCCCTCTGTCGCGACGGCGTCCAGCACGGCCAGTGTTTCCCGATAACCGATGGCACGGGCCGCACTCGGATTTTCCCGAAACCCCGCCGCCGCCAGCCCGGCCACCTCCTCCACCAAACCCGCCGCCAACATCGCTTCCACCCGTTGCACGATTCGCGCATCGAGCTCCGCCGGTTCCCGCTCCAGTCGCACGCACACCTTTCGCCACTCCGCAAACGGCCCCGGCTGCCGCGCAAAGTCCGCCGCCAGTTCCACCAGCGTCCGCCCCGAAGCCAGACAACGCTCCAAGGCCCTCGTGACCCGGCGCGGATTGGCCGTGTCCAACCCCGCCAGATCTCCCGGCGGATTCAGTATCCGCAATCGCACTACCAAAGCCGCCAGCCCCTCCGATTCCAACTGACGCGCCACCTCCGCGCGAATCTCCGCCGGCACCGCCACGCCATCCGCCACAGGGGAAAAAAATGCCTTCAAATAAAAACCGCTCCCGCCCGTCACCAACACCCGGCGCCCCCGCGCCTCGATGTCCCTCACCGCATTTCGGGCCAGTTCCACATAGCGCGTGATGTCCATCGGTTCCCGCACCTCGCAAATGTCCACCAAATGATGCCGGACCCGCGCCAGTTCCTCACGAGTCGGCTTGGCCGTGCCGATGTCCATGCCCCGGTAAAACAAGAGGGAATCGCACGAGACGATCTCCGCGTCATTGGCCTCGGCCCAGCGCAAAGCCAGTTCGGTTTTCCCGACCGCCGTTGGCCCGGTAAGAACATAAATCACACGCGACGCCTCATTCATATGAACTCAAAGTTTTTGTTGAGGACGCAGCCATTCTGCGAATTCAAAAATCGCCAAGGGATAATCCCCGCCGCAACGTATCACTCCGCATGAAATCACCTGCCGAAGACCACGACCTTCGCGCCCTGCTCTCCACCTGGCGCCCTCCCCCGCCCGCCCGCGATCCCCATTTTCAGTCTGCCGTCTGGACCCGGATCAACGCCCACCCCGCCCCCACCCCCGTTCTCCTGACGCTGCCCGGAAAATTGTTGTCGGTTTTCATGACCCGCGCGCTCGCCGCGACGACCGCCACCGTGGCCACCGCCGCCATCGTCGGCGTCACGCTCGCCCTCTCCTACAACCACGCGCAAGCCACTGATCGCATGGCCGCCGCCTACATCGCCCGCATCGATCCCCTGCAACGCGCGCACCTCCCCGGCCCCGCCGCCGCCACCACCGAGCCGGCCACTCCAGCCACTCCCGGTCACGAGCACCATCAGTCCACCGCCAGCCCGTGAAACGCCTCCTCTACACCGCCCTTGCCGCCCTCGCCGCCTGCGCCCTCGCATTTGGCCTCACCCACTGGCTTGGATGCGTCCCGCACGCCACCGCCGGCAACGACACCCTGGCATGGCTGCAAAAAGAATTTGCCCTCACCCCCGCCCAGACCGACGCCATCCAGAAACTCCACGCCGCCTACGAACCGATTTGTGAAGAACATTGCCGGCGTATCCAAGAAACCCGGACACGACTCGCCGCCGCGTCCGCCGCCCCCGACGCCTCCGCCCATGCCGCCGCCCAGTCCGACCTCGACCACCTCACCCGGCTCTGCCGCGACACCACACTTGCACACCTTCGCCAAGTCGCCTCGCAAATGACCCCCGAGCAAGGCCGCCGCTTTCTCGCGCTCACCGAACCGAAACTCGAAACCGCCCCGCACGATCAACCCATGGGACTGAAGTGAGCCGCGCCCGATGACCGACGCCACGGACAACACTCCCCCTCCCCCCCCCCCCCCCGTTGGCGACGCTGCCGCCGCACCCGACGACGAGGCGCTCATGCTTGCCCTGCGCGACGGCGACGACCTTGCGCTCAACCTACTCATGCACCGCTGGCAGGTGCCGTTGCGTCATTTTTTGGAACGCCACCTGCAGAACGAGCACGACGCCCACGACCTCGCGCAAGAGACCTTCGTGCGCATCTACCAGCATCGCGCGCGCTGGCGCGATGGCTCCCGATTTTCGACCTGGATGTTTCAGATCGGACTCAACCTGACTCGTGACCGCGTCCGTTGGCGCAGCCATCGCAATCATCCACCGCTCGACGCCGCCCGTGACACTGCCAGCGACGCCCCCCTGCCCGCCGCCACTGTGGAGCTGCAAGAACGGGCCGAAGCTGTGCGAGTCGCCATTCATGCGCTCCCCGACGACCTGCGGGCGACCGTGATCCTATCTGAATACGAGGACCGTTCGCATGCCGAGATTGCCGACATCATGCGCACAACGCCCAAGGCCGTTGAAACCCGCCTGTATCGCGCCCGCCAACTCCTCCGCAAACGCCTCTCCCGCTGGCTGTCCTGTTAAACTGGAGCCGATGGTCGGAGTCGAACGGATTACCTTTCCGCATATGGCATTGATATTCAGAAACTGCATATTGCGGCTAATAGGCTTGTAGCAGCGATACGCACATTAAAGGGAGGGCGCGACGATGCCTAACGCCGCCCAACTCCAAGGCGGCAAAGCCGTTTGTCCGCGTCCGCGCCGGACCTACACGCCTTGTGAGGCATCGGCGGCGGCGGAACAATTTGGTTTTTTCCGCTCGGCGCGTTGGTGGTCGGACCGTTGCAAGACTGGCAAGGTCCGCACGCTCGCTGCGCTTCGTCCGTTCCATTACATAACAGAAGAGGAATTGATGCGGGTGATTGGTATCGTGGACCTTGCCGAAACGGGAGGTGAATCGTGAAGCGTCGCGTGCCGATTCACCGTCGCTTAACGGCCTATTTGCGGGCGATTTTCGCGAAAGGAACACGTTTCTATCGTTTGGACATGGACGCCCTTGCGCGTTCGTTTTCTTGCACGAAAAGAACCGTGGAAAACGCGCTTGTCACGGTGCGCGAATCCGGGGCGTTTCGTTTCGAGAAAAAACGCATCGGGCGTTCGTATTCAGTATTCTGCTACCCGCTGGTTTTTGCTGCGCGGATTTCAGACCGAAACTCTCCTCACTTAAGGGGGTTTTGCTACGCAAAAAAAGAATATCAAAACACGGCTGCGCCGGATTTGAAAAAATCTTCTCAGGGGGGATGGCAGACCGATCGCAAGGCACCGCCGCGCATCCTCGCTCTTGCCGCTTGGTTCGCTCGAAACGTTCTTTGCCGTGCGCATCGGTCCATTTCGCGGACGATGCCACGTTTTGCGCACGCTTACCGCTTCGCAGCGGATGCCCTTCACGCCGGTTTTTCGCGGGACGCGATTGCAGACGCTTACCGCTACGCCTTGCGGTCCATTGACGACGATTTGGCGCATTTGCCGCGTTCCGTCCGATGGGAACCGTCCAGCCTGATCCGCCTCGCCCGCCGTCGCCTTGTGGACGGTTTGAGCATGGCGGAACGCGTGGCGATTCGCCGCCGTGCGCTTGCTGTCGAATCCGGCGAGTCGTCCGCCGTTTCGTCCATTGTGGAAAACGTGATCGTCTCTTTTGCCGTGCCAAAGGCTAGCGAGGAAACGGCGTTTTCCGACCTCCAACACGACCCTGAATTCGCCGCTTTGCTTGCGGCACATGCCCAATGAGACCTTTGACCCGTCGCGAGCTAATCGCCCGCCATAACATCAACAAAGCCGCCTTAGCCGCGCATCAGGCTTACGGTTTTGACCATCCAATCACGAAAGCGATTCGTGCGAAAAGCGCAGCAATCGCCGCCGCCGCCGAAACGTCACGAATGCCCGATGTTTCGATTCTGAAAGGGGGCGCATCGTGATTTACGCGAACGACTACGAAAACCTCTATGAATTCGACCCTGTAAAACGCGCCTTGCACGACATGCGGGACGAATTTGAAAGCCACCGATTGGAGGTGGTTTTAGTCCCACAAAAAATCCACACAAACGAAGGCGGATGCATCCGCGTGCTGGCGGATCAAAACGCCCGCTGGTATCGTGAATTTTGCGGGCGTTTCGCTTCCTCGCGTCGCCGCAACAAGGCCCTTTTCGACACGAAAATCAAACGGCGAAACACCGAACGCGCCCTTACCGCGCTAATCGAAGGACGAAACGGCGGAATCTATGGCCCTGCCATTCTCTCAATCGCTCGTGAAAGGGCGGAAAACGAAAACCCATTCTAACGTCATGAATAAACCAATACTCAAAGTGTTGTCTCTCGGCGCGGGCGTACAATCGTCCACATTGGCGCTATTGGCAGAGGCCGGAGGAATCACCAAACCCGATTGCGCCATATTCGCTGATACCGGCCATGAACCGCGCCACACGCGCACGTTTGATCCGGGCTCCGGGAAATGGATCACTGGTGGAATCTACGGATGGCTAGATTGGTTGGAATCGCAAGTTAGCTTTCCGATTTACCGTGTCCATAAGGGAAACCTTTTCGAGGTGGCGGCAGAAGTCCGCCTGTCACAGAAAAGTGGCAAGCTCTACATGAAAGGTCTGATCCCGGCCTTTATCGACAAAGGCGACGGGAAGCCCGGCTTGCTTGGCCGTAAATGCACCGCAGATTACAAAATCATTCCGATACAGCAAAAGGTGCGTGAATTGCTAGGCGTGAAGCGAGGCGGCAAGTCGGTTGCGTGCGAAATGTGGGTTGGAATTTCGATGGACGAAGTTATACGCATGAAGCCATCACGCGTGCCGTATATTCGTAATACTTGGCCGCTAATCGACCTTGGCATGACACGACAGGATTGCTTGCGTTGGTTGTCATCGAACGGTTACCCGATAGCACCGCGCTCTGCTTGCGTTGGTTGTCCTTTTCATGGAGACGACGAATGGCGCAATTTGCAGGAAAACTCCCCGCTGGATTTTGCCGCCGCCGTGGCGGACGAACAACGATTACAGGACGCTGCCCGCCGCCAAGAAGCATTGGACGGAATGCCCTACCTGCACGGTTCCTGCCAACCTCTCGACACCATCACGTTTTCTGACCGCGCTTCCTATGGGCAGTTGGAAATGTTTGGTAACGAATGTGAGGGGATGTGCGGGGTTTAACTGCCCATTTTGACCATGAAAACCGCCGAAATTCGAGAGCAACGCAGTGAATTAAAACGCCGATACAAACGGATACAGCGTTACCGCCGTTACCGTCGCCAAGGGATGCGTGCTGAAAGCGCATTCATGCTCATCAAGGCCAATTCGCCGCTTTTCCCCTAACCCATTTTTCCACCTATGGACATCGAAACCGAAAACACAAAACCGCCCGTTATAACGGACGCCACGAACCTCGCCGCGGATGCGCTGGCACGTGCTCCCAAAGCGACCACTACCGTTGACGGCAAACCCGTTTCTTCCGCTCCGACCGGTGCCAGTGAACAAAGCGAGGCAAGCGCCCACCGCTTGGACGAACTGGACAGCTTGGGGCGGAAGTTTGACCCCAAAAAATTCCGCCCGGAAAAAGATAAAATCGGACGGTGGAAAAACCAGAAAGGCGGACGCCCCCGCAAAACCGGGGACACCGCAAACGCGGGCGGTTCTCCCGCGCAAACAACCGCACAAACCACCGTTTCTGCACCGGAAAGCGACCTGTTTATCCCAAAAGGAAATGGAGCCGCCCCCGGACAGGAACCGGGGGAAACCGCCACAGAAACGGCCTCTGGCACGGAACCGGGCAAAACAGACGACGGGCAGACACCGGAAGCGCGGGAACTTGCGGCAAAAAAAACCGCTGAATCCGTCTGCCGCCTCACGTATGCCGGACTTGGTTTTGTCACAGGACACCCGGAAGAAACCACCCCCACACCAGCGGAACACAAGGCGCTCGTTGACGGCACCTCCGCTTACCTCATGCGCAAAGGTTGGGTCGCAACCGGGCTGGTTTTGCTCCTCATGCTTTGGGGGCTTTACGTGGAGACAACCGCGCAAAAACCGGGTGTGTCGGCGAAACTGGCAAGCTGGTGGAAAAGCTGGTTTGGTAAAAAGCCCAAACCGGTTGCCGCCGCCGCCCCCCCCCGCACCGTTTCCGCAAATACCGCCACCGCGACACCCGCGACGCCGCATGTGGACCCTTCCTCATCCCCGGTTGCGGTTCCTTCCGAACACGCGCCGCGCACACCGGAAGTCCCGGCCCAGTTCCGCAACACCGGAAATCCCGTTTTTTGACCGCAATCAACCGCAACACGTAACCAAAAATACAATACACAATGAATGCAATCATCAATCTCCACGCCCATAACACTCTCCGCTTTGGCGGGCTTACCGGGCTCGTTTACACGCTGCTTTGCACGTTTTATCCGCTCGCGGTTTTGGCCGGAGGCAGTTTCCTCTTTTGGGCCTGCTTGCCCGGTCCTTGGTCCCCGGTAAAACTGGTTTTAGTCCTCATTTTCATCGTCATTTTGCTGAGCTATCGACCCCAACTGCCTCACATCTTAAACGCTGAAAACACCGCCCCAAAACCGGAAGGGAGGGCCGAATAATGGCCAGTGTTCGCGTTGCCATAGCCGGGCCTTCCGAGTGCGGCAAATCCACCCTCGCGCATTCACTCGCGGGGGCGATTACCGTTTTGCAAGGGCGGCGGCACATCGTTTTCGATCCTCAAATTGAAACCAACGCATGGCCGCGAGGCTCCTTTGTCACAAACGACAAAGACCGGTTTTGCCTGAGTGTGGAACGCTCGCGGAATTGTTGCGTATGGATCGAAGACGCATCCGCCACGATTGACCGGGATCGCTCGCTGTCATGGCTCTTTACGCGCATCCGGCACAACGGGCATTTGCTCTACGTCCTTTGCCATTCCGCCACCGATTTACTGCCCGGTATGCGCCAAAACCTCACCGAAGTTTTCCTTTTCCGCCAACCAGCAAAAGGGGCGGAGCTTTGGGCTGAGACCTTCATGGAAAACGGCTTGCTCGCCGCCCAACACCTCCCGGCAAAAAGCTACGAGTTCCTTCATTACGTCCCCGGTTCTCCGATTGTGAAACGAAAACTAAAACTATGAAAACACTTGGTCCGCCCAACACCTCAGAGGAGGCACGGAAATTATGAGTATCGAAACCACAACTACGGCACCGCCCGTTGCCTCCTGCGCTCTGGTTAGACCGGCGCACATTCCCGACCTCGGAGGTTGTCCCCCTGATTGCGGACACACTGAGCAAGAACACATCGCTTTCGACCTTGGTGTTTATGACGGCGAGCGCGGAAACACGGTGCCCCCAGTGGAGTTCGATTCTGGCCTGCTTCGTGAAGCATGGATGACCGGCTTTTCAGTCGGCCAAAAAAACAGGTCTAACCCGGAGGTGCGACATGGCGAATGACAATGAGACATTGGCGCAACCGGCTGGTTCTGAGGGTTGGCTGCGCGATAATTATCACCGGGCATATATCCCGGCACCGGGTGAGCACATCCCCGGAAATGCGCGGTGCGCCGATTGCGGCGCAACCTCGGATGACGCTGGCCGCTATCGAGTGGCCGAAGATCACGAAGTCGCGGATGCCGATGGCGAGATCTACGAATGCGCCGATTGCGGCGGACTCATGATTATCCCTCCTCTGAACACCGAGCGCACCGATGCCGGAGGCATTCGGTGACGCGGCTGGTTACGCAATTTCACGATGAAAAAACCAATACCAATATATGGGGACGAGGTGGTCTACGTGTCGTGCGCCGCCATGCATGGCGCAATGCGGAGACGCCTTTTGCGCACAGGGATGTACCATGTGCAGCGAGAACAATATCTGAACCACCGTCTCCGATCCAAGGCAATAGGTCGGCAGATTAGTGAGATCGTAGCGCGTCAGCGTAACACCTAGTTCTGGGAATGGGCGTTCGTTTATAGAACGCCAAGGTAGCCAAAAACAGAATACACATATAACCCGCCCCGGCCTGAAACGTCGGGGCTTTTTTACGTCCAACCACCAGCATTCTCCGACATCGCGCGACATCCTTCGACATCGGGCAGCATCGAACGGCAAAGGGCGACAACCAGAGGGCTTTTTTTTGTGTAAAAACGGGTGGATATTACAGGACGTATCGGAAAGACAAATACAAAAACATTAACACACAAAACTGACATGAAGAAACTCCTCGTTTACGTGATTCCCGTCGTGACCGCCGCCGTTGGCGTGATCGTCGGTTTGTTCCTCATCAACCGCGTCCCCGCTGTTGGAAAAGCCGTGACTGGCAGCAAAGCCGCCGCATCCGCCTAATCCGTCTGTATCGGAAAAACGCTACAACACACAACCGAAACAACTACCATGCCGACAATCAAACAGCCCGTTGCGGGCATCACGAGTCCCGTCCCCGGCGCATTCTGCTATACCAAAATGACCGTTGGGCCGCGCTACCACTGGGCGAAATACAAAATTGGCATTCCCGCCGACGTCGCCAATCCCGTCACCGTCGAACAGCTTATCGGTGAAATCAAAATCAACATCAACGGTGCGGCGGTCCGCGAAGTTGATGCCACCATCCTGCGCAATCTCGCCCGCTTCAACAACCTGACCGTCGCCGACGACGAAATTCCCATTTACTTTGTGGAGCCGTGGCAGGAAACGCCGCAACAGATGTATCGTGGCGCATGGCCCACTCCCGCCGCGCTTGTCCGCTCGTTTGAAATTCAGATGTTTGTGCGCGCCGGAGTCCTCACGCCTGCGCAGGCCGCTGGTCTCACAATCACGGCTTACGAGGCGCACGACTGGAACATTCCTTACCGCATCAACGGCGTGGACAACTGGATTGGCAGTCCCTCCATCCCGGAAGGCGGATCGTTCCTCCAGTCGATCATGCATCAGACCACGTTCACTCAGCCGATTTCGGCTGGCGTTTACAACTTCACCACCCTGCCGCTCAACCAGCCCATCAACCGCCTGTTTCTCCAAAAACAGGACGGCAGCGCAATCAACCGCGTGGAAGTGCTCGCCGACGACGTGTCCTATTTCGACGTGGACGCGGAGACCAACGCCCTTGCGTTGGCTGATCTCAACATGTCCGCCAGCGTGTGGACGTTCCCCATCCCCTTCGATGAATACGGAACCGCCGATGCCATCATTGGCCGTCGCTCGCTTAACGTCCGCATCCATTCACCGACAGCCGGGGCCGTCACGATCCTGAACGAATCGCTTCAAGGCAGCTACTGACCTTCGACACCGGTATCATCCGGTCCAATACAACAACAACATAGCACCCGCGCCGTTCTCTAAAAATGGCGCGGGTTAAACTGGAAAAACACACATGGACTTTGGAGATTTTGTCGGGGGACTTTTCGACAGCGGCAAAGAAATGGCTACCGCTTACGGCCAGGCGAAAGTGGCCGAAAAGCTGGCGGAAGCGCAGGCCAAGGCCGCCGCCGCGCAAAAGCTGGCAGAACAGGCCGCAACCACTGCCGGAGCCGTTGGCAATGCCGCTGGTGGCACCGGGACGAAAACACAAACGAGCAACACCATCTGGAAAATCGCCGCCGCCGCTGGTGGCGTGATTCTGGCCGTTGTCGGGGCCGTGCTCATTTTCAAACGTCGTTAACGCTATGAGTTGGCTAGACATCGCCGGAAGCAACAGCCTCGCATCAAACACGACAGTCGGGCCAACGAGCAATTCAGGCACGATTATCTTTTCGCCCAAAATCGTGAACGGGGGTTGGTCTGGAGACATCTCAACGTCCAGTTCTTCGACGCAACGGGACGTTTCCGCAAGCGGCTCTGCCGATGCGGTGGCATCCGTTGCGAAAGACGGCGCTTCTTCCAACGCGTCACAAGAGAAACCACTGCAAGCGGCGTTGGCGGCAGTGTCGCAACCGGTCAGTAGTTGGTCTGGCACTACATGGGCCTTCATCGTTGGCGGCGGGCTCGCGCTCATGCTGTTCACGTTTGGGCTCGCCAGTTTCATTTTCGGGAAAAAACGGAGGAAATAACATGGGACTTTTCGGAAGCACAAAAGTAGAATCAGGCACCAAGGCATACGATCAAAGCGCAACCGTGCAGGATCAAGGCGTTGGCATTGGCTCCGGTTCGCGCAACACCGTTGACCAGTCGCTCAACGACAACAGCGGCGCAATCACTGGCAAAGTTGGAAACAACAACACCATTTCAACCAGCATTGTCACCACCAGCACTGACCACGGCACCGTTGACGCCGCGTTCAAGTTTGCCGGGGATTCCGCCTCACAACTCGGAACACTCACGGAGAGCGCGATGGAAGGCTCCTTGCTGACCTCGCTGACCGCGTTGACGGAAAACACGAAGGTCAACCAGTCCGCGATGGAGGCAACAAAGGACATCGCCAACACTGCCATCGGGGGCAACCTCGCCACCACCCTAGAGGCGATGAATTTTGGCCGGGACGCGCTAAGTTTCGGCACCGATGCGCTCGCAGTCGGCAAAGACATGTTCAACACGGCCATTGGCTCAAACATGGAACTGGCTGGAACCGCGCTGGGATTCCAAGACCGGGCAATGAACCTCGCAGTCGGTTCCAACATGCAAGTCATGGACACGGCCCTGCAAGGCGTCATGGGCGCGATGGACAAAATGCACATCGCCTCGCTGGAAAACATCAACCTCGCACGGCAGACCTCAAACCAGTCCATCAATGCGGCTGAAAGCGCAATCACGAGCGCGGGAACCGCCATCGGCGCAGCAGATGAAGGAAACACCTCCACTCAGACCAAGCTGATCGTTGGCGCGGTCATTGCCGGCCTCATCGCCCTCGCCCTCCTGAAACACAAATAAAGCCATGATAACCTCCCAGCAAGGCAGCATCGTAAACGTCGTCATCCCCGCTGGTCCGGGACAAGTCGGCGTGGCAATGGTGCATGGCCGTCACTTCTCGCTACTCTCCGCGTCCGGCCCGGTTGAAATCAAAATCGACGCAATGCCTTATTCCACTTTCCGAAGCGGAATGAGTCTGGACTTCGATGCCCCGGAGTTTTTTGAGCGCCTCGAATTTCGTTCCCCGACGAAGAAAGAAATGTTCGTCTCATTTTGGGCCGGGGTGGTGAAGTTCTCCGACAACCGGCTTGACCAGATCGAAGCCCCCACGGAAATGCTCGCCCCGTCCAACGGTGGCAGTGTCATCATTCAGCCGAACGGTTTTGTCGATTTGCTCGGCACGCCCAAAAACACATTGCTGCGTCGCAAGGCCGTCGTTGTGAGCAACACGAGCAACGAACTGTATCTGGAATTTCGTGACGCCAGCGACGGCGTAACCGGCATTGTGAGAGCCAACGAGACGATCACGCACCACGTGAGCGGATTCGTCCGCATCCACAACCCGCAGACCGCCCCCCTCGCCGCTACGATTTCGGAAATCTGGTGGACCGCATAAACTCGCACCAATGCCATCCTACAAAACCATTTTTGATCTGCCGGAATTGTTCGACCTGTCCGGTGACGATTGCGTGGAAATCGCCCGCCCCGGCACGCCCGGTGGAAACCGCGCCTCCCTTGCGACGCTGTTGGGAGACTTCGCCCCGCGCAATCCGTTCCTTGACGCCACGGACGATATGGGGGTCGGTCAACCGGGGAATGTCCTCTGCTCGAACGGGATTGTTCCGCTCTGGCAAATGGACCTGACAGACGGAGAGGGAATCCGCTCTGCCGGGCACTGGACGCGCGAACTGTACGATTTGAGCGGGTACGTCGTCGCGATCAACTGGCAAGAACGGATAGCCTACGATGCATACGCAGTCGGGGCAATTGATTGGACTAACCGCATACTCTACAACTCTGAGGGCGGTTATGTCGCAGAGTGGGGGGAGTATTTCTTGAATATTTTGTCACCCGTAGCCATCCGATCTGACTTAGAAGTCTTTGCCCCGCTTTCCGTCGATGGCCCTACGACGCTGTTGGGGGGACTGAGCGTGGTAAATATATTTGGGGAAGCAATCCTCGACATTCAATCCGAAGCTAATCCCCTTACGTTGAGCAAGCTTCCTAGCGATGCCCCGCTTAGCCAAGTCATTGACCGCGTAAACACGCTTACAGATCGGCTCGCCGAATACGGCATTATTAGCCCCCTCTACTGATTTTAGTATTTGGTTAATAACTACAACAAAAGCAAAATAATGATTAAGGCAAACATCACTCCGGCCATCGCCGCCGCCCAACTCGCCGCGCAAGCGGTGAATGTCCTCAACAGCATCCCCGCGCAAATCGGCAAGCTGGTTGACGCGCTCGAAAACGGAACCGCCGTGCGTCCGCAGGGGGCTCCGCAATCCGAACCGATCCCCATTACCGGCGAAGACCTTGCCGCCGCGTTGGGAGCGGACAACGTGGCCGCGCTCAAGGGCATTGCCGCCGCGCTCGCCGCCGCGAAACCCGTCACCAAGTAATCACTACACCGCGCCTCCGTCGTGATCTTCGCCCGCCCGCAAATCCAGTGCATCCCCACGCCGCTCCTCTATGTGCGGCGTGGCTGGCGCGTGCCGTTTGCGAGCGAAACCGCGAAACTCTCCGCCGCGCTCGATGCGCTCCTGTATGTCCCCGTAACGCGCATCGACAGCAACGAAGACGCGACGGAAGACATGGAGATGGAACCTGTTGTGCGCGGCATGGCGGACGGCAGCATTCGCAGCTTTGGCGGCACCGGCATCCGCGCCGTGTGCTGGGGACTGTATGAACGCGCCGCTGTTGTCTCCCCGATTGAAACCCCCTCGCAAAACGTTGGACTTGCCGCATGGACTTACGAGCCTGCCACCGGCCCGACATTGTCGAAAAACGCCACGCAAACCCTCGGTCTTGACGCGCTCCTTTACGAACCGGCCCTGACTGCAACCGGCGAAGAACACGCCACGCAAGCCGTCGCCATGTCCGCCGCATCATTGACCCCATCCGGGCACATCGCCGCCGCCAACACCACCAAGGCGGACGTTGCGCTTGACGCTTTTGCCTACGGTCCCCACGCGTAACCATTTTTTAGATACACATTCGCACCATGAGAAAAATTTCAACCAGCACAAAACAACAAATCGGCATCCGCTACAAAATTTCCGTTCTAAACCCGGACGGCACGGAAGAACTCCGCCAGCCTTGGAAGAAAAACCTCATCCTCGACAACGGCCTCAACGCGCTTGTCGAAAACTACCATTGGGACGACGTAATCCGCGCTGCCGTCGTCGGCACCGGCACAACCCCCACCCGCCGCGACTCCGGCAACATCGCGTTCACCCAGACCGGCAACACCGTGAAGGCCAGCGCCGCGTTTTTCAGCAATGAGGACGTCGGGCGTCTTTTGAAACTGGATACCGGCGAGGAAATGCGCATTCAGGCCGTGGCGGACACAGTGACGGCCTCCGTGGACATCGCCCGTGAACTCCCGGCCCCGGCAAAGGGCACGATCTGGTATGTCAACCAAACCGGCCTCACCGCCGAAACCATGCGCACGGACGTTTACGGAACCGGGGGAGACGACAACACCGTTAACATCGTGGACAACCAGCTTGTCCGCAAACGCACCTTCATTTTCAACGCCGTCACCACGCAAGTCACACTCCATGAAGTCGGCTGGTCGTGGAACTATTACCAGTCGTCAAACTCGCTGTTTGGCCGCGACGTGCTGGAAGGTGGCGGCGTTACACTTGTCCCCGGCCAGCAACTCAAGGTTGTGCTCAACCTCTACATCGCACTTTCCCCCCTCTCTCCCGTTGCCATGCCCGGCCCGTTCTGGACCGGTGGCGGCGGACAGGTGCAACTCGAAAACCTTGGCTGGCCGTCGCAGATTTCGCCGAATAAATACGAATTTGAAACCTTCCTTGGCAACAGCGAGGAAGCATTCGCGCTCCCAAACACCGCCAATAATTTCGCTTTGGGGGGGACAAAGTCACGCAAGACAGCCACCCGCCTTCCCTACGTTGCGGGCTCCTACCGTCGCGTCTGGCGAAGCGAGTTCACGCTCAACGACGGCAACCGCACGGACATCAAATGCATGGCCCTCGGCTGGTCTTATTACGACACGATCTGGCCCATGCTGCGCATCAAATTCGACCAGACGCAGGTTAAGGACAGCGACAACGCCCTCACCGTTGACTGGGCCATTTCGTGGGGGCGCGTATTGGTAAACTAACTACAAAACAGGAAACAACTACAATGGGATGGTTAGACTCATTTTCAGGCTGGCTCTTCACGAGTAAAAAAGAGCGGGAACGCACGGAGAAAATTGCCGCTGAACAGGCTGCGATTCTCGAACGTCAACGGGCGGACGGTCTTCTTTCAGAAGACGAATTTCAGCGACAAATGGCATCCATCACGGATACCGCGGACCTCTCCGCAACCGTTGGCGAAGCCGTCAATGACCGCATTCCCTCCGCGCTTGCCGAATCCGCCAGCGAACTTCCGGGCCGCATCAACACCGCAATCGACACCGTTGGAAAAGGTTTTTGGAACTCCATTCCCGGCTGGTTGAAATTCCTCGGTTTTGCCGCCCTCGGCATCTGGGTTTTGACGCTCCTCAAACCCTACATCGACGGCGCACTCAAAGCAAAAGGAGTGCTCAAAAAATGACTAACGCAGACACAAAAGAGGCGGAGGTTTCCGTGTGTGGACTGCCGCCTCTGCCGACACAGGCGAAGCGAATAAATGTAATCCGTGCCACGGCCCGGACCGTTCCATTTTTTCGTCACAGTGGCATCCAATTTGCAAGCGACACGATAATCTCGTTTGGGCGAACTGGACTTGTGCGAGAAAGCACAAGTCAATTTTTCAACGGGAGAAAACTCGTGGAAAATCAAGGGGTTGCTCTGACGCCGGAAATGGAGGCAAGAGCAGTCGCGTTTGCTTCCAACCCGCCCAAATTCAATTGGTTGACCCGTAATTGCGAAAGTTACGTCAACTACGTGCTCACCGGCAAAACCTCCAGTGCCAGCGCATGGCTTACGCTGCTCGCCGTCCTGCCAGTCGGTTTGATCGCTTTCTGGCTGATTGGAAAACTCTCAAAAACCAAAAAATGAATACAACCGACAAACT
This sequence comes from Geminisphaera colitermitum TAV2, assembly GCF_000171235.2. Classification (GTDB taxonomy): domain Bacteria; phylum Verrucomicrobiota; class Verrucomicrobiia; order Opitutales; family Opitutaceae; genus Geminisphaera; species Geminisphaera colitermitum. Next base: position 28,402 of record NZ_ABEA03000006.1, on the reverse strand, counting down.
CTGCATCGGCCTGCTTGGCCTGTCGGTGGACTTCGCGCTAACCGACGTTTCAACGGTGGCGTCCATCCTCGCCGGGCTCGCCACCGCCGCCTTCATGATTCTTTCGTGCGTCCAAAAATGGCGCGAAATCCGTAACCAAAAAAACAATACACAATGAGAACGATCACAACCATTGCCACCTACATCGGAGGCTTCGCCTTGTTCGTCACAGGTTTTTTAGTCCTTTCGGGATGCTCCACGCAGGAAAGCCGTGAAGATTACGCCTTCTCGGACTCACACTCGATTGACCCTGAATACACCGCCGCCCTCCGCCGCGAATGTGATAACCTCGCCGAAGAAAACGAGGAATTACGTGCGATTCTGACGGACTTGGTTCGCCAAACGACAAAGCATCCGTGAACGCCCGTTTCTTCGTTCTTTTTGCGTGCCTTGCGGTTTTCCCGGCCTGCCAGACCGCACACAAAGCCAAGCCTCCGTCTGCCGTTGCGCGGTCCGGGGGCGTCCGCGTTTCACAGACTGGAGATGCGGTGAAACCTGCCACGGCATCCGCCGAAACCGGCGAGGCGTCTTTCACGCTCCCGGCAGGAACGGAAGTCACGTTTTCGGAAACACTGGGGACATTCACGGCCAAGCTCCCGAAAGACAGTAGTGTAAAACTCACTACACGCAAGGAGACTGCCACGGCACCGCAAGCCTTCACTCCCCCCTCCCCGGCTGAACAAGCAACGGGGAAGCGCGTGCTCATTTACACCTTCGCCGCCCTCGCGTGCCTCGCGCTGGCCGGTCTCCTCGCCTGGCGTGCGCATTGGCTTGCGGCTGTCTGCGCGGGACTAGGAGCCGCTGTCTGCCACCTGCTTTCCTCGCCCGCTGGTCTCTGGATTGCGGGCGTGCTTGTGGCCGTGGCAGGGGCGTTTTTCATTGCGTGGCACCTCCTCACTCGCGCAAAACCCGCCCCTTCCGCATGAGCAAACACGCGCCCATTGTCGCCATCCTCGCCATCCTCGCCACCCTCGCCACCCTCGCCGCCGCCATTTGCGGCGGCATTTGGTTTTGGTGGACACGCCCCGAATCCGTGTTGCGCCGCTGGTATCTTGGCCCGCGTCCAACCCGGCAAAAGGACGATTTTGTCGATTACATGCCGATCACTCCAAGCGAGGCGCAAAGACTATTTGGACTCACTGGCCTTAACCTGAACGGATACAAGGCCCATGCCGTGGCCATTGATGAAGTGAACCATGCCCTGAACAAGCATGGGAAAGACAAACTCCCCGTCACAGTCGCAGACATCCTGCGCATCCCCTACTATCTAAAAAACGCCCAAAAGGTCAGGAAATCGCAGAAGAAAACGCACCGGAGCCTCGAAGCCATCGAATACCTTTACAAAGACGCCAGCGGAGTAACCACCGTAATCGAGGAGGTAAGGGTGGGGCGGAAAAAACTCGTTTTCCAAACGATGTATAAAAACTGAAGGGTAAAAAAAGGGTCTCCTATTCGGAGGCTCTGATGGCTTTCGCCCTCCAGCTTGACGGCCTAACCGCTTTCCGACCTAGGAGACGACCCTAATAGGGCACACCTGCCCCGCCTTGTCAACCCGACCGGTTAGCGTAACGGCAACTCAGGCATAAGCCGCAACGGTAGCGCGGCGGCGTTTGCGCGCAGCCCGCGCCTTCTCGCCAACGATTCGCATCGACGTGGATCATGCGGCTTTCTTCTTGGTTGGCTTGGGAGCCTTCGTCCTTGAACCAGAGGTCTTTGCCTCGTGTGCCTCAGACTCCGAAATGAAGCCTTCCGCTTCCTCTTTCATCCTCTGCAAAACCATCGCCCTTGCCGTGCTGTCCACGGTGGAAATAGCCGGGTAGTTTGCCGCCCGCCAGTGTTCGAATACCATCGCCGCAAAACGGCTCTTGGTAACGCCTATTACCAACGCACGACGTTCGATCATTTCGACAATGTCGTTAGCGAGATGAACCCCAAGCATTTGTGCAGTTTTAGATTTTCCCATGCAGCAATCATAGCAGGTTTATCAATCTTTTCGCTGTTAGAAAGGTTGACATGGCAAGGATGTTTAGACTCAAAGCATTCTTATGCCTAACCCGCCTACCCGAACCAAACCCACCAAGAAGGCTCCAAAGCCTGCCGTAGTGCTCAAGGAAGTTGGCCCTTGTGGTTTCATCCCTCTTTTCACGATTTCCGACCGTCGCGCCCATTCGTTGCCCGAACTGTTTAGCGCGATGGTTTCCATCGAAAACGCCCTCAATTCCCAAGGCTGGCAGGTGCATGGCCTGCAAATCCGCCCCGTTGGCCGTGCCCTTCCCATCACCGGCGAAGTTGCCGCCCAAATCCCCAAACCCGGCGAAGCATCCCCCACTCCCGGCGAAATCTGACCACTCACCCTCCCCGCGTCGGCGTGCTTTGCTCTGGTCGGCAAAGCCCCGGCGCGAGGGAGGTTTAATGTATCCAAAAAAAAATACCGACCAGACAACCCGACCAAAGCAATGAGCACACAAACCGAACTCCCCCCCGTTGATGAAACCGCCAACCTCGCCCCTGTTGGCTTTAGCAAAGGTCCGTTCGACCTTTATGCGACGATCAAGAAATCGTCCAAATACTACTACCAAGGTTTAGGAGACGACAACAAGCCCCGCGCCTTTCGCATCCGCCAGATTGACGATTTTGGTGACTACCGTTTTCACGGAAATTCCAACCAATACCGGGCGGAAGATTTGATGTTCTGGATCGAGAACAGCAAAGGCAAATTCACCAAACTGCGCTGACATGACCGAATACGTTTTCCGCCCCCTCCGCAACGGCAAGCGCGCCCGTCTGTATTACGGGCGTTATGCCCTCAATCGTGGCGACAAACCTCGCACCGTTGCCCTAGGCACCCCCGACGTTCGCGTTGCCCGCAAACGGCTCCGCGACATCATCGTTGAAAAACAGCGCGAGCAAGAGGGCATCATTGCACCGCGCACCGAACGCGACACCGCCGCCCTCCCGCTGACCACCTTGCTCACCGAGTTCGTTGCCGATTTGCAGGCTCGCAAACGCACACCGCGCCATATTCGCACTACTCGCCTTTGCATCGAAAAAATCCTCAATGAAACGGGCTGGAAACGCCTTTCAGACATCCGCGCAGACCAGTTTGTAAAGTGGCGTTCCACGCTCAAGTTGGCGGCAAAAACCGTCCGCGAATATCAGGCATCCATCTGCATTTTCCTTAACTGGCTGGTGAGGCTGGACCGCATCGCCCGCAACCCCCTCGCCAAAGTCCCCCATGTCGAAACTCGCGGTCAAAAGGTCCGCGACACCCGCGCTTTCACCCCGGAAGAACTCGCCCGCCTGTTCGAGGTGAGCGGCCCGCGCAGCCTCCTGTATCGGTTCCTTGCGTATACAGGCATCCGCAGGGGCGAGGCGCAGGCGCTGGTATGGGGAGACCTGCATCTGACCGGAGAACAGCCGTATTTGCTGGTTCGTGATGAAACAACAAAGGACATGACCAAGCGCCCCCTGCCGTTGCACCCCCGGCTGGCGGCATTGCTGCGCGCCGCCGCTCCGCAGGATGCGAAGGCGGACGCTCCAGTTTTCCCGGAGTTTCCCCATTTCCGCGTGCTGGATCGGGACATCAAAGCGGCCGGCATCCCGAAACGCGACGGACTCAACCGCACCGTCGCCTTTCACAGTTTTCGGAAGACGTTCCAGACGATGGGCGTCCGGGCAGGCATCAACCAACGGGCGGCGCAGGAGTTTCTAGGACATTCTGATGCGAACCTGACCGCGAAAATCTACACCGATATGCCCGCCATCGGCCTGCATTCGGAAATCATCAAACTTCCGTGGCTGGGAGACCCCGTCGATGTAGCAGCGAAAGACACACTCACGAGTGAGCGCACTGCTGATACATCAAAATTCCTCACCCTTTGTGCCTCATTAGTCGAACTTTCACAAAATGGCTTCTTACAGGAGATTATGAGCGTAAAACCCAAAGAATCGCTTTGCGAAACTGGAGCCGATGGTCGGAGTCGAACCGACGACCAGCGGTTTACGATACCGCTGCTCTACCACTGAGCTACATCGGCCTTCAGAGGAAAAGCGGAACAAAGCCGCGGCTCGCCCAAGCGCAAGCCTCATTTTCCCCACAATTATACCTCTCCGCCCTGTTCGCCGCTCCGCACCACCCGCTCCACCTCGGCAATCCGCCGCCCGTCATGTCTCCAGCGGAACAACGGAATGCCGGGCCGACGTTCCAGTTCCTTGAAAAAAGCCGGATCGGTGCGCTTCTGCAATTCCAACTCCGTCAACCCCGCGCCATCGCACCCCAACATGCGCGCATACCCCTTAAACACCTCCGGACGCCCCAACACACGCGTCGCATCACGATTTTGTTCATCAATTCCATTCGCCATTCCCGCCGCCACCGTCTCCGCCTTCTCCGTCCCTGCCATCCCACCGCTCACACGCTCCATGACCAGAAACGAATATGGCAAACTGCGCAGATCAATTCCCGCACGCTGCCCAAAACGCACCCATCCTGAATCGTTCTGCACGCCCCGCGGAGGCGGCGCAAAAAAATGACACCAATGCCGTTCGTTCGCCTGCTGAAACAACGGACACCCCTCCCGATGCGTGCAGGGCGCCACAATCCGCCACGCCCCGTTCGCTGTCGTCGCCGTCGGTGGTGCCGCCAACAATTCGTCCCGCACCGCCGCGAGCGCCCGGCTGTCCGCGTGCGTGCCGGGCTCCACCCACAAGACCGCCGCCGCCCCCGCGGCCAAGGCGATCAGCCGGCTGCGATCATCAGCGGACAACTCATTGATGACATGGCTCACCACCAGCACCAACGGCGCATCCCCTCCCCCCCCCCCCCCGCCGCCAGCCAGTCCCGTCCACTCGCCCACATCGCCGATGCCCGGAAATTCCCTGCGCAACCGGTCCAGCGCGAAACGCCGCGCCAGCGCCGAATGATCCCACACGCGCGCCGCGACAAAACACCCCGCGCCAAACGCCCCCGCCACCCTGCGTCCGGCGACACCGCTCCCGCAGCCCCAATCGAGCAACACCGCACCCGCCGGAGGACGCCAGCCGCGCTCGCGCAACTCCGCCAGCACCGCGTCCCACTTCCAGCCGATGCGCTCCCCATACGTCGCATCGTAGGACTCAAGATCGCGTTCACTCTCCCAATACGGCCCGCGCCCCGCCGCCTGTCCGGAGAGAAACCCGGCGCGCAACCGGTCGAGCGCCACCCAATCAAGCGGATCGTCACGAAGACTCATGCCCTGATTTGAAACTTGGATAATCGCGCCCGGCCAGTCTCATCATTGTTAAAAAAAAATGACCGCTACCACGCCCCCTCCCACCTCTCCCCCCCCGCCCGCCCCTCCCTCCCTTCCCACCCGTTTCAATCACTGCAACCTCTCGCCGTGGGCGATTTCCTCCTGGGAATTTCAGGACGCGCCTCAACCGCTCGAACTCGATCACGTTCACCTCACCGACCGCCGCCTCTGGCAACGCCTCGCCGGCATCGACGATCCCGCCGAACGCGGGCGCGTTTTCCATGACTACGTCTCGGTAAAATTCCGCCTGCACGAATGGACCGACGTCTCCGGCCCCGCCCAACTCTGCCTGCGGCACAGCTACCTCGCCTCGCTGCGCAACTGGGGCGTGGACAGCAACAGCCTCTCCGGGGCCGCGCTCAAGGCCTGGGTGGAAAGCCGTTTCGGCCTGCGCGCCACCTATCACCACGGACGCCTTGCGACCGAACCGGCGGCGCGCGAACGATACGCGCTCGACCGCATGAAAGGAGCCGCGCGCACGCCCAGCCTCTTCATGCAACTCGATTTGCTCTACACCTTTTGTCAGGATGAACTCGCCCGCCGTCGCCCCGACCAACGCTGGATCACCCTTTATCGCGGCACCCACGATCCCGACGAATACACCCTCATTCCGCATCCCGCACTCCGCACTCCGCATTCCCCCCCCTCCCCTCCGCGCGACGAGCAGCCGCACGACGACCGGATGCTGGTCGAACTCAACAACCTCAGCTCCTTTTCCTCCGACCCCGAAGTCGCCTGGGAATTCGGGCACCACGTCTGGGAAGTCGCCGTGCCACTGGCCAAGATTGTTTTTTTCAGCGGCCTGCTCCCCCCCCCCATCCTGCAAGGCGAGTCCGAATACCTAGTCCTTGGCGGCGAGTATCACGTGCGCCGCCTCCGGGGATAAGCCTCCCCGCCCGCCCCCCCCCCACACCCACCGTTTCCAACATGCGGCTTGACCCTCCGCCCCGTTGCGAGCGGGGTTGGCGGGATGCCCAACGTCATTTCGTTTCACTACACGCTCCGCGATCCTGAAGGCCGCGTGCTCGACACCTCCCTCGGCGGCCAGGCCCTTGCCTATCTGGAAGGCGCGGGACAAATCATCGAAGGTCTGGAAGAGGCGCTTGCCGGCCTTCCCTGCGGCACCAAAACCAGCGTGCAAGTCCCGGCGGCCAAAGGCTACGGCGAACGCGACGACGGCCAGGTCCAGCGGGTGCCCAAGTCCGTGCTTCCCGTCGAAGGGGAAATCAACATCGGCGACCAATTTCAGACCGGCCCCGAACCCAGCGCGCCCATCGTCACCGTGCGCTCCATCGAAGGCGACGACGTGATCCTCGACGCCAATCATCCGCTCGCCGGCGTGGACCTGACCTTTGATGTCGAGATCGTATGCACCCGACCCGCCACGCCCGAGGAGATCGAGCACCCGCAGCGTCCCATCAACGGCGGCTGTTGCGGTGGTGGCGGCGACGACGGCAGTTCCCGAAAACACGACGGCTGCGACCGCCCGGACTGCGGATGTCATTGATCGGAGCCCCGGAATTTTTCAAATTACCCAACTCCTCCCTCTCTCCCGGCTCTCCACACATCCACCTTCATCCACAATCTCCCAACGCATGAACATCCTCGGCATCGACATCGGCGGCTCGGCCCTCAAAGGCGCGCCCGTGAACACCCAAACCGGCAAACTCCTTGCGGAGCGCCATCGCATCGCCACGCCCAAGGCGCTCACCCCGGCGCAGATGGCCGGCGAGATCAAAAAACTCGCCGCGCATTTCAATTGGAAAGGCCCCATCGGCGTCGGCTTCCCCGGCGTCATTCAGTCCGGCTTCATCCGCACCTCCTTCAACCTGCATCAGGATTTTATCGACTGCGAAGCCGCCAAACTCTTCTCCAAAGTCACCGGGCAGCGCGTCGCCCTCGTTAACGACGCCGACGCCGCCGGACTGGCCGAAGCCACCTTTGGCGCGGGCAAGGGCGTCAAAGGCACCGTGCTCATGCTTACCTTTGGCACCGGCGTGGGCAGCGCGCTCTTCGCCGACGGCCGCCTGTATCCAAACACCGAATTCGGCCACCTGCGCCACAAGGGCAAATCCTACGAAAAATTTGTCTCCGCCGCCGTGCGCGAAGCAAAGGAAATGTCCTTCAAAAAGTGGGCGAACCGCGTCAGCGACTACATCAACCAGCTCGAAGCCGTCACCTGGCCCGAACTCATTATCGTGGGCGGCGGCATCAGTTCGGAGCACAAAAAATGGTTCAAGCACCTGAAACTGCGCACGCCCATCGTGCCCGCCACCTTCCTCAATGAAGCCGGCATCGTCGGTGCCGCGCTCAACGCCGCCCGCTCCTGACCCCTCCCCCCCCCCCCCGTTCACCACAGAGACACGGAGCACAAAGGAACAAACCACGGAGGGGGGCCACGAAACACGCGAAAGAACACGAAAGAAAAACCATCAGATGCCTACCTTCCCATTTGTGTCCTTTCGTGTGTTTCGTGGGCAAAAAAATCCGTGATTCTCTGTGTCTCCGTGCCCCTGTGGTGAACTCTCCGGAAAAAACGCCCCAGCCCCCGCCCCCCCCGCGCCTCTCGACGGAACTCGCCGCGATTCGCCAGCGTCTCGTCGCCGGCGGCGGAGCCGTCACGCTCGACGACGTCATCCACACCCTGCGCGGACGCGCCTACACGCTGCTCCTCATCCTGCTCGCGCTGCCCTTCACCACGCCCATTCCACTGCCCGGCCTGTCCACTCCCTTTGGCGTGGCGATCGGGATCATCGCCTTCCGGCTCACGCTCGGGATGCGACCGTGGCTGCCCGCGCGCCTGCGACGGCGTCCCCTGCCACCGGGATTTTACGGACGCCTCTTCGCGCTGACCGGACGCGTGCTCGGTTTTCTGGAAAAATTCCTCCGCCCCCGCCTCACCTCGCTGACCGACCCGGAGCCGTGGCGACGCGCGCACGCACTGCTCATTCTGGCGGCGGCGGCCTTTCTGCTCCTGCCCTTGCCGATCCCCTTTTCCAATACATTCCCCGCCTGGGTCATTCTGCTGGCGGCGGGCGGCCTGCTGGAGCGCGACGGCAAGGCGATCCTCTGCGCCTACGCCGTGGCGCTGGCCGGAGTGCTGTTCTTTGTCTTTCTCGGCGGCGCGGCGCAGGCGGGAGCCGAGGCGCTTTTCAACTTTTTTTCTCAGCGGCCACCGGAACCGGGTTCATGATCGAGGTGACGATCGCAACCGTCAGCGAAACAGCGATCACGATGAGCGAGATCCAGACGGGCACATGAAAGAACCCTGAAATGACCATCTTCACGCCCACGAACGCCAGAATGAACGCCAGCGCGTAATGCAGGTGGTGGAACATCTTCATCACGCCTGAAAGCGCGAAGTAGAGCGCGCGCAGGCCGAGGATCGCAAAAATGTTGGACGTATAAACGAGGAACGGGTCGCGCGTGACGGCGAGGATGGCGGGGATCGAGTCGAGGGCGAAAACCACGTCGGTCGTCTCCACCAGCACGAGCACGAGAAACAGCGGCGTGCACCAGAGCACGCCCTTGGCGTCGCGCCAGAAAAAGTGCTGCCCTTTCAAGTCGGGCGTGATGCGCCAGAACTTGTTGGCGAGGCGAAACACGAGTCCCTTGGACGGATCGGGTTCTTCGCTTTTGCAAAAAGCCATCTTGAATCCCGTGTAGATCAAAAACGCGCCGAGCACGTAAATGATCCAGTGGAAGCGATTGATGAGCGTGATGCCCGCCGCGATGAACACCGCGCGCATGACGAGCGCGCCGAGGATGCCCCAGAACAGCACGCGGTGCTGGAGGATCGTGGGAATGCGAAAGTAGCCAAACAGCAGCAGGAACACGAACAGGTTGTCCACGCTGAGCGCCTTTTCGAGCAGGTAGCCGGTGAGAAACTCCAGCGCGGGCGTCGAGCCGTGCCACCACCAGATGAGGCCGTTGAACACCAGCGCGAGGCTGATCCAGACGGCGCTCCAGCCGAGCGCCTCCTTGAGCGAGACTTCATGCGCCTTGCGGTGAAACACGCCCAGGTCGAGCGCGAGCATCAGCAGGACAAAGACATTAAAACCGATCCAGAAACTAAGCGGCGTATTGGCCATATGATTTATTTTCGATAAAACGAAGCAGCAAGTCCGTCCGCCGCCCTTGGGGCAAGTTCCCCAAGCTTACAAAGCCCCTTCGTCTTTCCAATTGGAGGGCGGGTTTTGTTGCCAATCCCCGCCGACGGCGCAAAGCGCCGCCCATCCGGAATATCTCACGCCGAGACGCAAAGGCGCGGAACAGCAGTTTTTTAGACAGAATTAACAGAATGAGTAGAATTGGCAGAATTTTGAAAAAAATGTCTCTCACTTAACTTCCGTTAATTCATTAAATTCCGTTAATTCTGTCTAAAATCTATTTTTAACGGCGAATGGCGTGAGTTTCGTCAGCGGCACACGACGAAAATCCGGAGTTTGAGCGGACCGAGTTTTTCCGTGTGCGCCGTCACCGTGACCGCCGAGCGCCAGGGCAGCGCGGCTTCGTGCCACGAAGGCGTCACGCTCAGGATCCAGTCGCCCGCGTTTGCGTCCGGCGTTTCGCCCGCGACGCCGACACCAGCGTCCCCGGCTGGCGGCACCGCCTCGGCGCGCAGCCAGTCTGCCTCCGGCGTGGCTTCGACGCGCTCGATCCTGCCTGTTTCCAGGCGGTCAAAATGCAGCCGCGTTGTTTTGGGGATTGTTGTGTCGCGGGCGATCTCGGTGGCGGCGGCCCAGGTTAGCATCCGGGGCGTGGCGGTCAGGGGATCGGGAATCACGACGACAAACTCCAGCCGCACCGGTTCGCCGCCGGCGTCGGTGCGCACATCGATCCAGTTGGACTGCACGCCGCGCCGCGAGCCGGCGTTGAACTCGGCGCGCAGTTCCCCGCGTTCGCCCGGCGCATACTCCTCGCGGTCGGGTTTTCCCGCCGTGCAACCGCAACTCGATTCCACCGAGGTAATCCGCACCGGTTTCGCCCCCGTGTTGACAAAAGTAAAAATCGCCGAGGCGGTTTTCTCGCCCGCCTTGAGGCGCAGGTCGGCGCGTTGCTGCTCCCAGCGCAGCGGACCGGCGTTGGCGGTCATGCTGGCACTATCGGCGGTGGCGGCGGCGGCAACTGCCGGCGCAGCGAGAAATGTCAGCGAAAAACCGATACAGAAAATCACACCAAGGAGATGATGGCGGCAGCAATGCATGACCCGGTCAGGGAATTTCAAGTTGAGTTGCAGCCATTGTCGTAACGGTAGGGAGGCCATTTCAAATCAAGAGACGCTATCCCGCCTTGCCCAGTGCGAAAGACAACGCAAGAAGCAGAAACACGGTGGTCGTTACCACCACGTAAATGCGGTCGCGCTCCAACGCGAAACCCACGATCGAAATCGCCACCCGCACCACCGGCGTGGAAATCAGGAGCAGCAGCCCCAGAACGACAATCGCCTGACCGCGCCCATGCGCCAGCCCTTCGCCCAGCCAGACCAGTGTGCGCGGAAAGGCTTCGTCGCCCTCGATCAACCGCCGCAAATCCTCCGCCGTGCCGCCACCCGCCCCATAGTCATGCGAATGCACAAAGCACAGCAGGGTGCCCGCCACGAGCAAGGCGAGGCTCGCCCACACGCCCCAGCGCAACACTTCGCTGATGAGCAACTCCACGCGCAACGAGATCGGGGCCGCGCCGTCGCCAGTCGCCATCGCCGACTTTGCCGCCCCTGCCTTCGCTGTCGTTTTTGATGAGAATGTCTTCATTTCAGCGTTTCAGTTTCATTTCAGGGAGGTTCTAAAAATTCATTTTTGCACAGAAGATAACCAAGAAAACGAAGATAAAGACAGGGAGCATAACTTGTTTAATTTGTTTATTTTCAATAGGTTATTAAAAACAAAAGTTCCATTTCAATTGATTGTCTTCGTTTTCTTCGTTACCTTCTGTGCAATTTTTAGAACCTCCCTTCAGTTTTTCAGCCCTTCCCCACAATCCCGTTCCAGAGCATTTGCAGGGCCGACACCGCGAGCACGATGACGAAGGCTCTTTTGATGACCTCGCCCTTGAGTCGTCCCAACAGGCGCGCCCCGATCCTCGCCCCGACCAGCACGCCCACCGCCACCGGCGCGGCAATGAAAGGCTTCACGTCGCCGCGCATGAAATACACCGCGGCGCTCGCCGCCGCCGTCACGCCGATCATGAAGTTGCTCGTCGCCGTGCACACCTTGATCGGCAGGCCCATGGCGAGGTTCATCACCGGCACCTTGAGCACGCCGCCGCCGATGCCGAGCAGGCCGCTCACCACTCCCGCCACGTAACTCACCACCAAGCCCAGCCGGGTGCGCGACACGCGGTAGGAAATTTCCTGTTTCAAGGAGCGGTCATAGTAAGAGCTATGCAGCCGCAATCTGTCCGCCAGCGCATCCGGCACGGGCTCGCGCAGGTGCCCCTGGCTTTTGCGCGACATCGACCAGGCCGTGTAACACAGCACCAGGCCGAACAACAAAAACAGCCAGCGTCCCGACACGACCACCGCGAGGAACGCCCCGCAGATCGCACCCACCGCGGTCGCAATTTCCATGACCATGGCGAGCCGGATGTTGGTGATCCGCTCCCGCACGTAGGACGACGCCGCGCCGCTCGATGTCGCCACCACGGCGACGATGGACGCCGCGATGGCATGCTGGATATCCACGCCCATGAGCAGGGTCAACGCGGGCACCACGATGATGCCTCCGCCGACACCGACCAGCGAACCGAGGGCGCCAGCCGAGATGGAGATGAGGGCAATGATGAGGGTGAAGAGCAGCGGTGTCACGAGAGTCCTGGTTCAGACGTCGATGACGTCGCCGGGCTTGTTGTCCGCACCGCGCCCGCCGCCGGGAGGAGGAGACGGAGGCGGCGGCGGACGACGCATGAGGCTGTTCATGACGAGATTGGTCACGCCGACGATGAGCGCGCCGCCCACCGCCCAGCCGAAGCTCTCCACCACAAACCCCTCCACCAGGCGGCTCACGAGCATGAAGAGCAGCGCGTTGATCAGCACGAGGCCGAAGCCCATTGTCAGCACGATGAACGGCAGGGTGAACAAGACCAGCAGGGGACGGAGCACGGCGTTGAAGAAGCTGAGCAGCACCACCACGACGATGAGCGTGGGCAGGTCCTGACAACGGATGCCGGGCAGCACTTTGGTCGAGAGCGTGACGCCGAGCGCGAGCACCACCCAGCGGATCAGCAGTTGAAGGAACGGATGACTCATTGGCTTTAGGGTCCGAATGTCGAAGGTCTGAATGTCCAAGGTCAAGTGCGTGGTCAGGCGCGTGTATGACTTCTTTTGACAATCCGGCCTCCGGCTTGTGACAGTCTGCCGCGTGACCAACAAGCAACGCATCGACCTCATCGAGCGATTCATTCGCGAGCACAAGTATGCCGACCTGCACACGCTGGCCGAGCGTTTTGACATTTCGTTGTCCACCGTGCGGCGTTCGCTCGACCAACTCGCCGAGCGCGGTGTGTTGCGGCGTCACCACGGCGGGGCGTCGTTGATCGAGACCGACGAACTGGCCAAGGAATACGATTTCATCGCGCGCGACGAGCGGCAGGCCGCCGAGAAGCACGCCATCGCCCGTGTCATTGCCGAGCAGGTGCAGCCCGGCATGACGGTGATTCTGGACGGCGGCACTTCGACGTATGCGGTGGCGCGGTTGCTCGTGGGCAAGCGTCTGCAAGTGATCACCAACTCGCTGCCGATCGCGGGCCTTTTTAGCGAAATCGGTTCGTCGGAAACCATCGTGACGGGCGGCGGCATTCACAACCGCCTCGGCGTGCTGGTGGGACCGCTTTGCGAACAATCCCTTGAACAAATCCATGCCGACCTCGCCATCCTCGGCGGCACGGGTGTGACGGAGGCGGGCATCTGGAATCACAACGCGCTGATTGTGGCTGCGCAGCGCAAGATGATCTCCGCCGCCGAGGCGACGATCTTTGCGATGGACAGTTCCAAATGGGGCCGCAAGGCCCTGAGCCTGACGACTGCGGTGGACGCGCGTTTCACCATCGTGACGGACATCCCCCCCCCCCCCCCCATCGCTCGCGCCCTGCAATCCGCCGGCGCAAAGCTGAAGGTGGCGGAGTGAGGAATCAATATATTAAAAATACAACTGAAAAATAATAAAGAGGACGCCATCTCAGGATGGTGCCCTCTTTTTTTATGTAGTCGGTGCTGAGGAAGGGCGGTATTAAGCGAGTTTGAAGCATGGCGAGGTGCGCAAGGCGGGAAAAAGCGCGAGCAGAAGGCGGGAAAAAAAGGCCAAAAGGAAAGCCAGGAGCTTTCCGAAGTTCATCGCGGCGGCGCTGAGGATGGCATTGACCTTGTCTCCGATCAATCCGCGTAACTTGTTGCGCTCCATACGATGTTCATTCTTGAGATGTCCGATTGTCGGCTCAATGGCGGCACGGCGTTTCATCCAGCGCCAGACTCGTTTGGGGATTTTCCCTCGCCTGCGTTTGTCCACGATCACCTCCACCGGCCCCTCATAATTGTGCCCTCGATAACCCATGTCCACGTGCGCCGTTTTCGGCCCCTGTTTTTCAATATAGAGCCGTTTTACCTGCTCCATTTGCGCTTCAAGCGTGTGCCCATCATACGGATTGTCTGGCATACATAACGCTCCCAACAGCCAGCCTCCCTTGCTCGTCGATGCCACACTTACCTTCTGTCCAAATTCATATTTCTTTCCCGATTTCCCTTTCGATATGCATTTCACCTTTGGCTCATGCACACTATACACTTTGTTTTTGTCTGCTGTCTTTTGTTTGTAAATTTGCTTGCTCGTCTCCAGCAACCCTTGCAATGCCGCCACAGGCTTTTGTCTCTCTATCTCTCGTATCACACGGCCCAGATTCGTCCTCAGTTTCCTCACACATGCCTTCGTTCTCTTCATCTTTCGGCTATGCATATAGCGCCCGGCCATCATCAATAATCCCCTCCCTACCCGTTCATAACTCTGCTTCACTTTCAGCCCGGCTTTCCGCGCTTCCTTCACCAGCCTCTCCCTCGCCCGATCATACGATCTCGCATCGGTCGGATAACGTATCTCCTTGGTTTGCACCGTCGTGTCAACGTTGATATGCACCACCTGCACCGGCTTTAACCCCTTCATCCTCACCGCGCTCTCTATCGTCTGCTTGAGCATCTGTTCGGCTCCACTCTCCCCCAATCTCTTCCTCCACCTCGTCATGCTCGACGAGTCTATCGGCTTCTCATGCTCAAAATACTGCATCCCCGATAAATATTGCCAATATGGATTCTCCACCCAATGCTCCAGCACCTCTTCGTCGCTCAGATCATATTGATACTTCAAATAATGTAACGATACCATCAACCTCGTCCCCAACCCGGGCTGCCCCAACCTCTCATGATACGTCGGCCCCAAATGCTTGTCAAACTCGGCCCAGTTTATATTCCCGGCCAGCTTCACCATCGGATGGTTCATGTTCACCAACATTATTAACTCCATCTTGAACATTTCCCTCTGTCTCTCGTGCTTGTTTTCCTTTGGCTTCATCTTTTTCCCAGATTTTCTTTATAAATTGCCCTTTTCTGGGAAAATCTCACTCCAGTCTCAAGCGTTAACTTGCTCCTTGATAGGAAATTAAATGGTTCTTCAGCACCGACTATGTAGATTACAGATGATCATCCGAATCGTTTACAGAGTAAGAAGGTAAATAGTATTATCACTTGATATATAGAGGTCTCCGTTGTAGAGCCGGATTTCTCCGAGTCGTCCTGTGTCTTCCAGGATTTCATCAAAATTATTGGCATAGTTTCCAGTTATGGGATTCACTTCAAAACGGACTAGAATGGATGGATTGATGAAGTCCGTGATGGTCAAAAGCAAATTGCCATCAAGATCGACGACCATGGATGTTCCGCCCGAATAGATGCCATAATCAGCGGAGTAATCATGCCACAAGTGACCGGCAATATCGAGAGGATCGTTTACAGGATCAGCAATCGCATCTGCCACTTCAGCGGCGGACCATTTGTAAATGCTAGGGTCTCCATAGCCGGGAGCATAGTAAAGATTACCGTCCGCATCAAATGCGAGAGGACCAGATGCGCCGCTGGTTACGCCGAGGTCTTCGCGTGTGCCCAAGGCTCCAGTTGTTCCATTGACTGTATGGAAATAAACATGGTTGGTTCCCCAGCCTATGGCGCCGGTGACAAAAAGATCACCGTCATAAGTGTAGAGGCCATAATTAGCATCCGTTGACTCCAGAGTTACGGAAGATCCACTACTGTATTTATATATTGCCTGGACGTTGTTGGTGTCACTGGAGTTAAAATAAACGAAATCTCCAATGGTCAAAACACTGGCCCCGGCATAATCAGCGTAGGTTCCCCCTGATAATGTCAGCGTTGTGGTGGTGGATGTTGAAAACTCATGCTTATAAAATCCGCCCAAATAATAATAGATGGGGGTTGAGGTTTGGTAGAAAAGATCGCCATTGCTATCCCAGTCATAACTGGCAATCGAATTGGAGCCACCAGGCGTGTAATATGGTGAGATTGAATGCGGGGAATTAACCGTTATTGTCGCATGCAGGAGCGCGGACAATGCCAAGGATGCAATCCCCGACATGAATACTTTAATCGCCTTGCTATTCATGATGTTTTTAGTTTTGTTGTTCGTTACTATCTGCAGAATACGAAATGTATTCTGCAATAGAGGGTGCTTGCTACAGTTTATTTAGAAATATTTCTATGGATTTTTTTGAAGATCACGCTGGTCAAACAAAGCGCAGCGACTAACAACGCCCAAGCGGCGGGTTCGGGAATGGGAGCGACGACAAATTGAGCCGAGAAAAGGGCCGAGGTTCCGTTTGTCAGGACGGCCTGACCTATGAGTGTAAGGATTCCGCCGTCTTCGTTAACGGCCTGAATACTGCTCAGATAGTTGGCACCAGCGGCAGCCAGTTCGGTGCCGATGATGCTATTGATGTCATAAATGTCGTCGTGGCCTTCTTTCCAGAGGAAAGCGCGGTCGCCCTTGTTTTCGGAGCCATCGTAAAGCGTGTAATAGCCGTAGGCGAAGCCGCTTTCGGTTATGCCGTTGATGAACGAAAAGCTGATGCCATCGGTGCTTTCCGAAAGCTGAAAATCGAATTGTTGTTCGGAAACCAAGCTGTAAATCCAAGCGGTGCGGTTGGTGGCAACGTCGACTTTGGCGGTTGCGGTGTAGCGTTGAGAAAAGCCCCACACGTAGTTGTCGCCATCGGTGCCTACAATCGTAGTGAGTTGTTTGCCGGCGTTGTCACCAGCCTGCATGGTGAATGCCTCGCCTGTCAGACCGAGCCGCCGGGTATTCCCATCAGCATCGGCAATCCAAGCACCATAGCCTTGAACTGTTGTTGCTGCTGTTCCTTTATAGCGTACCGTGGTTCCCAAAACACGTCCTTTTTGCTCAAGTAATAATGAGGCGTTCCCAGAAGTGAATATGGTGGAATTTTGATATTTATTATCATTAGTAAATTCGGCAACGTCGTTTCCATCCGAGTCTTTTTCCAATCCGATGCGATGAGTCTGGACGGTGCCATCTCCTTTGATGGAGGCAACCCATGCAGCCGTGCCGTTCGGGGAAGCTGTGCCTGTTTTGTATCGGTTTGATGTTCCGGCGATTCGACCTGATTCCGTGAGAGTTATGCTTACTGAGCTACTCTGAATTTGGTTTGAAGTGGAAAATTCTGTCTCTTCATAAAGGCCGATACGTTGGACGTCGTCAGAGGGATTTGATGTCGTTGTAATCCATAAGGCACTGCCCGAGGCATTACTGCCATTATAGATTGAAGAACTGCCAGAAATATACCCTGCGGAATTGATCGAAAGGACAGCGCTGCTTTGTGCGCCATTGTTGGCGTTAAATTTTGACAAAGCAGTATCTTCTGTAAATCCAGGCACATGAATAGCTTCAAATCCTGTTGACTCATTGGCGATCCATGCCGCCTGTCCGATTTGGGTTCCGATTTCGTTGTATCTATGGGTTATTCCGAAAAGATAACCGGTTTGGGTGAAGGTATTTTGAGCTGGTGTCGTTACCGAGACTTCCGAATACCTTATGTCGTTAGCACCAATATAACTATCTCCGGTGAGTCCGAGTTTGGTATAGGTTAGGTCGGTTTCGGTTGTCGCATCGGCAATATTGGTAATCCACGACGTCCTGTTGAAAGAGTTGAACGAACCATCGGCAGTGTAACGTTGAGAATAGCCAAGCGCATATCCCTGTTCGGTGACTACCGTTACCGCAGAAAGCTGACTGCCGGCGAGAACGGGGAGATTATTAGCTTGGGTGTATTCGGAACCCGCCTTAAGTTCCTCTTCGGACCATGTTGAGATATCATCATAGAAGCCGAGACGAAGCGTTGTGTCTGACTGCGCTTTATACACCCATGCGGCTTGGTTTAGAGCCGAATCCTCGGTTCCCCAATAACGCCTTGATTGACCACTCACGTAGCCTGATTCCGTAATATTTGAAATTGTATGGTATTGGGTGCTATTTCCTGTTTTTTCAAATTCGGTATTTCCATAAAGGCTCTGACCGGTCCCAGTCAGGCCCACCTTGGAGGTTGTGTCACTCGCTGTATCATATAGCCACGCATCTCGCGTATAGTTTGTTGTGCCTGTATTGCGCCTAGAGAATCCTCCGATATACTGGGAGCTTGCCGCTAATATTTCACTATATTGATATCCACCGCTGAGATCATAAATTCCGCCAGTGAGCCCGATTCGGGCGCTTGCTCCGGTTGCCACATTATAAGTCCATGCATATCTGCCAGATATTGTTGTTCCATTATACTGATAAGACTCTCCGTAGATGATTTTATCACCGGAAGTCCCTCCGATCGTGGTGCTCTGTCTGGGACCTGTCCCCGTATAAATGGCATCCTGCCACTGGCCGAGACGATCATTTCTTACTGTGGAAGAGCTGCTTACCCACGAGGCTGTTTGATTGGAGAACGTGCTCTTCCCATAGGCGAACCAGTTTCCATCGTCAGTAAAGACGACATCCGTAAAGGACGTAGTAGCCGATTCATAACCACCGTCTGTCACTCCGAAGGGAGTGATGAGACTCAGGTTTGCAAGGGCGAAGCTGCTGTCTTGCGCTTCGCCACGTTGCGAGGGAAGAAGCGCGAGGACCAAAACACAAAGGGCGCCTGAGGTCCGTCGTGATGATGCGATCGATAATGATCCATTTCCCCGGCATTTGGAGAGATCAGGATAATTATGATAAGTGTTTTCTGTATTTTTGATCATAAGGTTCGTTGGTCGGTGAATGATTGGAGATGGGGAGTGTGATTAGCGGGATGTGTAATTCCGCTGTTGTCTGCCAAAGCGAAGTCGGACAGAAACCGCGCCCAATGCACAAATGCCAAAAATGAGCCAAGAGGAAGCCAGCTCAGGAATGGCAATGGAATAGATATCATTGATTACGCCAACCGCCTCCAGATCGAAGCCACCGGAACCGACCGTAACCCAGGCATCATAAATGGAATTACCGATGGAATCCTTGAAGAAGCCGTTCCCAGGGATATCGACAATTTTGACAAAATTGATTTCGTTCAGATCAAGCAGCTCCGCATCCACAAGCGCCCGGTTGGCATCGATTGCTGCCTGAAGTCGTGCCAGTTGTGCTTCGTCTAACGTAATTCCAGCTTCCAACAAGGCAGCGACGAGGTTGGCGTAATCAACAAGACTATCGAGATCAAACGGGGTTCCCCAAGAGGCTCCATAAGCGTTGCAATGTTTACCCGCCAAGTTGTAAATTTCGGTCGGGTCCACCGTACCGTAGCCGCCGACAAGTTCATCTTTACCCAAAAAAATGCTGGGAAACCGGGCGAAATGGACCCCATCGGTAGAGACTTCGACGTAGGCGAGTTCGGCAAAGGTTTGGCCTGCCACACCAGCTCCTCCGCCAGAGATAAATGCGTTTTCGAAGACGACAAAATCGGCACCGGGCCCATTGGCTATGGGAATATCAAATGTAAGCGTTATCTCGCCTGGATTATCAATACCAATAAACCCGAACCCATCGTCTGGATCTTGAGGGTTTCCCAGATATGGTTTATAGTTAAGATCCGTTGGATCCATGTAAGGCGGATAGCTCCCCCGAGGAGGGGCTTGGCTGGTGCTGTAGAGGTCGCCAAGGGTGACGATATCGAAATTATGACCGGTGACAGGGCCAAGGGCTTTGGTGGGATTGCCCCACTCCATATAGCCTTCCCCTTCGGAAGTTCCGTCCGTGGGAGCCACGGTAGCCACGCCCGGAGTTGGTTTATAGTTTGTATAACCGGTAGCCCATCCTCGGAATATCGGGTTTACATAATTATTGGGGTTCATGTAGATGGGTTCCAGTGTGTCTTCATCATAAATTGTGATCATCTTAACGTTTCCTTCTCCATCAGGGCCGGTGAAACCGGCGATCCCGGCGTCAATCGCTCCCTCCGTTTCATTCTCCAAGGAGGTGGAGAAAGGCCCTGCCAACACCGTGAGCAAAGTAAGCTCCAAGCAGGCTGCCAGTTTAAGGATGTATTGTAACTTCGTCATCATAGATAATTCTTTTTATGTATTGGGCTAGTGTTGGATATGCGGGTTCCAGTAACCATTTTCCTCATCGGGCCCAATCCAGCCGAGACGCTCCTTGTCTGCGTCTCCTCCATGAGGATTGGCTCCTGGTGTTCGTGGGTCCATTTTTTCCTGCGTTACACGTCCGTCGCACCACGAAACCAGCGCATTCCCATTGAAACGAAAATGGAGACTCGGTGAAGGTCGTGTATCGAGAAGGGCTCCCGATTTGGCTATCTGGAAAGGTACTTCCAAAAATGGATATTCCTGAACTCCATCTTTGATGGCGTAAGCGGATGTGCCAAACATGATTGTTTTCGATGGATTTTGTATTTCATCCGGCTTGCGGGCAATGGAAAGACCAACCGCATCATTGGGATAACAGGGTAGGTTCCCGCCTATGTAATCGTTATAGCCAAAGCCTCCACCATCCAACTCAAACGAATAGCCCGCTTTCTGCTTCTGGATCATATGGACTAACAATGGGCAAGATGTGATCTTGTTGGATCTGCCAAGATAAGGGGAAAGCAGGCCTTTGATTGGATTAAAGTTATTCCCGGAAATTTTTTGTCCGCTCCAACGGGCAGTATTGCCCGTCCGCACATTGCCTGTTGATACAAATCGACCCCTATCAATGGCATATACTAGATTGGCCGTGGTAAGTTGCCTCAGACTGCTGATGCTGACCGCCTTCCACGCAGCCATTCTGGCTTGCAAAACAAAGGGGAACGACAAGGTGGCCAGCAAGGTAATGATGCCGATGGCGACCAAGAGTTCGGTAAGTGTGAACCCTTGGGATGTTTTTTCATGCTTCAATTGCTGTTTCATTGATTCCAAAACCAAAGGAGGAGTCCTCCACCGGGCGGGCGTCCTGAAAAACGGAGGGATCGTGAGTGCTTCACCCTGACCAAGGGACAAAACTCTCTTGCCTCCCTCTCCAAGCACTCCGCCCGGCGAAGTCCCCAAAATCGGAAAACGGCCCGCATTCAAACAACCCTCAATCCATCGCGCCAGCTTTTTTTGGCACTATGATGCCAAAATTAGCAGCCATGCGCGCCGCATTGACCGGAGCTTATCAATCCAGCAACGTCCGCCTCCGTGCCTCCGATCAACGACCAAGGAAAACGCATTCACGCCACCCGCCAGCGCGCCGCCCTCTCCGAAGTGCTCGCCGAAGCCACCGGCCCACTGACCGCCGAGGAAGTGTGGGAACGCGCCCGCCGACGCTTCCCTCGCATCGGACTGAGGACCGTTTTCCGCAATCTTCAGGAACGCGTCGCGGACGGCAGCCTCGCCCGCGTGAGTTTCCCCGGCCAGCCCCCCGCCTACGAAAAACCCTCCCCACGGCATCACCCTCATTTTTCCTGTCTGAAATGCGGTAACATCTTCAACCTCGATTGCGAAACACCCGACGTCCGCCCGCATTGTTCCCTGCCTCCGGGCTTTGAAGCCGTGGGATGCGAAGTAACGCTCTTCGGCTACTGCGCCAATTGCACCACCGCCGCCATTTCCTCCGCCGCTCCTGTTCCCTCCAGCCGCCAACCCAAACCGCGCCCCGTTCAAACCAAGGCGAAACAACAAAAACCCCGCCCTCACAAAAACTGAAATCCCCCCTGCCCCTTTTTATTCTGTCTCTCCCTCCTCCCCCCCCCCGTCCATCCGCTTCCCACAACAAAGCCAGCGCCAGCGATTGACAGCAAGCATTCGACTCCTACGGTCCCACCCTTTGCGCACCTATGATCTCCTGGATCCAAAACACATTTCAGAAGCACTTTAAGTGGCTGTTTCTCACCCTCCTCGTCGTCGTCATCATCGGTTTCGTCTTCGTAACCGGCTCGACCTCAAACATCGTCGGCGGACGAGGCCACAAAGTCGCCCGGCGCGACTTCTTTGGCATCAACCTCAACAGCAAAGACGGTCAGGAACGCGTCTTCGGCGACGCCAGCCTCAGCGTCACACTCCGCTACGGCTACATCCAGATTAGCGAGGAGCAGTTGCAACCCTTCGCCCTCAGCCGCTGGGCCTCCATCCACCTCGCCGACACGATCAAACTCCCCGCCCCCACCACTGACGAAATCATCGAGCACATCCGCAGCCTTGGCCTCTTTCGCAACGCCCAAGGCGCTTTCGATCCCAAGCGCTATTCCGATTTTCGCGATCAGTTGAAGACCAACCCCCGCACCTCCGAAGCCGACGTGGACCGCGTCATCGTTGACGACATCCGCGTCGAAAAAGTCCAGAAACTCCTTGCCGGCCCCGGCTACACCCTCCCCGCCGACGTCATCGAACAACTCAGCCAGCTCGAAACCCGCTGGACCCTCGACGTCGCCTCCGTGGACTACGCCAGTTTCTCCCCTGCGGTTAAAGTCGGCGAAGACACCCTCAAAAAATACTTCGAAGACAACGCCCTCCGCTACCAGATCCCCGCCAAAGTCCAGATTCGCTACATCGATTTCCCCACCTCCGCCCGCCTCGCCGAAACCAGCGTCACCGATGACGAAGCCCGCGAATACTACCTTGCCAACACCCACCGCTTTCCCAAGCCCGCGGACAAAACCAAGACCCCTGACCTCCTCCCGAAGACCACACCCGCCACCTCCGCCGAGGACAAAAACGCCGACTTCGATGCCGTCAAAACCCAGGTAATCCAAACCCTCCGCGAACAAAAAGCCCAGCGCCTCACCGCCAAGGCCGCGGCTGACATCAGCCTCGCGCTGTTCAACCAAAAAGTGGCGCTGAAAGACCTCCCCGCCTTTGTGAAGGACAACAACCTCACCCTCAAGGACGTCGCCCCCTTCCCCCCGCAAAACGTCCCTGGCATCTTCGGTGCCTCGCCCACCATCGCCGACGAAGTCGCCAAGCTCACCGCCGACCTCCCCTACTCCGACGCCATCACCACGCCCACCGGAGCCGCCATCCTCGTGTGGGAGGCCGACATTGCCGCCCGCCAGCCTGACTACACCGAAGTCGCCCCCCGAGTGACCGCCGACTACCAGGCCGACCAAAAGCGCAAACTCTTCGCCGAGGCCGGACGCACCCTGCACGCCGCCATCGAAACCGCCCTCAAACAACAAAAACCCGGCGTCACCTTTGCTGACGCTGTCGCCACCGCCGCCAAGGCGCAGCACCTCACCGCCAAAGTCGATACCTACAAAGACTTCACCCGCATGTCCCCGCCCAAGGACATCCCCGGTGCCGCACTGCAACCCCTCAACTCGCTTTCCAAAGGACAAGTCGGCGAAATGATCCTCTCCGCCGACCAAAAAGGCATCCTCGTTTACGTCGTGGAGAAAAAACTCCCGGAAGTCACCTCCGCCAACCCCCGCTACGCCGAACTCACCAACGAAATTGCCGAGTTCAACGCCAGCCGCAGCGGCGGTGAGCAAATCCAAGCCCTCATGGAAGCCGAGCTCGCCCAGAACACGACGCCCGTCGCCCCCTGACCTCCCCCCCCCCCCCCCCCCAGCCACACCCATCAAACCGGGGCACACACGCCCCGGTTTTTCGTTCGCTTGGATTCATTCCTGTCGCCTGCTCCATTCAGTGTTAAATGTTCAGCGTTCAATGTTCAGTGTTGAGCGTTTCCCGACACTTCCCGTTTCTTTTCCCATTCGCCCCCTCGTCCTCCCCCATTCTCTTCCCCCCCCTCCCCCAACCCCACCCCGCATTTCCCCGCACCGACGGCTTGCGCCAAACCCCCTTCCCCGTTCACATCGGCACTTTAATTGCTCCACAACACCACTGCCATATCACCCCCTCAACCATTCCTGACCATGCCACTCATTCCCCGGCTCACTGAAAAACTCCAGCGTCACCCGAAACGCATCGTCTTCACCGAAGGCGCCGACCCGCGCGTCCTCCAGGCTGCGCGCCAGTGGGTCACCCGGCGCATGGGCGCGCCCATCCTCCTCGGCGACCGCGCCGCCATCAAAGACGCCGCCACCAAGCTCGACATCAACCTGCAAGGCATGCGCATCATCGAACCCGAGCGCAGTGAAGACTTCGACACCTTTGCCGCCCAGCTCGAACAACTCCGCCGCATCAAAGGCGTGAAACTCGCCGAAGCCCGCACCGCCCTCAAAAACACCGGTTACTACGGCACCATGATGGTGGCCACCGGCCAGGGCGACGCCCTCGTCTCCGGCGGCA
Source organism: Geminisphaera colitermitum TAV2 (assembly GCF_000171235.2). GTDB lineage: Bacteria > Verrucomicrobiota > Verrucomicrobiia > Opitutales > Opitutaceae > Geminisphaera > Geminisphaera colitermitum. Next base: position 4,315 of record NZ_ABEA03000006.1, on the reverse strand, counting down.
CCGCCTCCGCCTCCAGCGCCCTCCGCCCCATCTTTCAAATCCTCCCCCGCCTGCCCCACGTCGTGCACGCCTCCTCGCTCATGGTGCTCGATTTCGACGAAAAGAAAATCGGCAGCAACGGTTCCCTCTTCCTTGCCGACTGCGGCGTCATCCCCGACCCCACCGCCGAGCAACTCGCCGACATCGCCGTCTCCACCGCCCTCATCGCCGCCCACCTCACCAACGAGACCCCCCGCGTGGCCATGCTCAGCTACTCCTCCAAGAGCAACTCCACCCAACCCTCGCTCCTCAAAGTGCGTCAGGCCACCGAACTCGCCCGCCTCAAGGCCCGCAACGCCATGATGCCCCTTGAAATCGACGGCGAACTCCAGGTGGACGCCGCCCTCGACGCCACCGTTGCCGCCGCCAAGAACGTCACCAGCTCTGTCGCCGGCCACGCCAACGTCCTCGTCTTCCCCGACCTCAACTCCGGCAACATCGCCTTCAAACTCGTGCAACTCCTCGCCGGGGCCAACACCTTCGGCCAGATCCTCACCGGCCTCGCCAAACCCGCCGCCGAGATCAGCCGCGGCTCCAGTTCGCACGACATCTTCGGCACTGCCGCCATCGTCGGCTGCCAGGCCATTGACCGCCGCCTGCTCTACGGAAGCAACGCCTCTTAACCACGCCGTGCAGTCCGTTCCCGCCATCCCGCTTCCACCCATGATCGAACAGTCCAACGTGCCCAACGACCTGCCTGCCGCCGAGAGCATCACCGCCCCCCCCCCCCGGACCGACTCCAGCCCGCCCTATACCGGCATCACCCAAAACCCCTTCAACCTCCCCGCCCTCCCCCTCCTCACCCGCCCCACCAACGAGATCACCAAACGCGTCTTCGTCGCCGCCACCCGCATGAACGACGGCAAGACCACCACCTGCCTCGCCCTCTACGCCGCCCTCCAATCCCTGTATCCGCGCGTTGGATTCATCAAACCCGTCGGCCAGCGCTTCGTCGACGTCCAAGGCCAGAAAATCGACGAAGACTCCGTCCTCCTCGACACCATTTACCAAGTCCACGTCCCCATCGAAAGCATGAGCCCCGTGGCGATTGACGGCACCTTCACCCGCCGCTTCATCACCGACCCCGAAACCATCCTCCCCGCCCTCGAAGACAAAATTTGCCGCGCCTTTGACCGCGTCTCCTGGGAAAAAGACTTCACCATCATCGAAGGCTCCGGCCACGCCGGCGTCGGCAGCGTGTTTGACCTCTCCAACGCCCGCGTCGCGCAACTCCTCAACGCCAAAGTCATCCTCGTCTGTCCCGGCGGCATCGGACGCCCCATCGACGAAGCCGCCCTCAACAAAGCCCTCTTCGACAAAGCCGGCGTCGAAGTCATCGGAGCCATCATCAACAAAGTCGAAGCCGACAAGATCGACCTCATCCGCGAATACTCCGGACGCGGCCTCGAACGCCTCGGCATTCCCCTCCTCGGCGTCATCCCCATCCAAAAAGTACTCTCCGCGCCCAACCTCTCGCAAATCGCCGAAGAGATCGACGGACGCTGGCTCAACGGCCGCCGCGGAGGAGCCAAGCAACGCGTGCTTCGCGTCGTCATAGGAGCCATGGCCGCCAAAGGCATTGTTGACCACCTGCAACCCGGCACCCTCATCATCACCCCTGGCGACCGCGACGACATCATCCTTGCCAGCCTTGCCTGCGCCAGCCTCGCCGGAGGCAGCACCATCGCCGGCCTCGTCGTCACCAACGACATCAAGCCCCACCCCAAGATGTCCGAACTCCTCGCCCAGACCGACATCCCGGTCATTGCCGCCAAGGACGACGCCTACCGCGTCACCGCGCGCATCAACAACATGCACGTCAAGACCCAGCCGCAGGACACCGACAAAATCCCCATCATCAAGCGCCTCATCACCGACCACGTGGACCTCCCCCGCCTCCTCGCCCACGTGTAACCTACTCTAGCGCATCTCATTAGAATCCCAGCCATCACCTACCTGGTAGGGAGGCATCTCCGAGGCCTCCGCCGTGCGTAGTGTGAGAATGCGGAATTCATAGGTAGATGGAGCGTGGTTTCGGAGGCCTCCCTACCGCTAAGACAACCGCCACAGTTTCAAATAAAAGACTCCCCCCCCCCCCGCTCCCCGCGAAACTCCGACGGCGTGCGCCCCAACTTGGCGCGGAACAACACACTCAACCGGTGCGCGCTCCCCATCCCTGACAACTCCGCCACTGCCGCCAGCTTCATGTCGGTCGTCGCCAGCAACACCTGCGCACGCGCCAGCTTCACCCGGTGAATCTCTGCCAGCATCGACCGCCCCAGCACCCGCTTGAACCGCGCCTGTAGTCCCGAACGCGATACACCCGCCGCGCGCACCAACTCCTCCACGCTCTGCCGCCCGTCCCCGGCGCGGATCAACCGCACCGCCTTCGCCACGGCCTCATCCTCCACAAACAACACATCCGTCGAACGCCGCGCCACCACCTCCGACACCGGCAACCGCACCACCCGCCCCCCCCCGCAACGCGCCCGTCCCCGCCCGACATCAACCCATCCAGCAAACGCGCCGCCTCGTATCCAATTTCCCGCGACGGCAAGCGCACGCTCGACAACGGCACACTCTCAAAATCCACCCAGAAATCATCATCCCCCGCCCCCAGCACCGCCACATCCTCCGGAATGCGCCACCCCAAATCGCGCGCCGCCCGCAACAACTGCAACGCACACGTATCCAAAACCCCGAACACCCCCAGCGGACGCTCCTGCCCCGCCAGCCACCGCTTCATCCGCGCGAACAAACGCATCGCATCCTGCCGTCGCCCCCCCCCCAGCCCACCACCCACGCTCAAGCAACGCCCCACCTCCACACCCGCCCCCGCCAACCCCGCGCGAAACCCCGCCAGCCGCTCCTCCGAATAACTCGCCCCCGGCTGCCCCCAGAAACCAAACGCCCTACACCCGCACGCTCTCAAATGCTCCGCCGCCAACCGCCCCACCGCCTCATCATCCTGCGTCACCAACGGAACCCTCACCTCGCCCCTGGAATTCGAGACATTCACCACCGGCACCCCCACCCCCGCAAACCGCGCCTCATCCGCCGCCGAGTTCACCGCCGCCACAATCCCATCGATTCCATCACGCCGCACCAAAACCCGCAAATCCCCCGCCAACTCATGCGCCAGCCACCGATCCGCAAACACCAGCCGCCCCGAATCGAAACCATAATGACGCGCTCCCAGCAACGTATTGCGGAAATATTCAAGATCACCGCCCATGATCACCTGCACCCGAAAAGGAGGACGCCTCTTGCGAACAACGACAGACCGCTTCATTGGCGAAATTGACAAAAGATTTGTTGATTCAGGCAAAGCCAAAATCCCACCGATCCGCTATGATGCACCCTCAACCCTTCCAATTCCGCACTCCGCATTCCCACAATGACCACGCTCGATCTCAACACCGCCGACTGGCGCTTCCGTGACGCCACCGCCAAAACCAAGACCAAAACCACGATCAACAAAACCTGGCGCCCCGCCACCGTCCCCGGCTGCGTCCACACCGACCTCCTCCGCGACGGCCAAATCCCCGACCCCTTTTACGGCACCAACGAACTCGACCTCCAATGGATCGAAGAACGCGACTGGGAATACCAAACCACCTTCAACCTCCCCACCTCCCTCCTCAACGACCACGAACACATCGACCTCGTTGCCGACGGCCTCGACACCATCGCCACTGTTTATCTCAACGGCCACAAACTCGCCGCCACCGACAACATGTTCATCGGCTGGCGCTGGTCGTCCGCAAGAAAACACCTCCGCGCCGGACGCAACGAACTACGCATCCACTTCGGCAGCGCGATGCATTACATCCGCACCCACAACACCGAACACACACCCCGCGAATGCAACGACTCCGTCGGCGGCGCCACCCGCATCCGCAAAATGCAATGCCAGTTCGGCTGGGACTGGGGTCCCCGCTTCGTCACCGCCGGCATCTGGCGCGACATCCGCCTCGAAGCCTGGAACACCAACCGCCTCACCCACGTCCACATCGCGCAAGACCACACCGCCACCGACGGCTCCGTGACGCTCACCCTCACCCCCGAACTCGCGACCACCGCCCCCGTCACCCTCACCGCCACCGCCCGTCTCAACGGAAAAATCGTGGCGCAAACAACCCGCCCCCCATTATGGAGTGCGGCGATTCATCGCCGCTTTGACGGGCCGTTTCAACGGCCCGCCACCCCTCCGCCGAGCGACGCGATAAATCGCATCGTCCAAAGCGGCGATGAATCGCCGCACTCCACGAAATCC
>NZ_ABEA03000007.1 GCF_000171235.2 Geminisphaera colitermitum TAV2 | reverse complement strand
AACATCCTCCCTCCCCCCCCCCCCGCTGTCGTGCCTGCGTCCGCCGCCAGTGGATTTTTGGAAATCGCCATCACCTCCATCGCCCCGAGTCCGTATCAAGCGCGCAAGGACATCGCGCCCGAACAACTCCAGGAACTCGCCGAAAGCATCCGTGCGGAAGGACTCCTGCAACCCGTCGTCGTGCGCAAAACCGGTGAAGGCAAATACCAGCTCATCGCTGGCGAACGCCGCTGGCGCGCCTTCCAACTCCTCAAAATCAAGACCATCCCCGCGCGCCTCGTCGTGGCCAAGGACGCCTCCGCCGCCACCCTCGGCCTCATCGAAAACCTCCAGCGCGAAAGCCTCAACCCGCTCGAAGAAGCCTTTGGCTACGCCAGCCTCATCCGCGACTTCGACCTCACGCAAGAAGCCGTGGCCGAGCGCGTCGGCAAGAGCCGCGCCGGCGTCGCCAACGCGCTGCGCCTGCTCTCGCTCGACGAAGAGTTGCGCGGATTTGTCGCCAAGGGACTGGTCTCCGTCGGCCACGCCAAAGTCCTCCTCGGCGTCGAAGACTCCGCGCAACGCGCCGTCCTCGCCCGCCGCGTCATCGAAGGCGGCCTCAGCGTCCGTGCCACGGAAAAACTCGTGCAGACCCATAAGGCCGCCGCCTCGCCCGTCCCCCCCGTGGCCGGCGCCAGGACCGGCAGCAAACTCCCCCCCGTCGAAGCCGCCGCCGTGGCCAGCATCGAGAAGCGCCTCATCTCCCACCTCGGAGCGCGCGTCGCGCTCCAACACACGCCCAAGCGCGGCAAGATTGTGATCGAATACGCAGGCAACGACGACCTGCAACGCATCCTCGAAAAACTCGGCGTCGAGGCATGAGCAACGCCACGATGGACAGCGCTGGTGGCACGACGGCTTTCCAGCCGTTGCGACGAGGAGATGCGAAGCACCTCGCCCGCCCGGCGTCCGGGTTGCGTTATTTTCCAAACGGGCGACGTTGTGCGTCGTCGCGACGGCTGAAAAACCGTTGCTCCACTGCATGAGCGCTCCGCTGATTTCATCGCAAACCCGCCAGGCCGCCGCCTCCGTCGCCCGCAGTTCCGGGCAGTGGCTGCGCGACCGCTTTCCGCTCGGCGCCGAACTCCGCAAATACTCCTGGGACAAACTCCGCGCCGACGGACTCGCCGCCGCCACTGTATCGCTCGTTTCAATACCGCAGGCCATCGGCTTCGCCCTCATCGCCGGACTGCCGCCGCTCATGGTCATCATGTCCGTGATCGTCGGCGGCTTCGTCGCCGCGCTCTTCACCTCCTCCCACCACCTTGTTTTTGGCCCCAGCAACTCGCTCAGCATCGTGCTCGCGGCCACCATCTATTCGTTCACCAGCACCGACCTCACCCCGGCCCAGATCACGATCGTCCTGGCTGCGCTCATCGGCATATTTCAACTCACCGCCGGCCTGGCCCAGTTTGGCAAAATCACCCAGTTCATCTCGCGCTCCGTCATCATCGGTTACGGCACCGCCATCGGCATCCTGCTCGCCGCGGGGCAGGTTTCCCACTTCTTCGGCATCATCGATGTCGGTTCGCGCGGCAGCTTCATTGGCACCCTCTGGGCGGCGCTCGATCGCATCGTCCACCTCCAGTTCAACGGCTGGGCTCTCGCCATCGGCGTGCTCACTCTCGTCATCTTCGAAGTCTGCGAACACTACATCCGCCGCATCCCCGCCGAATTGATCGGCCTCGTCATCATCGCGCTCATTACCAAATACGGACACCTCAACGAACTCATCGGCCTGCGCACCATTGCCGACGAAGGCGTGCTCTCCGTCACCATTCCCTCCTTCATCGGCATGCCCCTCGGTCCCGAGACCTGGGGCATCGTCCCTTCGCTGCTTGGCGCCGCCCTCGCCATCTCGATCCTCGGCATGCTCGAAGCCGTCTCCATCGCCAAGACCATGGCGGCCAAGTCGGGCCAGCAGATCGACGTCAACCAGGAACTCATCTCCATGGGCACGGCCAACATCGTCACCAGCGCCTACGGAGCCATGCCCGGCTCCGCCTCGTTCGCGCGCAGCGGAGCCAATTACCAAAGCGGCGCGCGCACCCAGATGTCGGCCCTCATGAGCAGTTCGATCGTGCTCGCCGCGCTGTTTTTTGTCGGGCCGTTGATCAATTACATTCCCGTTGCCAGTCTGGCCGCGCACCTCATCCGCATCGGCCTGCGCATGATCAACCGCGAACAGTTGCGACTCGCCTGGCGTGCCACGCGCTCGGACGCCTTCGTGCTCGTCACCACATTTGCCTCGGCGTTTTTCCTCAAGCTCGACGTCGCCATCTACGTCGGCGTCGGACTCTCGCTCGTGCTCTTCCTGCGCAAAGCCGGCGCGCCCTCGCTCGTTGAATACACCTTTGACGACGCCGGACAACTCTCGCAACTCGACGAGGACGCCGCGCGCAAGAACTCCGCCATCTCCATCGTTCACGTGGAAGGCGAATTGTTTTTTGGCGCCGCCGACTTGTTTCAGGAACAGGTGCGCCAACTCGCCTCGGATTCCAAAATGCGCGTCGTCATCCTGCGCATGAAAAACGCGCGCCACCTCGACGCCACCTCTGTCATGTCGCTGCTCCAGCTTCACGACTACATGAAAGGCTCCGGCCGCCATCTCCTTGTCAGCGGCATCAATCCCGACGTCGAACGCGTGCTTCGTCGCAGCGGTGCATGGGCCGCCATCGGCAGCGACAACATTTTCCCTGCCGAGGCCAATCTCACCATGAGCACGAAACGCGCCCTGCTGCGCGCCTCACGCCTGCTCCAGCAGGATGGGGAGAAAGCTCGTGCGGCATCCGGAATCCGCATCTTTTACGACAAAAACAAAACCCAGGAAACCGCCGCCCCCTTTGGCGATTCGCGCGAGCGCGACCGCCCCGGCGATTTCCAGATCTGAAGCTCAATAATGAGGGAAAAAAACAACGGCGCGGAAACGCCTGGGACCGCCGGCATCCTGCCGGCGGTCAGAAAAGTGGCGCGGGCGTCCCGCCCGCAGGTAGGGGCGTCGCTTGCGACGCCCGCGCACGCCATTCGAGGCCACGTCCTGCATACGCGGGCTTCGCAAGCGAAGCCCCTACTTATGCCCCTGTTCTCTGTAGTTAAAAACTGGATATTCAGGCATCTCCTTGGGGTCGATTTTGGGGCCGGTAAAAAAAAGAATATGATATCTCCATGTTATTCATGGGAATCGCAATTTTTACAGGGGTTTGCCTAGCTTTTCAAAAGCATAAAAAACTGGCAGAATGTGTGTCTGACGCATCCAGCACCGCATTCACGCCACATGAGCACCAGCAACCACAACTTCATCACGACAACCGGGGCCACTGCTTCGGTCAAGGTCGATTCTGAGATGCAAGTGGACGTTCGCCTGATGTTCGCAAGCGGAGCGAGGAACGCCCAAGGAACGCCCAAAGAGTGGCGCGGGCGTCCCGCCCGCTGTAGGGGCGTCGCTTGCGACGCCCGCGCACGCCATTTGAGGCCACGTCCTGCATACGCGGGCTTCGCAAGCGAAGCCCCTACATGTGGCGCGGGCGTCTCGCCCGCTGTAGGGGCGTCGCTTGCGACGCCCGCATTCCGATGTAGCGCAGGCGTCCCGCCTGCCATCCAGCCTGCTGCGCGAAGCGCCGCACTCCATAAAAGTCACCGCGCTTCGCGCTATAGACAAGATGGCAGGCGTCCCGCCTGCGCTACGCACGGAGCGGGCGTCCCGCCCGCATCTGCTGCGACAGGACTTTTTTTTAGACAAAATTAACAGAATTTTCAGAATCAACAGAATTATTTTAGAGCATTATAAATTCAATTTTTCGCAAGATTTAAGAGATCACGCAGAGACACAGAGACGCAGAGAAAACCCATATTATAAGTATAAATAAATTAAAAACATTACATTTCCATTCCTCTGCGTTCTCCGCGCCTCCGCGTGAGACAAAATAAACCGAAATCATTCCAACAACAAATCATCAACTCAGCCAACTCAACCCATTCCGTTAATTCAGCAAATTCTGTTAATTCTGTTAATTCTGTCTAAAAACAAGAATCCTTAATATTAACCCCCGACTCCCGACTCCTGATTTTACAGGCGCTACTTGTCATTTTTATGAAAACAAAACCAACAAATAATACAGGCACGCTCCGACGGGTGCTCCTCACCCTCGGCATTGGCCTGCTCACCGGCCTGCCCGCCTTCGCCACCGCCACCTGGATCAACACAGCCGGCGGCACTTGGGACGGCGGCGACTGGATGGACAGCGCCAACTGGAGCGGAGGCACCCCGTGGGCTGACCCGGAGGGCGTTGTCATCAATAACGGGGCGACTGCACAACTCCGCGCCAACGCGTCGAATCCTGTCCGCACGAGCACTCCGGGGCCGGTGACGATCTCCGGTGCCAGCACTCTGCAACTCGGCGGGCAACTGACCGTAGGGGGTGACCTCATTATCGGCGCGGGTGACAGCAATAATACAGTGAATTTTACTGGCGAAACTCTCATTGGCACAGGGGCTGTTACAGGCAGTCTGATCGCGGGGGATATCATCATCGGCCAGGGAGCCGGTTCCACCAATAATACCCTGTCCATACCCTCCATCGGAAGCGGCCCGGTCTCCCTCACGGCGAACAACATCTACGTGGGCACAGCGGGCGCGGCCGGCAACCACCTTGCCATCTTTTCCCCGGCCAGCGCGATCCTGAACATCGGCACGGTCTGGCTGGCGCAGGACAACGGCATCATATTCCTGGGCTCCCAGAGTTTCGAGGGCATGCAAGCCTTCTTTAAGGACAGGAACATCGACCTCTTCGGAGGCACCACGCTGGTGAACGGACTCGATGTTTCCGACTGCGCCGCCCTCTTCACACGGACCGAGATGTACGAGGGGCTCATTACCGCCTTCATCTACACCCCCTCCTCCTCCGTGCCCGAACCCGCCACGTATGCCGCCCTCGCTGGGCTCGCGCTGCTCGCCTTTGCCGTCATGCGGAAACGAAATAAATAATAAAATCCACACTCTTTAGTCTCTAGAGCATTGTCGGTTCAATTTTTCGCAAGATTTAAGAGATCACGCAGAGACGCAGAGGCGCAGAGAAAACTCATATTATAAGTATAAATAAATTAAAAATATTGCATTTCCCTTCCTCTGCGTTCTCCGCGCCTCCGCGTGAGACAAAATAAACCGAAATCATTCCAATAACAAATCATCAATTCAGCCAACTCAACCCATTCCGTTAATTCAGCAAATTCTGTTAATTCTGTTAATTCTGTCTAAAAACAAGATCTTTAGTCTCTAGCTTCAACTCTCAACTTCCGAATATCAATCACCGCCTCACTGCCGGGCGCAGCCCTTGTGTGCCCATATAATCAACCATACCAACATATAGACGCTGTACAGGATATTATACCGCGTGTCTATTATGCCTAACAAACATCACGCCCTCCGGCACCACCCTCTCTCTGTCTGAAACCTGAAATCCCAAATTTATCATTCCTATGAAAATAAAATCAAACGATAACTCAGGCACGCTCCGGCGCGCCTTCCTTACACTCGGAGCACCCGGCGCCCTCGGCCTCGCACTCCTCGCTCTCGCCGCTCCCCACGCCCGCGCCTCCAACCTCACCGCCTCCGACGGCGCGCAGAGTGACAACTTCGGCATTTCGGTGAGCGCGTCGGGCGACAGCGCCTTGGCCGGGGCTAGTCTCGCCGATGGCAACGTGGGTTACTCGGGTGCGGCGTATTATTTCAGGGGGCTGGGCAACGAAACCGGCCCCACGGTGACCGAGTTCGTGAAGCTCCTCGCCTCCGACGCCGCGGCGCAGGACCGGTTTGGCTATTCGGTGAGTCTATCGGGCGACAGCGCCTTGACCGGGGCTAATTCTCATGACGCCAATGGGGAAGGTTCGGGAGCGGCGTATTATTACAAAGGGCTGAACAACGCGGTCGGCCCCACGGTGACCGAGGACGTGAAGCTCCTCGCCTCCGACGGCGCGGTGAGCGACACCTTCGGCGAGTCGGTGAGCTTGTCGGGCACCCGCGCCTTGGTCGGGGCGTGGGGGGATGACGACAAGGGGCTCCAGTCTGGCTCGGCCTATTATTTTAAGGGGCTGGACGGCAAAGCAACCGGCTCCACGGTGACCGAGGACGTGAAGCTCCTCGCCAGCGACGGCGCGGGGAATGACTACTTCGGCAAGTCGGTGAGTCTATCGGGCGACCGCGCCTTGGCCGGGGCTTATTGGGATGACGACATGGGGGGCAATTCCGGCTCGGCGTATTATTTTAAGGGGCTGGACAGTAAGACGGGCCGCCCGGAGGGCTACACCGGTCCTGCCAGCGTCACCACCGCCACCTACGAGAACGTGAAGCTCCTCGCCAGCGACGGCGCGGCGAGTGACCTCTTTGGCCGTTCGGTGAGCCTATCGGGCGACAGCGCCTTGGCCGGGGCTCAAAATGGTGATGGCAACGTGGCCAATACGGGTGCGGCGTATTATTACAAGGGGCTGGACAGTAAGACGGGCCGCCCGGAGGGCTACACCGGACCTGCCAGTATCACCACCGCCACCTACGAGAACGTGAAGCTCATCGCCTCCGACGGCGCGGCGAGTCACTACTTCGGCGGTGATTCGGTGAGCCTGTCGGGCGAGTGCGCCTTGGTCGGGGCTACCAGAGGTGACGGCAAGGAGGCCACTACGGGAGCGGCGTATTATTATGTGCAGCTCTCCGGTAAGAGCGGCACGGTGACCGAGGCCGTGAAGCTCTTCGCCTCCGACGGCGCGAAGAATGACGCCTTCGGCTATTCGGTGGGCCTGTCGGACAACCGTTTCGTGGTCGGTGCGTATAACGCCGATCCCAACGGCGTGCTTAACGCCGGCAAAGCCTACGCGGGCGACATCCGGGCGTTCACGACGCTGGATAACTACTATGGCACCCCGCTGGCGACCGACGGTTTGAGCTTCGAGTCGCAAGACGACTGGATCATCGGCGTGAACACCGCCGGCAATAAGGTCACGCTCAGTGCAGGCGACACGGCGACCGTCTCCACCGTTTACATCGGCCAGGATTCGGGATACAACAACACCCTCGTCGTCCAAGGCACGCTGAATGCTGGCAACGTCCAAGTCGGCAACCCACACGGCGCAGTCAACAAGCTCCAGATCGACAGCACCGGCACCATCGGCAGCACCGGCACGATTGCCCTGTATCGTGGCAACATCATCGCCGTTGAAGGTGACTACACCGCCGATGTCTCCAGTCTGCTCACCCGCATTGGCGCAATGATCATCGCCTACGATGCGCTTGATGTTTTTCAGCCGGTCAACATCGAAAGCTACCCCTATCTCATCACCATCAGTTATGAGGATGGCTATACGGTGATAAACACGAATAATATCGTCCCCGGCACCGTGACCCCCGCGACGCTGGGTGAACCGGTCATCAGCGGCAGCACGATTACGATCAATGCACTCGGTACCGCAGGCAACTATTATGCCCTGTATGCCTCGCAAAACCTTCTCGGCAATGCCGCCTCATGGGGTTTTGTGGCCGGCACCGCCAGCCAGTTCGACGAGAGTGGCACCGCTACGATCACCTTCACCAAGAGCGCGGCCACCGCCGAGTTCTACCGCCTCGTCACCAGCGCCACCGCGCTTGATGGAGTGACGATCAACGACGACGCCAAGTATTCGACCAATGTGGACGGACGCTATGATGTGACGATCCCGGCCAACGGTGCAGCCCTTGTGTCCCATCTTCTGGAAAGCAGCGCCGGTAATCTCGTTACCAGCCTGTTCGCCAACGTGCGGGCCAATACCCGAATCAACGTGCAACAACCGGATGGTTCATTTGCATCTGTCTCAAAGGGGGTTGTCGGTTGGGCTGGGACGACCACCTTGGAGCTTCCGTTGGGACAAGCCGCCTATGTAGTCAATGGTGGCGCGGCCACGACCTTGACCTTTGCCGGGTTGGTGCAGACAGGGAACCGGAGTTACAGCCTCCAGAATAATGTCAAGACCCTGCTGGCATCCAGTCTGCCTATCGCCGTCGCCGATCCCGTTGATATTGGCTATACACGTGCCACGAACGAATTGTTCAATTGGTATAACACGAGCGGGGCAGCCGTTTCTGGCACAGTCCCGTTCATCGGCAGCGGATGGACTGGAACGCAACCTTCCTTTGCCATCGGCCAAGGATTCTATCTTACGCCCAGAAGCAACAAGACTTGGGTGCAGCCGGGCGTGGCTGTCAGCACTGATAATTTGGAGATTACCCAATAATCACCAATCCGTAAAATCGAAACCAAACATTGATTAATAATATTATGAAAAAGACATTAATTGGACTCGGAGCAGCCTTGGCGCTCTCCTTTCAGCTACATGCTGAACCGCTAAGTTTATCCATTGATGGGGGTGTAAACCTCATCATGGATAACACTGGCGCACCAGTATCCGGCAATGATGGATATATTATCACATTCTGGTATGGAGCCTCAGATACCGGGCCGTTGACGTTGGCCGAGTGTGCCGCGGGCTTTCTTGATGCAGATTATGGTTCGGAATACATCGGTCTCTTCAATACGCAGATGTTCCTTACACAGGGGCTGACTCGTAATACTCCGTTCTATGCAGAGGCACGGATATTTCAGTATGAGATTGGAACACCGATTGGTGAAACTTATGTCGAGGGTCTGGGAAGTTCCGATTTCACGGCTTTGGCTGAGTATTGGGATCTGATTCAGGGCACGCAGGTGTCTAAGGGCGTGCTGACCTTCTCCGGTATGCTTGATCCAGATGGTGGCGCGACTGGCGTCACGTTTGGTCCTGCCGAGTTGCAGCTTAGCGGTATCAAGGACACGCCCGCACCCAGCGGAGTCCCCGAGCCGAGCACGTATGCCGCACTCGCAGGCTTGGCGATCCTCGCCTACGCCGCCGTGCGTCGCCGCCGGTGACGGAGCCGTGGAGGGCGGGTTTTTATTGCCAATCCCCGCCAGACGCGGCGCAAGCCGCGCCCATCCGAAAAAAAACGGAAGGGCGGTGCTTCGCACCGTCGGCGGGTCGGGAGACCCGCCCTCCTTAGAGAATTACCACGGAGGCAACGGAGAGCCGGGTCGCAGTAGTAAATACATAATGAAAAATTAGAGAAGGGTTCCCTGCTCTCTGTGCCTCTCGTGGTTCCTTGGCGACAGATGATAGCGGAGGGCGGGGTTTGGTGGAAATAAACCCCCGCCCTCCAATGTTCTTTCACACTTTTTCGGAGGATGCACCGCGTCTCGCCCGACTCAAAATAAACCGCATCCCTCGAAATACTGGACGGGGGGCGGGGCTTGCTGGCGTGTAATGACTGACGAGGGTTCTTGTTTCTTGTGTTTGTTGAACCTTCGAGTCCTGAAACTGGCAAACCGTTCCCTGTCCTTTTACCTATTGGAGGGCGGGTCTCCCGACCCGCCGACGGCGTGCAACGCCGCCCTTCCGATTCCGGATGGGCGCGGCTTGCGCCGCGTCTGGCGGGTCAGGAGACCCGCCCTCCAATATTTTTCTCCGCGCCTCCGCGTCTCCGCGTGAGACATTTCTGATCTTATGTCCGATGCACAGACTTTTGCTGATAATCCTGCCGGTGCTTGTCGCGTTCGGCTGTTCCTCATCAGGATACAAGAAGGAGGCGAATATAATAACAGAACGCCATCCCTATGCGCTGGTGTTCCGTGCGCCGTATGGAGCCAAAAACACCTTCAACATCATTCTACCGAGCGGCGAGCGCCGCCGCATCACTTTTAATGGATACCAAATCATCAAAGACGAACTACGTTAATTTTCACAAGCCAACAAACCAACCGCGAATGGACGCTAATGGACGCTAATAAAGGCAGAGTTTTCCGCTGCGGCGCAACGAGCGCAACGCTGAGAGGCAAAGAAAATCTCACGCAGAGTCGCAGAGGCGCAGAGAAAACAGATGGTTCTAAAAATTGCACAAAAGGTAACGAAGAAAACGAAGACAACCAATTGAAATGGAGCTTTTGTTTTTAACGACCTATTGAAAATAAATAAATTAAATCAAATTACACTCCCTGTCTTTATCTTCGTTTTCTTGGTTATCTTCTGTGCAATTTCCGGAACCACCCTTTATTATGTTTTTCAATCCAACAAACCAACCGCTAATGAACGCTAATGGACGCTAATAAAGGCAGAGTTTCACGCTACGGCGCAACGAGCGCAACGCTGAGAGGCAGAGAAAATCTCACGCAGAGTCGCAGAGGCGCAGAGAAAACAATTATAAATAAAAATTACAAACATTGTATTTTTCGGCTCTGCGTTTTCTGCGTCTCCGCGTGAGACAAAATAAACCGATTTAGAATGAATAAATTAACATACGGGCACTTTGGAAAAGTCATTTTTTGAACAGCGAAGACGCAAAGTCGCAAAGCACAAGCCGTGACATTTAATTCATAATTCATTGTTTTCCATGAGAATAAAATTTCATTCATTTTTCCGACCTTTGCGACTTCGCGCCTTTGCTGTTCAAAATCTTGTTTTGGGGAGTTTTTCAAAGTGCCCATACATTCCCTTCTCCTGTCTTTGTCTTCGTTATCTTCGTTTCCTTCTGTGCAATTTCCAAAGCCACCCTTTATTGTGTTTTTATTCGCGTCTATTCGCGTCCATTCGCGGTTAAAAATGTATTTAATCTCCCTAGTATAAGAATACAACAATGACCCATTCCCATTCCAAGCCGAGGCGGACGTTTGAGGAGCTTTATTGCGAACAGAGGGAAATCCCGAGAGGGGATTTTGCCCGGCATGTGCTGCTGGAGTCGTTGCACCCGACGGCGCGGGTGTTGTATCCGCTGATCGTGCGGATGTCGCCCGACTACTTCGAGGCGGATTTAGAGTTGGTGGAGTCGGCGGGGGAACTGCGGAGCATGAGGGGCTTCGGAGTGGAGGTGGCGAGGTTGTTGTGTCATCCGGGGCACCGGGGGCTTTGGAGGGGCCTGCTGGATTTGAGGATTTCGGTGAGCCGGTTGCAGCGTCTGATGCGGCGCACGCTGTATCCCGAATTGTTTAATGTGAATGTCAGATTTGGCGGGGAGTGGAGCGAAACGGTGGTGAGCCTTGCGGCCCAAAAAACCCGGAGGTCCTCCGGTGAGGATGGGAGGCTGACGCAGATGGAGCAGAGGCAGGAATGTCACCGCTCCGACAAGACTTAGGAGAACAAAACCAATGAGAACCACGAACAATGAAGGGACAGGAGCGGTCATCGCCGCGCCGGAAGCGCCGGAGAAGGACTGGATGGGAGCGGTGAGGAAGAGGATGGCGATGCTCAAGAAGAGGGAGGAGAAGGAGAGGCATTGGCGTGGGGGGGTGGCGATGCCGGTGGAGCCGGAGGTGGCGGCGCTGGCGGTGAAACTGGCGGCAAGGCCGAAGAAGATAAAGTTCAAGGAAATCCGGGACGAGTTGACGAGGAGGTTCGGGAGGGAGCTTTCGACAGCGACGGTGGTGAACATTCTGACGAGGCATGGGGTGAGGGGGTATTGTGACATGAAGCGGACGCTGGCGATGGAGGAGCGTATTTTGGAGGGGGAGGTGTTGGCACCACGCACGTTGGCGAAGGCGTTGAAGCTTAATCCTGTATTGTGCGAGCGGGGGGGGCCGGGAGAGGGCAGGGAACCGGGAGAGGTGCTGACGCAGACGATTTTTCCCGTGGAGCCTGTAGCGGGGGAGGGAAAGTTGCAGGTGCATGCGGTGGTGGATACGTATGGGGTGCTGGGTTTCGCCGAATTGTATGAGGATGCGACGACGGAGACGGCGGTGAGTTTTTTGGATAAGCGAGTGCTGCCGTGGTATGAGGAGCGGGGTGTGAGGGTGAGGAGGATGGAGACGAGCCGACTGCAGGTTTTTAGCGGGTGTGAGGGTGAGCATGTGTATGGGGTGTATTTGGATTTGCATGGGATAGAGCAGCAGGTGATCCCGATGGGGCGTCCGTCGATGAATGGGAGCATGGCGAGGTTCAAGCAGGTGTTCACGAGCGAATGGTTGCTGCCGTTGCGTCTGAACCGGGGAGTGCCGCCGGGCCAGTCGAGGCAGGGTCGCAAGCCGAATACGCCGGGGGATTTTGCGCGTCGGTTGGAGAGGTTGCGCGAGTATCTGGCGCAGTGGCTGGATTACTACAACCGCGAGTATCTGTTGCACGGATACCGCAATGAGGGGAAAACGCCGATGGATTTTTGGGAGGGGTGAGTGGTCTCACGTGGAGGCGCGGGGACGCAGAGAAACAAACGAAGCAGACAAACCAACCGCTAATAGACGCTAATGGACGCTAATAAAGGCAGAGTTTCACGCTACGGCGCAACGGGCGCAACGCTGAGAGGCAGAGAGAATCTCACGCAGAGTCGCAGAGGCGCAGAGAAAACAGATGGTTCTAAAAATTGCACAGAAGATAACGAAGAAAACGAAGACAACCAATTGAAATGGAGCTTTTGTTTTTAACGACCTATTGAAAATAAATAAATTAAATCAAATTATACTCCCTGTCTTTATCTTCGTTATCTTCGTTGCCTTCTGTGCAATTTCCGGAACCACACTTTATTATGTTTTTCAATCCAACAAACCAACCGCTAATGAACGCTAATGGACGCTAATAAAGGCAGAGTTTTCCGCTACGGCGCAACGAGCGCAACGCTGAGAGGCAGAGAGAATCTCACGCAGAGTCGCAGAGGCGCAGAGAAAATAATTATAAATAAACATTACAAACATTGTATTTTTCCGGCTCTGCGTTCTCTGCGTCTCTGCGTGAGACAAAATAAACCGATTTAGAATGAATAAATTAACATGCATTCCCTTCTCCTGTCTTTGTCTTCGTTATCTTCGTTTCCTTCTGTGCAATTTCCGGGATCACCCTTTATTGTGTTTTTCAATCCAACAAACCAACCGCTAATAGACGCTAATGGACGCTAATAAAGGCAGAGTTTCACGCTACGGCGCAACGGGCGCCACGCTGAGAGGCAGAGAAAATCTCACGCAGAGTCGCAGAGGCGCAGAGAAAATAATTATAAATAAAAATTACAAACATTGTATTTTTCCGGCTCTGCGTCTCTGCGTGAGATTCTTTCTGCTTCTGCGTGAGACTTCTCTTTGCCTCTCAGCGTGGCGTCCGTCGCGCCGTGGCGGGAAATCCTGCCTTACTGTCCTTTTTTCAATGAATTAAAAAATCAAAGATTTACCCATGAACACAAAATCAAAAAACAACTACGGCAGCCTGCTATTGCGGGTGTTGCCCATCCTCGTGCTGGCGCTGTCTGTTTCCACCCCTGCCGGAGCCTATACCGCATGGACTAACAGCGGTCGCGGCGACTGGTCCGATCCCGGCAACTGGAGCAATGGCGTGCCCGGACCTGCCGAAGACAACGTGAATCTCACCATGGGCACCGCCGTCATGACGAACCAAATCGTCACCACCCTCGTGGTTAAGGATTCCGTTTGTCTTGGCGTGAGTGGCGGTCTGGAACTCCATAATTCCACCCTGACCGCCTATGGCCTGCACACCTTTAATGGGGGCAGTATCACGCTCTACGCCGGGTCCGTGCTGGATACGGATATTCTTCAGGTCAGCGAATATGGCGGAGGGACGTTTTCCCTGCTGGAGTCATCCACCCTGCATGCCTCCGATTACTTCCAGCAAAATCAGGAAGGCATCCTCACGCTCGATCTGACCGGCTGGCGCGGCAGCACCGCTGCCCTCATTACAGCGGACTCGACCCTCCTGAACGGCGGCACGCTCAATCTGCTCTCGCTGGAAAACCTCCAGCAGGACGACAGGCTGGTGCTGATCGACAGCAACACTTTCAACGTCGGCCACTGGCAGACGCTGAAGGTCGGTGGCGTGGAGCAAACCCTGAGCGAGATAGCCGATGGCATGTGGCGGTTCGCCTACGATGGCGGGCTGTATGAACTCGACTATAACTACGGCGGGAATGACATTACCCTCTCGGCCCTCATCGTGCCGCGCTCCGCTCCCTCCGTGCCCGAGCCTGCCACGTATGCCGCCCTCGCCGGTCTGGCGATGCTGGCGTGGGCAATCATCCGCCGCAGTCGCGGCGCCTGATAGAGCATTGTCGGTTCAATTTATCACAAGGTTTATGAGATCACGCAGAGGCGCAGAGAAACAAACGAAGCCAACAAACCAACCGCTAATGAACGCTAATGGACGCTAATAAAGGCAGGGTTTCACGCCACGGCGCAACGGGCGCAACGCTGAGAGGCAGAGAAAATCTCACGCAGAGTCGCAGAGGCGCAGAGAAAATAATTATAAATAAACATTACAAACATTGTATTTTCCCTGCTCTGCGTTCTCTGCGTCTCTGCGTGAGACAAAATAAACCGATTTAGAATGAATAAATTAACATACATTCCCTTCTCCTGTCTTTGTCTTCGTTATCTTCGTTTCCTTCTGTGCAATTTCCAAAACCACCCTTTATTGTGTTTTTTAATCCAACAAACCAACCGCTAATAGACGCTAATGGACGCTAATAAAGGCAGGGTTTCACGCCACGGCGCAACGAGCGCAACGTTGAGAGGCAGAGAAAATCTCACGCAGAGTCGCAGAGGCGCAGAGAAAATAATTATAAATAAACATTACAAACATTGTATTTTTCCGGCTCTGCGTTCTCTGCGTCTCTGCGTGAGACAAAATAAACCGATTTAGAATGAATAAATTAACATACATTCCCTTCTCCTGTCTTTGTCTTCGTTATCTTCGTTTCCTTCTGTGCAATTTCCGGAACCACCCTTTATTGTGTTTTTCAATCCAACAAACCAACCGCTAATAGACGCTAATGGACGCTAATAAAGGCAGAGTTTCACGCTACGGCGCAACGGGCGCCACGCTGAGAGGCAGAGAAAATCTCACGCAGAGTCGCAGAGGCGCAGAGAAAATAATTATAAATAAAAATTACAAACATTGTATTTTTCCGGCTCTGCGTTCTCTGCGTCTCTGCGTGAGACTTCTCTCTGCCTCTCAGCCGTTGCGTCCGTCGCGCCGTGGCGAGAAATGCGGCCTTACTGATAGCTGAAATGAAAACCGTGTCATCACACCAGCAGCCTGGGAGGTCGTTCAGGGAGCTTTATTGCGAGCAAAGGGGCATCTCTGAAAGGGTGTTCGTGGAGGTGGTGTTCAAGAAGTCGTCGTATGTGATGGCGCGGGTGCTGTATCCGTTGATCGTACGGATGCAGCCGGATTTTTTCAGGGTGGATATTGATTTGGTGGCGTCGGCGGGAGAGTTGCGGAGTATGCGGGGCTATGGGATGGTGATGATGAGATATAATTATCTATCGCCTGAAGATGGTTTTGGGCGGGAGTGGTTGAGGTTGAGAATTTCGAGGGGGCGTTTGCGGGAGTTGTTGCAGCAGACGTTTGAGATGGAGCGCAGCAGGGAGGCGAGAATTCAGGCGCTGTTGGGAGCGGGGGAAAAAATCGCCACGCCATGCGAAATCCAATTACCATGAAAACAACGACAACAACAGGATACGATAAAGCGGAGGCGAGGCAGGGGTGGCAGAAGGCGGTGCGGGAGAGGATGGAGTTGCACAAGAGGATGGCGGCGAGGGAGAGGCAGCAGAGGAATCGGAGATGGAGGGCGGCGTCGGTGGAGCCGGAGGTGGCGGCGCTGACGGTGGAGTTGGCGAAGAGGTCGGAGAAGCTAAGTGTTGACGAAATCCGTGTTGGGTTGGAGGAGGGGTTGGGGAAGGTGTGTTCGCGGACGACGGTGAGCAGCATTCTGGCAAAGCATGGGGTGCGGAAGCAGCGTGACAGGGAGCGGGCGCTGGAGGTGGAGTCGAGGATAGTGGAGGGGCTGGAGGTAGGGCCGCGAATGTTGGCAAGGGCGTTGAGGCTGAACGCTGCCTTGGGTGAGCGGGGTGGGTCGGGAGAGGGGAATGAACCGGGTGAGGTGCTGACGCAGACGTTATTCCCGATAGAGCCGGTGGAGGGAAAGAAGAGGTGGCATGTGCATGCGGTGGTGGATACGTATGGGGTGGTGGGTTTCGCGGAGTTGCATGAAGATGCGAGGATGGAGACGGCGGTGGAATTATTGGATCGTCGTGTGCTGCCGTGGTATGCGGAGCGGGGTGTGAGGGTGGGGAGGATGTTGACGAACCGGCAGAGGGTTTTTTGGGGTTCGGAGAGTGAGCATATTTACAGGGTGTATCTGGACTTGCACGGGATAGAGCAGCAGTTGATTCCGGTGGATCGACCGACGATGAACGGGAGCATGGTGAGGTTCAAACAGGCGTTGACGAACGAGTGGTTGTTGCCGTTGCGGGGGGTGAGTCGTGGATTGCTGCCGGGCGAGTCGAGGGAGGGAAGCAAGCGGGACGCGGTGGAAGGGGGGGCGCATCGGTTGGAGCAGTTGCGCGAGCATTTGGCGCAATGGCTGGAGCACTACAACCGGGAGTATCCGTTGCAGGGTTACAGGAATAACGGGAAGGCCCCGCTGGAGTTCTGGAAGGGAAAGCATTCCCAATGACGGAACGAATGTTACGCGGACTCCTCTACGGAGCGGCGGCATCTTGCCGCCGGACGAGGCGCAACGCGCCTCGCCCCTCATGGAGCGGCTGGCCTTCCAAACTGGCGACGCTTTACTGCCTGATCCGTCCCGCGGTTTTGCTGCCAATCCGTCGGGCCGTTGTCATGACTCTGCGAAACTGGCGTCTTGCCATGACCCAGTTGGGGAATTGTATTGGTTCCACTACCACACGGCCCAACCACGCCGCCCGACTTTGATGCAAAATCCGTCGCATCCCGCAACCGCCATCATGTGGCCCGACTCTCCATCGCCTCCTGCTTCCGTCACGGCTGCCGGTGACGCGCCGCCGTTAAGGGTGGTGATGGCGGATGATCATCTGATCCTTCAGGGGGGGATCATAGCAATGCTGGGTCAGGAGCCCGACTTGGTGTGCGCGGGTCTGGCGCAAAACGGGGATGACGCCCTCGCGCTGGTGCGGCGCGTGCGGCCCGATGTGCTGGTCGTCGATCTGAGCATGCCCGGCCTGCCAGTGCTCGACCTGCTCAAGATTTTGCAGAAGACGATGCCGGCGTTGCGCATCGTCGTCCTCACCATGCACGCGACTCCTTTCGCCATGTCCGAGGTGTTCAGGGCGGGTGCCCATGCTTTCATGGCCAAGGATGATCCGTTCAGCGTGCTCGTGTCTTTCATCCGGCGCGTGGCGCGGGGGGAGTCGGGCCTGCACAGCAAGGCGCTGGGCGAGGTCATCTGCGCTCCGAAGATCACCGTCCGGGAACGCGAGGTGCTCGATGGTCTCGCCAGGGGCCTGTCGGGGAAGGAGATCGGCGAGCATCTCGGGATCAGCCGCAAGACCATGGAGATGTACCGCACCCGGTTGATGAAGAAGTTCAACGTGGACAAGGCCACCGAACTGGTGCGCGTGGCCTTCGAATCCGGCGTGACGCGGGTGGCTCCGGCACAGCACGCCTCCCCGCCCGTCATCACCAGCAGGAGGACCGGACGCGCTTCATCCTAAACACCATAGTAGGAATGGCCGCAAAGAGGCACAAGAGGCGCAAAAAGAATACAATGAAACCTGCTTTATGAGAAATTTATTCACCTACAGGATGAGGGAGGAAATTTTCAACCCAGGCATTTCCCTGTTTTTGCGCTTCTTGTGCCTTTTTGCGGCCATCGGATTGAGGAATTCAGGTTCATGACGGCGAACGGGCGAGTCCATGGCCTCTGGTTCGACTGGCGGGGGCAGCTTTGGGCCACGTTGGTGACGGCGGCGGTCATGGCGGCGAGCTTGGCTTACAGGTGGCTGGTCATCGGGAATCCTTCGGTGGAGGAGGGGTATCTGATGTTCCGGCCGGCACCCGGCATCCTGCTCGCGCTCGTGATCCTGCGCCGGGGCACGCATCTGGCGGCGGGAGTTTTCGCGGGCAGCCTTTTGGTCGGGTTACTGGTAATTCCTTCGGCGGGGCGGGCGCTGGTCTATGCGCTGAGTGGGGGAGCGCATGCCGCGCTGGCCGGCGTGTTGGTGCGATGGTTCTGGCCGGTCTCCCGGCCGTTGATCCCGAGCGCGCGGTTTTTTTCGATCATGCTGGTGGCGGGAGGTGTCGTGCCCACGTTCGTCACCGCCCTGCCCACGTGTCTGCTCGTCGCGGAGGCGAGGTTCGGGGACGTGCCGTTCTGGACCGGCTATATCCAGTGGTGCTTGGGCGAGTTCAAGGGGACGTTGATCCTCACGCCTTTGGTGTTGTTGCTGACCCGCCGGGGCGCCTTCCGGGAGAGTCTGAGCCGTCCGTGGGAACTGGCCGGGCTGGTCCTTGCGGAGGTGGCGGTGATGGTGCTGTGGGTCGTGCCGTCGATGGTGGACGCGAAGATCGTGCTGGCGTCGGTCGCCGGCTGGGGGTTGACGATCTTGATCGGTTTTCTCGTCGTGGTGCGCTGCGGGGTCGGCGGCATCATCCTGGGCAATCTCGTTCTGGCAACCGTCATGGGGCAGATGCAGGTCCATATGGCGCAAGAGGGGTCGGCGCTCTCGAATGCCGTGTTGATCGGATTCCATGCGGAGATATGTTTCGTGGCCGGTCTGGCGCTCATCGTCGCGGGCGGTTTTTACGACTACCAGCGGGCCGAGCAGGCGCTGCACGAGGTGTCGGCCCGCATGCTCAACGCGCAGGAGGACGAGCGCCGCCGTCTCGCCGCCAGCCTGCACGATGGCGCCAGCCAGACGCTCGCCAGTGCGTTGATGCGGCTGCGCAGTGTCATCGCGCCCGATCCGCGACTGGCCGCCAATGAGAGGCTGGAGCAGGTGGTGCAGGACATGGCCCGCGGGATCGGCGATCTGCGCCGCACGCTCACGGGCTTGCGCCCCGAAATGCTCGAACAAAGCGCTTTTGCCGATGTGCTGGGCAATCATTGCGAACAGGTGGAGGCGGGCTCGGAGAGCGAGGTGCTGTTTTTCGACGAGGTCGGCGGTCTGGCGGACGCCCTTCCGCTCGGTGTGCGCGAGCATCTCTTTCGTCTGGCGCAGGAGGCGCTTTCCAACGCCGTGCAGCATGGCCGGGCTCCCCACATCGAGGTCACGCTGGCCCGCCGTCCCGGCAAGCCGGACAAGCAGGACTGGCTCCGCCTCGAAATCAGGGACGATGGCGCGGGGTTCGACCCGACGGCCAACGAGAAACGCGACCGGCCCCACCTCGGGTTGCGCGTGATGCGGGAGCGCGCCTTGCTGATTGGTGCCCGGCTGGAAATCGAGTCGTCCCCGGGAGGCGGCACGCAGCTCGTTATCGAACTGCCGGTCGCCAAGGGCAAACCGGCCTGACTCGTCTGCCCGTCCGAGGGTAACTACGCGAGGGACAGGCAGGCCGGGGGGGGGGGGGGGGGAGGACGCCCGCGCCACTTTGACTAGCAGTTTCATTTAAACTGTAGCCATTTTATACCTGGTAGGGAGGCCTCTCCGAGGCCTCCGCCGTGCGTAGTGTGAGGGTGAATACGAAACTCATAGGTGCTTGGAGCGTGGTTTCGGAGGCCTCGGACGGAGCGCAGCAGCGCGCAGATGGCATCGCCAAAGGCGATGGCCCGAAGGGCTGCCCTCGGCAGAGGGCACAAAGGCCTCCCTACCGTTAAGAAAACGGCTACATCTCAACTTTAAATGCTCTAACTCATCACGAGTTCATCGCCCTTGAGTTTGAAGGTCACCGTGGAGCCCTCCTTCACCTCGCCGCCCACCAAGGCGCGGGCGAGGCGGGTCTCGATCTGGCGTTGCAGGAAACGCTTCAGCGGACGCGCACCGAAGACAGGATCGTAGCCCTTCTCACCCGCCCAGGCTTTGGCCTTTTTGTCGAGCACCACGGTCACGCGGCGGTCGGCAAGGCGCTTGTTCAGGTCAACGAGGAGCAGGTCCACGATCTGCGTGATTTCATCGAGCGTAAGCGGCTTGAAGAGGATCGTCTCGTCGATGCGGTTCAGGAATTCAGGGCGGAATCCGCGTCGCAACTCAGTCATGACGGACTCGCGCACGCTCTCAGGAATCTCGTCGCCCGTCACGCCGTCGAGCAGGTGGCGGCTGCCGATGTTGGACGTCATGATGATGATCGTGTTCTTGAAATCAACGGTGCGCCCCTGCGAATCGGTGATGCGTCCGTCGTCGAGCACTTGTAGCAGAACGTTGAATACATCCGGGTGCGCCTTTTCGATCTCGTCGAACAACACGACGGCGTAGGGCTTGCGGCGCACGGCTTCCGTGAGCTGGCCGCCTTCGTCGTAGCCGACGTAGCCCGGAGGCGCGCCGATGAGGCGGGCCACGCTGTGCTTCTCCATGTATTCCAAGATGTGCAGTTACACCAGAGTAATTTGACCAAGGATCCGAATCGAAGTCCGGCATGGCTCAACGATGGCCACCAAAAACGATCAGCCTTAGTCCATCAGCGATCTGATCTTCTGTTTCTTTTCTTCGATGAGTTCATCGAGAAATTCATCCAGCTCTTCCGAGGCGCTTTTTCCAAAGAAACTCGTCTGCCGTTCCAGCATAACCTGCATCTGACTCGGCAGAGCGTCATAGAGCTGTCGCAAGTCTTCGATGTGCTTGGCCAGTTGGTTTGCGCTCGTGCTGTCGTGTCCACTGGCGATGCGCCGACTAAGAAGCGCCTGAAGCTCATCGTAATTTACCTCGACCGATTCCGTCTTTCGCCGGACGAAAATTGAGCCACGCCGAATCTTGTCGCCGTCCGCTTCGCACAGATAGGGCAATTCTCGATCGTTCCGCTCGACGACGAGCAATTGGAATTTCTTGCCCTGCAACACGGGGTATTCAGAACTAGAATAAGAAAAATCCAGCAGCTCCCATTTCAGGGTTTTCGGGAGAAACTTCTCGATACCGCGGCCCACGACGGCCTTGTCTTTCAGCTCGTTCAAGCCGACGGGACACATTTCCCCTCCGTCGACTTGTTCGACGCCAAGGACCAAGACTCCACCTCCGGAATTACCGATCGCGAGGACGTGCTTCGCAATCTGCACATCACTGGGCCAAGCCGCTTTGAAATCGGCTGGATCGGTCTCCCCGAAATGATTGCGCATGAAATCACGGAAAGACTCCCGAGTAGGTGCTTCCAGCAATTTGGAGAAATGTTCGTGGAATGTCTTCTTCGGGGTCACTCATCAGGGCTATAGGCAGCTTCTGGGATTTTCGAGGACGAACGAATTCCGGGCCATTTTGCATTCGGGAATTCTATCCGGTTTGCCCGGACCGCTGATTTCCTCCATACGGGTTTGCATGCCCTCCTTCGCGTCCGCCCAAATCGATTTCCAAAAAATCCGTTCGATCCGAGGAACCCAACACGGAGGATTCGAGGAGCTGTGCGTAACCTTGTTTCGCGCGGAGCTGAACAATCCGCCCAATTTGGTGCGAATCGACGGCGCAGGCGGAGACGGAGGCGTCGAGGCTTATGTGCAGACCAATCCTCGGACAACCGTTGGCCTACAGACGAAATATTTTGCCCAGCTCCGCGACCCGCAATGGAGGCAAATCGAGAAATCCTTTCGTTCAGCTCGAAAAAACCATCCTACCCTGACGCGTTACTTCGTGGCGGTGCCGCTCGACCTGAACCCGCACACCGCGAAAAAGTGGAAGGGGATGCAGGCGAAAGCGCGCGCGCTACACCCCCCGCTCCAGATGCAATGGTGGGGGGCATCGGAACTCACCCATCGTTTAACGACCACGGTGCACGCCGGACGGGCGGCCTACTGGTTTGGCACTCCCCAGTTTGACCTAGCTTGGTTGGCCGCGCGCAATCAGGAAGCGCGTGACGCCCTCGACACCCGCTACACGCCGGAGCAGCACATCCGCGTAAAAGCCCAGGATACCCTGTCGGCCTTCGCGCGCGAACCGCATTTCGTCAGCCGGTATTTCGCAGAGGCTAGTAAGGTGTGGAAAGCGATGCGACGGGCGACCGAATATCCGCCTCCGAAGGAAGTGACGAACATCCTCGGCGGACCATTCGGCGCGGTGGTTGCCGCGACCGTAGAAGAACTTCCGCGGTTGGGAGACGGCATCACGGTCCCGGAATTGGCCACGGCTCACGACGCCACGCAAAAAATGTTGGCGAGCCTCACTGCATTTTCCACCGCCGTTTCTGAAGCCCAGGATGCAGCCAAGGCGTTGCCGAAGCCGACCCCATCGCCCACCGGTGCACACCAGTCGAGCGTTGCTGATCGGCTTGGCTACCGGGATCACGAAGTCAGAACCGCTTCCGATACTCTCTACAATTTCAGCCATTTCCTCCGCGAACAGATTGCCGCCGACCGGAGGCGCCTTTTGGTGAGCGGCGAAGCTGGCGCAGGGAAGAGCCATCTACTCGCCCGAGTGGTGGAAGAGTGCCTCGGGCGTTCGCAGGCTGCGCTTTTTCTCCTCGGCGAGTTTTTCACCACCTCGGCTGATCCATGGACTCAGTTGGTCGCGCGTCTCGGGTGGAATGGAAGCACCGACGATCTTCTCGCCGCGCTCAACCACACGGGAGAAGTCAGAGGGCTGCCGTCACTGATCGTGGTCGATGCGATCAATGAAACGACAGATCGAACGGTGTGGGCACGCCACCTGGGAGCGTTTTCCAAACGCATCGACCAATGGCCTTGGATCCGTCTGGTGATAAGCTGCCGGTCCGACTTCATTCCAATCTGCATTCCCCAGAATATGGTGAGCCAAGGTCAGTCGTATTGGGCTACCACGCAGCATCGGGGATTCGGAGAAACCACATTCGAAGCGACCGCGCGCTACTTCACCGCGTACAACGTGCAAGCGCGCGATCTCCCTCCGCTCCTACCGGAGTTCCAAAATCCGCTCTTCCTCAAAACGTTTTGTGAAGCGTTCGAAAACGCACAGATTCCGTCCGGGCCCTTGAGCTTCGATCTAGTCATGCGCAAGCGCATCGACCGAACAACAGCTTTGCTGGTCCAGAGCATCGAATGTCCTTCGGATGTCACACAGTCCGCCATCGACCTGTTGGCGACATTGTTGGCAAACGCAGACGGACAACCGATTCCAATTGCTGAGGCGCGATCAAAAATCGACGCCTTGTTCCCGGGTAAGATTTTGAGTCGCTCGCTTTTCCACCATCTTTGTTCAAGCGGACTAGTAACCGAAGTCGGCCACTATGACCACAACACCAAAATCACCGACGTGAGGGTCCGCTTCGCCTACGAAAGATTTTCCGATTACTTCATCGCCCAACGCCTCCTCACGGGCGCCAAAACGTTCTCGCAACTTCGAAAAGACTGGCAGAAAGGGGGCTTAATCGAGTGGTGGAAAACGTACCGAGGATACTACACGCACCGGGGTCTTCTGACCGCGCTGGCGGTGCTGCTGCCCGAAAAGTTCAAGGTCGAGATGGCTGAGGTGATCGCCGGACGTGACGTGCAACAACCAGTGCTGGAGGATTTCCTCGCGTCATTACCTTGGAGAAATCCGGCGAGCATCACTCCTAAAACCCATGCGCTGCTTGCCCGCGCGCGCCAGCATCTCTCGGCGGACCGAGTGCTGGAGGTTTTGTTTAGGATAGCCGCGGTCGTCGATCACCCCTTCAACGCCTTTTACCTGGATCGTTGGCTCCGCGAGATGCCCTTGTGGCAGCGCGAAGAGGAGTGGACGATTGCGACGAGTCAGCAACTCATTGAACGCGGTGAGTCCTCGTTGCCCGCGACGATCGTGCGTTGGCTCTTCGGCGTGGACACCACCCGAGTGCCAAGCGATCAGGCGCAGCTTGTCGCAATCGTGCTTTGCTGGCTATGTTCCTCGAACGACCGTGGTTTCCGTCGTCGAGCCACCTTGGCCGGCATCCACGTCGTCGCGGGTCGGTGCGAACTCGCCGCAGATTTGGTCAACCGGTTTCACTCGGTCAATGATCCCTACGTCGTCGAACGCATGTTCGCGATAGCGGCTGGCGCCGCCGTTCGGGAGAAGGAGGCCACAAAGCTCGCGCCGCTCGCCCTCGCTGTGTGGAAACACGTGTTCGCGCGCGCTCAAGTGCCACCCCACGTGCTGATGCGGGATTTCGCGTTTACGATCATGGAGTGCGCCCGCAACCTCGGCTGCCTGCCCAAGGGCGTTACGCCGAAGGACTACCGACCGCCATACCGGTCGCGCTGGCCGAAAATTTGGCCTGAGAAAAAGGCGCGCGCGTTCGGGAAACCAGACGGCTGGCGCACCATCGTCCACTCCATTGAGCCCGAATACGGAAACGGTATCGGCGGCTACGGCGACTTCGGGCGCTACACGATGGAAGCCCACATGAAGTCATGGATCAACGTCCGACGCAACAAGCCGATTCCCGCCAAGGATAAACGGAGGGCATTCGATGGCCTCGTGGCGCGCGCCTGGACGCTTCAACGCGTAGCCGAGCTGGGTTGGACGCCGAAGCGGTTTAAAGAATACGAAGACAATCTTCGCGACTACGGCCGCAGTGCAAACGACGACACCAAGCAGGAACGGATCAGCAAAAAATACCAGTGGATCGCCCTGCATGAACTCGAAGGCTATGCGTCGGACCACTTTCACTTCGGATACTGGTACAACGATTCGCCTGAGAAGTTCGAGGGCGCGTGGCAGTTGTTTTCCAAGAATTTCGACCCAGCTCAGCCGCTACGAGACCCGCTGGCCAAGGACGCGGAAAATCTGGACGATGACAACCTGTGGTGGCGAAACTGTCCCGACCCTTTCGCCGACCGTGCCCTGCTCAAAGACCAGTCGACTTGGGTCGAGACTCTGCCGCAAGGAGTCGAACAAATGCTCCGACTGGATTCCGTCCCGAGCCTGAGCGGTCCGGCGTTTCTCCTCAACGCGTGGTTTGATTGGGATGAACCAGATTCCTATCCGCCCCGCACGCGCGACGACGGAAAATGCCATCAGTGGATCCATGTTCGCTCATGGGTTGTGCCGACTAGCGAGGTGAAGGAACGGCTTCGCTTTTTGGAAAAGAATCACTTTTACGGCACGGGGGTCGGCTTGCCAAAATTCGGGAGTGAAGGCTTGGGAGAGTACCCCTGGTCATCACGTTTTGACTCGCTGCGCAAAACGTGCGCAAACGAAGGCCGATTTGGAGTGGAATTTCCGCCGGGCTTCACGCACACCGTTGCCGACTACTCAGAGGACGAGACATCGGCGTCGGTGCCCTCCCCTCAACTTGCGAAACTGTTGGACGTGAAATGGACGGGGAAAGATTTCATCTTCGCTGACGGCAGTGGCACCACCGTGGCGTTCGCACCACGTCGCCCGCCCAAAGCGGGCGCCACCTCATGTCTGGTCGACGCCGGACGGATGATCGAAACGCTGAACAAAAACGGCCTAACTTTGATTTGGGCGGTTCTCGGCGAACGCAATTGCTTCGACGAGATGGCTAATGGAAGCGTCGCGGATAAGCTCATGTCGTTCAGCGGAGTCTACCGCCTGCAGGCTGACGGAAAAATCGTCGGTGGATTGACGATCCACGATGTTACTTTGCTCGGTAAAGAGCCCTCGGGCCGATATGCTGGCGCGACGAAGGAAACGTTCGTACACATTCCGACAGGCAAAGTCTTGGCCCGCTATGATAGTCCGACTCGGCGTGGGCAACTCGAACCGCCAAAATCCAAGGAGAAACGTCCGCGGAAAGTAGCCAAGCTTCAGAAAAAACGACCTGCGACGCGCCAAAAGCAAAGCGGTCCGAGACCTCCAGCTAAGCGAATTTGATTCCGCTCACTCGTCGACGATAAGGACGGACTACAGCGATTCTGAAAATGGAATTGCGCGCCCAGCCCTCGATTGTAATCGTCGCCGTCAAGGCTCGCATCGCGGGGAAGAGGCTCTTCGTTTCTACATCGAAGATGTCGCTATCTTGACAAAGGCTCCATGCAATACCTCAACCTTCATCTATGTTGGCATTGAACTTAGTCGCGAATGCTTCGACGGTCTTCAGCACCGTTTTGAAATCTGGCGGATCGTTGAAGAACATTTCACGGCGCATCGCCGAGTAATCCTTTTCCCAATCCGCCATGTGCTCATCCTTCGGGATGGGATTCATCGTGCCGCGCTTGAGGGTTTCGTAGTCCATCCAACCGAAGCGGAAAAATTTCATGCGGTGATCCCGAACCTGATCGAAGAGCGCGTCATCTTTCACGGCCTCGTCAGCGATACCGCGTTCAATCAGGCGGTGTAGATCGTAGTAATGCCGAGCCAAGCTCTTATCTTTGCTGCGCTTTTCGTCGGGCTTAAGACGGAGCTCATGCACCGCCATAAATTTTTCCCAAAAGGTCCGACGGGCTAGCACAGTCCGGATGGTGAAAGTCGCGTCGGGAGCGACGCTTGGATAGTCCTCAGCAAGATAGGGCCGGATGACGGCGTCAGCGTGAGGTTCGATGTGAGAGCGGGCGCCCATTTCGATTTTCACGAGGGGCCGCAGATATTCCGCGGGAGCCTCGAACACACTCGGATATTCAAAAAGGAGTGTCTGACGGTCGGGATCTTGGTCATCGACTCTGAGCACTGCCTTACCCTTGATTCCGTCCGGCAAGGCCGCCGTGAGCTTTTCCCGCAACGCCGGCTGCATTTCGTCCAAGATGCGGCGGCTGCATTCTGCGCGAAGTTTTTCAATCTGCTTGTTGCTTAGCTTCTCACCGCCAAAGCCAAGGAATTCGCGATCGATAACGACATCGATGTCTTCGGAGAAGCGATCGATTAAGCCCCAAGCCTTTGAAAGCGAAGTGCCGCCCTTGAACGTCAGGTGCCCGATCCAGCCCGGCAGGTTGAAGAGGTCACGCAGGGTCCAGCAGACCCAGAAATCCTTCTCGATACTGTGAGCGGTCACGCCGCGTGTGTTGGCTGTTTCCTCGAAGACGAGTCGCTGACGGTCCGGCTTTTCCTTAATGAATGTGTTCATGCTTGGATCGGAGTGCGCGCCAGTCGCTGGAAGATCGGCACCATCCATTGGGGAGCATAGGCTAGGTCCGCTTGGAGTTGGGCCTTATCCGAGTCGGAAAGTTTAGCGTCCAGCTTTTGGATCACGTCGTCAGTTACGCCACTTTTTCCAATCTGGCGGAGAGCTTGGATAACGAGGCCGCTGATGCGCCCGGCTGTCGCCAAGTTCTTTGGAGTGGTGCGGCGGAACTGGATTATCTGCCGACCGAGCTTGACGTTTCGGGTGCTGCCATCGGTTTGATAGACGAGGCGCATGGGAACTTGGGTGGAAAGGCCAAGGAGATTGGCTGCATGTGCACCTGTAGGTTGGATGCGAACTGCGTCGCGGCCCCGCAAAGCTTGCACGACTGAATCGGGTGAAGTGGACAAAGTCCCCAGTTGAGGATCGGTTCGTGGATAGTCGTAGACTCCACGGGCGATTGGTCTGATCTGGCCGGCCTTTTTTAGGCGAAGGAGGGCAAGGCGGACCGCAGTTGGAGTTCCCAAGTCGACAAAGGAAGCTCGCGTAAAGCTCCAGCCAGGGCCGTGCTGCACAATTCGGTCCCATACTAAAGTCTGCGTAGACTGTGAGTGACTGCCCATTTGAAACAAAAAAATGCATTTTTTTGTTTCAAAAACAAGCCAACAACACGATTTTCGAAACAAAAATAGCCTAGAAATTGTTTCAAAAAAGCCCACTTTCCCTAGGGCGTGTAGTCACGAGATTGAAGCCCAGAGGATGGCACACCTGAATTGGACGGCAGCGAGGAAAGAGGAGGCTCGTTTTGCGTATCGGGTTGCGATGCCGCGCCATTGCTTGAGTCGTAGGAATGCATTTTCTACCAGATGCCTGATCCGATAAAGATAAGGGTCATATTCGCGTTGTTCTATGCGATTGGTCTTTGGAGGAATCTGCGGGCAGATGCCTGCGGCCTGCGCCATTTCGATGATGGCGTTGGTGTCATATCCCTTGTCGGCGATCAGATGGTCTGCGGCAATGCCTTCAATCAACCTGCCAGCCTGTGTGCAATCAGCCGTGGAACCCGCTGTAACAATGACTCGCACCGGCATACCATGCGCATCCACGGCCAAATGTAGTTTGGTGTTTCGCCCCCTTTTGTCAGACCGATCGCCTCGTTTCCACCTCTGGCTCCCGCCGCATGCGGATGGATTTTGACATGACTGGCATCAATCATCAGCCACTCAAAATCGGGCTCGTTCATCAGTTCCGACAACAGGCGCTCCCAATGCCCCTTGTCTCTCCAGCGACAAAAACGCCTGTGCGTGTTGCTCCACCCTCCGTAATCCTCTGGAAGATCCCTCCAAGGCGCACCAGTGCGTAAAATCCACAGAACCGCGTTGAGGAACTTGCGGTTGTCCTCCGCCACCCCTCCCCACGCTCCTTTCCTTCCAGGTAGCAGCGGCTCCAGAACGCTCCAAACTCGGTCCGAAATGTCGTGACGGTGTTGATCTTTCGCCATGCTGACATTCTCCATCACAAAAAAACTCAGTCAATCTTATCTCGTGACTACACGCTCTAGGAGATCGCACTCTCTTAATTCGAAGATCAAGGGTAGCAAGACCTAGAGCGTGTAGTCACGAGATTGAAGCCCAGAGAATGGCACACCTGAATTGGACGGCAGCGAGGAAAGAGGAGGCTCGTTTTGCGTATCGGGTTGCGATGCCGCGCCATTGCTTGAGTCGTAGGAATGCATTTTCTACCAGATGCCTGATCCGATAAAGATAAGGGTCATATTCGCGTTGTTCTATGCGATTGGTCTTTGGAGGAATCTGCGGGCAGATGCCTGCGGCCTGCGCCATTTCGATGATGGCGTTGGTGTCATATCCCTTGTCGGCGATCAGATGGTCTGCGGCAATGCCTTCAATCAACCTGCCAGCCTGTGTGCAATCAGCCGTGGAACCCGCTGTAACAATGACTCGCACCGGCATACCATGCGCATCCACGGCCAAATGTAGTTTGGTGTTTCGCCCCCTTTTGTCAGACCGATCGCCTCGTTTCCACCTCTGGCTCCCGCCGCATGCGGATGGATTTTGACATGACTGGCATCAATCATCAGCCACTCGAAATCGGGCTCGTTCATCAGTTCCGACAACAGGCGCTCCCAATGCCCCTTGTCTCTCCAGCGACAAAAACGCCTGTGCGTGTTGCCCCACCCTCCGTAATCCTCTGGAAGATCCCTCCAAGGCGCACCAGTGCGTAAAATCCACAGAACCGCGTTGAGGAACTTGCGGTTGTCCTCCGCCACCCCTCCCCACGCTCCTTTCCTTCCAGGTAGCAGCGGCTCCAGAACGCTCCAAACTCGGTCCGAAATGTCGTGACGGTGTTGATCTTTCGCCATGCTGACATTCTCCATCACAAAAAAACTCAGTCAATCTTATCTCGTGACTACACTCCCTAGGGAATAATGGAGATATGTGCTACTTTAGGAGCAAAAAGAGTAGCTCCTAAAGTAGCGGCTTGGCCTCCAATGATCTTCGTCCAATTCCGAAAGCAATCCTTCGGAATCGCCGGCGAGCATCGTGTTTTGCATACGAAAAGGCCGAACCACCCGTCAGTGATTCGGCCCGCTTTCGAGAGAACTATGCGAAGCTTAACGGCGCGCTGGCTCCGCAGGCGAGACCGGCTTCAATTCGTCTTGGACGGTGAAGGTGATGTCGGTGCCTTCGGCGACTTCGCCAGCGATCAAAGCTTCGTCTCGACGTGGCGCTGCAGGAAACGCTTCAAGGGACGGGCATCGAAGACCGGGTCGTAACCCTTTTCGGCCACCCCATCCTTTGCCTTCGCATCCAGCTTCACCATCACGCGGCGATCCGAGAGCCTCTTGTTTAAGTCAGCCATCAGGACGTCACCGAGATAACGCGCCAAATCGTTCGGATCATTGACAACCTTCGCCCCCACCGACCTATCGGAACCGCCGATTTGACCGGAGGATGAACCCAACGTCGCCCGACGGAGGGCGTGCAGATCGGCTCTCAAGGCTTTCTAACTCCCATGGCTCGTGATGCGGGATGAACGACTCGAATCCAGTAGGGCGCTCAGCGTAGAATTTTCGCGACCTCACTTGCGTGAAAGTCCGTGAGCGTCCGCTCCAACTGCGCGTAGCCCTTAGAGAAATCTACATTTTGGAAATTTGGTAGCGCTCGAATCCGATCAAACGCCTCCCACACCAGCCAAGGCGCGAACCTGGTTCTTCGATAGGGATCGCTGAGCCCCCAAAGGTGACCGCCCTCCCGTCCCATTGCCGCCCCGCGAGCCGTCAATGCTGCTGACGGAAGAATTTCGCGAATTCGCCGCGACGGTCAAACTCCGGGTAACGCTTGAACTTCTCGTGCATGCGGCGAGTCCCCAAGTGACTGAATGTCTTATTCACCGCGCGACGAGTGTCAGGCGAAACCGCAAGATGACCGTGGCCATCGAGCCCTCGCACGAAAATGGCGCCCGGCACGATGCTGGGCTTGTAGGTCATCGTGTTGCCCTCGCGCGCGCTGATCAGGCCAAGGCCGGGATCCCAATCCTCCACGAGCAGGTGGTGGACGGGGTGCGGGTGCATAGTGAACTCAACCCTGCCGGGTTTGCTCTTCCGCCCCACTGCCTCGAAAGGCTGTCCGCTCCGTTCCAAGGCGTAAAGAACATGGAACTGGACCTCCCACTTACCACCTAGATATTTCTGGATGCGGGTGAGCAGTTTTGCGAGCCGATTGCTGCCATTGCCACCGATGCGGCATCGACAACTGCTAACCGAAGGTTGGGATTTACTTTGGCGTATCGCGCCAAGATCAGCGCTAGATTTCCTTCGTAGGTGCTAAAGAGATCTGGATCCGAATTATTGGTGTAAGCAAAACGCTCAAAAGGGATTCTTCGATTGAGCATCGCATCAAGAAACTCGCACGGCTTGATCCCTCCCCGCATCGGTACCAGCACGCAGCACGGCGCGAAGCGCGTGAGCTCGGCCGCAACGTCTACCAGCCCGTCGGTGTAGCTATCGAGCGACTTGAGTTCGAAAGTCTTGAGGTTCTCAACGGTCGCTTTCTCGTAGAGAATACTCTCCACCAACTGGTGAGCCAATTGTGTAGTGACGTTATCGAAAGTATAGACCTGATCCGTCGGGGCGGTCGCGACATTGAAGAAAATGAACGTTGGGTCGGGAACCGCCGGTGCCGGGGCCGCAACGGGGCCGAGGTTCAAAGGATGCGGAGTCGCGCCGAACGCGCCCGAGGCAAAACAGAAAAGCGTCGTGGTATCCACGTAACCGGATTCCAATACTGTTTATTCCACCACGTCGGCGTGTTCGACGACTAATTCGTCGTCCTTCACTTGGAAGGTGACGCTGCTGCCCTCGGCGATCTCGCCAGAGATGAGGGCGCGCGCGAGCTTCGTCTCGATGTTACGTTGAAGGAAACGCTTCAGCGGACGAGCACCGAAGACCGGGTCGTAGCCCTTCTCCGCCGTCCACTCACGCGCTTTCTTATCGAGATTCACCGTGACACGGCGGTCAGCCAGACGCTTGTTGAGGTCGATCAGGAGGAGGTCGACGATCTTCGTTATTTCTTCGAGTGTGAGCGGCTTGAAGAGAATCGTCTCATCGATGCGGTTCAGAAATTCCGGCCGAAACGATTTGCGTAGCTCCGCCATGACGCTCTCTCGCACGCCGTCGGGTATGGCGTCGCCCTGCACGCCGTCGAGCAGGAATCGCGAGCCAATGTTCGAGGTCATAATGATGACCGTGTTTTTGAAGTCGACTGTGCGGCCCTGACCATCTGTCAGCCGCCCATCGTCGAGGACTTGGAGGAGCGCATTGAAAACGTCGTGGTGAGCCTTCTCGATCTCGTCGAAAAGGATTACCGCGTAGGGCTTGCGACGCACGGCCTCCGTGAGCTGGCCACCTTCCTCGTAACCGACGTAGCCAGGGGGCGCGCCAATGAGTTTATTTACGGAAATCGGCTCCATGTATTCCGACATGTCGAGGCGGATCATGGCGGCTTCGCTGTCGAAGAGCGTTTCGGCGAGGGTTTTGGCGAGTTCCGTCTTGCCGACGCCGGTGGGTCCTAGGAAAAGGAAACTGCCCACGGGGCGGCGCGGATCTTTGATGCCAGCGCGGGCGCGCAGGATGGCCTCGCTGGTGAGTTGCACCGCCTCATCCTGGCCGATGACGCGCTCATGCAGCGTGTCGCCGAGGCGGAGGAGTTTTGCTTTTTCGCTCTCGACGAGGCGCGTGACGGGGATGCCGCTCCACTTGGCCACGATCTCGGCGACTTCTTCGGCAGAGACTTCTTCTTTGAAAAGCTGGTTGTTTGAACCGCCATCGGTCGCGACGGATTCGCTCTTTTTCAATTCGGCTTCGAGTTGCGGGATGCGGCCGTGCTGGAGTTCGGCGAGCTTGTTGAGGTCGTAGGCGCGCTGGGCTTTTTCCATTTCGACGCGCGCGGCGTCGAGTTCCTCGCGGATTTTGCGCACGCGGTCGATGGACGCCTTTTCGCGTTCCCACTGGCGCTTGAGCGCGCCGGCCTGTTCGCGTGTATTGGCAAGTTCCTTACGGAGGGTTTCGAGGCGCTGTTTGGAGGCGTCGTCCTTTTCGAGTTTGAGCGCGGTTTCCTCGATTTCGAGTTGCAGGGCGCGGCGGGTGAGGGCGTCGAGTTCCTGCGGCATGGAGTCCATCTCGGTGCGGATCATGGCGCAGGCTTCGTCCACGAGGTCGATGGCCTTGTCGGGCAGGAAGCGGTCGGAGATGTAGCGGTTGGAGAGCGTGACGGCGGCGACGAGGGCGTTGTCCTGGATGCGCACGCCGTGGTGGAGCTCGAAGCGTTCGCGCAGGCCGCGCAGGATCGAGATCGCGTCTTCGACGCTGGGGGGCTCGACTTGCACGGGTTGGAAGCGGCGTTCGAGCGCGGCGTCTTTTTCGATATGCTTGCGGTATTCGTCGAGCGTGGTCGCGCCGATGCAGTGGAGTTCGCCGCGGGCGAGCATGGGTTTGAGGAGATTGCCTGCGTCCATCGCGCCCTCGGTCTTGCCCGCGCCGACGATGGTGTGGAGTTCGTCGATGAAGAGGAGGATGCGTCCGTCGCTTTGTTTGACTTCGTTGAGCACGGCTTTGAGGCGTTCTTCGAATTCGCCGCGGTACTTCGCGCCGGCGACAAGCGCGCCCATGTCGAGCGAGAAGATGGTTTTGTCCTTCAAGCCTTCGGGCACGTCGCCGCGCACGATGCGCTGCGCGAGTCCTTCAACGATGGCGGTTTTGCCCACGCCGGGTTCGCCGATGAGGACGGGGTTGTTTTTTGTCTTGCGGGAAAGGATACGGATGGTGCGGCGGATCTCGTCGTCGCGGCCGATGACGGGATCCATTTTGCCCTTCTTCGCCTGTTCCACGAGATCGATGCCGTATTTTTTGAGGGCGTTGTAGGTGGCCTCGGGGTTGTCGCTGGTGACGCGTTGCGCGCCGCGAAGTTCGCGCAGGGTTTTGAGGACGGCGCGGCGGTCGATGTTGAAAGAGCGCAGGTATTTGGCGAGGGCGTCGGGCTTGGCGACTTCGACGAGCGCGAGGAAGAGGTGTTCGACGGATACAAATTCGTCGGTGAGTTGCTTCGCCTCCTCCTCGGCGCGGGTGAGCACTTCGTTGACGGCCTGCGTCACGTAAATTTTTGATGTATCCACGCTGCCACTCACACGCGGCAGGCGGTCGAGTTCGCGGTTGGCGGCGAGTTGCAGGGCCGGCGTGGTGAGGCCGAGTTTTTCGACGATGGCGGGCACGATCCCGTTTTCCTGCGCGAGCAGGGCGTGCAGCAGGTGCCAGGTTTCGACTTCATTGTTGTTGCGGCGGCGGGCTTCCGACTGGGCATCGGTGATGGCCTGACGCGACATTTGGGTGAATTGATTCGGGTCCATGATTAGGTGGAGTTCCTGCAGATGCCGGGCCAGCGGAGTGAGCGCAAAGAATCAGAGGGCGACGGAGCGGAATGGCCGGGGCGGGGTGAGCGGGAGGTGCGGCGAGAGGCGGACATTGCGGCACAAGGTGCGTCAATTTTTCCCTGAAATCCGGGCTCGAAACGCGGGCGTAAAAAAGCCCGCGGCAGACGCCTGAAAAGCCAATAACATCCCCTATGCATTCGCTTTCAAGGCTTGCGCCCACCGCGGGCAAACTTGCTTGGGACTCAGGAGAAAGAACGGTCTGATAGAAACTGGGTAAACTGGGTTTGGGTATCGAACTGGACAGTCCCTGTTTGGACTGGTTTTTCTGGAATCACAAAGTAAATCGTTTGTCGAGCCTTCATCAAGTAATGCCATAAATTTGCTTACGGCCCGAATCATCGCTGATTTTCACGCCTGCATCCCCTTTCCTTTTCGCGAATTATCAGCTCCTTGCCCCCTATCCAATATGCCCAATCGTCTCGCTTTCGCCCGTTCGCCCTACCTGCAACAACACGCCGGCAACCCGGTCCACTGGCAGGAATGGGGCGAGGCGGCCTTCGCCGAGGCGCACGCGCGGCAGGTTCCCATTTTTCTCAGCATCGGCTACTCGACCTGCCACTGGTGCCACGTCATGGCGCGCGAGTCGTTTGAAAACGAGAGCGTGGCCGCCGTGCTCAACGAGCATTTTGTCTCCATCAAGGTGGACCGTGAGGAGCGGCCCGACGTGGACCGGATTTACATGGCTTACGTCCAGGCCATGACCGGGCGCGGCGGCTGGCCGCTGAGCGCCTGGCTCACGCCGGACCTGAAGCCGTTTTACGGCGGCACGTATTTCCCGCCGCACGACCAGCAGGGTCGGCCAGGTTTCCTCGCTGTGCTCCACGCCATCACGGAGGCGTGGAGCGACGAGGCAGAGCGCCACAAGCTGGTCGCCGAATCCGCGCGGGTGATTCAGGCGCTGACGGATTACCACGCCGGCAAACAACACGCCTCCGTGCCCGCGCACACCCGCCCGCTGCACGACCGGGCGGCGGATGCGTTTGAGCATTGCTTTCTGCAACTCCGCGAGAGCTTCGATCCCGCGCACGGCGGATTCGGTGGCGCGCCCAAGTTTCCCCGCGCCTCCAATCTCGATTTTCTCTTCCGCGTCGCCGCCATTCAAGGGACGCAATCCGAGGTTGGCCGCGAGGCCGTGAAGCTCGCCACCACCACGCTCCGTCACATGATCGCGGGCGGCATTCACGATCACGTGGGCGGAGGCTTCCACCGCTACGCCGTCGATGAGACATGGCTGGTTCCGCACTTCGAAAAAATGCTCTACGACCAGGCGCAGATCGCAGTCAACCTGCTCGACGCCGCCCTCGTCACCGGCGACGAACGTTATGCGTGGGTCGCCCGCTCCACGCTCGACTACGTGCTCCGCGACCTGCGCCATCCCGCGGGCGGATTTTTCTCCGCCGAGGACGCCGACTCCGCCGTGCCGCATGACGACGGCGACGCCAGCCCCCGCGCGCACGGCAACCACGCCGAAGGCGCTTTCTACGTGTGGACCACCGCCGAACTCCGGCGTATCCTTCCGTCCGATACGGCAGACCGGTTCATCCTGCATTTCGGCGTCGCCGGTTCACACGACGCCAACGCCGCCGAAGCCGGCAACGTCCCGCCCGCGCACGACCCGCACGGCGAACTCAGCGGCAAAAACATCCTCCACCACACGCGCCCCATCGCGGAAACCGCCGCCGCCCTCGGCCTCGACCCGGCGGCACTGGCCGCGGAATTTGCCCGCGCCCTCGAAACCCTGCGAGCCGTCCGCGCCGCCCGCCCGCGTCCGCATCTCGACGACAAGATCATCACCGCGTGGAACGGCCTCGCCATCACTGCCTTCGCCCGAGCCGCAGCCTCCCCTGCCGCCTGCCTCGACGACCGCCGGGAGTTTTACCTCGATGCCGCCCTGACCGCCGCTCGTTTCATCGAACGCGAACTCTACGACGATGACGGCGGCGACGCCCCCGCCCGCTGCATCCTCTGGCGCAACTGGCGCGATGGCCGCGGCGCAAGCGAAGGCTTTGCCGAAGACTACGCCTTCCTCATCGCCGGCCTCCTCGACCTCCACGAAGCCACTCTCGACCCGCACTGGCTGCG
Source organism: Geminisphaera colitermitum TAV2 (assembly GCF_000171235.2). Lineage (GTDB taxonomy): Bacteria > Verrucomicrobiota > Verrucomicrobiia > Opitutales > Opitutaceae > Geminisphaera > Geminisphaera colitermitum. The sequence continues at coordinate 4,599 of NZ_ABEA03000007.1, read as the reverse complement.
CCGGGCCGCGCGCCTGCAAGAAACGATGGATCACCTTTTCTGGGACGACGCACACGGCGGTTATTTCAACACCCCCGCCGGCTCGCCGCACCTCGTTCTGCGCCTCAAGGAAGATTACGATGGCGCCGAACCCGCCCCCGGCTCCATCGCCGCCGCCAACCTCCAGCGCCTCTCCGCACTCTTTCAGGATGACACCCTGCACGCCCGCGCCGTGCGCACCGTCGAGTCCCTGCGCGGCCAGTGGGAAACCACGCCCCACGCCCTGCCCGCGCTCCTTTTCGCCTTGGAACGCATCCTCGAAGAACCCGCTCAAATCATCCTCGCCGGCGACCCCCGCAGCCACGACTTCCGCGCCCTGGCCGCCGTCCTGCGCGCCCGCGATAAAACCCTGCGCCGCCACACCATCCTCGCCGCGCCCCTCTCCCCCGCCCTGCCCACAACCGACTCCCCCAACTCCGACGAGGCATGGCTGCTCGAACGCGCTCCGTGGCTGGCCGGCATGAAGCCGTCTGACGGCTGCGCCGCCGCTTATGTTTGCCACGGCCGCACCTGCCACCCTCCAGTCACCACCCCGTCAGCGCTGCGCCAGTTGTTGGCATAATGCCCCTCTCCTCACTACCGTCTTGCGTCGCAGGCACATGCGCGGCTTGCATCGCCTGAAGCATGAGGCCGCCTCACTCCTGCAATCCACGCTACCACGAAGGATTCCGGGGCCGGGAAACCACGCATTCCCCCTGCCCGCCGCCTGACGCTTTGCCGTGCCCTCACTGCATCGGCCACCAGGCTCTCACGTCCGTACACCCATGATTCCCTCTCCCCTGCCATCCTCCCCGCTCCGACTCCTCCTCGTCAGCGACAACGCAACCGATCTCCCTCTCATCCGTTCGCTCCTCGCGCGCACCTCCCTCGCCACCTCCACCCTCTCCAACATCGACGACCCCGGCGCGGCCCTGGCCACCCTCACAATCCGGCGCCACGACCTCGTCCTCATTTTCCTTCCTTCCACGAATGACGGTAACGTCGCCGACTTCGCCACGCTTCTCCAGGAAATCCGCGCCCGCCGCCACACCGCCACTCTGCTCTTCTCCCGTGATCGCGACGCCGCCCCCGACATCCAACTCCTCGCCGCCGACGCCGACGAACACCTCTTCATCGAAGACATCACCCCCGCCCTTCTCGAACTCGCCATCCGCCACGCCACCGGCCGGCACCGCATGGCGGAGATCAACGAGGAAAGCGAAGAACGCTTCCGCCTCCTTGCCAACGCCACCCCCGCCCTCCTCTACGTGACCGACGAACACGGCGAAGGCATTTTTTTCAACCGCAGTTGGATCGAGTTCTGCGGTACCGAAAACACCAATACACCCGCCTCCGCTCCATCCGTCTCCTCCACGCCCCCCCCCCCCCCCCCGGTCCCGCCTGTTCCGCCGTCTTCCGCCACTGACGCCGCCGGCATACCCGTCAACTTTCGCTGGCTCGACCACGTTCACCCCGACGACCTCTCCCGCGTCCTGACCCGATTCTCCTCCCCCCCCGCCACCCGCCACGTCCGCACCCAGATCGAATACCGCCTCCGTCGTCAGGACGGCGAGTACCGCTGGGTGCTCGACACCGGCCTCCCCCGCATCTCCCCCCGCGGCGCCTTCTGCGGCTACGTCGGCTCCGTCGTGGACATCACCGAGCGCAAACGCCAGGAGCAGGAACTCGCCACCGCCCGCGACCAGGCCGTGCACGCCTCCCGCCTGAAGTCCCAATTCCTGGCCAACATGAGCCACGAAATCCGCACGCCCATGAACGGCATCATCGGCATGAGCGGCCTCCTCCTCGACACCCGCCTCTCCCCCGAACAACGCGAATTTGCCGAGATCGTCCAAAAAAGCGCCGAAGCCCTCCTCGCCGTCATCAACGACATTCTCGACTTCTCCAAGATCGAATCCGGACGCCTCAACATCGACGAAGTCGAGTTCGACCTTCGCACCGTCGTCGAGGACACCCTCGCCCTCCTCGGCGAACGCGCCATCGACAAGGAAATCGAACTCACCTGCGAATTCCCCTCCGGCCTCCCCACCGCCCTCCGCGGCGACCCAGGACGTATCCGCCAGATCATTACAAACCTCGTCGGCAACGCCATCAAGTTCACCGAACGCGGCGAAGTCTCCGTCACCGTCACCCGTATCCAAGAGACAAATACCACCCTGCATTTCCGCATCTCCGTACGCGACACCGGCATTGGCGTCGCCGACGACATCAAACCCCACCTCTTCCAGCCCTTCGTGCAGGCCGACGGCTCCGCCACCCGCAAGTTTGGCGGCACCGGCCTCGGCCTTGCCATCAGCCGCCAGCTCATCGAGATGATGGGCGGCCGCATCGGCTTCACCACCAAGCCCGGCCGCGGCTCCACCTTCTGGTTCGACCTCTGCCTCCCCAAGCTCCTCGAAGCCACCCCCCTCCCCCTCCAGCTCGACGTCCCCCCCGGCACCCGCATCCTCGTCGTGGACGACAGCGCCACCAACCTGCGCATCCTCGACGGCCAGCTCCGCCAGATGGGCCTCGGCGTCGAAACCCTCTCCGACCCCACCCGCACCCTCGCCCGCCTCCACCACGCCAGCCAGACCGGCTCTCCCTTCCAGATCGCCATCCTCGACCGCTACATGCCCGTCCTCGACGGCATCGAACTCGCCCGCCGCATCCGTGCCGACTCCATCCTCCAGCGCATGAAAGTCGTCATGCTCACCTCCGCCAGCCACCTCGGCGAACTCGACCGCGTGCGCCAACTCGGACTCGACGCCTTCCTCGTCAAACCCACCCGCCAGCTCCAACTCCGCCAAAGCCTCGCCCGCGTCCTCGGCGCCCCCATCACCGCCGACGGCAGTTCCCCCCACCCTGACGAATCCGACACCCGCCAGATCGTGCTCCCCGACGCCCACACCCCCCGCGTCCTCGTGGTCGAAGACAACCTCATCAACCAAAAAGTCGCCCAGCGCCACCTCGAACGCCTCGGCCACACCTGTGACGTCGCCGAGCACGGACGCCGCGCCCTTGAGATGCTCGCCCTCCATCACGACTACGCCCTCATCCTCATGGACTGCCAGATGCCCGTCCTCGACGGTTACGAAACCACCCGCCGCATTCGCGCCGGCGCAGTCCCCGGCCTCGATCCCCGCATTCCCATCGTTGCCCTCACCGCCTACGCCATGGAGACCGACCGCCAGAAGTGTCTCGACGCAGGCATGGACGACTGCCTCATCAAACCCGTGCGCCTCGAAGAACTCCAGGCCATGCTCGACCGCCACGCCCGCCCCCCCGTGCCGGACGACGTCCTCCAACCCGCGATCGACCCGGAACAATTCGCCCAACTCCGCACCCTGCAAGACGCCGACAATCCCGAATTCGTCAACGACATCATCCGCCTCTTTCTCTCCGAAGCCCCCCGACTCGCCACCTCCCTCCACGCCGCGCGCGACGAATCCGACCTCGGTGCCATCGCCGCCAATGCCCACTCCCTCAAAGGCTCCGCCGCCAACCTCGGCGCCCGCGCCCTCCAAGCCGCCAGCGACCGCCTCGAACTCGCCGCCCGCGACCTCTCCGACACCCCCCGGCGCGCCGGAGCCGTGGCCTCCGCCCTCGCCCTCGTTGACGCCGAACTCGCCCGCCTCACACCCGTGTTGCAGGAAATTCTGAATACAAAAAACCCTCCAACTCCCTCCTAGGCATCATCTGCTTATCAGTGACCATTAACGCGCATTAGCGGTTAAAAAAACCAACCGGATGAACATACTCACCGTCGAAGACGATCCCGTGGCCCGCGCCATCCTGCGCCAGTCGCTCCAACGCCTCGGGCACACCGTCGTCGAAACCACCGACGGACACGAAGCCCTTGCCACCCTCGCCGCCCGGCCCGTTCGCGTCATCGTCAGCGACTGGCTCATGCCCGGCATCGACGGCCTTGAACTCTGCCGCCAACTCCGGGCCCGCCCCAAGGCCGGCTACATCTATTTCATCCTGCTCACCAGCCAGGCCGCCTCCGCCGAAAACCAGCGCGCCGCCATCGACGCCGGCGTCGATGACATCCTGACCAAACCCCTGCACCTCCAGGAAATCTGGATGCGCCTTCGCGTCGCCGAGCGCATCCTCCGCTACGCCACCCAAGTCCACCAGTTGGAAGCCTTCCTGCCCATCTGCGGCTACTGCAAAAAAATCCGCAACGACCACAACTACTGGCAGCAAATCGAAAGTTACATCAACGAACGCACCGGCACCGATTTCAGCCACTCGATATGTCCCGATTGCTATCAACGCCTGATCGTGCCCGAATTGGACAAACTCAAATCCCGATTACCATCCGCGCCGCCACATGTCCAACGCACGCATTGACCTACTCGAAGAACGCATCGCCTGGCTCCAGCGCCACTCCGTGGAGCAGGACAAAGTCATGCTCGCCCAAGGCAAGGAGATCGACCGCCTCCGCGCCGACCTGAAACGACTCATCGACCGCCTCCCCGACGCCTCGGATGCCGCCGTCAGCACCGATGCCGACCCGCATCAAGAGCGCCCGCCGCATTACTGACTGATGTTACGCACCCAGCCAAGGAGCGGCGG
>NZ_ABEA03000008.1 GCF_000171235.2 Geminisphaera colitermitum TAV2 | reverse complement strand
GGGCGACAGCGACGGCGTGGCGGAACTTGTAATTTTGAATACATGCAACCGCGTCGAATTTTACGGCGTGGCCGGTTCGCCTGCGGCGCTCGAAAACCTGGAGGAGACGTTTTGCCGCTTGCGGGGATTGGCGCGCACCGGCTTTGCGGCGATCCGCCAGCTTAACCACGGGGCGGATGCGATTCGTCACCTCATTGCGGTCGCCAGCGGGCTGGAGTCGCAGATGCTCGGAGAGAACGAGATTTTCGGACAGGTGAAATCCGCCTACGCCACCGCCCAGTCCGCCGGCGCGACGGGCCCCGTGCTCAACCGTGTATTCCAAAAAGCATTTCAAGCCGCCAAGCACATCCGCTCCACCACTGCGATCACCGAAGGGCAGGTGAGCATTGCCAACGTCTCGGTTGACCTCGCGCAAAAAATCTATGGCGACCTCTCCGCCACGCGCGTGCTGTTGCTCGGAGCCGGGGAGATCGGAGAAAAAACCGCGCGTGCCTTCCAGAGTCGCGGCGCCGCCTCGCTCACCGTGAGCAGCCGCACGCTCGGGCACGCAATGGAGCTCGCCACGGCGCTCGACGCGACAGCGATGCCCTTCGAGCACTTCACGCATCACCTGGAGCGTTTCGACATCGTAGTCTGCGCGACTTCCGCGCCCGATGCCGTGGTGACCGCCCCGTCCGTATCTGCGGCGATGCGCGCGCGACCGGCGCAACCTCTCTTTTTTATCGATTTGGCCATGCCGCGCGACGTCGAGGCTGCGGTGGCACGGCAGGAAAACGTCTTCGTTTACAACCTCGACGATCTTGCCCGCATCGCCGAGGCCAACCGCGCCGCCCGCGAAGCCGAGGTGACCCGCGCCCACGCCCTCGCCACCGAACGCGCCGCCGCCCTCTGGCGGCAGGTCGGACCACTGCTACGAAAGTAACAGCCTCCCCCCCCCTGTTTCACCCGTGGCGCGGGCGTCCCGCCCGCAACGTGCATCCCGTAGCGCAGGCGTCTCGCCTGCAATCCATAGGTTGCGCGAAGCGCGGTGCTCTCTTCTGCTTTTTGCTGATTCTGTTATTTGGGAAGGCGGCGCTTCGCGCAATAGACTGACTTGCAGGCAGGATGCCTGCGCTACGCTATGGCGCGGGCTTTTTCTGCCAAACGCCCGCGCACGCCTATTCGATGCCACGTCCTGCATACGCGGGCTTCGCAAGCGAAGCCCCTACCATGATGCGGGCGGGACGCCCGCGCCACGGATGATCCTCTGCGCAAGAATCACTCGCTAACGAAATTCGTTCCACTCGGGCGATGCGTATTGCTCGGCGAGCGCGTCCAGTTCGCCCTCCGCAAAGTCGGGCCAAGGTATTTCCTGCGCTTCGGCTCCGAGAGCCGCAGTCAGTCCGTCAATGAAGGTTTCGTAAAAGACATCCCAGTCCAGCCCCCCCCCCCCCCCTGCCCTCTCGGCGGCGGGACGCGAAATTGTGCCCTGAAACAACAAGCCGTGTTTGGTTCGTTTCTGCGCGGCAGTGGCGATTTTTTGGCCGGTGCGGGCGTCAATCACATCGAAGGGCGCGGGGGGGGGGACACACTGCTCGTTTTTTTGCGGCGAGTCGTGCAGGCGCACATTGGCTCCTTGCGCGGCGAGTGCGTCGGCCAGGGCGCGGTGCAGGATGCGGTAGCTTTCGAGAGCGCCGACAGCTTCAAGGTCGTGACCTCGCGGAATAACGAGCGCATAGGCCCAGTCGTCGCGGTGGTCAAAAATGCCGCCGGACGAGGGACGCCGGATCACTTCGCAAGGGGCAAAATCGTCGCCGGCCTCCGCCGGAAGTTGGGTGCGGACGTCGGCGATTTTCTGTCCATAGCCAAAGGTAAACGCCGGGCGATGCCAGCCATAGTGTCGAAAGCGGAGGGGGGGGGGAGGGGGACTGTCACCATCATTTGGATACCGTTTCAACAGGAGAAAGTCCGCCGCCATGTTTTCGGCGGCGTTGGCGGAACGGATGGGAAGCAGGTGGAATTGCATGGTGATGGCGGTTGGATGGGCGCGGGTTCGGGATTTACACGTCGTGGCGGTGGTTGCCAAGGGGTTTGACTCAAAGTGTGTCCGCCTGCGATGGAGCGAAGTTTTTCGCTCCCAACAGAACCGGCAATGATGATAGGGACAGAATCCATGAAACCTCCCTGCCCTGCTTTCAGGCAAATCGTCGCCGCCTTGTTATTCGTATGCTCCTGCGCCGTGAGCGTCGGGACAAGCTCCCTCTCCCCGGACGCGCCGGGTCGGGATGTGGTGGAGGCGTTCGCCCAGGCGGCGCGCGGGGAGCCGTTGCGCTATGTCGCCATCGGCGGGTCAATCACGCAGGCCAGCGGACCGGGCTGGGTGGGCGGCTGGTTGCGCGGGCAATTCCCGCAAAGCAACGTGACCGTGGTCAACTCGGGCATGAGCGCCACGGGCAGCGCGCTCGGTATTTTCCGGGCGGAGCGCGACATCATCGCCCACCAGCCGGATCTGGTGACGATCGAGTATTGCGTGAACGACGGCAGCCTCACCGACGAACAGTGTATCCGATACATGGAGACGCTGGTCGTGCGCCTGAAGTCGCTGCCGCAACCGCCCGCCATCGTCATCCTGGAGGCGGCGGCCAAAAACGGGGTCAATCTCGCCCGGCATCGCAAGGTGGCCCGGCACTACGGGTTGCTGGAGGTCGATTTCCAGGCCGCCGTGGACGCACATCTGCGCGCAGCCGGGACCGGCTGGGAAACGTTGTTCAGCGACAGCGTGCATCCGAACAAGGAGGGGCACGCGTTTTATGCCGGCGTCATGGCCAAGGCACTGCAACCGTTGATCGAGGAGGCGCGCAACAAGCCGGGCCTTGCCGCCGTCGTAAAACTTCCCGCTCAGCTGAGCGCAAAACCGCTGTTGCTCGATGCGCGAATGGTGCCGCTCCAAGGGTGGAACGAGGCGTCGGGCGCATGGCGGAGCGAGAATGCGCCGAACTCGTGGTACGGACGTTTTTTCCAAGGCGTGTTGAGCGCCGACAAGCCGGGCGCGGTGTTGCAAATACCGTTTCGCGGCACGGCGGTCGGGCTGTTTTACGCGCTGCACAAGGACTTTGGTTCTTTTTACGCAAGTGTGGATGGCGGAATGCCCGCGCATGTATTCACAAACAACCGACACGGTTACACGCTTCACGTCGCGGCGGACGATCTGCCGGCACGCGAACATGTGCTGACGGTGGTGCTGCCATCCGAAGCGGCCATCGCGGGCACGCCGGCAGGCGCGGACGATCTCAAGGTCGGTGATGCGGTGAAGCTGGGGTATTTGCTCGTCGCCGGTGAATCGAAAGCGACACGCGAACGCAGCCCCGCCGGGGCGTTTGACGCGGGGCGGTTGCAAACCTTGCGCTTCGAGACAATCCCCGCCGCACGCTGGTCGTGGACGGGACCGTTTCCCGTGCAGCCGGGTGCCGATGGAAAGACACCAGTCGATGCGTCGCGGGCAATCGGTCAGAAATTTCTGTCTGAGTCAGACGAAGGCGCGCCAACCTCCGCTGACTGGCGGACGATTGACGCGGAAGGCAGCCGGGTGGATTTTCGTGCGCTAACGGGCTCGGACGAGCCGGGTGTGGCCTATGCGGCGACGCAGTTTGAGAGCGCGCAGGGAGGGGCGGCGATCCTGTCGGTGGAGGTCGATTACTTCGCGCATCTGTGGCTCAACGGCCAGCGTGTGCTCACGCTGGAGGGACCGCATCGCGTGCCGATTTTCCTGCCTGTGACGTTGCGACCCGGAAGCAACGAACTGGTCATCAAAGTCGGGGCCGGCAGCGCGGGGTTCAACCATCGCGTGCGGGTTGCACAGTGACGGGACGGCCTTGCCGCCGGGACGAGGGGTTGGTCCGTTCAGCGATCGGCAACGGAACCGCCAGCAGACAAGGAGGCGACGATGTCCATGAGGCGGCGTCCGTATTCGATGTAGAGGAGCCGCCTTTTTTCCTCGGGCGTGTCGCCTTGGAAATCAGATCCGTCGGGTGACATGTGCGGCTCAATGGAAAGTCCGCCTCTGTAACCCGAGGCGAACAGATCGGCCACGATGCGCCGCACGTCGCCCTCCCCTTCGCCGGGGAAACACCAGCGCGCACGACCTGTTGCCTGATCGAAAACGCCATCCTTTATGTGCACATAAACGACGTGCGCCTTCACGTTCTGGAAAAACTCCCAGGCCGATTGTCTGGGATGCGGGGCAGGGCGGATGTAGTCGGCGTCCTTCACGCAATTTCCTGTGTCGAACACCAGTTTCAATCCGGGCACTGCGTCGAGCATCCGCAGTGTGTAGGTCCAGCCCATCCCGCCGTAGTTGCCGCAATTTTCGTGAATCACGGTCACGCCTGTATCCGAAAAAACACGCACCAGTTCCCGCAGGCGGCGAAAGCGTTCGTCTTCCAGCAAGTCGTTGGGATCGCCGACCGGGTAACTCATTACGCGGACAAACGGAGCGCCCAGTCTTTGCGCGCGGGTGGCCGCGCGCCGGGCCGTGGCGAGGTCGTCGTCAAAGGGGAGGCGAATGTCCCGGGCTCCATTGGCCAGCGCGGAGCCGAGGGAGCTGACCCGGATGCCGGCTTCGTCGAGTCGCTCCACCACGCGGGCGAAGGCGGCGTCGGGGATGTCGTGGAGGTTGCCGACGGGATATCCGGGCACCTCCACTTTGCGCAATTCGATGGCGCGCCAGCCGAGTTCGCGAGTCACGCGCATTTGTTCGTCGAGCAATGGCGATGCTTCGTCGGCGAAGCCCGTGAAATAAAATGGCACGGGTGTTTTGTTCATCGTCATGGCGTGCGGCTGCGTCACCGTTGTCATCGTTCGCTCACGTTCAGCACTTCACCGGCTTGCCGGTCCGGGCGCTGGCGTAGATCGCGTCGATGATGCGCATGAGCGACACGGCTTGGTCCGGCGTGTTGAGCGGAGCGGCGCGACCGGTGATGGTTTCCACGAAATTCGCGGCGCTGCGTTCGCGTCCCATCGTCGGATCGGGTGACACGATGATGTTGCGGTTGACCGAACGGCCATGCTCCTGCGCATAGAGTTCGCAGGTGTCGATGGCGGTGTCGTCCATGCCATCGATGCCGAAAAGCCGGCGCACGAGTCCGCCCGCCTTGGCGCCCTGAAAGGTCACGGAGACTTCTTCGCGCGCGACGAGTTCGGCCCACGAGATTTGCAACGAGATGACCTGGCCGGTCTTGAATTTCACAAAACCGTGGCAGGCGTTTTCCACGTCGGTCACGCCCTTGGCCACGTCGGGGATGCCCCACGGTCCTTTAAACCCTTTGTCCGTGATGAAGTCGGAGAAGGTCTGCGCAAGCGCCCACTCGGGCTCGGGGTAGCCCATGAAGTAGAGCGAGAGGTCGAGCATGTGGAGCAGGTCGATGAGCGGTCCGCCTCCGGAGAGTGCCTTGTTGGTGAACCAGCCACCGAAGCCGGGAATGCCGGTGCGGCGAATCCATTTGGCCTGCGCGGAGTTGATGCGTCCGACTTGGCCGGCGTTGACGTAGTCCATGATGGCGGCGGACTCGGGACGCGCGCGGTTGTTGAAATTGAACATCAGCGTGCGTTTCGCCTTCGCAGCGGCGGCGGCCATGGCGCGGGCTTCGCGGGCGTTCATCGCGGGCGGTTTTTCGCAGAACACGTGCTTGCCGGCCTTGAGGGACTGGAGGGCGAGCGGAGCGTGGAATTTGTTGGGCACGATGACCGACACGGCGTCGATCTCAGAAGCTTTGAACATCGCGGCAACGTCGCCGTATGCCTTGGCAATGCCCTCGCGGGCGGCGGTGCGCTCGGCGGCGGCTTGGTTGACGTCGGCGATGGCAACAATCTCGGCTCCGGCGGCGCGGAATCCGGCGGCGTGATAGCGGACCATGCCGCCCGCGCCGATGATGGCGATTTTGGTGGTTTTGCTCATTGGTATTGAGAGGTCGGTGGTGTGTGTGGGGGGGGGGGGGAGAGGGAGTGATTTACTGGTTCTTTTTGTCGAAGGCGGCGTCGAAGGCCACATTGCTGGGCGGGAAGTCGAGTTGGCGCACGAAGGCAGCCGCCTCGGTGCCGCCGTGGACGCGGTCCATGCGGATGTCCTCCCATTCGACGGAGAGCGGTCCCGTGTAACGGATGTCGTTGAGGGCGACGATCACCTCCTCGAAATTGATGTCGCCGCGGCCCGGCGAACGGAAGTCCCAGTAACGGCGCGCGTCACCGAAATCCGTGTGCCCGCCGAACACGCCGACGTCGCCATTGCCGTGCCCCCACCAGACGTCCTTGATGTGCGCGTGGTAGATGCGGTCGGCGAATTCGCGGATGAATTTCACGTAGTCAACACCCTGATACCCGAGGTGCGAGGGGTCGTAGTTGAAGCCGAAACGCTTGTGGTTTTTCACCGCGTCGAGCGCGCGGCGGGCGCTGGCAATGTCGAACGCGATTTCGGTCGGGTGGACTTCGAGGGCGAAGTTGACGTTGACCTTGTCGAACGCGTCCAGAATCGGCAGCCAGCGGCGGGCGAAGTCGTCGAATCCGCGTTGCCAGAACGCCTGGTTGGTCGGCGGGAAGGCGTAGATCGCGTGCCACACCGACGAGCCGGTGAAGCCGTTGACGACAGCAGGGAATGTGTCGCGCGATTTGAGACCGGGCTTGGCATCAAAAAAGGTCCGGGCGGCCTTGGCCGTGGTGATCATCTTGCGCGCCGCGCGCTTGCGCACGCCCTCGGGATCGCCGTCGCCCCACACATCGGGAGGCAGGATGGACTGGTGGCGCTCGTCAATGAGGTCGCACACCGCTTGTCCCACGAGGTGATTGGAAATCGCGTGGCAGGTGAGTCCGTGGTCCTTGAGAAGCTCCCATTTCTGGTGGGCGTATTTTTTGCTGGTCGTGGCGGCATCGACATCGAAGTGATCGCCCCAACAAGCGAGTTCGAGGCCGTCGTAGCCCATCTGCTTGGCCAGAGGAGCGAGTTTTTCGAGGGGAAGGTCGGCCCACTGGCCGGTGAACAACGTGACTGGTCTAGGCATTGTCTTGGAACGGGGGTTGGTGGGTTGAGTAATGAGACAGAAGCAGGCAAACTCCTCGGAAAAGCGCCGGAGGGGCAAGCCGCTTTTCTCCATTTCGCATCCATTTCGTTTCCCATTTCGGTCGTCACGCAGCCCATCATGCTGCCTGCCGCGCTGCCGCCCTGTTGTCTGCCCTGTTGTCTGGCATGTCGCGCATCGCTGCCTGCCAGTGAGATTTTTATGAAGATTTATTTCGCTCTTGATCTGAGACTGAGTCTTGTTTTCACACGTAATCCATGCTCGCTCGCATTTCGACAACCTGGCGCCGTTCGCTCCAACCGATCTCCCTGTCGGTCCAAGTTGCGCCAAACGCGAGCGGGAAACGCATCCCACTCATTCCCAACTGGAAAGCCCTGATCGACACCATTCGGACCACCGGGGAAGTCGTGATCCAAACCCGGCACCGTCACGCACGCTTTATCTCCCGCAGCACGCTGCCCGACTTTATTTGGGATGCCCCATGTCTCAATGCCAGCGCCGACAACAACCGGCTACATCTGCACACCGCCCACTGGACCCGCGTTTTCGGCCGGGCTCGCAACTGCCCCTGCTGTGGCTCGCCGGGAGGAGTGTCGATCCACGACCAGTCTGGAACGGAATTTTTGCAAATCTGCGCCCCTGCCGGAGCCTCCGCCACACGCTGGATGCATCTGCTGGAAGAGTGGCGCGCGGATAAAGTGCCCCTCCCCCCCCCCCCTGCCCCTGACCCCCTGCGCTGCCTTGCGCAACCTGCAACAGATTTCCCCGCCCCGCACGGCCCGCCCCATCGACGGCGACATCGACACACTCGCCACGATGCTCCGCTCGATCATCGACCAGGGGCTCCGTCTCAACTGCGCGCTCGACACTCCCGGAGCGCGTCAATGCTGCGAATTTAGTCCGCGCAAACTTGATCTCGACAACCGTCTGCTCGTCCTCTCCGGCGAAGGCGCGGTCATCCAGGTGATCCTTCCCGTCATTGCCGGACTCGCGGCCGACTTCTCCGTATCCGAAGGCGAACTACATTTGATCGGTGTTGATGGCGGCTCGCTCCTTTCCATCGGCCCCGCATCCGCCGCCCTCGATGCCGGCGGCTGGCGCAATCTCCTCCAAGCCGCCTTCAAATCCTCATGCTGACCGTTCCCTTCTCTCCACAACACCACAACCCGCCACGAGCGCCGCACCGTCACCAGCCGGCACGACGTATCCAATTTCCCACCACAAACGATACATCAAAAAACATATGAGTAACAACCTTACCATCTATTACGCGACCATGACCGGCAACGCCGAGATGCTGGCCCGCCGCGCCCAGGACAAGGCCATTGCGGATGGCTGGACCGTCAACCTGGTCAACCTTGCCGACGCCAAGCCTGACGATCTCGCCGCCAATGCCCCGTTTGCCATCTTCGTTGTCAGCACCTGGGGCGATGGCGAACCGCCCTCCGACGCCGAAAGTTTTTATGGTGACCTCACCTCCGCCACGGTCGATCTCTCGGCCCTGCGCCATGCCGTTTTTGGCCTCGGCGATCGCGATTACCAATACTTCAACGCCTTTGCCCGCAATCTGGACGAACGTCTCGTCGCGCTCGGTTCCCGCCCATTCTTGGAGCGCGCCGAAGCAGACCTCGATTTCGAGGAAGCCTACACCGAATGGGAGTCGCGCGTCTTTGCCGCCCTCGTGGAAGCCCGTCAGGCAACCGCTTCGGCCTGACCGCCCACCGCTGCACTCATCGGGTTTAAACCGTGCGCGCGAACGCTGATTCCACCGATCCGTCACGCACCACGTCACGGCCTTAATCTCAATCACGGTCTCCATTTCATCATGTGGACAACAGGCGACACCTTCCGCTTCGTCTTCGGGCTTACCCTCGCCCTTGGTTGGGGTATCCTGTTTGTCCTCATCGTTCATCAAGTATTTTGATGACTTCGAACCGGTTCCATCCGGTCCTCCTCAACCCGGAGCATTCTGTGCCGATCACGGACTCCGCCCCACCCCGTCTGCGATCGGCGTGCATCTCTTTGTCACCGATCTAGTGCCTGCCTCCGAAAATCAACGCCACATTCTCGCTCGCGCCGGTGACGGCGCCCACCAACTGGAGGAATGTCGTCTCAGCAACGATGCCTCCATGCCCGCCACACTCGCCATGCATAACGTGGAGACTGCGGCGCCCGTGGGGGGCGATACGATCACGCCAGCAGTTCCCACCTATCTCATCGCCATCCAGATCGAGGGTGCCAGTCGATGGAGCCGCGCGCGCGCGTCCCAAGTCCTCCCTCAATCGCAACCCATTCTGTCCGCGTCGCGTGGTCTCACTGCTGACTCGGACGTCACTGCCACCATCGACGCTGGCGCTGACGAATGCGTGCTCTCACGTCATCAGTTTGTTGCCTTCGTGGCCGAACCCGACCTGCAGATAACCCGGACCGGTTCGCAACCCGCGCATTTTTTCCTTTGGCGTTTCCGCATGGATGCGATGCACACCATCCGAACGCTCCTTGGCCACACCACGCCATCTCCCGCATCCCCGCCCGCCGGCACACCCCATTCTACTTCCGACAACTGGCCCACGTCGGGCCCCCTCCCCCTCACATCCGATCAGCAATCATTGATACTCTCGCTTCGCACCGCACCCAAAGGGCCGATGCAAACGCTTTGGTATGGAGCCAAGCTGCTGGAGTTCCTCGTGCTCATCCACCACCCCGGAACATCCTCCACTGCACCCGCTAAAGACCCGGCAGCCCCGGCCCCTCTTCGACTGCATCCCGCAGTGGAACGCGCCATGGCGTTCATACAAAACTCCTTTGCCCAGCCCCTGACCCTGACAGGTATTGCGCGTCTTGTTGGAATAAGCCCCACACATCTCAGTCATCTTTTCACGACTCAGTTGGGCGAACCTCTCACCAGCTATCTGCGTCGCATCCGCATTGAACATGCCGCACGACTTCTGGAGGCCGGTGATTGTAATGTTACGGAAGCGGCGATGGCGGTGGGCTATTCCAGCCTGGGTCAATTCAGCCACACCTTCCGCGCCCGATTTGGACATCCGCCCGGCAAACACCGTCGCCGTTGATGCGTTTTGCGGACGTTCTCCGAGGAACGGAAGGAAAGTGAAAAAAAACGCAAAAGTGTCTTTACAGTCGGAAGTGGAATCCTCTTATTCCGCGTTCCTCTTTAACAAATTTTGCTCAGGTGGTGGAATTGGTAGACACACACGTTTGAGGGGCGTGTGCCGAAAGGCGTAAGGGTTCGAGTCCCTTCCTGAGCACCATTTCAGAGATAGCTGCTTAGCAGTTAATTGTGACAATTCCCCCTGAATATCAGGGCCTTGTAAAAGAGTTATCAACTCAAAGAGCACGTCAGAGACTGCCCTGTTTGTGTGGGCTTGTGTGACTACTCCGCTTGGCTGTGTTTTTTCGTTTTCCCCCGGCCAAGGCAGCTTTGCCACTTCGCCATGCAATTCGAGGGCGGCAACGTCGGTATAAACACCAGCCGTCAAACGGGGATCGGTATGGCCTAGCAATTCCTGTGCGGCTCGCTGGTTGACGCCCGCCTTCACGCCTAGCGTCTGAAACGTCTTGCGCAAGGCGTGCAAGTGCAGGGTGCGCCCTAGATCGTCGGTCTTTTTGATTCCAGCGGCCTTGAACGCTGCAACGGAATCCTCCCATTTGGGAAAATTCTCGTCTGCCGGGAAAACGCGTTGATCGGGCCGGGCGTCGGCAGGCCGGAATGCTTCGATTTCGGCGACTAGGCGCGGATGCAACGGGATCGGACGTTTTTTGCGGTCCTTGGTGGAGGTCTCGCGTATCAGGACAAACGGTTTTGCTCCAAACGTGAAGTCACCCCATACCAGCAAGCGAATCTCCTTCACCCGCTGGCCTGTGTAAGCCAACAGCATGAACGCAATGCGGTGTGAAGTCGATTTGGCGGCGGCAAAAAGTGCCGCAAGTTCGTCCAAAGTAAACGAACGCGATGGACGAACGGCTTTGCCGCGTGTGTCAGGACGACGAACCTTGGCGAGCGGGTTGCGCTCGATACGGTCGGACCTTACAAGCCAATTCAAAAACGCGTTCACGGCGGCCTGATACTCTTTCAGCGTTTTCGCCGCCATGTCCGTCTGCGCACGCCACGCCATGAAGCTCTCCGGTGTGATGTCGGACAAATGACACCACTTGGTGACAGTGACAATCTCGCGTATCCTATAACACACTACACGGGCATAAGGGACCGTGCGTTTTTGCCCCAGCAAATCGGCATGAAATTCGCCCAGCAACTTGCCGAGAGGGGCGGCGGCGGCATCGCGCAAGCGACGCGGGGGAAGCAACCCCACCGCCTCGCGTTGCGCCTCAATCACAATCTGCTGGAGTTTGGCGCGGGCGGCGGCCTTGTCCGTCAAACCAAGGGCAACCTCTTTGTAAGGTTGCCCCTTTTCGATGCGATAACGCCCCGACCACAACACGGATTTTTTCCCCTTTTGGACGCGTTGAAAAACGTAGCTTAGCATGTCAGCTGATCCGGGTGAATTTGCCGTCACTCTTTTTGATCCAGAATATCAAATCTTCCGCCCGATATTGGTTGGAATTTCCGTGAAAACGGTAATCCCCAAAATCGTCGATCTGGCGGATTTTAAAGGCATAGGGTTTGTTGTCATCGCCCAAGCCTTGGCGGTAGTATTTGGACGATTTCTTGATCGTCGCAAACAGAGTGAAGGGACCACTGGTAAAGCCGACCGGCTTAAGGTTGGCGGTTTCATCAACGGGGGGGAGTTCGGTTTGTGTGCTCATGATCTTGGTTGGTTGATCTTGGTTTTTGTTGATCCGCCTCCGTCCGCGCTCGTTCCAACCAAGGAGCGAGACAGCGGACGGGGCGGGAAAATCAGGCCCCGGTGGCTGGTTGGGCCGTTTTCCCGTCGCTTGGCGACGGGGCCACCGAGGAAAGTTGGGTTGGGGTTGAGGTCTTAATTAGCGCGGGAAGCATGGTTTGTAATGTAAAATCAAATACGTCAGTGCGATAAAACGAGCGCCCATAGACACGTCAGCGGGACCGCCAATATGAGTACCACCATAAATACCGCTACTCCGGCGCTCAGGATTATGGCAGTTCCTATGTAGTTATTTTCCATTATGTTAGGCCATCTTTCAAAAACCTTGTCCCGCAATTTTTTCCCACACCAGAACAGTGGTGCTAACACGATGATCATTAGCAGTGACGTAATCCCCACCAGTGTGATGGGAATCATGCTGTGGAGAACTTCTTCGATTATTTGGCCCATGTTCATTGTAGTGGAAAATTGGTTACAGATGAAAAAATCAGGCCCCGGTGGCTGGTTGGGCCGTTTGCCCGTCGCTTGGCGACGGGGCCACCGGGGAAAATTGGATGTCGATATGGCCGATACCTCTGAACAAATCATGCAGCCGTTTAATTATCGATTGATATGCCTTGAAGCTAGGCACCCTCGTCTGTGCCACGGTGATTGTCCAAAATCGATGGGGGGCAGGGGCTAATTGTGCGGCAATCCGCTCTGCCTCAGATCGGAGGAACCGGCGGCGGGCTTTGGCCCATTGTGCCTCCGTCAGCTTAGGAGTTTTTCCGATTACCACGCACACGATTCGCTCTGTGATGCGCCGGGAGGTGGTCGGACGCGCTTTGGCGCGTGTTCCTGTGCGGGGGGATGATTTGATTTTTTGGCCCATAAAAAACGTGTTTTTTTCCTCTGAAACACACGGCGTGAGACTCGAACTCCGTTCTTCTCCCCTCCGTCGAGGGGGCTGCTTCACCTGTTCAAAGCTTCCGTGCTGTTTCCAAGGAACTGAGGCATGGAGTCTATAATCTTTATGCCGTGCAAGCCATTTCTGCCGATTCTGCCATATGATTGATTATTTTGGTGGGGTTATGGGCAAATCCTCACACTCCGATGTCTTAAGCGTCCAATGCCGCAAGGTGTTGATCGCCAAAATCTCCGCACGCGCCAGCGCGCTGAACATGAGCAAGAGCAAATTCGCCGCGCTCATCCTCGAAAAATGGGATGCAGAGGGGGCGAAACCTATCTCGCCTGCTGATTCCGCGATGGTCGCCATCGGGGGTTTTTATCCAGCGAACAAGAAAACCAAACCCACCGACAAAACTGACTCCGACGAAAAAACGCCATGAGCAACCCTAACAGGCTCCCCGAAGCAAAGAACCTTTTGACACAAGAATACCAAGCCATCGCCCAGCGCATAAAAGACGAGGGGATAACCATGGCTGAATTCCGTAGGCTCACTGAAAACCGTCCGATCTCCTATTTCGATGACGTAATCATTGTTACGCGGACCCGCGATTTTGCAGCCCCCTCACTATCTCCAGCACAGAAAAAAAAGCTGATATCATGGTGTGAAAAAACACGTAAAGAGCTTCTGAATCAAATAAAGTTATCCGGTCTAAACGACAGGGGTACAGCGCTGGAAAAGCGTGTGACCGCCTTCGAAAAAAGTAATCGGAGGACCAACGGATGACAAAACCATCAATCCAACCAGAGCCACCGAACCACGCGGACAAAAGCAGTGCCATAAATACCAATGCCCAAGATATAGACGGACGCCGTGATAAAACAGCCGGACAGGGTCAGGCCTGAATGGCACTTAGTTAAGGGCGTTCCCCGTTGTTTTGAGAGGCAATTTCCAATGCATGAATCGATCTTAATGTCGGCATGGCTTCCAGTGGAATTTTCCCTCTCAAAAGGTTGGATGGTTTTCACGGTTTTCATGCGTTGGGGAAGTCACTGGTTTTCAACGAGGAGGTGGCTTAACTAAGCGCCATTCGGGTCAGGCCTTGCCTTTTGACATTCCGTCCCCCTTGTCGAAACTCAACCAAACCAACAGTAAGATCACCAATCCAAGAAATAACCAGAGAACCCATCAAATGAGTAAGAAAAAAGAAAGTCCTCTTATCGTTTTCGACGGCACGCCATTAAGCCTTGATGACATTGCATTATCGATTGTCGGCAATGCCATTTCCGTTTCCTCCCAAAACCGAGAGATAACGGGGTCCCTTTACTTCAAGGGGGAGGCGGAAGCGGCAACTGCCCTTGATGAAATCCGCGCTGGCCGGGTCTCGTTAATCGCCAGCAAGGATTACATTGATCGTGAGCCTTATCCTCCCGATGAACGCGCCGCCATCTGGAAGCGAATAGACGCAATGGGGTTTATCGGCATTGATTGGAATTTCTATGGGCACAACCGGTCATGGGGAAGCAAAACCGCCCAACCGTGACTTCGCCGGCGTGACGGGGCCTAGCCTTGTCACGCCCTGGTCAGTCACACCCGCCGGCCTGTGACTCGCCGGCATTCCACTGTGATCGAGCAGTCACACAAAAAAGCCCGCCATGTCAGGCGGGCCGGGATACAGGGCGGAAAACGCCTTAGTAAAAATCGCCTTTCGGGGATGCGAAGGGAACTCGATAGGCGGAAAAATCGTCGTGATCGGTAGTCAGGACATGGGCGTTTGCGTAGCGGTTTACGAGCATCACTGCGCACGCATCGGCAAAATCCATACGCGGAGCCCATTTTTCCATCAGCGCAAACACGTGATCGGGTTCGGGGGGGATAACCTCCATGCGGGATGTGAACCGGCGCAACTTTGCCAGTGCAGGCGGATGATTGTCGATCAGATGGCAGGCTTCGACAATCGCGGGATAAGCGATATAAAAATGCGCATTGACACCAAACAGGGCTTGGGTTGCCCAAGCATTGGCTTCCTCGCTGGCATCGAGCATCGCTACTAGCGGCCCGGCATCAACGATGATGTTTGGCTTTGAGACGATTACGGATTTTCTCACGTGAGGTGCCGGGTGTGGGGAGAGAAACGCTGCCTGCCAGATGCTCCAGACCGGCAAAAGGATTGCCGGGGACTGCTTTGATTCGCCGCTTGGCTGGTTTTGGTATGGTTGCAGTGCTCATATTCGCAGACTGTGAGAGGTTTCGCCGTGCTGTCCAGCCTGCGACTGCGACGACGGCGAATCCGGCGAGGACGGCGAATAGGTGAGCAGGCTTCATTTTTTGCGTCTGGACCATGCCCAGAGCGCACCGATGGCAAACAGCGTGCCGCCTATGATACCATAGGCTTTTTTCCAATTTCCGAACAGCCTGTTCAGCGTCGGATTCACTGGCTGGCCGAGCCCGTCGTATTTAATCGCCTGCCCGCGCAACACAGTCGGCACGCCAACCACAGCGATTGCGGCGATAATTGCAGCCAGCCATGACATTGCGCCGCCGCTGATTTTCCGCATGACGATGGCAGGGAGGGCGATTGCCGCGAGAAATGCCCCAGCCCAAGCGGCAACATAGGAGTTAAGGTAACGCATGTTACTTCCCTCTTTTGTGGCGGGAGACTTTGCGGCCTGCGAGGGTGTAAACGTTGCCGCGCTTGCGACGGGCGCGTTTCTTCGCGGTGGCGTAGCCGCCCGCGCGTCCAACAATGGCGGCGGCGCGTTTGCGCGTGG
The DNA here is from genome assembly GCF_000171235.2 of Geminisphaera colitermitum TAV2. GTDB lineage: Bacteria > Verrucomicrobiota > Verrucomicrobiia > Opitutales > Opitutaceae > Geminisphaera > Geminisphaera colitermitum. The sequence goes on along the minus strand of NZ_ABEA03000008.1, from coordinate 27,081 downwards.
CCGGTTTAGCGAGGGGGATGCGGCGTTTCGTTCCCTTGGCTTTGGTGCGTTTTTTCATGGCGAGAAATTGGGAGAGGGGGGGAGGGGGGGGGCATGGCCTCGCGTCTCCATTTCCACAGGAGATAGGCGATGCCTAGCAGCCCACCGATGGCGGCAATGACGCCGTTGAGGTGGTCGAGCGTGATGCTTGCCAGCACGGGCACGGCAGCGGCGATGTAGTCGGCAAGTTTGATGCGGAGGAGCGCGAGCATGGTTACTTGGCTTTCTTTTTCGGTGTTGGTGCCGGTGTCGGGAGGTAAGGGCGAATCAGCACGAACACGTAAGCGACGATGGCTCCGCCGATCACCCAGCGAAGCCAGACGGGGATGCTGCCGAGAATGCCCTTCCCAAGGGTGTCGATTGCGGTGTTGATGCGGACGGGGAGTTCCTCAACGGACTCAGCAATTGCGGAGGGGACGCGTTCCGCCATCGTGGACGTCAGCTTGGTTCCAGTCACAACGTTGCCGAAAATGGCATCTATGTTGGCGGCGGCCTCTGTCTCGGTGATCAGGCCGTCCTCTTGTTGCCGCTCCACGATTCCCGCCATTCGCGCTGCGTTATTTTCCTGCGCTTGGAGCGCGTCTGTGGTCCCTGTGGCCCAGCCGACTATCTTTGTCCACAATGTCATCGTTTTGGTCTCCTTTATTCGTAGTTAATTAATCAATACGCGTCCCCAAGAAATTTCAAAGTCGAGTGTCAGCGTGTGGTCACTGTCCTTGGTTTGGGGCTGGTCAAAGATGATACGGAAAATGGGGTAAAAGGTCTGGTAATCCCACCAGCCAAACCCAAAGCAGCGGACGGCGGGCAGGTTGCCGTCATTGAGTTGGAAACTTGCGCGGTAAGTGTATTGGAAACTCCCCGACACGTAGGCGGCGCGGACGGGCTCAACGGTTTTGGTCGTGCCGGTCAGAGCCCCGGCCTGCGCTTCAAGACCGGGCTGTTTGAAGGCGTCCAGAGAATCGCTCAAAAACACCGGAATGTAATAATTGTATGTGCCGCTTGGGTGGAAGCGATGGCCCCAGTTGAGGTTTTCAAACTGCGCCTGTCCGCTGATTCCCGCCTGCCAGAACGGCCCGGCAGGCTCGGGGGCGAGCGGTGAAACGGCGATGTCGAGTTCCAGCACAACCTTGAGTTGCTGGCCGGTTACGAGCGTGACCCCGGCCCCGGCAAGAACATCGCGGCCAAACAGGGCGGAATCAGAGTACAAGGCCCAGCCGATTTCCCGGATGGTGCGTTGCTGGGTGACGGGGGCAAAGATGTAGGTGCGTTTCATGACGACGCTGCCGTTGATGAGGACCACGGTGTTGTCGTCAGCGGCATTCCCATAGGTGTCCGTGCGCATGACTTCGGTTTCATGGCCGGTTTGGTTGACATACCAGATGGTGCCGGGAGTCGGCTCGGCGGATTCGCGGGAGGTTTTGACGGTGGCAGTAACGGCATCGGGGACGGCTTCGATGCGCAGTTCCTCCCCTGTATTTAATTTCAGGAGACGCCCGGCGTCCTCAGCTTCGAAAAAGCCAGCGGAGGCGGTAACTGTCTTAGCCGTTTGGGTGAAGGTGACAGCGGCGCTGTCGCGTCGGGTGGGTTTCGCACCGGTTCCGGCAACGGCATAGCGTGTGACTTCGTTCCATCGGTAATTAGCGATGGCATTTAGTCCCCAGTCCAGAATGAGGTTTTTTTTCCACGGGCGGGAGTCGGCAAGCATGCCGTCCGGGTTGATTACTTCGATCCGATAGCGGATGGAGGCTCCGAGTTTTGTTTCAATTGTTTTCATCGGGTGAGGGGACGGCTTGGGCTTGGGTTTCGGTTTGGTAGAAAAATGCGGTGAAGGCGGCGCGTTGTTGTAGCGTGTGACTGGATACATAATGCCCGGCTGGCTGGCTTGTCGCGCCCGTGAATGAGGCGCGTTGCGCGGCGGATTCGATGGCGGCGGTTTCGGTTCCCCCCTCGTAAACAAATGCGGTGAAGGCTACGCGTTGCGTGGCGTTCTCGTGCGCGGCGATGGAGGGGGAGGGCTGGTAAGAACCGTAATGCGTCGCGCGGATGCGTCCGGTCTGCGTGATGCGAATGCGGCCCGCTTGTGTGGCGCGAACCACGGGCAACAGGCCCGCGTGTTGCGTGGCAGTCTCGGCAGCGGCAAGGGAGGGAGGGCGGAGGTAAGCGCCGTAATGCGTGGCACGGATGCGTCCGGCCTGTGTGATGCGGATGCGGCCCGCTTGCGTGGCACGAACCACAGGCAACAGGCCCGCGTGTTGCGTGGCAGCCTCGGCGGCGTCAATCCGCGTGACGGGGACGTACAGCACGCCAGTGAGCCCGGCGCGTTGCGTGGCGAGGGGGCGCAGATACGGCGTGTAACGTTTGCCCCCCACCCATAGGAGGGGAGTCGGGATGCGCTGAATCTGTGTCTGCGAAAAGACCATGCGGTTACGGCATCGAAATGGCGCTTTCGGCAGCGGCTTTGACGGCGAGGGGAACAAGACCACCGACAACTTTCGTCATCTCAGCGAGGGACTGCGCTTGCGCGGCATTTGCGGCCCCTGCGCTGTCCATCACGGTTGATGCGTCGGTTTTGAGGGAGTCGGCGCGCAAAATGTAATCTCCAGCGACAAGTTCCAGCTTTTCAGCAGCCATGTTTTTCGGAAGGACAAGCTCAACGTGTCGCCCGTCAGCCGTGGAAAACTGGAGGCGCGTTGCGGCGTCCCCGGCGTTGGTTTTTTGAAAGGCCGCGCAGCCGGAAAGGACGGCGAGCGCGGCGAGTAGTGCGATGGTGAATACTGTTTTCATTTTGGTTATCGTTTAACGTGACGTTGACGGTAAAAATCGGGGAGACGGGCGGAGGGTTTTGATGGATAGGGCAGTCCGGTGCGTTTGCTGTAATTGTCGCGCCATGCCCCCCCCCCTCCCATGCGCACTGCGCGGTAAATGGTGCTCCGGGTCAGCCAGTTCACTCCGAGGGCTTCCATCGCTTCGAGGAAGATGGCGTCAGCTTCCGCACGCGTGAGGAGGATGTTGTCGGATTTGTTCTCTTCCGTTGATTGGTTGGCGTAGAGAAAATCATGGATGATTGCGGCGGCGGTGTATTTACCAGCGGGCGGAAACACGCGCCAAAAGAGGCGCGGGATGCTGGCAAGGTCGGTGAAAAATCCGGTGGGCAGGTCAATGCGCCCGTGCGTGTCCGAGATGAACGCAAAGGGCGCGGCGAGTAGCAGCGCACGGTCTTGACCGAGGATGGTCTTGGTCTTGAGGGATCGTGGAAATTTGACGAGTGCGGCAGTCATTTTTGTTCGGCGGCGAGGGCGCGAAAATAATTGAGGCGGTCGAGGGCGGCGCGGTCGGGACCGCGACGGCGCTCAAACGAGTCGATCTGGCGGGCCATGATGCCAAGCGGCGTGCCGTGGGGGGGCGTGATGGCGGGGCGGGCAAGCCCGGCCTTCGCCATGAGGTCGGAGATTCGGTCACTGCGCCGGAAAAGCGGGTTGACCGGCGCTTCTGGCAACACGGGCGGAACCACGGCAGGGGGGGGAGGGGCGGCATCGACAAGGGCGGGGGCCGTCTCCACGGCGGGCGGGGGCGCTTCCGCCTGTGTGCAGGCGGGGCGGGCGTCCACGGCGGGTTGCGCAGCCGGGGGCGTGCGCAGCCGCTCAACGCGGGCGAGGCGCTCCAACATCGTCGGTTGCGGCGGCAGATCGGCCAGCGCAAGCAGGCCGGGGAGCATGAGCAAGGATGCAATGAGGAGCGTTCGCATGGCGTGTGTTTCGTGTGTAGTTGGTTTCTTACTACGATTTTTATTTCACCCGTTCCGAGACGGACAGGATCGTCATCAGTTCCTCAAGCCATGCGTCACGAGCGGCGGTCTTGGGCAGGGAGTTGGCGGCGCGGGATTCGGCTTTCACAAGCGCGATGGCGCGGTCAACGGGGAGGCTCGCGACGTAGTTGGAAAACCATCGTTGATATCCGCGTTCCATCACGCCTTTTCCGAGGACGGCTTTGCGGGCGTTGGTGGCGATTTCCGGCGCGCCAAGTCGTTTGGCGGCGACGGCAAAATGCGACTGGTTATTCGGCGTCACAGGGATTGCGGCGAGTTCGTCCGCCGTCGCAAACGACCTGATGAATGTCGTGGGCGAATACTCGCGGGCGAGTTCCTTCACGTCCGGCACGCCGGGGAGCGGCGTGATGGGATGCTTTGAATTCGGCGCAAGCCTGCCAGCGTAGTTGCGCACGATAATCGACGCAACGCCCGGAGCGGCTTCCGCAACCTCGGCGATGTTGGGCAGGGCGAGGGCAAAGACAGCGGCATCGTTGGTGAGTCGCCATTCGCCATAGCCTTTGCCTTGCGTCGCCTTGTAGATGGCTTCGCCCTGCTTTTGCAGTTCGATGGCCTGTTGCGCAGGCGTGAGAGCGGGGGCCGGGGCCGCCGCGAATGCGAGGCTCGCGCCAAGGGCGAGAGCCGGGATGATGTGGAGCATGATCTTTTTCATGATGTGTAGTGGTGGTTAGGATACCGGCCTGATTCTGGCCGGAAATTGTCAGGGGGTGGGTTTCACGAGTGACCAAGTCGGCACGATTGGTGTCCAAATGTTTTCGTAGGAACCGCCGCTGATCCTCTGATAACTCCAAACGAGGTTCGGGTTGTCTGGCCGGATCGTTACATCAACGGGGACAACCACGATGGCAGCGGCAATGGTCGCGCCGGTAGAACTGCGCATCGCGTAGATGCTTTCAGTGGTGGACTGTCTGCGCCAGCGGCGGCGGTCGGTCCAGCCCGAATCCGTGAAAAACACGGTGGGTTTCGGCCCGGTCTGGCCTGACACTGCCACGCGCGCGGGGTCTGGCGAATGATAATACAGATACAAATCCGTAAACGGCGAGTGCCCGCCGAAATTCGAAACCGTGGCCTTGAGTTCGAAATCGGTAAAATTGGCTCCGAGCGGAAGAGTGAAAATGGCGAACTTGGGCGCACGCGCCAAGCCGTTGACCGTTGTTCCCTCTGGCACGGTCAGCGTGCCAGAGATTTCAGTCTGCCCGGTCAGTTTCGCGTCTTTGATCGGTGTGGCGGCATACGCCGCGCCTGCCACAAAAAGGAAAATGAAGAGAATGCGTGTCATGGCAAAATGAGGCAAACGAGGATGTGCCCGGAGATGGATGGCGGGCCGGAGAGTTCGACGGTGAAGCCGTACATCGTGATCGACTCGGCAACTGGGTTTGCCCAAAGGTTATCGCCGTTTTCGGGCTTGGTAATGGAACAAAAGATACGCGATGGAGGCGCGGCAAAAGGGGAGGGGAATTCGACAATCACGGCGGATGCACCAGCGGAAATGGGTGTGGATACCAGCACAGGGGCGAATCCGCCGCCGAGGGCTTGCGCAGCGATGCGACACGGGCCATCCGGTCCGTTCATTTCGACGTAGTCGCCGGGTGCGGCAGCTTCTTTTTCCGGGAGGTCGAGAATGGTTTCGTAAATAAGATCGGGCATGGCGACGAGGGCGGTTAGAGCAGATACCAGAATTCAGCGATGCGCACTTGAACGGCGGCGGTAGCGGGATTCTTGATACGAATAAATTCGCTGGTGACATGGCTGATTGTCTCGCCTGCACGCACGATGCCCCATGACACGCCGTCCGCGTCTTGGAGTTCCAAGGCAATGGCGGGGTCCATGTTGGAAATAATGATGCTTTTGCGTTGATCCCGGTTGCCCGTGGCCTCGCCGGTCAGGTCGATTTTTCCATCAGGTGGAATGTTCCCTGCCGGGCAGACGTTCACCGGCACACTTCGCGCTTCTTTCTGGTCAACGCGGCGGTCAATAAATTCATCGTCCCCGACCCAAACGCGAATCTGCGCGGCATGTCCGTCCGGTGTGCGGAATGTCGCCCGATCAAATCCGTCCGGGAAGTGTATCCCCTGTTTCGACAGAAGTTCTTTTTCATCGGTAGAATCAATTTTGACTAGGATCGGTCCTACCGCCTTGACGATTTGCAGATACCGCCCGCCCCGGTTGAGAAAACCAAGGTTATTTTGGGGGATGTTTACTGTGACGATAGTGCTGGCACTCGTATTCATTTTTTGGATTTCTTACGCCTGACAGTAGGTGCTGGACGATGTTCGGGGGGAGTAACGTTGCGCGGTTCGGGTCTTGAGGAGGCCGCCGCCGCCCGGCGCGTTGCCATCGCAACGCTCGCCAGACTTCCCAAAATAACGGCTCCCAACAGCGCGATTCCACCGATCAACAGTGTCTTGTTTTCGGCGAGGGCGGGGGTCTGGTTTTGCGCAAACTTGCCAAGCGTGCTATCGATCAGGGCATTCGCATTCTCAGACTGCTGTCTCGCGTTGTTCATGCTTTGCAGCGTGGCAACGTGGTAATTGTCGAGCGCGTCTGACATGTAGCTTTGCGCGGACTGGGTGGCGTTTTCCACCTTGTCCATCGCGTCGTATGCGATGCCACCGGCAAATTGGAAGGCGCGCGCGTTGGCGGTGTCGTTTGCGTCAAGAACTGCGTCCAGCGCATCCGAGCCAAACGCCAATGCCGATTGGCTGGCGAGTCTGTTGTTGAGTAGGGCGGCATTTCCAAAATCAAAGGCATCCGAGGCCATGTCTTTCATGCCGGAAATCGCGTCACTGGATACGCTCTCATTCGCGGCGATGGCTTGCCTCGTGGTCAATGTGGCGGCTTCGTCCGAGGCTTTTTGTTGAGCAAGTGCGGTCTGTGCCACTCGATCCGCCAATTGCAACGATGTCCCCGCAATAATCGTATTCGACTCCAATGCGTTGTTGCCGAAATCGAATGCAGCCCCCACCGCGCCGTGATCGGTTGATGTAGTGGTTATTGCAATACTGTTATTGTTGCCCTTGAACGCCCCGACGCTCCCGGTGTTGTCAGCCAGACTAACCGACTGATCCACGGTATTATGATGTCCCCCTGCCTGTGATACGGCGTCATCCTGCGCAGTCGCCCCTTGACCGCCTTTGACAGAGGTGCCGATTGAGTCGGTTGCCTGCGTAAGGCTATGATCGTTCGCGTTAGTCGAGTTGTCGGCTTTGTTGCTTCCGAATAGTGCCATTATTTGCGCCCTCTCCGTTTTCCGCCGCCGTTGCTCACGATGGCGAAGATTAGAATAAACATGGAAATAATCGCCATGCCTCCAACTGCCACCCAAGGCATCCAGCTAGGGAGCGATGCCGTCTGTGATGGACCTGAAAACAGGCCCGCAAAGGCGTTTTCGCTGCTTGTGACCGCTTGCGCAGAGCCTTGTTTTGAGGTGGCAGAAGTAGCAGTGGCATCCACCCCCATGCGGCCATCCGTCGAAACGTTGGGAGTGGCAGTAATGGCTCCCGATTGGGAACCGCTCCCGGTGTTTTTGTTGCCGAAAATAATCGTTCCGGCCCCAACCGATGCTCCCATCGTGTTGGGACTGGATAACGAATTACTACCGGCGATGTCGAACATGCTCATGTGGTGGTTCCCTTACTTGTGCGTGTTCGCCGCGTGTTATTTGCGACGGGCAATCAAGACTGCTCCGAGGCCGAGCATCACGAATGTGACAAGACCTCCGACAACCAACAGAACCTTGTTCATGTCCAAGGCAGTCGAGGTCTGGCGTTGTTGCGCGGTCTGTTGTTGGGTGGCGGCCTGTTGCTGTTGGGTGGCTTTCGCTGCGTCTTTGGCTGCGTCGGTTTGCAAGTAGGTTTGCGCCAGCGGTGTCACCGCCGTGGCCACTTCTTTAATGCCGCTGAATACGTCTTTGAAAAAATCTCCCATGACGGGTTCTCCTAGTTGTGCAGTTTCCCGCCCGCGTCATGGGCTACGACGCGGGCGGGGGGTCACTGCGGGTTATGCCTCTGGGCAAATGGGGCCGGTTAGTTCCAAGAGAAGTGAAGCGTCTCGTTGAGCAGATCGATGGTCTGCGCAACAGGGCTGTGAATTTCCATTGTCATGGATTTCCCAGCGTAGAGGCATTCCGTCCGTCCGTTCAGGTCGTAGGGAATGACGAAGGGGATGTCGTCGAGCAAATTCATGCCATAGTCTGCCATGATGTCCTTCGTCTCTTGGCGATTGGCGCTGAACTTGAGGTTGTCGTCTGCGCGGACGATCACCTTTTTCAGATGTTCGCCGTCGTCGTTGAGCGCGAAGAAAAATTGGCGACAAATGTTCTGTCGAACGGTCTTGTCCGAAATCGTGAACTCACCGTCAACCAACGCGTGGGATTGCGTGGCATGGCGAATGTTGAAAAACACGGGAGTGCCAGCGGTGCCAGTGATCTTACCATCTGTATCGAACAGATGAATACCCATGTCATAGACCATGAGTGCTTCGATGGCGACGACAGCCCCGGCGGCCTGTCCTTTGAGATCAAGCGTCACCTCCGCAGATTGTGCTCCGGCGAGATCCCATGCCGTGCGGGTGGCCGCTTCATAGCCTTCCTGCCAAGGCTCGGCAAAGTGCATGGTCACAGTGTCGATGGGGTCAGAAAATAAGTTGACCGCGTTGATCATTCGGATGCGCGGCACAGAAAGGTTGCGACGCTCTTGGCGGTTTACGGTGACGATGATCTTGTTGATCACGTTTTCGACGGGCGTGGCGACACCGTTCACAAACGTGCGATAACGCATTTGGTGATAACGGCGGTCACAACGCAGACTGTGCGTGGCGTTGCCGCCGGGCGAAACGCTCTCGACGGAGATGGGTTCAATGGTGAGTGGCATGATGACTTGTAACGGGTTTATTGATACAGTTGCGGTTGTGCCGGGCCGTTAGGCTTACTTGGCGAATTTGGTCAGGAGTTTGGTTCCTTTGACTGTGCGGGCCGCGAAAAAGAGCGCCCCGATGCCTCCGGCGATGACAGAGACAGTGATGATGATAATGTTTTTGATCATGTTCGTTTGGTGTTGTTACACGGGTTCGTGTTAAAACCCTTGTATCCGCCCCCCCCCTCCCCCGTTGCGAACCGGCAAAAAGAAACAAACGTCGCTAAACGTCGGAAAACGCACGAAAGCGTCGCTAAACGTCGGGAATCGCACGAACAAACGCATTCCCCCCCTCCCCTCCCCCCTTCCCCCCTCGCCAGCGAGGGGGAACCACCCACCACAAACGCCGAGTCGAGCAGAGCTCCCCACATCACACGCCGCGCCGCGCCCGTTCCAGTCGTTTGCGACACGCAGGCGTGGCGCTGGTTTGCCGCGTAGAGATCGGGCGGCCGCATCCGCACGCACACAGGCGAATGGACTGTGACGCGATGCGGTTCCGCACAGCCTGGCCGATCACACGAGCCATCGGTACCGGTACGCCGTTGCCCACCGCACGATATTTCGCGGCGAGGGACAGGCCGGGCAGGTCAAAATCGCGGGGGAGTCCCTGCAACTCGCAAAAGTCAGGGAATCTGCGTCGATCCGGGCGAGCGGCTTCTGTCGCCATGCACGTCGGTTCCAATGTCGGGAAAGTTGTGACCGCTCGATCGCAAACAAGCGACGTCGAGTCACACGAACCAAAATGGAATGTGCGCAGCCGGTTCTGGCGGCATCCGCATTCGGCAGCGTTAAGGTTGAATCTCTGGACGGTGTAGCCGGAAACATCGAACGGCGGGACGCCGGGGACGTTTTCCATCAAAAACCAATCGGGCCGCGCCTCGCCAACGATACGGGCGAACTCCGCCAGCATCGCCAGTCCGTTGCCCGTTGGCGCTGTTCGGCGCGCGCGGGAAAAATCCTGACACGGCGGCCCGCCGATGATGCCGCCAAACGCACCGGACGGCGCGTGGAACGTGCGCACGTCTCCTCCCCACACGAGGTCCGGCCCGCGAACCACGCAAAAACCCTCCGCCTCAAATCCGCGTCCAAGCAAATCCGCTCCGGGAAAAAGGGAAAGAACTAGGTCCGGGTGTGACATGGCGCCGTTACGGTTTCACCGGCGTGACTCGCCGGCTGTGACGCTCTCCAGCTCAGTCACACTCCGGATTGTAACGGCATCCGTGACTGACCAGACTGTGACAAACCCAGGGCCCGTCACGCCGGCAATGTCACACAAAATCTCAGCGGATTGCATAATCAGCGGGGAAGGCTGGCCAATTCCGCCCGTGTGAGGGAGCGGCGCACAATCGGCTCGAACGCCACCTTATGGATAAATTCGCGTTTTTGGAGCGTGGCCGTTTCCGCCATTTCTTCGTCCGCAAAAAGGTCAACCCAATCCAGTGCGCGTTTGCCCGATTGCCGGAAAACATACGCTTCAGAAAGGTTGCCGCGCATCGTTGGAGAGATGCAGGTGAAATCGTGCCCAATGGTAAAACACGCTTTGTGGAGGTGGCGGATTTGCGTGAAAAACGCCACGTCATCCATTGCCGTTTTTCGCAACGTGGTAGTCGATTCATCCCAGAAAACGGCGCAATTTCGTGTCCCTGTGACCGCCGCTTTAAAACGCGCCAGATCGCCCGTTACCCATGCAGTCCGCCCCCAATTGTGTTTAAAATAAAAGGGGTCAAAAACGATGGAACGAAGCCCGTAACGCAGCCACATCATCACGACAAGCACGCGAGCGAGCGTCGTTTTCCCGCACTTGGAACCGCCAACGATTACGCCCAGCGGTTCCTCTCCCTCTTCGATTTTTTCGATCACGACCCGGCATCCTCCGGTTTGGCCTTTTCGCGCATTTCGCGGATTTTGGCGCAAACGTAGTCCCATGACCACGGCAGGCCGAAACAGGCGCGGGAAAGCCAGATAATGGGCCATGCGAGCATCAGAATCACGACGGACGGCAACAGGATGCCGAGGGCGGCAATGATGGCGCAGAGCGCGGGTATCAGGGCGGCAACTACGCACGCGGCGGCGATGATACCGACAAAAACGCCGGTGAGTTTGAGCATGGGTTGTGACATGGGGGGAATCATAGGTTCTGGATCGTTTTACAGATGGCCTCCAAGCGGATCGAATGGCGGCGAATCAAAGGCGCTTCCGCCTGTTGGCTGTGTGGGTTGATTCGCCACGGGGCGCGTGACGGGGGCGGCGATGGGTGTCACCGGGCGCGGTTCGGGTTTGCCTTTCCGCATCGCGTTTATCGCGTCAAAAATTTCGTCGCGCAGGAAATAGGAGATCAGACCAACCCCAAGAGCCAGCCATCCCACCACCTGTATGCTACGCCAGCGGAGAAACGCGCTCAGCATATCGTGTAACGCCTTGTCTTGGTCAGCAGGAGGAACTGCGGCCTTCATGTTTCCCAGTGCCTTTCCCGTTGCCAAATAAAGGCCCTTTTGGACAACGCGGGCCAAATCATCCGGCGAGCTTTTGGCGTCCCCCGCTCCTTTGTTCGGTGGTGCGTCGTTGCCAGCATCCGCGCCCGGTTCGGGATCGGGCGTTGGCGCGCGGTCGGCAGCTGCTTCGATGTCGTCAAACGACGGCGGAGGGGGGGGCGGGGGAGTGACATCCGGTGTCACGGTCTCGACGGATGCCGAGGGCGGCGGCGAGGGCGGCGCGTCCGTAATCGGCGCAGAGGAGGGCGGCGGTGTCGGGATGGAGGCGGGGGACACGACAGCGTCCGGTTTCCGGCCTCGGCCCGGACTCTTGGGCATCCAGCAGCCCGTTTTTGAGTTGGGGCGCGGCAGATGCCGCGCCGAATCGAAAGGGACGCCTTTTGCGTCCTTTGTTTCTCCAGCTATAGGTTCGTTTTCTGTGCTCATGGTGAAAAGGCAAAAAGGGGGGAAACGGTTAAGGCAGCGTTTCAAAATGGGGATGCGCGGCGGAATAAACGCGGATGGGTTCGAGAGACAGTTTCCACGCCAGCTTCGCGGGAAATCCTCTGCGCCGATACGACAGCCAACGGCCAACGCGACGGCGGAATTGATGCTCTGTGCGGGTTTTCCCTTTCATGATGATATACGAACTTCCGTTGTCAGAATCAGGTGTTACGCAAAACCGTGATGCCGATAACGGCGGCGGTGCGGTGTGTGTCGCCATAACAGGCGTTCCATCCGGGCAGCAGTTGCGGGGTTGCCGAGGTCGAAAAATGCACGATTTCACCGCACAATCTGCGGTGTGTGTATCCAAATGAAAGGACAACGGCACGCCCGACGCGGCATGTCCGCTCATTCCAACGCGGTCCATACAGCCGGTATTCCGCCGTTTTTTTTCCACGTTCAAACGCCTCAAAAAATTCGCGTTTTAATGGAATAAAAAGGGGAGACATATTTTCCGCTATCCGCCTGTTTGCCCATTTCTGAAACGCTTCGACGGTGTCCGCGATGTGCCAGGTCCGGCTTGCCTTTCCGAAAATCTGACGACGGTAACGATGGGCGATTTCGTGCACGATGGCCTTGCCTTTTGTCGTCAGCGTTTCCCGATCCGTGCGCAGAAAACGGGCGTCAAAGGACATCATGCGTGGGGTGACGTTTTGTAGTTTCGGCCAAATTACATCCAATTCGGCGTCCGAAAAAACGCACGGCAAAGGCTCTGACGTGCCCGGCACAGTCGGGACTCGCGGCGGACGCGGCGGCGGCATCAACGCGGCCATCCTCGCCATTTGCCGTGTTTTCCACGCGTCCATTTCGTCGCTCATGGTGGGGGTGTCTTTCATGTCAGTTGCCGCAAAGGCCCTCGCATTCGTTTCCGAACAAATCGCCCTGCCCCTGATCCAGATCAGTGCGCAGGTCCACTTCCGCCAGCGGGAGCAACTGGCGGTGGACGAACAGCGGATCACGCACACCGCGCACGCCAGTGCGTATCAATGCATCGATCCTGCACGCTTCCGCCCAGCCAGCCGGGTCTGTTTTGCGCAGCAATCGCCATTCGTGATTTGATTTGTACGGGCAATAAACACACGCAGAGCGCGGCGGTTGTGGATAGCCATTTTGTTCCATCCAGCGCAGGCAATCATGCCGGGACATGCGTTGATCGACCAACGGCCAGCGATGCTCAATCCACGGCGTCCGGCTCGGCTTCATCCGATAGATTTCATCAACGGAAATCCCGATATATTGCACCGCCCGGATTGTTTTCCCTCCCCGCTGGCCTTTCGTTAAACCGACCAGTTCGCGGACCTTCGCCACAATCGGCTCAATCTTAAATTCCTTCGTGCATTGCCGCCGCATCGGACCGATGCCTGTTGCCGTTTTAGCAAAAAACGGAGCGCCAGCAAAACGCCCGCCGTTGATGCTGCGTTCGAGGTTTCGGGTAAGGCCATCGGCCTTTTGCACGCGGTAAACGGGAAACGGCAACTGCGTTTCCAACCACGCCAGCCATTCGTAAATCGCACTCGGCTCTGCGCAGGTATCGGAAAAAATCGCTGCCGTTGGCATCGGGCCGATTTCCCCACGGGCGAACATTAACGCGGCGGTTGAGGATTGGACTCCGGCCCCAAGGCTCAACACGTGGATTGGTTCAATGGGGGACTTCATGCGGTTGCCTCCAATGCGCCGGACAGCTCAGCGATTTCGCGGGAGAGCGTTTGCGCTTCCTGCGTGAGGCGCAAAAGGCGGTCAGCATCGCGTTCACGCGTGAGGTAGATTTTGGCTACCAAACCGGCCCGACGTTTGCGCAATTCCCACAGCCGCAAACCGCGTTGCGTTTCCGCACTGTTTTTTCGCGTCGATTTCATCGCTAGTATTTTTTCAACTCCTCTGTTTGCAGGTGAGGGAATACCCGTTTCAAAAGGCTCAGTTTTGCCCCTTCTCTAAAACGGTCTGGCACGTCTTTATCTGCGTCGATAAAACCGAGTTCTGCGCAGCGTTGTAGCACGCAATGGGGCACGTCGTTTAACAGCGTCTTGGCTCTCGCGAGCTGGAACAAATTGCAGAGATCACCAACCGGCAGTTTTTCCAACTCATCCAAAAGCTGGTCCTCTGTATAAGCGGGACGCGTATTGTTTTTTTCGCTACTCATGCCAATACCTCCGCGTTGACGTGTTCGCCTCCGCTGATGGACGGCGTGAGAAAAGAGGGTGTTTCCGCCTGACTCACCGTCGTCCCTAGCACTGCGGTTAGCGCTGGTCGGGCGAGCATGGCGGAAATTCTGTGTTTAATTCGTGGATACGCCTTGCCCATCGAACTCGCCAGTTCGTCAACGGGCACGGTGTGTGCGGAGATTTGCCCGTGTTCGATCACGTAGATGCGGGCCATGCCGTTTTCTACCGCAACCACGTCCACGGGCAGAATGGTCAACCTCGCCACGGGGGGCGGTGTCGGGAGGTTCCAGTTGTGCGAAAAAGCCGGGCGTATCCAAATTGCAGGACGGGGGAAAGGTACGACAGGCTTTGCAGCGGTGACAGGGGGGATCGTTTCGGCGTTTTTGGCGGCGTTTTTCATAGGTTTTCTGCGATGACGGTTTCCCATTCGGGTTCGTTTGGGGGTGGGGTTGGCTTACCTCGCTCCCAAAAATCCCGTTTTTTCCGGTCTCCCCCCCCCCCTCCCTTTTCGCCGGGACAGTAAATGTGACCGTGTGGACCCTGATTAAGGCACCTGCTTGCGAACGCGTCTTCCATGTCGGCAAGCCGCTTGCCTGCCAGCCATGCCTCGCGCGTCCGCTTATACGTCCGCATAACTAGCGGATGTTCAAATACTTTCGCCAAATCAGGCTTCGCCATGTTCCCCATTACCAATACCGTGGGTTCTTTCACCCGAGAGGCTCGCGCAGTCGGCATGCAGAGCTTCACCACTTCTTGCACTGCTTCGCCCGCCGCGCCTGCCAGCCTGTCGATAAACCGAAACGCTCCGACATCCTTCCGATACTGGTCAAACGCTGTATCCGTTTCATCAATACGGCGGCGCGTCATCGGAGAGCGGTTGGTGTCCAGCACGTTCAACCAGATGCTGCCATCGTCCGTTGTGCGGCGAGCCAAGGTCAGCCCGGCCTTTTTGCGGGCGCAAATCTGACGGCGTAACTCGCCTAGCGGTTCCAACAGCCGCATCCCCTCCAGCGCGTGATACAGTGCCCCTAATTCGTTCGGGCGGTGTTCTGCCAGCCAACACATGTCCCCCGGCTTGCTCACGTATTTGACGAGTTCGCGGGCGCTCCCAATCAATTTGCCCGCGTCCCAATGGATGCGCTCACCATTCCGTTTCCAAAAGGAATGGATATAGTCAATGAGCAGGCCCCAAACCCCTTCCGACATGAAGGGCCGCGAAACGTAAACGATACAGTGGCAGTGCGGGTGGTAGAAAATGTGTCGTCCGCGCCGTTGGATGTCTCCGCCTGATCCTCTTTTCCCTTCCGTTTCCAGCGTTCCAAATTCCGTTGCGCGAAACACGATTTCAACGCCCGGAAAACGCTTCTTTAGCTTGGCGTTGAGTTTGGAAATGCGGCGAAACATCCATCGGCAACGCTCCTTCAGTTGATCTACTTTGCATCGGTCCCCACTCGTGAAGGTCCACATGCGATACCTCCACGGTTCGTGAAACGCCAAAAAGTATTCCACCGCCGCCAGCTTGCTCGCCCGGGCCATCGCCGCCATGTAGGGGTTCAGCATGATACGGCGAAACGAGGGTAATTCCTCCCATTCCCGCGAATGGATGCCCACCCGCCACATCTTCCATGCGTCATCCCGCATTCCTTCGATCCCGGCGCGGCGAAGCCCGTTGATGATGATGCACGCCTGATTGAGCAGCTTTTCCCTCTCCATCGTGCGCTTGGCGTAAACTTCGGGCGAAATCAGAACGCCCGTTTCGCCTTCCAATAGATCATCCAAGCGGAGTTGCGCTTGCTTGACCAATTCGTGACTGCGCAACTCTTCCACCGTCGCATATTCCGTTTCGTCCGCATCAGACACTCGATAGAGTGCGCCAGTGTCAGATATGGACGCAGGCGTTTCCCCGGCAGGGATCGTCGCTCGTTTGCAGCGACTTGACGCAATAAAACGCAGTTTACGTTCCCGCTCAATCGCACGGCGGACGTTCTCAACTATATCAAAGCCTTCGATTTCATTATGTCGTATCCAGTTGTCGCGGGATGCCTGTTCACGCCGTTCGACTTCTTCGATATTGGCGCAAATCAACTTGCGGCTCAGCACCACCTGCGCAGGGACGCTCGCATCCGTCATGACGCCTCCTCCGCAAAACCCATCAGGCGCAACAGCTCAGACTCGGGGATGATATGACGG
Source organism: Geminisphaera colitermitum TAV2 (assembly GCF_000171235.2). Classification (GTDB taxonomy): domain Bacteria; phylum Verrucomicrobiota; class Verrucomicrobiia; order Opitutales; family Opitutaceae; genus Geminisphaera; species Geminisphaera colitermitum. The sequence continues at coordinate 10,976 of NZ_ABEA03000008.1, read as the reverse complement.
CCCGGATAGAAAGGGAGGGTTGCTATACGTCCCTCTGCGCATTCACGCGAAATCCAGCGTTCTGAGCGGTGTATATTCGCCTCTGCGAGTGCCGCCGATGCCTCTTTCGGCGTGTAGTTACGCGGGCGGGGAGACGGGCTAACTGCCTTGCCTCCTTGTATCTGTGCAGGATTAAGGGTTGGCATAGCAGTCGCATGTGTGACTGCTTAGCTTGGCTATCTTTTGTAGGATTTTTATTAATTCCTCACCTGCTTCGATGATAGGAAGGGGCGAACAATCGTTCGAGTCCCTTCCTGAGCACCATTTCAAAGATAGCTGCTTAGCAGTTAATTGTGATAATTCACCCTGAAAATCAGGGCCTTGCAAAAGTTCGACCAGTTCGATCAGCACGTCAGAGACCGCCCGGTTTGTGTAAGATGCGTGACCTGCTCACCAGCCTGCAAGGACAGAACGGGCGGACAGGGGCAGACCTTGCCTTTTAGCATTCCGTCCCCCCTCTCCCCCCCCTGTCGAAACTCAGCCAAACCAACAGTAAGATCACCAATCCAAGAAATAACCGGAGAACCGATCAAATGAGTAAGAAAAAACGCAAAAAAAACGAATGGCGGCGGCGCGTTTGGGAAAACCCGCTCAAAGCCTCCACCAATTTCCATGATGGGGTTTGATTCGCCGCCGCGTGATGCCGATTGGAGTGAAATCACGTCTGAAAAACCCGGATCGCCTTGAACAATATGCAAACAGAGTTTCCTAACGGGAAACTGGTTAAACTCGGCAATGAATTCGCATGGGAGTTCGAAGAAAACGGCACGCGCAATTTTGCATCTGCAAACGACGAGGGGAAAATTGCTCCGCACATTGCAGCCTTCTGGTGAAAATTCCGGCACTGTGACATCGTCGGCGTGACTCGCCGGCACCCGGTCACGATTGAGCGGCGGATCGACACAAAAAAGCCCGCCGTTGCAGGCGGGCCGGGAGAGGGCATCAGTTGATCGACAGACCGACCGCGCGTGCCAGAGCGTGCTGGCGATTATCGAATGTGCGAAAGCGGGTTGCTTTGAGCACACATGCGGCAGCAACGTGCAATAGACCCAATGTACGAACCCCAATCGTGGAGGAGTAGGCACGAGAAAGCCTGTCAGCTTCCTGCCAAAGTGCATAGGCAGGCAGAGGGCGGGTGATCATGTCTCCGCCCGTGATCGACGCCCGTATACTTTTCTCAATGTTTTTCACATCCGCATCGGTGAGTTTGCCCCGCGCAATCAGCGCACGAACGGCATTCCCAAATTCGACCTTCTGCCAAGGCGTCCAGAGGACTTTCCCGCGCAGGGACTGCATGATGGCGAGCGCGGGGGCGTAATTCACATCACGCAGATGCAGCGAGAGCATCACGGAAGTGTCGAGGTAAACACTCATTCGCGGCCGGGAACCAAGCGCCATGTTTCCTCACCCTCGAACCGGCCTGCAATGTGGGCGGTGATCTTATCGTAATCGACCTTGCCCTGGTGACTGATATCGGCCCCGGCAACCTTGCCGAGCACATAAGCGTTGAGGCTCTTCTTGACGCGGCGGGCGTATGCCTGCATGCGCCGTTTTTCCGCAAGGGAGACTTTCAGTGTGATTGTGGCAGTTGGCATGGTGTTACTAGTAGTAACGTATCCGTTTAGCGTGGAAGAGGAGGAGGTGAGAAATCTTCGAGGTTTTTTCGCAAAAGGCTTGTACTTTTGCTGGGGATTGTTTGGCGAGCGTGTTGCAGGGCTATCAGGGGCTTGATCAGTATATCGAGGAAATCATTCCGGCCAGAAAGCACGTGACGCATTTGAAGACCTATCAAGGTTAAAACACAGGTGGCTAATTATAAATAAATTGCAAACATTGTATTTTCCCGACTCTGCGTTCTCCGTTGCTCTGCGTGAGACAAAATAAACCGATTATGCCGCGCACAATGTTGATCCCTGGCGTCTGGCACGAGGGGAATACCATGTGAAACAAAATGGACAGAGCCCCCCCCCCCCGGTCACGACGAGCCGCGAATGACCAATTCTGGACGCAACATTAAGCTGACCGGAGCGCGGCCTGGCGTTTGTATCCGCTGCAAAAGCAACTCCGCGGCTGCGCTGCCCACTTCGTAGGCGGGCTGGCGAACGACCGTCAGCGGCGGATTGAAAACAGATGCGAGCGGCAGGTCGTCAAAGTTAACCACGGCAATCTGCTTTGGAATACGCAGGCCGCGTGCGTGGATTGCCTCCAGCATGCCGATTGCCATCAATCCGTTCGCGGCGAATAATGCCGTCGGAGGCTCGGCGAGTGAAAGCAGAATCTCGGCGTGGACACGACCGCTTTCCGGTTTGTAGTCACCATGCCGCACCCACTCCGCCTCATACGGCAGACCGGCCTGCCTGAGCGCGTCACGATAACCCGCAAGCCTCGCCCTTCCCGTCGAAGAGCCGGCCGGCCCCGCAATCATACCGATGCGGACATGCCCGCGTGCGACGAGATGCGCCACGGCCTCGCATGCACCGGCGCGGTTGTCCACCTCCACCTTGTCGAGCGTGGCATTGTTGATTGCGCGATCCACACAGACAACCGGCACCCCTTCGCTGGCGAATTTCAACACCGCCGGGTCCGTGCTGCTCAACGGCGGGATGATGATACCGTCCACCGACTCGGCCCGCATCACGTCCAAATAAAACTGCTCCTTGGCCCGGTCCTCGTCGTAGTTACAAAGCAACACGGCAAAATTTCCCTGCCTCGCCCTGTCCTCGACGCCACGCGCCAAGTCGGCAAAAAACGGATTCTGGATATTCGGAATTATCAACCCGATCAGATGACAACTCCCCCCGCTGCGCAACCGGCGCGCCACACGATTGGGCCGGTAGCCCATCTTGCGCATGACATCGCGGATACGCACACGCGTCTCCTCGCTGATCCGCCCCGTGTCGTTGAGCGTCCGCGAAACGGTCGAAATCGAAACCCCCGCCCTCCGGGCCACCTCTGTCAGATTAACGTTTGGCTGCATTTCAACGAGCAAGTTAGGACAAACGTTTTCCGTCCGACGAGATTTTTGGACTTAAAAATGCGCCAGTATCTCGTCCCGACTTGGGATCGCCGCCTGCGCCCCCGCACGCGTGCAAGCGAGCGAACCGGCGATGCCGGCAAAGCGGACCGCATCCGTCAAAGCCCGTCCTTCCGCCAGAGCAGTGGCCAGCGCACCCGTAAACGAATCCCCGGCCGCCGTCGTATCCACAACCACCGGGATGCTCATGGCCGGCACATGCACGAACCGCACCCCACGCGCAGCCCCCCTCCCCCCCCCCTGCCCTGTCGCCGCTTCGCGCGAGACAATCGCCGCGCCGAGCGCCCCCAGTTTTAGCACGATGATCTTTGGCCCCAATGCGAGCAAACGTTCGCCCGCAACACGCGCAGCATCGAACGACTCCGGCTCAATTCCCGTCAACAACCGCGCCTCCGTCTGGTTAGGCGAAAAAATGTCCACCTGCCAAAGCGCCTCCGGCAACGTCGCCACCAACGCCGGAGACAGCGGTTGCGGTGCCGGAGCCGGGTCAAGGATCGTTACGACCCCCGCCTCCCGGGCAACGGCAAGCGCAGCCGCCACGGTCTCCACCGGCACCTCCAATTGCACGGCCAGCACGGCGGCGGAGGCGATCACGGGACGCGCCCGGACAACATCATCCGGGGAAAGCCGCGCATTGGCTCCGGGAGACACAACGATGGCATTGTCACCTGCGGGGTTGACCATGATTGCCGCCGTGCCGCTCGCGACTCCGGGCGTGACGAACAACGCGTCCGTCCCCACTCCGTGCGATTCCAAGGACTCGCGTAGTTTTTCACCGAATACATCATCCCCCACGCGCCCGACGAACTTGCAAAATCCTGCGCGTCTCCCCTCCCCCCCCTCCCCCCCCCTCGGCATGCCCGCCGCACGTTGCGCGGCCACCGCCTGGTTGGCCCCCTTGCCTCCGGGATTGGTCATCATGTCTCCGCCAAGAATGGTCTCGCCCGTGCGCGGCAAAGAAGGGACCGGGATGACGAGATCCATGTTGGCGGAGCCGACAACGACCACGCCCTGTCGTGAGGTTTTGGTGGAATGAATGAGAGAAGCCATGAGAGAAAAATCGCTGCGAATTTCCTGACCGCAAAGTTTGCTGACCGCGCACCTTGAAGGAAACTCAGGCAAAATCGAGAAAACGTTTGCTCAACCATGCAGATTCCGTCTCTCCTGCCACCCTTCACCACCAACTCCATTCGCCTGCATTCCACCTCCGCATCACCGGTCATGAAAACAAAACTCATCCTCGACACCGACATCGGCTCCGACATCGACGACGCGGTCTGTCTTGCCTGGCTGCTCCGCGAACCCGCCTGCGAACTGCTCGGCATCACCACCGTCAGCGGTGACGTGGCCACCCGTGCCTCGCTGGCCAGCAGCATCTGCCACCGCCTCGGACGCCCCGACATGCCCATCCATCCCGGCCTCGCCAAACCCATTTACATTCCCGAAAGCCGGCAGCCCAACGTCCCCCAGGCGAGCATCTTCGCCGCCTCGGATAAAAAATGGCCGCACACCCCTGTATCCGCTTTCTCACGACACGAGGCCATTCACTTTCTTCAGCGCACCATCCGCCAGAATCCCGGAGAGGTGACGCTGCTCGCCATCGGTCCGCTGACCAACATCGCCGCCCTCTTCACCATCGACCCGGAGATCCCCTCACTCCTCAAGGCGCTCGTAATCATGGGCGGTAATTTCTCCCCCGTGCGCTGGCACGGCAGCATCGCAGCCGGACGCGGCGAATGGAATATCTGGAATGATCCGCACGCCGCCGAGATTGTTTATCGCACGCCCGTCCGCCTGCACCGCTCCATCGGCATCGACGTCACCATGCGCGTCGAAATGGACGTGCCCGCCGTGCATCAAAAATTTCAGGTTCCCGGCCTTGATGTTGTCCTCGACATGGCGCGGGTGTGGTTCGACAGCGGACGCCCCACGATCACCTTTCACGATCCGCTCGCCGCGGTGTCGATTTTTTATCCCGACGTGTGCACCTACACCCAGGGGCGCGTGCGCGTCGTCACCGAGGGATTGATGGAAGGTTTCACGCTCTTCGACCCCCAACCGGCCGCGCCTGCGGATGCGATTCATGAAGTGGCGGAAGGCGTTTCCCCCGAAAAATTTTTCGAGAAGTATTTTGGGCACTTCATCTGAATAACTGATGTTACGCGGACGTTTGCCAAGGAGCGGCGGTCTCCAGGCCGCCGGACGAGGCGCAACGCGCCTCGCCTCATGCAGTTCATCATTCAAACGGGCGACGTTTTGCTGCCGATCCATCCGGCGGCCTGGAGACCGCCGCTCCTTGCTTCGGCTGCGTAACATCAGTGAATAATGGAGCGACGGTTTTGATGGAGACCGTTGCTCCATTTTCATGTCTCTGTTTTTCTGCGTTGGAGGTTGCAGCAGGTTGCGCGAAGGGCAAACGTGGTCCGTTTGTCCGATTTTCACTCCCACTACCATAGCGCGCCGACCTAATCCATCTCTCCATGTTTGAAGCCTTGCTGGAGTTTTTTCAAAACACGTCCCTTTCGTTGTGGGGCCCTTTTATCGTGCTGTTGCTCTGTGGGTTGGGTCTGCCATTGCCCGAGGATGTGGTGCTGATTACGGCCGGGGTGCTGGCGGAGATGGACGGACGCACGGTGATGTTCACCACGCTGCTGATGTACGTGGGCGTGGTGGGGGGGGATTCCATGATTTTCCTGGCGGGAAAATATCTGGGAGCCCGGCTGCTGTCGGCGCGTTGGTTCAGGCGGATGTTTTCACCGCGCAAGCTCGCGCGGGTCTCCAAGCTTTTCGCGCGCTACGGCTCATGGGTGCTTTTCATCGGACGCTTCCTGCCAGGATTGCGCATGCCGATCTTTTTTACGGCAGGTTCGGTCAGGGTGTCGTTTCTTAAATTCCTCGCGCTCGACGGGCTTGCGGCACTGATCAGCGTGCCGGTGTTTGTGTGGTTGGGGCATTTTCTCTGGGCCAAGTTCAAGGGCGACATCGAGGCGATGCACCACGCGCTGGCACGCACGCAATCCTACAGCCTGTGGGCGACGATCGGAATCGCGCTGGTGGTGCTGCTTGCGTTCTTCGTCTGGTTCCGCATGCGCCGTCAAAAACGCTCGCTCGCGCCAGCCGGGAGGCGGCGCGGAACGCGTGCGTCGGGTATCATCACGTAATCACTTCAAAAACGCCGGGATGCTCTCGCCGGCGATCTGTTGCTCAAAGGTTTCCCGGGCGTTGATGAGTTCGAAGGTGCCTTGGTTGACCAGCACTTCGGCGGCCATGGGACGCGAGTTGTAGCGGCCCGCCATCGTGTAGCCATACGCGCCCGCACTCATGAAGGCGAGGTGTTCGCCTTCGCCGAGTTCCTGCAAGGAGCGGTCCTTGGCGAAACAGTCGCCGCTTTCGCAAATGGGTCCCACGACATCGGCCACGAGCGCGGGGCGCGCGGTGTCGCGTTGGAGGGGCAGGATTTCGTGATAGCTGTCATACATGGCGGGGCGCACGAGGTCGTTCATCGCGGCATCGACCACGAGGAAACTTTTGTCACGGGCCCGATCATGTCCACGCTTCAGATACTCGACGCGCGTGAGGAGCACGCCGGCGTTGCCAACAAGGAAGCGTCCGGGTTCGAGCAGGATTTTGAGGCCGGTCCCAGTCCCCCCCCCCCCCCCGGTCGCGGATGCGAGCGGCTGGAGCAGCGGGGTGAGGGCGGCGCCGTAGGCTTCGGGTGTGAGCGGGCGTTGGTCGGCGGGTTGAGCGTCCCACCAGGCTTTGGCTCCGCTGGCGAGGGCGTCTTTGTAAATGATGCCGATGCCGCCGCCGATGGAGAAGTAGGTGATGCCGTAGCGCGTCTTCAGGTCGGCGACGAAGGGGGCGACTTTCGCCACGGCTTCGACGAAGGGTTTGACGCTCGTGAGCTGAGAACCGATGTGCATCTGCACGCCCTTGATTTCGATGTGCGGATACCGGGCGGCGGTCTCGTAGGCGGCGGCGGCGTGCTTGAGCGGGATGCCGAATTTGTTGTCCGCCTTGCCTGTCGTGATCTTGGCGTGCGTATGCGCATCGACGTCGGGGTTGATGCGGATGGCGATGGGCGCCTTGCCAGTGATCCTGCCGCTGGAGAGGAGTTTTCCGGCCACGTGGTTGATGCGGGCGATCTCGGGTTCGCTTTCGACGTGGAAGGCGAAGATGCCGTTTTCGAGCGCGAGCTTGATCTCGGCCTCGGTCTTGCCGACGCCGGCGAAGACGCTTCGTTTCACGTCAGCCCCGGCGGCGAGCACGCGGCGGATTTCGCCTCCGCTGACAAGGTCGAATGCCGCGCCGAGGTTGGCGAAGTGGCGCAGGATCGCGAGCGACGAGTTGGCCTTCATCGCGTAGCAGATCTGCAAATCCAGTCCGCCTAGGCTGCGCGCGAGGCGCGTGTAGTTGTCCGTCATGGTCGCCGCGCTGTAAACGTAGGTGGGCGTGCCGTAGAGGCGGGCAACGTCGGCCAGGTTGACCGATTCGCAGTGGAGGTGGTTACCGTTGTAGTGGAAGTGATGCATGACGGGAAGGCGGCTGGACGCGCGGTAGGCGATGGCAGATGAGTCGGTGAGTGTGGATTTGAGTGTGTTTCCGTGTGTATTCAGGGAAAAGTCGTTGTTTGTGCGGATTTCCTCTTGAAAAAACCACACAAAATTAGGGTGGTTTATGCCATCGTTTTACCAATGCTGCGTATCCTGCTCAGTTTTTTCCGCCGACCGCCCGTTCGCATGGGCCGGGTGGATAATGCACGCATCCGTCGCACGCAGATTCGTAATGCGCAGTTCGTGAGTTTTTTTAGCGAAAACAACTGCATGTCGGCGCGCAATTCCGACCGCCATGACCAGCGTTTGCGCCGGCTCAAGCTGGTGAAGTCATTCGTCATCCTCGCCCTCACCGCCGGACTGGCGTGGGTGGTGGTCGAGAGCGCCCGGGCAATCTCGATTTTTTAATTCACCACAGGGACACGGAGACACAGGACAGAACAATCCGAAGACGGATTGAATGGCCGCGAAAAAACGCAATTTGCACAAAAAAAGAGTTGGGCTCCAGAAGTCAGGCTCTTGATTCCTGACTCCTGATTTCCAACTCCTTCTGGATCTCTGTGCTGTTGTGTCTTTGCGGCTAATTTTTTATCAGGCGCGGCCCATGTAGGAGCCGTCTGAGGTGCTAATCTTGATGAGTTCGCCTTCCTTGATGAAGAGCGGCACCTGCACGACGAGGCCGGTTTCGAGAGTGGCGGGCTTTTGGACGTTGGAAGCGGTGTCGCCTTTGATCCCATCGGCGCTCTCGGTGATCTTGAGAACCACAGAGGAGGGCAGTTCCAGCGTGATGGGTTTGTCGTCCACGTAGAGCACGTCCACCTTGCCGTTGGCTGTGAGGTAGTTTTTGGCGTCTCCCACGAGTTGCGCGTTGAGCTCAATGGTCTCATACGTCTCGGGGTCCATGAACGCGTAGCTATCGCGGTCAACGTAGCTAAATTCGAGGGTTTTCTTCTCGGTCGGGAGCACCTCGATGGTGTCGGTCGAGTTGAAACGCTGGTCGAGCGATTTGCCGTAACGGAGGTTGCGCATCTTCATCTGCACGAAGGCGCGGAGGTTGCCCGGGGTGCGGTGCTGGGTCTCCATGACGAGATGAGGCTCGCCGTTGTACTTGATGACTTGGCCCTTGCGGATGTCGTTGGCTGCTGGCATGTGTGGTATGTGGTGGGTAGGTTGGATGTGTCGGACGTTAAAAGGAGGACCGATTAACCGTCCGACATGGCGGGTGTCAATCACTGCCGGGAAAATCCCCGAATCTCTCTCTGGGAGTGCTAGAAAAAACGTTTTTTGAAATCGGAATCATCTACTTTGTTTTTCCCAATATTTGATGCAGATCGTATTTCACATATTTTGTTGTTAAACATTATATTATATTGATATTTGATTAAAGCACCTGAATGACTGATTTATTCCGTCATATCCTTCATTCTCAAAAATTGGCCTGTTTTTCTTTATCGCTTGAACTTTTTGCTAAAACGTAATTGCTAGTGGTGTATTTCCCATGATTACTTCTTCTTCATCTGCTTCCTCCCGCCTTCGCGGAATCGTGCCTCCGATGGTCACGCCGCTTTCCGCGCCCGACACGCTCGACGTGCCCGGCCTCGAACGTCTCGTCGAACACATCATCAGCGGCGGTGTTCACGGGCTGTTTCTCCTTGGAACCACCGGCGAAGCGCCGAGCCTCAGCTATCGGCTGCGCCAGGAACTCATCGTTCGCTCCTGCCGCCTCGTCCGCGAACGCGTGCCCGTGCTCGTGGGCATCACCGACACGTCATTTACCGAATCACTCAACGTCGCCCGTTGCGCAGCCGAGGCCGGGGCAACGGCGCTCGTGTTGTCCGCGCCATATTATCACCCGACGGCGCAGCCTGAGCTTGGCGAATACATCGCGCACCTCGCCCCCCGGCTCCCGCTGCCGGTTTTCCTCTACAATATGCCGGCCATGACCAAAACCGTCTTCGGTCTGGAAACGCTGCGCCAAGCCCTCGACCTCCCCAATGTCATCGGGCTCAAGGACAGCGGCGGCGACCTCGCCTACTACAAGGACGCCCTTGCCATTGCGCGCCAGCGACCCGACTGGTCCGTGCTCATCGGCCCAGAGGCGCTCCTGCAACAAAGCCTCGCACTTGGCGGCGACGGCGGCGTGTCTGGCGGTGCGAATCTCTGTCCGCGTCTCTTCGTCGATTTGTTCAACGCCTTTGAAGCCGGCGACACCGCGCTCGGTGCGAAACTGCAGGCGCAAGTCGAGGCGCTCGACCAGCTCTACCGCATTGGCCGGCACGCCTCGTCGATCGTCAAAGGCCTGAAATGCGCGCTCTCGCTGCGCGGCATTTGCGACGACGCCATGGCCGAACCCTTCGCCCGCTTCGCCGCCCCCGAACGCGCCCGCGTCGAAAACCTGCTTGCCACCACGCTCGCCGCCCTCCCGCTGCCTCCCGCGTAACCAGCGCAACGCATCCCCCCCCCCTCCTGAAGCGATTCCAAGCGAAACCAACTTCACTCTTCAAACTTCGCCGAAGTTCCTCAAAGTGCGCTGACCATGTTGAAAAACATCAGCGCACTTTTTTTAGGGACCGGACTGTTTCTCGCCCCCTTCGTCACCAGCACGCTCCACGCCCAGCAAAACATCGCGGTTGACCTCGCCAATCTCCGGCAAGAGCTCGTCCTTGCCCAGCAACGCCTCGGCGAACTCGCCCTCCGTGTCGAACAACTCGAACGCGACAACGAAACCCTCCGCCAAAAAACCACCGCCGCCGCGCGTGACGCCGCCAGCACCGCCTACGTCAACGAATCCGTGAGCGAGTCCAACCGCCTCCTACGCGCCGCCATCACGCAGTCCAAAAGCGACACTCTCCAGCAAGTCGCCACGCAAATGGAGAAACTCGCCAACCAGACCAACGCCGCCATCGACTCGCTCGCCAAGAGCATCAACCAGCGCCGCACCGCCACCGCTGCGCCCTCCGTTTCCGTACCCGTTTTTTCTGACTCCTTCCCCAAGGAAGGCACCACCTACGTCGTGCAAAAAGGAGACACCCTCTCCTCCATCGCGCAGAAAAACGGCGCCAAGATGCAGGACATCGTCAACGCCAACAAAATCGCCGACCCAACAAAACTCCAAGTCGGCCAAACCCTCTTCATCCCCGGAGGCAAGTGACGTTGCCAAAGCCTGAAAGCCTGAAGGCTGAAGGCTGAAAAAAAACACCGCGTATCCACTCTGCCATTCCACCCGAACACCCAGCCTTCAGCCCTTTTCCCACCATGCCACCTCCAGCCAAATCACGTCTCGGTCGCGGACTCGGCGGCCTCATCGCCGCCGGCGGACCCGGTAAAAACGCCGCCGCCACAACCCCTGT
>NZ_ABEA03000009.1 GCF_000171235.2 Geminisphaera colitermitum TAV2 | reverse complement strand
CTTCGGCGGCGTGGCGGCGGGTGATGTCCAGGAGGGTTTGGAGGGTGTCGCGCGTGGCGGCGAGGAGTTCGCGTTTTTCGGAGTGCGCGGTGGCGGCCTCGGCGGAGTTGGCCGTTGCGGGGGGGGGGAGGGAGGCGAGGTCGGTTTCGAGGTTTTGGATGAGTTGCGGGAGGCCGTTGCGGAGGAGTTTTGTATAGTCGAGGTTGGTGCCGGCGATGCGGTAGAGGGGAAAGGCGGAACCGGGGTGGTCAAACCAGTCGTCCTCGGAAAGGAGGCGGTGGGTGAGGGGGTCGCGGGCGGCGCGGATTTTGGCGTGGGTGGCGCGCGCGCGCCAGTAGTCGAGCATGCCCTCGACGCGGCGGCGGTGGTCGTCGGTGAAGGTTTGCGGCGGGGCGCTGGCGAGGATTTGGCGGATGGGTTTTTCGAGGCAATAGAGGCCGATGCCCATGAGTTCGGGGCTGAGGCCGACGAGGGGGAGGCGGGGGCGTCCGGCGAGGGTGTCTCCGGGGCGCATGGGTTGGAACATGGCGGGGAGCTGGACGCGGAGGATGGCGGCTTCGCGACGGGAGGCGGGGGAGTGTTCGTGGCGGCGGGCGATGTCGGTGAGGGCGAGTTCGAGGGAGAGCGGCGGCACGGCGTCCCACGGCGCGTGGAGCGGACGCAGTTCAAGGGCGGCGGCAATGCTTTGGTCGATTTTGATCATGGGTGAGGAGGCAGTGTTCAGTCTAATGTCGAAGGTCGGAAAATCGAGGATGCCATTGGCGGTCTCAGGGATATCGTTCCCAGTCTTCGTAAAGGGCGTTGTTGGGCGTGTGCGCCCAGCGGTTGCCAGTTTTGTCGCAGCGGACGTGGCCGTCCATGTAAAGGATGTTCACGTAGCGCGCACCGTTAGCGCTGTTGCGGGCGGAGGCGTGCTGGCTGTGGTTCACGACAAAATTGTCCGTCACGAGGATGTGGTTGACGCCGTCGGTGAGCGTGAGCGGGCGTTCGGCGGGCGCGATGCGCTGGCAGTAGCCGGAGCGGAAACCGGTGACGTTGTCCGTTCCACGAACATTGGGCGCCCACTGGCTTTCGTAGTCATACATGCCCGCGAGCGCGGTGGGACAGTAAAAGATGCGCCCGTCGGTGACGTAGCCGTCACCGTAGAGTTTGCCGATGCCGATCCAGTCGGCCTTGCCGCCCGGATTGTTCCAGATGGCGTAGCTGTCCCACCATGTCGGATTGGTCGGAAAGTTCGGGAGGCGCCCCTTGTTGTCGGTGGCCCACATGTTGAGGCCGATGCCGATCTGGCGGAGGTTGTTGGTGCATGTCGTTAATTTCGCCGACTCGCGAACCTTTCCCGCGACGGGAATGATAATCGCCGCGAGAATGCCGATGATCGCAATGACGGTGAGCAACTCGATGAGTGTGAAAGCACGGGGAGGGCTGGGAAGTTTCATGATGGTTCGGGGGCTGAGTAGCCCCCAGGACCGCCAAGCCGCATGAATTTCACATGGACGGCGCCGGCAGTCAGGAGGGCGACAATGGTTAATAGGATACTGACGGAAAAGGTGTGTCGGTAATTTTTGTCCGTGGCGTCAATCAGCAGTCCCAGACCGGGGCCGAGCAGCATTTGTCCCGATGAGGCGAGAATGCCGGCGGCGGAGGCAAACTGGGCGAATTTTGAATGGGGGAACAGGCGCTGGCCGAGCGAGGCGGCGCTGGTAAAATAACTGCCGCACAACACGCCGTGCAGCACCCACACGATAAAAAACGAGGTTGACGAAGTGGCAAACAGCCAGCCCGCGATCATGACCAGCGCATAGCCGACGAGCGTCGCAATCGCCATGCGGAGCGGATGAAAACGGTCGGCCAGCCAGCCGAGAATCCAGGCGAGGGCCAGGGAAACAAGATAGGTCAGGGCAAGGCCTTTGCCGTAAAGATCCATGCTCATGCCGAGGTTTTTGGCATAGGGCAGCGAGAAGATGTTGAGCGAGCCGAAGGCGACACCCGCAAATGTCATCATCAGGAAAACAGACACGTAGTAGGTATTGGAAAAGCACTCACGGAAGTAGGTGCTGACGCCTTTCTTGGTGTTTTGGATAAAATGGGTGGTGCGCGCCGTCTGCCGGGGGGAGGGGGGGGGGGGGAGGATATGTTCCTTCCTTCACCTTGAAGCAGACCCACAGGAACGCCGTGCCGTAAAAGACGCCGACAACGAGCAGAATCAGTGTGTAGTGGCCGGGCACTTTTCCCATGAGCCAGTAATTGAAGATCATGCCGTCGATGAGGCTTACCGCCCGGAACAATCCATAAAAACGCCCGAGCAGGGGCTCGGGCACGACGTCGTTGATGAGGCCGCCGAAGATGGCCAGCCCCGTGATGCTGGCGATTTCAAATACAGCCCAGAATGCGCCGAAGCAAAGAAGCGCCACGGTTTGTTCGCTCTGGCCGGGGAAGTGTCCGTGCACCCATGTGCCGAGAGAGGGTGTCAGCGCCAGCCCGATCATGCCCAGGGCGGCAATCGGCGAGGTGACGAGGAGGAACGGTATCCGGCGTCCGAAGCGTCCTCGGTGACGGTCGGATTTCACACTGATGATGGGCACCAGAACGATGCCGATCAGCGCGGGGAAAGAGCTGAAAAGCAGCCCGAATAACAAGTCCGAGATGCCGAGTTCGTTCAGATACCATTGCGACATCGGCCCGACCGAGCGATCCCGCATGGACCATGCGAAGTCGCCCCACAGCAACCAGAGAAAGAGCGTGATGAGTCCCGCCGTCGTGTAGGTGAGCGTTCCGGCACGCCAGATTTTGGGCGGAGTGGCTTTCACGGGGAGGGGGGTGGGGGGGGGAGGGATTCATGGACGCCGGGCGCTGGAGATGGCAGAGCCCGGCGTCCTCAAAATCGGTTCAGCGGTGACGGTAGTGACGGAACGCGAGGGTGGCGGCGGCGGCGGCAAGAATGACGAGCGTCGCGCTGGCCGCGGGTTCGGGGATGGGCGCCGTGGAGAGATAGAGGTTGTCCACGTTTTGACGGCCATTGGAACGGATTGCCCAGTCTGTCCAAGTGGAGGCTTTGGTTATGCTGCTCAGGGTGATGCTGAGATTTTGCAAACCGGCGACAGCGGAGAGGGTGGTTTCGCCATTGGTAACGTCGCGGGCAAAGAGCGAGAGGGTGGGCGTGGTGGCTCCGGTGTCCTGGTTAATGACGAGTTGAAATTCATACCAGTGGTCGCGTGCGAAGGTTTGGGTGGAAGGAACAAGTGTGCCGCCACTGTTTCCTGTCCCGACAGTGAATCGGACAAGAAGAGGGTCCGTGGCGTCGGGTTCGATCGTGAAGAGTGTAATCATGTAGGTGTTTGTTCCCGACACCGTGCCAAAGCGCAGGCTTTGCACGCCGGTGCCTGTCGAGTAGGGGACGGCCCAAGCCGAGAAATAAAGCGTGTCGGTGTCGGTAAACGGGTTGGCGGCGCCGAAGGCTTTTCGAACGATGTGATTGTTGCCGGTGGCATTGTGGGCGAGGGATTTTGTTCCGTTGCCCGCAGGGATTGCGGGGTAGGTTTCCGGCGGAGCGACAGAGGTGTCTTCGATAATCCAGCCGCCGATGCCGTCACCGAAAAAGGCGTTGGCCCAGCCCGCTGCGGTGCCGGTGGCGCCGGTGGTCTGAGTTTCAAAGTTTTCCGAGAGGGTGACGGCCTGAAGGGTCGCGGTGGAGGCGGTCATCAGCAAGACGAGGCTGGCGATGACGGCGAATGTGGCGGGTTTGGTGCTCATGGGATTTTGGCGTTTTGTGTTAATGTTGAGGTTGCGTTTGTGTGCTGAAGCTCCCGGCGGGAACCGGAGAGGTGAAGGTGGTTGTCATTTTCAGTTTGGAGACGGGACCGGCGGAGCGGACGGTGAGCAGGGTGTGCGTGTTGTTTTGCACGCGGAATTTGAGGGTGTGATCGTAACCTTTCTCCTGCGCGGCGGTGACCGGTTGGTCGGTTTCGATGGAGATGGCGGCGGAGGGCGTTTGGAGAATGTCTTTCGCGGGCGGCGTCCAGAAATCGCCTTCGGGGAGCGCGCCGCTCCAGCCGTTGTAAATGATTTCACCGGCGGGAAGCGTGGCGGTGATACGGGTGGCCGCGTTGGCGGGCGCGAGGGCGAGGGGTTGCTTCGAGGCGAGGTGCCAGCGGAAGAGAACGGTGTCGGGCGTTTTGAGTTCGACGTCGTCGGTGACGGTGAGGGTGTCGGAATCCCAGCGAACGCGGCGGTCCCAGACGCGAACGTTGGCGTAGCCGGGCGCGCCGCGAACAGTGACGTCGCCGCCAGTGGCATCCAGGCTGGCGACGAGAAGGGGGACGTTGCGGAATTTTTTCGGGAAGATTTCGTCGCCGACTTGCAAGACGTTGTGGCCGATGACGGAGTCATAACGGTCGGCCTTGAGGGCGTGGTCGTAACCGGGCGTGCCGGCTTCGATGAGGAGGGGTTTGCCGCGAACGATGTAGTTGACGTGGCCGTGATCGTTGTGGGCGTGGAAATCCGCGGGGTGTTCGCCGCGTATCCAGACTCCGGATGCGTCATCCGCCCAACTGCTCCGCCAGAGTGCCCAGCGGGCGCGGTCGTAGGCGCCCCAGAGCGGCGGGGCTTGCGGGAGGGTGTCGGGGATGTTGAGGGAGAGGAGTCCGTTGAGGTCGCGGCTGTTGGTTTTTATCTGGTTGCGGAGAATCCACGCGAGGTGGGGCGAACGCGAAAGGGTGGCGAGGAGAGTGATGTTGGGCGTGAAGGTGTGATACATGCCGCGCAGGGTGCCCCAGCAGTCGAAGGCGTTGATAGCGTTTTCGCCGGGTTGGAAGATCTGGGAGAGCCAGGTGGGGAAGTTTTGCAGGAAGGGGTGGGAGGCGATGCGTTCGTCGCCGGTGGCGCGGGTGCCGATGGCGGCGAGGTAGAGGACGGGCGCGGAGCGGTTCATGGCATAAGAGGCGCCTTCGGAGGACGCGCCTTCGGGGCCGAGCGCATTGAGGGTCATGGTGAGGTTGGCGATGGCGAGTTCGTAGGCGTCGCGGTAGTTTTCGATGTCGGTGGCGGCGGCGAGCGCGAGGCCGGCAAAGGGGACTATCCACTGGTTGGTGGTGACGTTTTTGGAGCGCATGTACCAGGCGCGTTTGGGGGTGGCGCGCCAGTCGGCGAGGGTGCGGTTGATTTCGCGGTCGATTTGGGCGCGCAGGGCGGTGTGGAGGGGGGGGGGAGGGTGTCGGGCGGGAGGATGGCGAGGGTTTGGCAGAGGGCGGCGAAGCCGTGGCCGGTGGCGAGCCAGACGCCGTCGTTGCGGTCGGCGGGGAGGTCGTTGGTGCCGTTGTAGAGCGTCCATCCGGGACGTTGAACGGGGTTCCATGTGGCGAATTCGGCGAGTTGTTCGCAGAGGCGTTCGAGGAGGGCGGTGTCGTGGGTGAGGCGATAGGCGGCGGCAAGGAGGGGGAGTTCACGGGCAAGGGTTTCGGCGGCGGAAACGTCGGCGCTGGCGAGCGCGAAGTCCTGGGCTTTGGCGGGGTCGATTTTTTGGATGACCCAGGTGCGGGCGTCGATGGCGCCGGGGCGTTTGTTGCCGGGGGTTTTGAGTTCGTCGAGTGTGGCGGCGCGGCGGACGAGGGGAAGTTTCAGGAGGCCGCGGGCTTCATCAAGGATGAGGTTGGCTTGCGTCCGGAGGGGGTCGTCGGAGGTGGTCGAGGCGAGTCGTCTTTCGAGCTGGTCGAGTTCGGCGGCATACCAGGATTTTTCCGGGGAGGCGGAGACGTTGATGGGGAGGAGGAGCAGCAACGCGACGGCGAGGCAGGGGAGGCTTGCGGAAACGGGAAGCATGTTAAGATCAACATGGCGGAAGAATCTGAGGGCTTGCGATGCGGGCATTACTCATAACGTTGAGTAAGCATGGCCACACAGCAGGACATCGCCCGTAATCTGGGGCTTAATCAGGGGACGATTTCGCTGGCGTTGCGCGGGCACGCCTCAATCCCGGAACGGACGCGGGCGCGGGTTTTGCGGGAGGCGGAGAGGATCGGTTACCGTCCCAATTCGTATGTGTCGTCGTTGATGAGTCACATCCGGTCGGGGCGTCCGTTGAGAGACAAGGGGTGCATCGCGGTGTTGGTGGACATGAGGTCGGAGGCGGACTGGTTTTCCACTGAGACGTATCGGAGATATCATGACGGAATGGCGCGGCAGGCGGAAGGACTGGGGTTTGGCCTGGAGTTTTTTTTCCTGGGGAAGCAGGGAATGCGCCCGGAGCGGGTGGACGAGATTTTGTATGCAAGAGGTGTCCGTGGACTGGTGCTGGCGGCGCCGTTCCGTGGATACACAACAAGGGTCGTGAATGTGCGCTGGGAGCGTTACGCGTGCGTGACGACTGGTTACTCGTGGGTGCAGCCGGTGGACCGGGTGGCCAATGACCAGTATGGCAATGTGCTGATCGCGTATGCGGAGTTGATCAAACGAGGCTATCGGCGGATCGGAATGATTTTGTCGATGGAGAATCTGCGCGCCCGTGGATCACGGTGGCTGGGAGGCTACGCGCAATCGGAACAGGAATATTTCGGGGGACAACGGATGCCGGTGTTTTTTTATTCGCCGGAGCAGCCGGCGATGAAGGCGTTTGGCGCATGGTTGTGCGAGCATCGCCCGGAGGCGGTAATCACGTTGATGGGGCAGGAATTGGAGTGGTTGCATGCGCTGAAGATGCGTGTGCCGGAAGACGTGGGACTGGTGACGGTGATCCGTTCGCACGATTCGGCCTGCACGGGGGTGGAGGAACGCAATGAGTTGATTGGCGCGATCACCCTTGAACAAGTAGCGGCGCAGATCATGCGCAACGAACAGGGATTGCCGGTGCAGGCACGGCTGACTCTTGTCGAGGGCGAATGGGTGGAGGGAAAAACATTGCGGGGAGCGAATAACAAATGAGGGCGCGGTTTGAAAAAATTCCTTACACGGACGGCATGTCGTTTGCGTGTCTGACTTATTCAGGACGCGAGTGTTGGAATCCGTTGCATGTGCATCCAGAGTTTGAACTGACGCACTTCGCGCATGGACGCGGGCAGTGGATCGTGGGGGATGCAATGGGAGAACTGCGCGATGGGTTTGTCGTCCTGCTGGCGGCCAATCTGCCTCACATGTTCCATCCGGACATCACCCGGCCCCAGCCAGTGGCGCAGGTTCTGCAATTTCGGGAAGATTGCCTGGGCTCTGGTTTTTGGGAATTGCCAGAAAACCGGACGATTCGCGGCGTTCTCACACGGGCGCATCGCGGACTGATGTTTTATGGGAAGAGCGGCGAGCGGATCAAGGAGGCGCTGGCCAGGTTGATGCAGGCGAGCCCGGAGGCGCGGCTGCCGTTGTTTTTGGATACGCTGGGACTAGCTGCTGCGGCGGCGGGGGGGGGGGCGGCGGCGGGATGCCGGTTTTTGGCGAGCGCCGGGTATCAGTCCACATTGCAGCCGGAGGAGGCGGCGCGGATCAACAAGGTGCTCGACTACGTGCGCGCGCATTTGAACGAGAAAATTTACCTGGCCGAGGTCGCGCGAGTGGCGGGGTTAAGCGAGGCGGCGTTTTCGCGGTTCTTCGCACGCACGGCGAAAAAGACGTTCTCCAAATTTTTGAACGAAATGCGCATCAGTCACGCGTGTCGCCGTTTGGTGGATACAGACGCGACGATCACGGAGGTGGCGTTTGCAAGCGGGTTTGGCAACTTGTCGAATTTTAATCGCCGGTTTCTCGAATTGCGCGGCGAGACGCCGGGGGAATTTCGGCGGCGTCGCCTGCAACTCGTCACCAGCGAGGGGGAGGGGGGGAATCAGGCGCGGTTTGCGACGGAGGGTTGAGCGGCGCGATGGAGCGCGTGTGTGGGGGGGGGGGGGGGAGGACGCGGACGGGGGCTCGACATGCGGGCTTCCCCGCGCACGCTGCGCTTCATCATGGCTACCATTTACGAACAGTTCCGCGCCGACATCATCACTGCCGTCAAGGCCCGCGACTCCGCCACTGCCACCGTGCTCCGCACCAACGATGGGGCGATCCAGCGCGCATCGATGGACCTCAACAAGCCAATCGACGATGCGCTCGTAATCGCGACGTTGCGCAAGTCCGTCAAGAATCTCACCGACGCAAAAGCCGAGTTTGAAAAGGGTGGTCGCTCCGATCTCGCCGCGGCCAACGACATCGAGATTCGTCTCCTCGAAAAGTATCTGCCGAAACAACTCGACGCCGCACGTCTGGAGGTGCTCGTCAACGAGGCGATTCTGTCAACGGGAGCGCAATCGAAGAAGGAAATGGGCAAGGTGATCGGTGCGCTCAAGCAACACCCGGACGCGGTGCCGATCGACTTCGGCGCAGTGAGCAAGTTGATCCAGGCGAAGCTGGCGTAAAAAGAGAACGTGGCGGGCGGAACGTCTCGCGTTACAGTTGGGGTCGCAGCCCGCTGGTTACGCATCCCACCAAGGAGGGCGGGTCTCCTGACCCGCCGACGGCGCAAAGCGCCGCCATTCCGGAAGGCGCGGCTGCGCCGCGTCTGGCGGGTCTGGAGACCCGCCCTCCTTATGGTCCTCGACCTCTGGCGTGAAAACAGCGGGCGGGATGCCCCGCGTCATTTGAGCCGGCAACGAAGATGGCTTTTGTGGAGTGCGGTGATTCATCACCGCTTTGGACGATGCGATTCATCGCGTCGCACTACCGCGGTCTGAGCGGGCCGTTAAAACGGCCCGTCAAAGCGGCGATGAATCGCCGTCACTCCATGTCCTGCGGTGGCGGTTATCCGCGACGTCGCCAGGCGGCGATAAACATGCCGTTGGCGTTGTGTTCGTGGGGCCAGAGGGTGAGTTGCGAAGGCGCGGTCGCGGACGACGTCGCATGGGCTGTATCGGTTTTTCCGCTACGCGCTCCACCCGGTTCTCCGGAGTTTTCGGCATTGCTGAAAAATGGCAGGGCAACCGGCTCGAAATCGGCGGTGCGCGCGGCGGTGAAAGCGTTCGCGATGGCGGTGGTCTCGGCGCGCGTGAGGGTGCAGACGGCGTAAATGAGCCGGCCGCCGGGCTTGAGCGCAGGCGAGGCGTGGTTGAGGAGTTGGAGCTGAATCTCGGCGAGTTCGCTGACGTCGTCCTGCGTGGTGGTCCAGCGGGCGTGGGGATTGCGCTGCCAGGTGCCGGTGCCGCTGCATGGAGCGTCGATGAGGATGCCGTCGAATTTGGTTTTGGTCGGCAGAAAGGGGCCGCCATTCCAAGTGACGGCGCGGTAGTTGTAGGCGTGGGCGCGGGCGGCGCGCTTGCGCAGCGTGGCGAGGCGGCCGGTGTGGCGGTCGGTGGCCCAGATGAGACCGCGGTTGTCCATCAGGTCGGAAAGGTGCAGCGTCTTGCCACCCTCGCCGCAACATGTGTCCCACCACGTCTCGCCGGGTTGCGGATTGCAGGCGTGGCCGACGAGTTGCGAGGCGAGGTCCTGGATTTCAAAAAGACCCTGTTTGAACTCGTCGGTGCGATAGAGGTCCTTGGGGCCAGTGTAACGAAATGCGGTCGGAGCGCGAAGCGCGGAATAAAACGATGCCAGGTTTGCGGAAGACGGAGGAGACGCAGAAGGCACGGGTGGCTGCGGCTCACAGTGGCCGAGCGCACGCGGGAGTTTGTCGGCAAATTCGCGTTGGACGCGGAGCCAAAGCGGGGCGGGGGTTTGCAAAGAACGAAGCCAGGCGGCGCGGGCGCTGACGCCGGCATTGGCAGGAGCGGGGGGAGCGTCAGGAAAGTCGATTGCATCAAGCACCCAGTCAGGGACGGCGCGGGCGGCAAGGGCTTCGATCTTGATCGAGGCGGGGTCGGCGTCGAAACGGCGCTGGAGTTCAAGGGCGGCGGCCACCTGAGCGGTGCGAGGGCCGCTCTCTTCCACCCAGCGAAGCCAGCGGTGATAACTGAAAACCGCATGCGAAATGTCGCGCCGCTCGGCTGGGGAAAGATGCCGGAGTTCGCCCAGCGCACGGCGCAGGACGGAGTCGGCCGGGTGGTCGGGAGTTATTTGATCAATGATGAGCGCGGCGCGTTGGAAGAGGGCGGACATGGGAAATAAAGTTCTGAAAAGCCTGAAGGATTGAAGGCTGAAGACTAAAGGCTAAACCGGCATGGGATGACGCAAGAGGCAGGAGTGGCATAAGGAACAGAAGGAGCCGCAATCGGTTTACTGTTACTCATCGTCAAATTGCTTCATAAGCCCGGGAGTCATTGACAGGTAGGGGCGTCCCCCTACGTTTAGCCCTCAAATTCATCATGGGGCCTACGAAAGAAGACGTTTATACTGCTCTACGCACCTGCAAGGACCCTGAAATCCCCGTGAACATCGTTGATCTCGGGCTCGTTTATTCCGTGGATCTTGCAAAAGAAAACGATGGGGCGGCTGTCACCGTGAAAATGACCCTGACTTCCCAAGGATGCCCAATGTCCAACGCTATCGCAGGAGATGTTCACAAAACGCTTCTTCAAGTCGATGGTATCAAGCAAGCACGCGTCGAAATCGTCTGGGAGCCCGTATGGCGACCCGACATGATCACCGAGGAAGGCCGACGGACGCTTAACCTTACCTAAACCCAAGTCCTTCCACAACAGCCGTGTTAGCTATGGCAAGTCCTCTTCCTTCGGAGTCCGATCCTTCCTCCCGCGAGTTCGTTAAACAATCGAGCCTGTATCAGGAATTTCTGGCCGAACGTGAGGAGATCCTGAAACACAAATGGCTGGAATCCGAACGTCTCGGCTACGACATCGGTTTTGAGCGGGCGCTGCTCGACTGGATTCGCAAACACCGTGAAAGCTGGCGCGCCGCACGCCGCGCCGGCACCCTGCCACCGACTGGCTCTCATCAAACAGGAGGAACGGGAGGAGCAACAGGGACGGGGAACACGAGCAGCGGCGCAGGAACAAAGGTCAACGGCGGGGCGAAACATCGCCTGAAATCGACTTAATTCGACTTAACTCGGTTTGAGTCGATTTCCGTTTCCGCTTCCGTTTTTCCTCATGATTCCCTTCACCGACCGCACCTGGCTATGGCTCGCCGCCGCGCTCTACTTTGCGGGCTTCGTGCTGGGCACCATCGCGCTTCTGCGCGACCGCCGCCACTCGCGGGCCGCCATGTATGTGCTGCTGTCGGCCGCCTACACGTTGCAAACATTCGGCCTCTACCTGCGCGGTCTGGCCGTTCATGGATGCCCGCTGGGCAACACGTTTGAGATTTTTCAGTTCACGGCCTGGTCTGCGGCGTCGCTCTATCTGGTCATCGGGGCGACTTTCCGGCTGAGCCTGCTGGGCTATTTCTCGTCCATGCTCATGGCCGCGCTGACGGTAGTGTCGCTGGCGATACCAGGTTGGGACGCGGAGCGGCGCATCGGGATTTTTGTCAGTCCGTGGATCGAGTTTCATGCGGCGCTGGCGTTGTTCAGTTACGGCGTGTTCGCCCTGCTCGCATTGACCTCGCTGATGTTTTTGCTCCGCCACCACAGCCTGAAACACAAGCGACTGGGCGGCGCGTTTGCGTTTCTGCCACCCGTGACCTCTCTCGACCACATCAGCGTGCGATTGTTGACGGCGGGAGTCGTTTTGCTGGGCGCGTCGCTCGTCGTGGGTTCAGTTTACTGGCTGCGCGCGCCCGACAGCGTGAAGGCCGTCAAAATCGCCGTGACCGTCGGCGTGTGGGTGGCCTATGCGGCAGTGCTGGTGCTGCGGTTGCGCGGGCGATGGATCGCCAAAAAATTCGCGTGGGCCTGCGTGATTCTTTATGCATGCGCTCTCGCCTCGCTCTGGCCGGTGGACAACAGCCGCCAGCCCGCCGGGGGGGGGGGGGGGGGGCGAACGCGCCAGCGGGAGTGCCTGCGAAAGCGAGGAGGTTGCGTTGCAGCGATGAGCCTCCTCTTTCATCTCGGCGCGAGTCACCAGCAGGCGTCGCTGGAACTGCGCGAACGTCTGGCGCTCGACGCCGCCGCCCAAGCCGCGTTGCGCGATGCTC
>NZ_ABEA03000010.1 GCF_000171235.2 Geminisphaera colitermitum TAV2 | reverse complement strand
CCCCGCACCATGCAAAAAGCATCCTTCAAGCAATCCTTCACCTGGTGGTCGTTCGCCAATCGCGGTGTCGAGCCGGAGGCCCTGCTCGCCGGGGCCGCGAAGATCGGCTACGATGGCGTCGAGTTGATCGACGAAAAATTCTGGCCGCTCGCCCGGCGGCACGGCCTTGCCATCGCCACCACCGGCGGCCACGGAACCATCGAAAACGGCCTCAACCGTCGTGAGAACGCCCCGCGCATCCTCGACGAGTTGCGCGCCAACATCGCCAAAGCCGTGGAGTGGCGCATCCCGGTTCTGATCTGCTTCAGCGGCAACCGTCATGGAAATTCAAATACCGATACTCCTTCCGATGCCGGCGGCCTCGCCGTTGCCGCGGAAACGCTTTCCCGCATTGCGCCCGAAGCCGAAAAGGCTGGCGTGACGCTCGCCGTCGAGTTGCTCAACAGCCGTGTGGATCACGCCGGCTACCAATGCGACCGCACGGCTTGGGGCGTGCGGCTTTGCGAGCAGGTCAACTCGCCGGCGGTGAAACTGCTCTACGACATCTATCACATGCAGGTGATGGAGGGAGACGTTATCCGGACGATCCGGCGCGATCATCGTTGGTTTGCGCACTACCACACGGCAGGCAATCCCGGTCGCGGCCCGCTTGACGATCCCGCGCAGGAACTCAATTACCCGGCGATTTTCCGTGCGATTCGTGAAACCGGCCATGCCGGTTTTGTCGGCCACGAATTTTTCCCGGCGGCCAATCCGCTTGACGATCTCGCCCGAGCCCACGCGCTGGCGCGGGTGTAGTGCGTTTTCAGTTGAAATGTAGCCGTTGTCTTAACGGTAGGGAGGCCTCTCCGAGGCCTCCGAAACCACGCTCCATCTACCTATGAATTTCGCATCTTCACACTACGCACGGCGGAGGCCTCGGAGAGGCCTCCCTACCAGGTATAGTTTGAACTTTGTGTCTCGGTGGTGAACTTACCGTTGGAACTGATACGAGGTCATCTCGACCTTGTATCCAGAACCGGCGCCGAGCGCCGAGGTGGAGCCGCGCAGTCCGGTGGAAGAAACCGGCTCATACGCCACGGCTCGTTCGTAATGGTCGAGATCAGCGTTGATGGCGGGTTCGGGCAGATTGATCACCGGCTCGCCGACACCCAGCGCCAGACGACTGGAACCAACGCCCAGTTCGCCCTGCCGGTTCGCATCGTGCGCCGCCACCAGCACCCAGCCAGGAACCGAGATGCCGCGCAACGTGCCATGCGAAGGACGCACCGGACTAGGTGCGCTGACCGCAACAACCAGCGGCGGCGCTTCTCCACTGCCACCGGGAGCCACCTCAAGCGCCGGAGCGGTGGCGGCGTATTGGGCGGATGCGGCGGCACCGTCCGGGTCTTGCTGCAAGCGGACCACGACCAGCACCAGCGAAGCGGCCACGGCGGCGGCGCTGCCATAAGCCCACCATTGACGACGTTGCCAGAAAGCAGCCGACGACGCGGGCCGTTCGATGCGCCGTTCAGCATCGCGGAGGGCGCGATGCAGGGCAAAGGAAGCCGGGGCGCGGGAGCACTCCGTCTCGAAGAGCGTGGAGCAGCCTCGTTGCAGGCGGCAGTAGTCGTGGTATTCCTCGCGGCGGACTGGATTGCAGTGCAACTCGGCTTCGAGTTCGGCGGCCTCGGACATACTTATCTCGTTATCGAGATACAGGTTGATCAGTTCTTTGAATCTACGGTCTTTCACTTGAAATCTCCTCCCATGGTTGCGCGCAGGTTATCGCGCGCGCGAGCGATGCGGCTTTTGACGGTGCCGACGGATATGCCGAGGATCGTGCCGATCTCTTCATATGACAGGTTCTTGACGTTTCGCAGGATAAGAATTTCGCGGTGCTTGGCGTTGAGTTTTTCCATGCCCGAGGCCACGCGGTCCACGAATTCCTGCGTGACGGTGATGTCGTCTGGACTCTCCACAGGCGCGGCATAAATCTCCGAAAGCGGCGTTTCGTTGTCGGAGCTGACAGGCTGGTCAAACGACACTGTCTTGTCGCGCTTGCGGCGCCACCAATACCAGTAGCGGTTGCGGGCGAGGTTGGTGGCGATCTGGTAAAGCCAGGTCGAAAAGGCGGAGTCGCCGCGGAAATTAACAAGACCCCGGTGGGCGCGAATGAAAGCGTCCTGCGTGACTTCCTCGGCATCCTGATGATTGCGGAGGAGTTGATGGACGACGGCATAAATGCGGTCCCAGTAACGCGATACCATTTCATCGAAGGCCGAGGCATCGCCGTCCTTGAAGCGATCCACCAACATGCGGTCCAGGGCAACTTCTTGAGCTTTGGTCGAAATCATTTGCTCTGCGTTCTGACGCGCCCGTCCGACGATTGTTCCCGGTTTTTCGCGTTCGCCGGTCCGGGAGGACTCGGCGGGCGATGGACTGGGTGGTGGCGGTTGGTCGTTCATGGTGACAGCAGGCAAGGCGGGCGCGGAGTAAAGGCAGGTCCGCCATAGTCAGGCCAACTAAAAAAACGCCGCTCCGGGCATTACCCCGGAGCGGCATTTTCTAAGGAGGGCGGGTCTCCCGACCCGCCAGACGCGGCGCAGCCGCGCCCATCCGGAATTGCGGCGCTTTGCGCCGTCGGCGGGTCGGGAGACCCGCCCTCCTTATAGGGGGCTGTCCACGTAAAGCCGCCTTACTTGGCGGCGAGAAGGGCGTCGATGTTGTCGCTCTCGACGTTGACGTCGGCAAACAGCCAGGACGACAGGTAGCGCTCGGCGGCAGAGGGAATGATCGCAACGATCTTCTTGCCCTTGTTCTCCGGACGCTTGGCGAGTTGGATCGCCGCCCACACGGCCGCGCCGGACGAAATGCCGATGGGAATGCCATCAAGGGTGTTCACTTGCTTGGAAATGGGCCCCGAGTCGTCTTCCTTCACCTGGATGATTTCGTCGATGATCTTGGTGTTGAGCACCGAGGGAATGAAGCCAGCGCCGATGCCCTGAAGCTTGTGCGGGCCGGGGTTGCCACCGGAAAGGACGGGGGAGCCGGCAGGTTCGACGGCGACGAGTTTGACGCCGGGCTTGCGGGATTTGAGCACTTCGCCGACGCCGGTGATGGTGCCGCCGGTGCCGACGCCCGAAACGACAAAATCGACTGCGCCATCGGTGTCGCGCCAGATTTCCTCGGCGGTCGTCTTGCGGTGGATTTCGGGATTGTCGGGATTGGCAAATTGCTGGAGCACGACGCTGTTGGCGATCTGCTTGTTGAGTTCCTCGGCCTTGGCGATGGCGCCCTTCATGCCCTTGCTGCCTTCGGTGAGAACGAGCTTGGCGCCGAGAACTTTCAAGAGCTTGCGGCGTTCGAGCGACATCGTCTCGGGCATGGTGAGGATAAGCTTGAGACCCTTGGCGGCGGCGACAAAGGCGAGCGCAATGCCGGTGTTGCCGGAGGTGGGTTCGATGAGGATCGTGTCCTTGTTGATACGGCCGGATTTCAGGGCCTCGTCGATCATGGCGAAACCGATGCGGTCCTTAACGGAGGAGAGCGGATTAAAGAACTCCAGTTTGAGAAGGATCTCGGCTTGGGCGCCATGAGCGGCGGCGGTGCGGTTGAGGCGGACGAGCGGTGTATTGCCAATCGTCTCGGTGATGTCGTTATAGATGCGAGCCATAGTTTGGTATTTTGGTGAACTTGCCAATGATTAGGCCCATGAGCCTTTATTTGGCAAATGGAAAATTCCGGAAAAAATATCCTGCAACAACCCCCGGCTCTGCGCATGGCCCGCGTGGGCGGCCCACGAACACGCCCGCTGGCACAGGTCGTCAAAATCCATCCTCCCCGTGCGTACGCACCACGCCTGCCGCCGCAGGCGGCGCGTGAAGCGGCGCACGTTGCTGTCGCGCACGCGGATACGCCCGTCAGGAAAGGCCACAAAACCCACAAAATCCACGCCCTGCTCCGTGCGCGAGAGCCGGAACTTGTCCGGATGCACCCGCAGGCGCAGCGTCCTGACGAACTCGCGCACCCGCTGGCCGTGCGCCTTGAGCGCGGCGCGGTCGTCGCCGAAAAGCAAAAAGTCGTCCACGTAGCGCACGTAGCCTTTCACGCGCAACGTCTGCTTCACGAACAGGTCGAGCGGGTGCAGGTGTACGTTGGCCAGAAACTGGCTGGTGAGGTTTCCGATGGGCAAGCCTCGCGGGCGTTGCTCCACGTCGAACAAACCGGCCCCCGCCCGCCATTCCTGCGCCGCGCCGTCGGCATGGCTGGCGAGGATGCGCCCGATGAGTTCGAGCACCCTCGCGTCGTCCACCGCCCGCCCGACCTCGCGCAGGAGCAGCGCGTGGTCGATGTTGGGGAAATATTTTTTGATGTCGCACTTGAGGCAGTAGCGGTGGCGGCGGGTGAACTCGCGGGCGCGGGCGAGCGCGGCGTGGGTGCCCTTGCCGGGGCGGCACGCGAAGGAATCCGCGATGAAACGCGGTTCGAAAATCGGCTCCAGCACGCGCACCAGCGCATGGTGCACCACGCGATCGCGGAACGGCGCGGCGGCCACCTCACGCTCTTTCGGGTCGGTGATCGTGAAGTAATAATACCGGCCCGGCTGCCACGTGCCCGCCAGCAATTCGTCTCGCAGCGTGACGACGGTCTTTTCCAGTTCCGCAAATCCTCGCGCCACCGGCACCTTGCCGCTCCTGCCACGCGACGCGTTTTCGGCGGCGGCAAACAGGTTTTCCAGCGTGATTACCTTCTCGAACAGGTGACGGTGCTTTCGGGGCATGGGGAAGTCCTGATTTTTAAACCACGGAGGACACGGAGGAACACGGAGAAAAGACAGGAAATTGTATTTATTAGAAAATACATCCTTCCCTCGGTTTGAAACTCCGTGTTCCTCCGTGTCCTCCGTGGTTAAATTTCTGTTTTTCAGTCATTAGCGTTCAGTGTTTTTAATCCAGCCGCCGAGCATTTTGCCGCAGCCGGTCAACTGCTCGGCGCTGTATTCGTATTGGCGCGACGTGATGAGGCGGCGGTCTTTCGCCAGCCGCACCAGCCAGCGCAACTTTTCCACCCGCACGTTGACCCGGCGCAGCAACTCCGCCTTCTCCCGCGTGTAGCTCGCCTCCACCAGCAACTCATGGATGTCCAGCGCCGCGTCCGCCAGCCGCGTGCCAAAGATAAACCGCTGGTTTTTCGGAAAGCCGTCCACCCGGTCCAGCAGCCACTTCATGTAGTCATACCAGCGCGCCAGCAACACGGGCTCATTGGCCGATTTCGATGCATTCGACATATTCGGGCTTTTTTTTAATGAACCACGGAGGATACGACGCAGAAAATTTTAACCACGGAGGACACGGAGGGCACGGAGGTTCAAGCCGAGAGAAGTCAGCTTTTATAATTACAAAAACCCTCCTGCCTTTTCTCCGTGTTCCTCCGTGTCCTCCGTGGTTAAAAAGGTTTGGGAAAAAAATCACAGCACCCGGCGGACGATGCCGTTTTTCAAGAGAGGAACATTGAAATTGATCAGGAGCCCCACCTTGCAGCCCGAAAGTTTCAGGTAAGTGAGGAGCTGCGCCTCATGGAGCGGATGCAGGGCCTCCACGGCCTTGAGTTCGACGACGATCTTGCCCTCGACCAGAAGATCGATGCGATAACCGATCTCGATCGGGGTTCCCTTGTAGCTAACCGGAAGCACCCTTTGCTTCTCCAGCCCGACTCCGCGCAGCGCCAGTTCCAGCGCAAGGGCGGCTTCGTAGGCGGATTCAAGCAAGCCCGGACCGAGTTGCTTGTGCACTTCGATGGCCGCGCCGATGATTTTCTCAGTCAATGCTTCCTGTTCAATTTTGGTGTTCATGGATTTTTTTGTTTTTTTAAACCACGGAGGACACGGAGGGCACGGAGGTTCAAGCCGAGGAAAGACAGCTTTTATAATTACAAAAACCTTCCTGCCTTTTCTCCGTGTTCCTCCGTGTCCTCCGTGGTTTAAAAGGTTTGAAGGCTTGAAGGTTTGTTTTCTTGAAAAAAGAAGGCCCGGCCGCGTCGTTGGGCGAGTCGCCTCGCCTACATAGCCGCAGCCGGGCACGGGTGTTATTTGCCCGGAGGCCGGAAGGGGGGCGGACGAGACTTGCGCTTCGTCGCCATGTGTCCCCTCTTTCCTCCGCGCGGGAGCGCCGGGTGCCTTCCTGATAACGGCACGGCGGCGTGAGCGAGCACGGCATTTAATCCGTGCCACACCACACGTCGTTCTGGCCTACCAGGCTGGACGCCTGTTCCGAAGGCTGGACAACGACACGACACGAAAACCGATGTTGTTGTTCTCGTTGGCGGGATCGTTGTTGTTGCGGGCCGAAGAGGCGAGGTTCGTATCGTTATTGTTGAACGAGCCGCCACGCACCCCACGGGCATAAGTGTCCCGGAACCCCCAAGTTTCTTTAACCACGGAGCTTTTTTAAACCACGGAGGACACGGAGGTTCAAGCCGAGAAAAGTCAGCTTTTATAATTACAAAAACCTTCCTGCCTTTTCTCCGTGTTCCTCCGTGTCCTCCGTGGTTAAATTTTTTTTCGACCGGCTTCGCCGGTTTCGGATTCAAAGAACACTGGGGGGCAAGCCCCCCAGTCCCCCCGAAATGGCCCCGCTTTCGCGGGTCCATTCATAAAGGGTAAAAGGGTAAAAGCCTAAAGGGTGCGGCGGCCCCCCTTTCTCATCAAAACGACTCCTAACATCAACACTCCAATTATAGCCGCTATATCATTCGGCTCGGGCACTTGGGGGCCGTCAAGGCTGGACAACGACACGACACGAAAACCGATGGAGTCGAGCACTCGCCGGCGGGAGCGTCGAGGTAGCGGGCCGAAGAGGCGAGGAGCGTAACGTTATATGTCGAACGAGCCGCCACGCACCCCACGGGCAGTTCCGTTTATAAGCGTATCACTCCACTCATAAACGTTGCCCCCCTGCTGGAACGTACCATACGTCGAACCAGCTCCAGTCACATCATCATAATAATCCACATCCGCTATATACGTCCCTCCAGGCATCGCATACCCACCGCTATAGTAATTCGCCGTGGTCTGGTTCAGGGACCCTGTCACCGGATACGTGTGATACGTCCCGTCTCCATTGTAATACGCCGCTTTATACCACTCGTCCTCGCTCGCCACTGCCCAGCCGCTGCTGGCTGCATGGTCCGGATTGATCGTGATACTCGTCGCTCCGTTAAACGTGTACAGCCCGTTCTCCGTGTCCCCGGTCGTCAGCCAATTCGTGAACCGCGCCGCATCGTAAAACGATACGTAATTCACGGCCTTGTTCTCCCACCCGGTCTTCGCCTCGTATTGGCTGCTGCCTGCGTTCCATGTGATGCCACCGTAGCTGGCATTGCTGCCCATGTTGCTGTTGTAGAGCCCAAGCGCGTTGTTCGTGCTGGTCACGCCCACGGCGTTCAAAAACGCCGCATATTGCCCGTTCGTCACCTCATACTTCCCAATCTGATACTCGTAGCTCACCGAACCGAAGCCAGTCGAATCGGCAACGTTGCCAATGTCGCCCACCGTCACGGTCGGCATGGTGATGAGCTGCGATCCTGGAGTTGCGGCGAAGGCCGTTGTCACGGCCCCCAGCGTCATTAACGCTCCCGCGAGGGGAACGAGCAGCGCCCGCCAAAGCGGACCTGCGCTTATCATATCATTATTTTGAATACTCATGACTGTCGTTTGTTGATGATCTTGTTGATGTTGAATCTGCACCGTCACGGATCTGGCCGCGACCGGTTCAGCCTCTCTACTCTGCCTCCCTCCACCTCTTTATCAACCGTTTTATTCAGATATTTTTCGCTTTATACACTACATGTCAGGTGAATCACCTACCTACTATACATATAACAATAAGGCTTTCGCTGTATTATATATTTAGTGCGCGGGGGGGGGGGAGGGACAGGCGGCGCGGCATCCTGCCGGCATCGTGCTGATGGCAAAGTGGCGCGGGCGTCTCGCCCGCTGTAGGGGCGTCGCTTGCGACGCCCGCGCACGCCATTCGATGCCACGTCCTGCATTCGCGGGCTTCGCAAGCGAAGCCCCTACGCGGGGCGCGGGCGTCTCGCCCGCATCAGGTGCCGGACTGGTGCCCGGCGCTCCCGAAGCGGGCGGGACGCCCGCGCCACTTCCCAAACTCTGCGCAACATCAGATTGGATGTTGGACGTTCGGCGTTCGATGTTGGATGTTCGACGCATGAGCCGCCCGCTGCCCAACATCGTGCACCTCGACGCCGACGCGTTTTTCGTGTCGGTCGAGCTGGCGTTGCAGCCTCAGTATCGCGGCAAGAAAGTCGCGGTCGGCGGACGCGAACGCGGCATCATTGCCTCCGCCAGCTACGAGGCGCGCGCCTGCGGAGTTTACACGCCCATGCCCACCGCCCGCGCCCTCAAAATCTGCCCCGACCTCATCCTCCTCCCGCACAAAGGCAGTTACGGCGACGTGTCGCGCCGCATGTTTGACCTCTGCGAAAACCTCACCCCCATCGTCCAGCGCAATTCCATCGATGAAGGCTACCTCGACGTGACGATGTGCGGTTTCAAGACGCAGGATGAAATCGTCGCCGCCATCCGCGACCTGCAAAACCGCATCTGGCAACAACTGCAAATCCCCGTCTCCATGGGCATCGCGACCAACCGCCTTGTTGCCCAAATCGCCTCCAAACTTCGCAAACCCCGCGGCTTCGTCGTCGTGCCGCCCGGCGAAGAAGCCGCCTTCCTCGCCCCGCTCTCCATCGGCAAACTCCCCGGCGTCGGCCAGAAAACGGAGGAAACACTCAACGCCCGCGGCCTGCGTATCGTCAGTGACATTACAACCCTTGCCGCCCGCTGCCTCGCGCCCGGTGCCGGGGCCACCGGCGAA
Source organism: Geminisphaera colitermitum TAV2 (assembly GCF_000171235.2). GTDB lineage: Bacteria > Verrucomicrobiota > Verrucomicrobiia > Opitutales > Opitutaceae > Geminisphaera > Geminisphaera colitermitum. The sequence goes on along the minus strand of NZ_ABEA03000010.1, from coordinate 37,716 downwards.
CGCGAACTCGCCGCCACGCTCGGCTCCGGCTGGCCCGACCTCGTTGCCGCCGCACGCGGCGAAGACGACCGCCCCGTGCACACCGACCACGAGGACGCCAAAAGCTACTCCAAACAAGAAACATTCCCTGCCGACGTCGGAGATTTCGCCACCATCGAAAGCGTGGCCAAGGGCATGATCGACGAACTCATGCCCGACATCCGCGCCGACGGCAAACGCGTGCGGACCCTTACCGTCAAAGTGCGTTACGGTGACTTCACCCAACGCTCCGCCGCGCACAGCCTGTCCGACGCCACCGACCTTGAAACCCTCTTTTATCCCCACGTTGCCCCGCTCCTCCGCCAAGCCTGGTTGCAGCACCGTCCCCTGCGACTCGTCAGCGTGAAACTCTCCGGCGTCGATGCCGCCGACGGCGTGCAACTCGACATGTTTGCCCGGACCGACGAAAAACGCCGCCAACTCGCTGCCGTCCTCGACAAACTCAACGCCACCGCTGCCAAAGGCTCCCCTCCCCTTGTCCGCCACGGCCACCAACTTCGCCACTGATTCCGGAATGAGGAGGCACCCTTGACGCGGCCAATTTGTAACGTATCATGCATTGCCATGCCAGTCGCTGCATACCGTCCGCTTACCGCCCACGATTACCGGGAACTCCCGGAATACGGACCGCGTTATCAACTCATCGAAGGAGACCTCCACATGGCGCCAGCCCCCAACCGTTTTCACCAAGGAATCCTGATCTTCCTCGCAGGAGAATTTACCATTTATCTTAAACAAAATCAGATCGGCAAAGTCTATGCCGGCCCGTTCGACGTGTATCTGTCCGACCTCAACGTGTATCAACCCGACCTGAGTTATTTTTCCAAGGAACGTTACTGCTACCTGACAGACGAAGGGGCAAACGGCGCGCCCGATTTGGTGGTGGAGATTTTGTCCCCCTCCACATCGAAATACGATCTGGGAGTGAAACGGGATGTTTATGCGCGGACGGGGGTGCTCGAATACTGGATCATCGACCCAATGGCGCGGGTGGTGAAAGTTTACAACCTGGAGGAGAACGCGGACACTCCGGTCGCCACGTTGAGGAGCGGGCGTAAGCTGGCGAGCGCGTTGCTGCCGGGCCTGAGCATCGGAGTGACGGAACTGTTCAACGCGTCGTGACCGGTTGTAGTTGACGGTCCACTACACACGCGATGCGCCTCTGGGAGTGCAGGCCCCAGCCTGGCATTCACCGGTGCCGGTAAGGATGTCGCGGTCTCAGGCTGAGTGGCAACAGTTGCGGGCGAGACGCTCGCGCGCTTATATGCGCAATGGAGGATTCCATGCGCCGCTTGTTTCTTTGTGTTTCTTGTGGCCATTCCTTCCGCCACTTCGCTTGCGGTACAGCCGCTCCGCGTAATTCGTGGTTGGGCTCCCCCAATATAAGCAAAAAAACTGCAACAAAAGCCTGCTCGTGCGTATTTCTCATATTCACCGCGCAAACTAGGAATTTCTCGGGCTTTCCACTTGCGCAGACTGCCCACCGGTCGCAACCCTCCACGAAATCCACGTCCATGCCCAAGCGCACTGATCTGAAGTCCATCCTCATCATTGGTGCCGGTCCCATTGTGATCGGCCAAGCCTGCGAGTTTGATTACTCCGGCACTCAAGCCTGCAAAGCTTTGCGAGAGGAAGGCTACCGCGTCATCCTCGTAAATTCCAACCCGGCCACCATCATGACCGACCCGGAATTTGCCGACGTCACCTACATCGAGCCCCTCACGGTCGAGATGCTCGAAAAGATCATCGAAACCGAAAAACCCTCGGCCCTCCTCCCCACCCTCGGCGGCCAGACCGCGCTCAATCTCTCGATGCAACTGCACGAGAAAGGCATCCTCCAAAAACACGGCGTCGAGATGATCGGCGCCAAACCCGCCGCCATCGCCAAAGGCGAAGACCGCGAACTCTTCAAGCAAGCCATGCTCAAGATCGGCCTCGACGTTGCCCGCTCGCGCACCGTCAAAAGCATGGACGCGGCCCGCGCCGCCGCCGAGGAAATCGGCAACTATCCCCTCATCATCCGACCCTCCTTCACCCTCGGCGGCTCCGGCGGCGGCATCGCCTACAACAAGGAAGAATTCGAGCAAATCGTCGCCAACGGCCTCGACCTCTCCCCCGTCCATGAAGTGCTCGTCGAAGAGTGCCTGCTCGGCTGGAAAGAATACGAGATGGAAGTCATGCGCGACCACAAGGACCAGTGCGTCGTCATCTGCTCCATCGAAAACTTCGACCCCATGGGCGTCCACACCGGCGACTCCATCACCGTCGCCCCCGCCATGACGCTCACCGACAAAGAGTATCAAGTCATGCGCGACGCCTCCTTCGCCGTCATCCGCGAAATCGGCGTCGAAACCGGCGGCTCCAACATCCAGTTTTCCATCGACCCCAAGACAGGTCGCCAGGTTGTCATCGAGATGAACCCCCGCGTCTCCCGCTCCTCCGCCCTCGCCTCCAAAGCCACCGGATTCCCCATCGCCAAGATCGCCGCCAAACTCGCCGTCGGCTACACGCTCGACGAATTGCGCAACGACATCACGCGCCTCACCCCCGCCTCCTTCGAACCCACCATCGACTACGTCGTCACCAAAATCCCGCGCTTCACCTTCGAAAAATTCCCCGGCGCCGACACCATGCTTACCTCCGCCATGAAGTCCGTCGGCGAAGCCATGGCCATCGGACGCACCTTCAAGGAGTCGATGCAAAAGGCGCTCCGCTCCCTCGAAATCGGCGCGCGCGGCTTCGGCGGCGGCGGCAAATACGGCCTCGACGAAGCACCCGACGACAAGCTCATCCGCAGCAAACTCGCCACGCCCAACTTCGAGCGCATCTTTTACATCCGCTACGCCTTCATGGCCGGCTACACCGTGGAACAGATTTTCGACCTCTCGAAAATCGACCCCTGGTTCCTCACCCAACTCCGCGAAATCTACGAACTGGAAACGCAGATCAAAGCCGCGGCTTCGCCGAACATCGAACATCGAACGCCCAACATCCAACATCCAACCGACGGCACTCAAGCCCGGCAGTCGCTCCCGTCCACACTCGCATCCAATTCCGGCACTTCGACGTTGGATGTTGGACGTTCGGCGTTCGACGTTCGGCGCGTAGCGCCGCCCCCCCCCCCCCCCCCCCTCCCTGTCGCGCTCTTCCGCCGCGCCAAGCAATTCGGCTTCTCCGACGTCCAACTCGCGCACTACCTCGGCTCCGACCTCGCCACCGTGCGCGCCGCGCGCAAGGCCGCCGGCATCGGCACCACGTATCGACTTGTGGATACATGCGCCGCCGAGTTCGAGGCGTTCACCCCGTATTATTATTCCAGCTACGGCGACGAAAACGAAGTCCTCCCGCCGACCGGAAAAAAGAAAATCATGATCCTCGGCGGCGGCCCCAACCGCATCGGCCAGGGCATCGAGTTTGACTACTGTTGCGTCCACGCCTCCTTCGCCCTGCGCGAGATCGGCTACGAAAGCGTCATGGTCAACTCCAACCCCGAAACCGTCTCCACCGACTACGACACCTCCGACCGCCTCTACTTCGAACCGCTCACCCTCGAAGACGTCCTCGAAATCTACCAGCAGGAACAGTGCGACGGCGCCATCGTGCAATTCGGCGGACAAACCCCGCTCAACCTCGCCTCCGCCCTCAAGGCCAACGGCGTCAACATCATCGGCACCTCGCCCGAATCCATCGAAATCGCCGAAGACCGCAAACTCTTCGCCGCCATCCTCCACAAGCTCAACCTGCAACAACCCGCCAACCGCACCGCGATGAACGAGACCGAGGCGCTCGTTTTCGCCAAGGAAGTCGGGTTCCCCGTCCTCCTCCGCCCTTCGTTCGTGCTCGGCGGACGCGGCATGTTCATCGTTTACAACGAAGACGAATTCAAGGCCGTCATCCGCCAGGCCTTCGAGGTCATGCCCGACAAGCCCGTGCTCATCGACAAGTTCCTCGAAGACGCCATCGAACTCGACGTCGATTGTATCAGCGACGGCACTACCTCCGTCATCGGCGGCATGTTGGAGCACATCGAGTTCGCTGGCGTGCACTCCGGCGATGCCTCCATGGTCATGCCCCCGCACACCCTCGGGCGCGCCATGCTGGAGACCGTTCGCAAGGCCACGCACGCCCTCGCCCGCGAACTCAACGTCATCGGCCTCATGAACATCCAGTTTGCGATCAAGGACAACGAACTCTACGTCCTTGAGGTCAACCCTCGCGCCTCGCGCACCGTGCCCTTCGTCGCCAAGGCCATCGGCGTGCCCCTCGCCAAACTCGCCGCCAAGATCATGACCGGCCAAAAACTCGCCGACCTTGGCTTCACGCATGAGCAGACGCCCAAGCACTGGTGCGTGAAGGAGGCCGTGTTCCCCTTTGTTCGTTTCCCCGGCTCCACCATCACGCTTGGCCCCGAGATGCGCTCCACCGGCGAGGTGATGGGACTTGATGCCGACCTCGGCGTGGCCTTCGCCAAGGCGCAGGCCGCCGCGCGTCCTCCGCTGCCGACCGGCGGCAACGTGTTTCTCTCCGTCAAGGACAGCGACAAGAAGCGCGCCGTCGATCTCGCCCGCCAGTTGATCAAGCTCGGTTTCACGATTTACTCCACCAGCGGCACCGCGCAGCACCTTGCCGATTGCGGCGTGCCCGTGACGCGCCTTGCCAAGATCGATGAAGGCCGTCCCAACACGATCGACATGATCAAGAACAACCAGATCCAGCTCGTGATCAACACGCCCAGCGGCATGATCCCGCGTCAGGACGAGAACAAGATTCGTTCCGCCGCCTATGCGCACAGTGTGTGTATCATGACGACCATTACAGGCGCCTTCGCCGCGCTCTCCGGCATCAAGGCGCTCAAGAGCCAGCGCATCGGCGTCCGTCCCATCCAGCACTACAAAGGCAACGTCACTCTGGCGTGATCCGTCGCAGGGGGGGGGGGACTTCGCTTGCGAATCCCCTGCCTGCTTCGCCGAAGCAACCGCGAATGGTCGCGAATGAAACGCGAATAACATGACAGGGTTCACTGACGTTACGTATGCTTGGAAAGTGGCGCGGGCGTCTCGCCCGCTGTAGGGGCGTCGCTTGCGACGCCCGCGCACGCCATTTGAGGCCACGTCCTGCATACGCGGGCTTCGCAAGCGAAGCCCCTACGCGTGGCGCGGGCGTCTCGCCCGCAAACGGCGCGGAGCGCCGCCCTGGAACAAGGCTGAGAGGCACATTCCTCAGATGCGGGCGAGACGCCCGCGCCACAATGTTCCACGTAACCTCAGTTATTCGCGTCTATTCGCGTTCATTCGCGGTTACGGTTTGATTTGTTGGCTCACTCCACCTTCGGCATCAAGATTGCTTCGCCCGACAGTGGGCCGGGCATCGTGCCGGCGGGCGAAACCGGGAGCAGATAATAACCAACCGCCTGATCCCAATTTTGCAGGATCACGCCGTTGAATTTCACGGTGCGCTTGATCGTCTTGTTTGGGTTCGCGGGATTCGGGTCGGCCAGTGTGAGGCTGCCGCTAAATTCACCCGTTGCCGGTTTGAGCGTGAGCTTAGGAGTCAACGGCATCGTGGGGTTGCGGATTTTGTTGCCGGTCCAGAGTCCAAAATAAAGCGCGTCGAGATAATATCCCTGCTCGCCCATACCGGTCGCTTCGTTTTCGACAAGCTTGAGTTGCAGGTTGCCGTCCTCTGGCACAAGGCCGAACAGAAGCGCGCCCTTGGCCGGTGGAGCGTAGGCCGCGCCCGTCAGGGTAAGCGGAAGCGGACCGAAGCCGTCCGGGTAACTCTGCACGCCTTTGCTGCTCGTCACTGGAGCGCGAGTCCAAGTGAGATCGCCGGTCGTAATCGAACCAGTTGAAAACCGGTCGGGCAGCGTAATCCAGCCAAGGAACGTCCCGGCAGGCGTGCTCTCCACGGCATAGAGCGGGAAAGTTCCGTCGAACGAAATCGTGGTGCTGCCTTTGAGCGCGGAGGACCCGTCCGCGGGATAGAGAGTCCAGGTGAGTTTTCCGTCGTCCGCCACCTTGAGCGCCGCGGTGGTGTAGCCGGCGGGTTGTAGGGCGGGATTGGATACCGGATTTTCCATTGCCAGGGTGTAGGCGCCGGTCTGGCTGGTGGCGGGGAAGGTTTTTTTATTCCAAGGATTGCGCCATGCGGTGACGGCGGCGGCAGTGCCATTGGCGAGGGACGCAGTGACGCTGGCAACATCGGCGGGGGAACCGACGGGTTGCAGGTAGCCGGTGGCGGCGGTGCCGTCTTGCGGAATCTCCAGGTAAAGCGCGAGCGGCGGATAGCCGCGCGGAGTAACGGTGGTGGCGAGGATCGCGGGGCCGGTCTCGGGGCGGCTCAGGTTGCCGCGGAAGGAGGCGGAGGACTTGGCGATGGTGAGCTTGCCGGTGAACGAACCGGCAGGCGTGCTGGTCAGGGTAAAAGAGGCTCCGAGGTTTTGGTTGAGCGAGGGCGAGCGGTGCACGAAGCCGTTGAATGTGCCGACAGCCGGGGAGGGTTCGATGGTGACAAGCCAGGTGGGGAGCGTGGTCTTGGTTTTGTCGGGCCAGGTGATGGTAAGCGTCACCGGATAGCTGCCGGGAGTGGTGGCGTAGTGGGTGATGAGGCCGGTTTTCTTGTCGTATTTCAGTCCTTTGGGCAGGCCTTTGTAGCTGTAGCTCACACCGCCTTCGGGGACGGAGAGAGCGAGGCCGCGTCCGACTTCGCCGGTGATGGCGATGGCGTTCTCGTCACCGGGACGCGGGGTGACAGTGAGATTGACGGGAGCGAGGATGTGAGCGCCGCCGTTGAGGGATGTGCCGTCGGCGGCATTGACCTGAAGGGTGTAGGCACCGCTGTCGGCGGTGGTGAGGTTTTTGATGGTGAGCCGGGTTGTATTGGCTCCACTGATACGGTTGTCGTTGAGGAGGGGTTTCCCATCGCGGTACCAGGCGAGGTTTTGCAGGCCGGTGCCACTGACAAGCGTCGGGAAAACAAGGGTGGAGCCAGCGGAGGCGGTCATGGATTGCGCAGTCGTTTCATAGACAGTGAGGTTGGCGGCGGCGCTGACGGTGGCGCCGAGAAGATTGCTGACGCGGCAGGTGTAGGAACCGCCGTGCGAGATCGTCGCCGAGGGAATGACGAGGGCGGGGTCATTGGCGGTGGGCGTGGTGGCAACGGGAATGTTCTGGTTATTCTGTCGCCATTGGTAGTGGAGCGTGTGGCCGGTGCCGGTGGTTATGAGAGTGGCGGAGGAGCCGACGGGGACAATGGTGAGGGGGACAGGTTGATCGGGAGCTTTGATAAGAGGTTCGGTGAGCAGGGCACCGGTGAGAGTGAGCTTGGTACCCGTGGCAAGGATACCGATACGTTCGTCGGTGACAGCATCGGTGACGGTAAGGGTCCATTTGCCCTTGGAGAGTTCGCCCCAGTGACGGACGCTGACGAGGGTGGTCTGGACGTTGGCGCCGGTATCCTGACCGTGACGGGGGAGGAAGGTGCTGGTGACGCCGGAGGGCGAGCGAAGCGTGATCGTGAGAGCGCCGCGCTGAGAATGCGTGACCTTGAGTTCCAATTCGACGTGTTCGACGCGGATGTTGGAGCCGGTCTGCGAAAAATCGAAAATCGCCTTGGCGCTGCCTTTGTCGGGCAGGGTGGTGGCGGCGGTGGTGGCAAGCGAACTGGAACCGTAAACGGGATCGTTCGCGGGTTCAGTGGAGAGGTTGACGGGAAGGTTTTGCCAGGCGCGGGCGAGCTTGACGGCCTCGGTGGCATTGACGATGCCGCCGCCCATGCGGTCATCGTGTTTGATGAGCGGGAGAGAGGGCTGGCCGCCGTCGCGCGTCACCCAGTTGGAACCGCCGGTGCGGGTGGAGGTGCGCAGGAGGATTTCCTTCACGTCGCGCCAGCCGAGGTCGGGGTTGGCTTCGAGCATGAGGGCAACGACGCCGGAGACGATGGAGGCAGCGGCGGAGGTGCCGGTGAATCCCGTGGTGTAATCGAGGTCGGCAACTTCGCCGGTTACTTTGCTGGCGAGCGCGTTGTAACCGCGGTCACCGGTGAGGTCGGTAGTGGCAACGCCGGTACCGGCATCGCAGGGCGCGCTGACCACGAGGTGGGGGCCGCCCTGACTGTAGCTGGCGACTTTGCCTTTGTTGTCGGCGGCTCCGACGGGAATGAGGTTGATGCTGCCGGCGGCGACGGGGTTTTTGACGCCGGGGTTGATGAGCTGGTCATTGCCCGAGGCGAAGACGTAGATCGTGCCGGCCCAGTAGCGGCCTTGGCGGACGCCGGTGGCGAGGGCGTCGAAGATGGGTTTATAGGTGGTCCATGCGGGCCACTCGGAGGGTTTTGTCGTGTAGGGGCCCCAACTGTTGTTCTTGACGTGAATCACGTCGTCGAGCGGCGGGTATTTGACGCCGTTTTGTTCAATCATGTCGGCCGCGGGACAATCCCACACGAGAGCCTCGGCAATGAGGGCAGGTGTGCTCTTCTCGTGGCCGAGGACGCGGAGGCGGGTGAGGCTGGAGCGGGGGGCAACACCGGTCAGGCCAAGGGTGTTGTTGCCGCGCGCAGCAGCGAGGCCGGCAACGGGGGTGCCGTGTTTGCCGGCCTCGATGAACTGGTAGTGGGGATTGGCGGCGCGCAGGGAAGCTTCAATGGGGGCGAGCCAGTCTTTGTGTTTGCCGCCAAGGTTTTGTTTGAGGTCGGGGTGATCGCTTTCGGGTGGATACGGCCAGTCGGCGACATCGGTAATGCTCATCTGAATACCATCGTCGACGATGCCAATGCGCACAGGCGTGGCAGGTTCAAGGCCGGAGCCGGAATCGGCGCCGCTGTAGCCCTGATCCCAGACGGACAGGACGTTGATATCGCAACCGGCTTTGCCCCCCTGCTGTCCGTTGTTGTAGAGATGCCACTGACGGGAAAAGAGGGGATCGTTGGGGATGGCTGCGGGCGCGAGGCGCGGCGCAAGCACGGGCATGGCCAGACGCACACCGGGCATTTGCGAAAGCGCGGCGGCGGCGCGGAGCGGCTGGGCAGGGTCGCCGGCGACATCAGCGATGTAGGTGCCGGGTGAATACGTGACGGGCTGAAGGCGGACGAGACCAAGTTCGGCGGCGCGTGCGGAAAGCGCGGCAGGGGCGGGGCTCGTCGAGGTGGAAGCGGAGGAGGGCAAATCCGTTTCGATCCACACCTGCATGGTCACGAGGAGGCGTTGCGACTCACTGCGCGGGGAATCCGCCGGATAAAGGACAAGGTTCGGCTGGGCGGCGGATAAAGCGGCGTCTGCGGGGGCGTGTTCGGAGGCGATTCGAAGCAGCACCGGCAAATCGGCCGCGGGAGAGGTGAGCCGAAGCGTGTTGCCGGGAAGATCGGAGCGCGCCGGCAAATAAAGTTCATCGAGAGCCACGATATAATCGACGCCATCGGCATTGGCCGGCACTCGCCAAACGGTTTCAGGCGGCAGTCCTGCGTAAACCGGCGTGGGATTGGACGGGGCGGGACTGGCGGCGGATAACCGCGACTGATCGGCGGCGGTCACGACAGGCACAAACGACACGGGGGCGAAATTCACCGGACCAATTTCCTCTTCTGCGCCTGCGTCCGAGGCATCTGACGGGACGACGTCCGGACCGGACGAAAAGGCAACCGTCTGACTAGCGAATGGTTGCGTTTTCCATTGCCATGCCAGGAAACCCAAGGCCGCCAGCAACACCACAATAACACCCAACCCGATCTTTCCTCTATTGGTAACCATTTGGCATTTTACCAAAGCCGATCCGGACGAAGATGCACCTCTATTTTATAACCCGGATTTTGCCGTCCGGAGCACGTCGCTCAATACACCCGCCACGCCGACAAAGCCGGCGGCGCGAGTGCCTCGTCGATCACCAAACGCAACCGCCTCGCTCGCACCGGAGCCGCGAGCCGGTCGAGTTTTTTGCGTCCGATCGTCGTGCCGCGCACGATTTCCGTCCACGTTCCCTCCGCCCCGGCGACCTCAGCCTCCACGTGATATGCCGCGATGCGCTGCCCGTTTTGGATCGCCTCCTCCAGACAAATCACGCTCACGGACACCCCTCCTTTTTCTGGAAACTCCATTTCCAGCATGGCCGTTGTAACGCCATCCGGCGCGGCCCAGAACGTATCCGAATTCCCATCACGCACCGACTCTGCAAAATACTCCAACACCGCGCACGGACCGCTCACGCGCTCGGTGTCGGCTGTCACGCGGACGCCCTCCGTCTGCGCCAGGTCTTGCGCGAAAATCCGGTCCAGCTCGCGTCGCATCCCGGTGATCGCCGCGATGTCGTTCTCGTGAAAAAGCCCCTCACGCGTCGGCGGAATGTTGAGCAGCAACAGCCCGTTGCGCCCCACGCTGCGAAAATACAAATCCACCAGATTCTCAACTGACCGCACCTTGCCATCTTCCTCCGCGTGGTAAAACCATCCCGGCCGGATCGACACGTCGCACTCCGCCGGACGCCACACGCGAGGCTCGCGACCCTCGCGATCGGGTGCGTCGCCGCTGCCGAAATGCCGTTTCAGTTCCTCGCGCGCCGCGGCGTCGTTGGCCTGGCAAATCCCCGAGTCGCCCGGAAATCGGACCGTCCGTGGATCGACCGACCCCCAGCACGTTTCGTTGGCAAACCCGCGCTCGTTGCCCACCCAGCGCACGTCGGTTCCCCCGTCGCCAAACGTCACTGCCTTCGGCTGCAATGTTTTCACGATCCCGGAAAACCGATCCCAGTCATATTTCTGTTTTCTCCCGTTCGGCCCCTCGGCGCACGCGCCATCGAACCAAACCTCGTGCAACTCGCCGTAGCGCGTCAGCAACTCGGTCAGTTGCGCGCAATAAAAATCATTGTAGCGCGACGAGTCACCGTAGCACTTCTCGTGACGATCCCACGGCGACAGGTACAACCCGACCTTGAGCCCCTCGGCACGAAACGCGTCCACGAACTCGCGCACCAAATCGCCTTTGCCGTCGCGCCACGGAGACGCCTTCACCGAGTGCCCTGTTGTATCCGTTGGCCAAAGACAAAACCCGTCGTGGTGTTTCGCCGTCAGGATGCCGATCTTGATCCCCGCCTCCCTGGCCACCCGCGCCCACTGGCGGCAGTCGAGCTTTGACGGATTAAAAATCGCCGGCGATTCCGTGCCGTCGCCCCATTCGCGTCCGGTAAACGTGTTCACGCAAATATGCACAAACAGATTGGTCTCGGTGCGCTGCCAGGCAAGTTGCGCAGGTGACGGAATAGGAGCGAAGGGAGGGAGGAGCGACATGGCAGGATGATTTGACGGCCAAAAAACTCAGAAACCACCGACTTCCTCACTTAACAGTCGCTGTGGCAAGACTGCCCAACACTTCCGGAGCGCATTTGCAAAAACACTGGGAAATCACGCCCCCCCTCCCCCCCCCCCTTGGCCATCTTAATGATTCCAATAAAAACCGCCTTGACATTATTTATAATTAAAAACAGATTATTTTTAATTTTATCGCAAAAATCTCCATGCGTTCCCCCTCAAAACCAATTGTCACCCAAGCCCAAATCGCGCGCAAAGCCGGCATCAGCCAAGCCGCCGTCTCCGCGATTCTCTCTGGAGTCAACGGCGGCACGCTCAACGTCAGCGACGAAACCCGTCAGCGCGTCCTGACCATCGCCGAAAAACTCGGCTACGTCTCCCGCAAAGCCGCCCCCCGCGCCAACGCCAGCACACGCAACGTCCTGATCGTCTGCGCGCAGGCCCCCCGCCGTGCCACCAACGAAGAGTGGATCGAAAACACCTACCAGACCCTGATGGGCAAAATCCTCACCACGGCCAGCCAGCAACTCAACGAACAAAACTTTGCCCTCTCCGTCTTTCACCTCGGCGAATCCACCCGCCTCACCCAGTGGCTCGCCGACTCCGACATCCGCGGCGTCCTCTGGCGCGCTGCCGACACCGACACCGCCCTCCTCCACTGGATTGCCTCCCGCATCCCCCTCGTCCTCCTCAACCGCGAACGCCACTCCGCCACCCCGATGGACGTCGTCAGCATCGATCAGGAAATGAACATCCGCATGGCCGCCGAACACCTCTGGACACTCGGCCACCGCCGCATTGCCACCTTCGGCCACTACTCCGGCAACTCCTTCTTTCGCGCCCGCATCAACGCCTACCGCCAGTTCACCGAGGAGCGCGGCATCCGCAACTACACCGAATTCCAAGCCATCTCAGACGAACCCGAACGCCCCGCCCTCGACAAAGTTGACGAAATTATCGCCACCTGGAAGCACCTCGACGCCGACGCTCCCACCGCGCTCATAACGAGCGACGTATTCGCCCTTCCACTACTGCACCGGGCGGCCTCTGCCGGCATCACCATTCCCCGCCAGCTCAGCATTGTCGGTATCGACAACACCTCTGCCTGCCCCCTCATGACCCCTGCCCTCACTTCGCTCGACCAACCCTTCGAGGAAATGACCCGCGTTGCCGTTGACCTTCTCCTGCGCCGCATGTCCGTGTCCGGTGCGCCGGACGCCGACAATCCATCACAAAACGTGCGCATCGCCCCCCGCCTCATCATCCGCCAATCCGTGCAAGATCTCTCGACCCAGCCTCCGGCAACAGCGTCCAAGGCAAGCGCCCGTTCCCGCGCTACCGCCTCCACCTGATGAGCGTCCCCCCCCCCCCCCCCTTGCCAGGGCCTCCCTTTTATCCCTGTCCACATCAAACATACACACCATGAAAAACCAAAACCTCCGCACCCTTCTCATCCTCACCAGCCTCGGGCTCGCCTCCCCTGCCGCCATCGCCGCCGACACCATCGGCTGGTGGCGCTTTGAAGACAGCACCAACCTCGGCAAAGACTCCTCCGGCAACAATCTGAACCTCGCAGTCAGCAGCACCACGCCCGCCCAAGTCGCCACGCCCTTCCACGCCACCATCCCGCAAACCGGCAACACCAACACCAAAGCCCTCGTGTTCGACAGCTCCGGTTCCATCAAAAACTATCTCAGCACCCCAGACAGCGCTGTCTTCAACTTCCAAGCCTTCACCATCGAAGCCGACATCAGCATCACCTCCTTCAACGGCACCAACCCCGCCGTCATCGCCGGACAGTTCGGTTTTGAAACAGGTAACAATGCCAACGCCAACTGGCTCTTCGGCGTCAAGACCACCGGTGAACTTTACCTGCGTCTCGGAAACTCGGCCAATCAGGGCACCTCTTACAACGATCTCAGCTCCGGTCTCTTCCTGACGACCGGAGCCGACGCGAAAAATTACTACGTGGGAGCCAGCGTCATTGCCGACGGTTCCGGCACCACTGCCGTCTTTTATCTTCAAGACCTGAGCGCCGGAGGCGACATTCAGTCTGTTACTAAAACGGCCTCACTCAAAGCCCTTACCACCACCTCCACCGCGCCCTTCGTCATCGGTACCAGTTGTAACAAAGACGGCGGCATTTACGAATATCGCAACTTCGGGGGCACCATTGACGAAGTCCGCCTCACCAACGGCATCCTCACGCAAGACCAACTCCTCGCCACCACCTCGACCGTTCCCGAACCCGCGACATGGGCCATGCTCACCGCCGGTTTGATTCTCGCCCTCACGCTCATCATCCGCCGCTACCGCTAACGAACTTCTGACGCAGCGGCGTTCTTCTCTCCAAAACGCCGCTCCGATCCCTTGCCCCCCCCCCCATACACACGCACCACGAGCACACATTGCGCAGCAATATTTACCCTGTCATGAAATCTCCGCTACGCCGCTATCTCTGCCTCACTGCTGCCTGCGCGTTCATTCTAATCCATCTCGCGGTTACCGCCGCTCCCACTGCCACCGGAACACCTTGGCAATCCACCCTCGTCCGCTACGACCCCGCCACAGGAGCGCTCCATTACACCGCCGACGCCGAAGGCAACCGCATCCCCGACTTCAGCCACGCCGGATATCGCGGAGCCGACGACCCCCTGCCCGAACTCAACGCCATCCCCATCCTCGCCACCCTCCAACCCGAACCCGGTGACAACACCGCCCGCCTCCAAGCCGCGCTCGACACCCTTGCAGCCACCCACCCCATCGACCCACTCACCCGCCGCCGCGGCGCGCTCCACCTTGCACCCGGCATCTACGAACTCCGCACCCCGCTCCTCATCCGCCACTCCGGCATTATCCTGCTCGGCTCCGGATCGGGCGACGACCCAACGCGCGACACCATCCTCCGCCGCACCGGCACCAACCCCGAACCCGTCATCACTGCCGGAGGCACTGGCCGCCACGACAAATTCCAAAAACCCGTCCCCAACACCCGCACCGACATCATCACACCCCGCGTCACCGTCGGCTCCCGCACCTTTGACGTTGCCGACGCCACCCCCTTTTCCATTGGCGATACCGTCATCGTCGAACACCCCGTAACTGAAACCTGGATACGCGCCCTCAATGGCGGCGGCACCGACACCGATCCCGCCTGGCAACCCGGTGAACGCGAATCCGAAATGACCATCCGCTACCTCCGCCGCATCACCGCCATCACACCCGCCACCCCTCCTGCCATCAGCATTGACGCCCCCGTTTACAACCACCTCGACCGCACCCTTACCCAAAGCACCCTCTACAAATACGACACCACCCCACTCCTCACTGAAATCGGCGTTGCCCGCCTCCGCATCGACATCGAAACCGAAGGCGAACAAACTGAAAACCACGCCAAAGACGCCCTCGTCTTCCGCCGCGCCCTCGACTGCTGGGCGCGCGACGTCACCGTCCTCCACTTCGTAGCCGCCGGCATCAAATTCGGACCCGACTTCGCTCGCGGCACCGCCCTCGACTGCCGCGCCCTCGACCCACATTCCCGCATCATCGGAGCCCGCCGCTACAACTTCTGCGTTTATCAAGCCCAACTCATCCTCTTCGAAAACTGCCACGCCACCCACGCCCGCCACGCCTTCATCAGCAACGGCACCACCCTCGACTCCGGCATCGTCGTCCTCGACTCATCCAACGCCTACTCCACCGCCCCCTCCGAAGGCCACCGCCGCTGGCCCCAAGCCCTCCTCTTCGACGGCTTCATCACGCGCAACCCCGTCGGCAACCCCGCCATTCTCGGCCTCTACAACCGCGGCAGTTGGGGCACAGGACACGGCTGGGCCGCCGCCCACTCCGTAGCCTGGCGCTGCGACACCGACGGACGCCGCCTCATCATCCAAAAACCACCCACCGCGCAAAACTACGCCATCGGCTGCACCGGCAACGTCGAAGGCAAAGGCTACTTTGCACAACCTACCGGCCACATTGAAGGCACGAACCGCCCCGGCCTCGAACCCCATTCCCTCTATCGCGCTCAACTCGCCGCCCGTATCCGAACCTCGACTACATCCCGCTGACCGCTCCTCCCCCCCCCCCTCTCCCCGTAATGAAAAAACGCCACAACTCCCGATCCACCCAATCCGCCGCCTTCACACTGATCGAACTCCTCACGGTCGTTGCGATCATTGGAATCCTTGCCGGTATCATCCTCGGGACCATCGACAACGTTCGCAAAAAAGCGCATCAAGTCCGCTGCATCTCCAACCTCCGCCAAGTCGGCATCGCCATGCACGCCTACATCAACGACAACAAAGACAAGCTCCCCGGCCCCGTTTACGCAAAAATCACAAATACCTACGGCAAAGCCGAGAATACTGCCCTCGCTTGGCGACTCTCTACCTATCTCGGTTATCCCGATCCCGCGACTATCCCCAGCAGCCTCCATCCCTTCGTTCCCCTCCTGCACTGCCCCTCACGCGGCATCGCGGACGATACCTCCATCTGCACCTTTGCTGCCCAGTGTGACCTCAATAAAACCAAATCCCCCAACAACGATAACCGTGCCTTCGGGCAACCCGATGGTGTTGATCCCAAAGACGAAACCAAAGGCATACGCCCCCTCCGCTACTCTGAACTCGACATACTCGGCGGAGCCTCACGCGTTTGGGCACTCGCTGAGGTGGACCAGACTGTCACCTACTCCTACATCACCGGACAAAGCGGCTGGTACAACTCCCTCCCCAAAAACCCACCGCACGGCAACAAACACACCATCCTCTGGTTTGACGGACGCGTAAATCTCCTCGCCGAATGGCCCGCCCGCTACTGAGCATCCCCGTATGCGCCATCATATCTCCGTCTCCGCCCTGCTGCTCACCGCGCTCGTTTTCATCGCCGCCTCTGCCCGCGCCGACACCATCACCGCCACTGCCGACCTCTTCCGCGACGGCGACCGTTGGGCCGTCGTCGGCGACAGCGTCACGCAAAACGGATACTACCACACCTGGATCGCCGCCTACTACGCCACACGCTTTCCCGACCGCACCATTGACATCTACAACTGCGGAATCTCCGGCGACTCCGCCGCCGGTGCCCTCCGCCGCTATGACTGGGACATCGTTTCCGACACCAAAAAACCCACCGTCGCCACCATCATGATGGGCATGAACGACGTCAGCCGCAGCCTCTACGCCCCCCTCCCCCCCCCCGCCGACCCCAACACCCCCGACACCGAACCCGCGCCCGGCATCGCCAAGCGCCGCGCCGACGCCCTCGCCGCGTATCGAAAAAACATGACACAACTCATCGCCCGCCTCCAAGCCGACGGCGCGCGCGTGCAGCTCCTCACCCCCTCGATCTACGACGAAACCATGAAGAGCGACCGCCCCAACCTCCCCGGCGTCAACTCTCTCGCCCTCGCTGACTGCGCTCAATTCGCCCGCGACACCGCCGCCGCCAGCAACGGCCGCATCGGGCTTATCGAAATCCACCACCCCATGACCGCGCTCAACGCGAAACTCCAGCAAGCCGACCCCGCCTTCACCCTTATCGGCCCCGACCGCGTCCACCCGCGCCAGGCCGGTCACCTTGTCATGGCCTACTACTTCCTCAAAAGCCAGGGGGCTCCCGCCGAAATCTCGCATGTGGCCATCGATGCTTCGCCCGCCTCCTCCGCCCCCCGCATCACTGAAACCCGCAACGCCACCGTCACCGACCTCACGCACACCACCACCACCGCGGGCGACGGCTTGGAACAAAACGCCACCCTCACCTTTACCGTCAACGCCGCCGCCCTCCCCTGTCCCATCGAGAAAAACGCCACGCCCGCGCTCGACTACGTTCCCTTCACCGACGACCTCAACCGAGAAACCCTTGTCATCACCGGACTCGCGCCCGGCAGCCACACCCTGACCATTGACAACCAAACCATCGGCACCTGGACCGCCGCCCAACTCGCCGCAGGCATCAACCTTGCCACACGCCCCGACACGCCGCAGGCGAAACAATCCGCCGCCGTCCTCGAACTCGTCATGCAATGGCGTGCCCTTGTCGCCCACGCCGACCGCGGCGTCGCTCAAGCCGAACACTGGCAGCTCAAAGACGTGCCACATCCCGTCAGTTTTGACGCCGTCCGCCCGCAACTCGAAGCCCTCGTCGAAAAATGGACCGGCAGCGACAACCGCATGGACAACTACAACCGCGGCATCGTGCAACGTTACCTCAAAGTGAAACCCACGGAGACGGCCAGCCAGCAGCGTATCCGCGAACTCGTTACAAAAATCCGCGACACCGCCCGCCCGCGCCCCCATGTTTACACGCTCACCCCCCGCGCCCAACTGACATGTCCCGTAGTTCGGAGCCTCAGCCCGAACCGCTCCGTTCAAGTTGAATCGTCATGAGGGAGGTTCTAAAAACTCTGTTCCCCAAGCCAACAAACCAAGCGCGAATGGTCGCCAATGATCGCGAATGAAATCTATAAACCACGGATTCCACTGATTTAACAAACCGGATAAAGGCAGGAATTTTCAGAAGGAAAAAACAGATGATTTCCCATCCGTGTAATCTCCGAAAAATCCGTGCAATCCGTGGTCAACTTATCCTTCGCTCGGTACGCGTCTATTCGCGGGGTTTTTCGACGTTTTCGGTGGATAGACGAGAGTTGGCGCGGCAGCGCCCGTAGCGCAGGCATCTTGCCTGCAATCCAATCTACTGCGCGAAGCGCCGCTTGCCTTGACGTAGTTCGGAGCTTTAGCCCGAACCGTTACCTCTGCGTATTCGTGAGTCGCACGGTTCGGATTGGCAATAAAGCACCGAACTACGTGACAAATCGATGTCACCGCGCTTCGCGCAATCAATTTAGATGGCAGGCAAGATGCCTGCGCTACGGGCGCTACCGCGCCAACTCCCACTATATCAACTTATCGAGTTTCCACTGAAAACGTCGAAGAACCATTCGCGGCTGTTGTGCCTCCTCAAATCGGAACGGATGGCGAGCCGGCGCTGCTCCTCCACCTGTTCATCACTGAGTTCCTGCCGTCGCGTCTGGAGCGCAAAATACGTCTGCCCCTGGGCCACGATCTCCTTCGCAGGATCGGCATTCTGGATGACGAGATAACAGGCATAGCGCGACATCATCACTGTCTTGAGCGGACGCCGGGCTCCACTGCCAATTCCGACCATATCGGTGACCTCAACGAAATGGTCCTCGACCCGCTGCCCGCTGTTGAAACAGGATTGGAAATAAAATCCCCGGTTTGCAGCCATTCCTCTCCTCCCCCCCCCCCCCCTTGCCTCAACCTTCCAACCGAAACAACCGGGCCGTGAAAGGACGTGCCAGCGTGACTTCAAGGACGGCGCGGCGCGCATCCCAGACGCAGGGCGTCGGTTTGCGCTGCGGATAAATGCACTCTGCTGTCACGGTCACATTACGGCTCCGGCCATTCGGTTCTAATCCGGGAAGCGGAAGGACGCAGGTTTTGTTTTTTCCGTCGAGTCGCCACACGGCAAGGTAACGCCGGGCGGGGCGGCTACGCGTCGCGGGGCAGTCGAGACCGAAAGCGAGCCAGCCGTCTCCGGAACACGGAAGCCCGAGCGGCCAGAACGGGAGCGAACGCGGGATGTCGGCGCGGAGAGTGTTTTTGTAGAGCGCAATCGCCTCGGTGACGCGGGCGAGACGACGCGTATCAAGATCCATGATACATCCGCTCTGGTGAATGCGCAGGAGGAGCGCGTTGACCATGTTGAAAATCGTTTCTTCTTCGTCGCCCTCCGGGAGCGGGTAACTCCAAATCGCGGCCTGCTCGGGCGTGACAGCAGAGGCGGCCGCGGCGGCAATAACGGCGTTGTAACGGTAGTCGGTCTGATCGGTGACGGACTGGATCGGGTGATGGTTGAGCATGGCGGCATCCATGCGCAGTCCGCCACTGCCGCAATTTTCGACAACGAGGGAGGGATGGCGGTCGATAATGGAATCCATCCACGCGAGGTAGGCGCGATTGTGAGCGAGGAGTCCATCGCCGGGAGAATCAGCGGCGTGGTCGGTGCCGGGACCGGCGTTGATGTTGTAATCCATCTTGATGTAGCCGGCGCCGTAATCGCTGACGAGCCGGTCGATGATGGCGGTGGCATGAGCGCGGACTGCCGGGTTGCGAAAATCGAGTTGGTAGCGGCCATGATCGATGATGCGGCGTCCGTCGCGTTGGAAAAACCAGTCGTCGGGCAACGTGGCGGCGAGCGGGCAATGGATGCCCATGACTTCAATCTCCAGCCACAAACCGGGAATCATGCCATGATCGCGGATGGTTTGGAGAAGGGCGGGCAGGCCGCAGGGGAAGCGACTGGCCGAGGGCTGCCACTCGCCAACCGTGTCCCACCAGGAGCGCCCGGCATCGGCATACCAGCCGGCGTCGATCACAAAATACTCGCAACCAGTGGCGGCGGCGCGGGCAATGAGGGGACGCAGCTTTTCCTCGGTGGGGTCGCCGGAGAGACAGTTCATGTAGTCGTTGAAAATGACGGAGAGCGCGCGGTTGTCGGGATGCGGACGACGCGTGGCGCGGCGGACGGCGGTGAGTGAACGGAGCGCGGCTTGAAGTCCGCTTCCCTTATCGGGGGAATGGGTCACGATGCCGCAAACGACAGGAGCAGTCGTGAACGTATCGCCGGGGCCGAGGTGTTTGCTCCAGTGTCCTTCGCGGTAAGTGGGACCGGAGGCGCGCAGATAAAGTTCTCCGGCGATGTCGGAGATCTCCCAATGCCAGGAACCGTTGTGTTCGATTTGCCAATACAAGGTTTCACCGGTGGCAATATTTTCGAGCGCGGCAAGGGGCAGCGCACCGGCGGTGGACCAGGTGCCCTGACTGGAGACCGAGATGCGGTCCACTCCGAAGGGAGAGCTTTTTCGGTCCGGGGCATAGAACTGATGCAGGCCAAACTGTAAGAGCGGACCGGATCGCCACTGGCATTCGGCGCACCAGTTGTTGTCGGGGAGATGGAGGCGCATTTTTTCGGCCCAACGTTGTCCGATGGCGTCGGCGGAGATGCCGCCAAGGGCGAGGCTCGCAGCGTATTCGAGAAACAATGACGCGGCATTGGGCGCTCGGCGCGGAGACGTTTTTTCGAGACGAATGTCGTTCCAGATGCGGAAGGCGGGCTGGCCGGGGATAAATTGCAGGTGCGTGGTGACGTGGAGTTTTCCCTCGGGAATGCGGGCGTTTTGATCGATTTCGATGTGGGTGCGCCCGACGGAGTCCTTGATTTTACGATGGGCGGCATGGCGGAGTTGGTCGGCAGGCGAGGTGCCGGTGTATTTGTTGCCGTGATGGTCGTCGGGGTTGTGCCCGGCAGCCTGAAGTTCGACAAGGCGGGCCCACTTGAGCCAGGCGGGAGTGGTGCGTTTGGCGGACGCCGGACGAGTGCCGAGGGTGAAACACACAGGAGCGTCGGGCGCGATGTGGAATTGGAGAACGAGGCCGTTGATGCGAAAGGTGAGCGGGCGGGTCATGGGAGACTATGCTTTTGAAAAATTGGTTGGATGAGTCTCTGTATCTTTGTGTTTTTGTGATTAATCAATGCCCTGAATTCTCAGGAGAGCGCGGCGAGGGTGGCGGCGATGTTTTGGGCAATGGCCTCGCGTCGAGTGCAATGGATGTGACTGCCGCAGGCTTGGACAATGGGAAGCGGACGCGTGGAGGGGGGGGGGGGGGGGAGGGAGGCTTGCAAGGCGCTGGTAGCGGCGCGGGCCATGGCGGTGTAGTAGTTGATTTTCACGATGCCGTCGGTCCCAACGGTGCCAAGCCTGCCGCCGAGACTGCTGGTGCCGTGCAGCGCTTGGATCGGACCAACACGCCGGGTGATGTCGCAGGCAAGGTCACGACGGTATTCGAGCGCTGCGGCGCTGGCGGTGCGGTGCTCGGTGCCGAGGTTGGGAACGATGAGATCAACACCGGTCTGCCGGACGTAGTTTTCGACAAAGGAAGGATCGGAGAGCAGGTCGGCTTCGTTGAGGTTGTTGCGCAGAAGCTCGGCGTGTTCATACACCTTGTCGGGGCAGGCTTCGATGACTACACGAGCCCGGGCGCGAGCGGCGAAGGCGGCGGTGAGACGGATGTTTTCCCCGGGGTCGAACGCGCTGGCATCAAACATCAGGATGCCGAGCGCGTCCTGAAACCATGTCTCGTGCATGAGTTCGAGGTCGGCGTCATGCGGAGCCCAGCCGTGATCGAGAAAGGGGATCACGTCGATGTCGTCAAACAGACCGGACCGGTCTGCGTAATTGGAAATCCAATACAGCCAGATATGAGCGGTGTCTGCAAGGGAACGTCCGGGTAACGCAAGGCGTCCCAGTTGCGGGTGGTCGGGGTAACTGGCGGTAAAACCAATGCCAATGGTGATTCGCGTTGGAGCAGGCGTAGCGGCGGAGGGGGGGGGGGGGGACTGACGATGCAGGTGACGTTGTGCGCCGAGGAGGATGCCCTCGATTTCGTCGGGCGTCTCGGCATTGGGGCAGAGGATGGGTGAATGGTGTTCGCCCGCGTGGCGGAAGCGGTCAAGGACGTCGGAGCGGTTGGTGAGGAGGCGCATGGTTTGGAAAGGGCTGAATTGCCAGAACAAGGTAGGGAGGTCTCTCCGAGACCTCCGCCGGGCGTGGTGAGATGGAGCGAATGTCGTTGGCGTGCGGAACGTAGCGCGGAGGCCTCGGAGAGGCCTCCCTACCGGGTCGGTGTTATCTTCAGAAAACCAGCAAGACATTCGCGCAACGCGGGCGAGAGCATCGACTGGTCGCGGGCACGGAGGGCGGCGCGCGTAGGCAGGTGCGTGCGACCGCCGAGGGCTTCGGCCACGTAGCCTGCCACCCAACTCGCAAACTCCATGCGCAGTGGCAACGACCAGCCGGAGAGGAGCGCGGAGAGATAGGCGGCGTGATAACAGTCACCGCAACCAGTGGTATCGATGACGTTGACCGGAAAGGCGGGCTGGTGGTGGATCACTCCATCTGGATTTTTTTCGGTATCCAATGCCCAACTACCATTGGCCCCGTCGGTGATGAGGAGTTGCGCGGCGGTGTGGCGCGAGAGGGCGCGAAGGGAGTCGGCAGGCGTGGCGGCACCGGTGAGTTTGAGGGCGGCGGCGAGGGGAAGAATCGCATCGGTGCCGAGTGAGAGGAGTTCGCGAAGCGTGTCAGGCGGACCGGCTTCGATGTCGAGGACGGAACGGATGCCTGCGTCGCGGGCGGCAAGAAGCGCGGCGCGGGAAGCGGCTGTTTCGTAACCGTCAACGAGGATGGCCCGGGCGCGGCGGATGGCTTCGACAGGAACTTCGGCAGCGGTGAGCTTGGGACAGCCGGTGGTGGAAAAGAAGACGGTACGCTGTTGTTTCGCGCGATCCACTTCGACGATGGCAACGGCGGGCTGGGCATCGGGATCGTCGCGGAGAAAGAGGTCGGGGAGCACGCCGCAGCGGGCAAACTCGGCTTCGGAAATGGCGCTGATGGTGTTGCGTCCGTGGCGTCCGACGAAGGCGGTGCGCCAGCCGAGCGAGGCGATCTGGCAGGAGGCGGTCGAAGCGGGGCCGCCTCCTTGCACGAGGATTTTTTCGACTTCGTGTTTGGCGTCGGGCGTGACGATGGCGGGAACTTCGGTGAGGATGTCCACGACGTTCATGCCGAGGACAACGACGTCGTAGGCGGAAGAGGGGGCTGTTGCAGTGGGCATGGGAAATGTGAGAAAAACCTGGCAGGGAGGTCTCTCCGAGACCTCCGCCGGGCGTGGTGAGATGGAGCGAATGTCGTTGGCGTGCGGAATGTAGGACGGAGGCCTCGGAGAGGCCTCCCTACCGGGTGTTTTACTGGCTAAAACCCTGGAGTTGCGGGCTGCGCACAAGAGGCAGTTCGCGGACGTCGAGCCAGTGGTTGAGCATGGAGATTTCCTTCGCCCAATGGCCGTATCCAAAACTCCAGTGATGATCCATGCCGTGGGCCAGGATGGAGCCCATGACATCGGCGGCGGTGGTTCCGGCGACGGGCTCGACTTCGCCGTAGTTGCCTCGGAAAGCCAGTTCGCAATCACGCAGGTCACCTTCGAAAGTGAAGCAACGCGCGGCGTCAGGCGACTGGTAGCGAGTGACGGTGACGGGGCCGAGTTCGAGTAGAAATTCGAGCATGAGGCCGACGGCGGTTTTCGGGTCACCGTTTTCGAGGCAGACGTGTTTGCGTGCCTCGTAGGTGCGTCCCTTGCGCAACATGCGCGTGGGCGAGGCACCGCAATGCCAGAGACCGATGCGGTTGCGGGAGGCATTGGCGGCGGAGAGGTCCATCATGCTTGTAATGGCGCTTCCATTACTAAGCTCCCAGAGTGCGAGCGAGGAGATGAGGCCGTTCATCTCGCCTTCCTCGGCGGTGCAGAAGCCGTAGTCGTTGAGCATGGAGACCGCGCCGTCGATGGAGCATTGGTAAGAGAACCAGAGGTCGGGCCAGCTCTTCACGGTGCAACCAATGTAATCGCGCTCCTGTGCATAATCGAGAATGGCGAGACCGAAGCGGAGGGTTTGGTCGGTCTGCGAATCGGGGAGGTCGATCTTGGTGCAAAGCGGGTTTTTGAGAATGGCTTCGCGGAGCGCCTTGATTTGGGCGTCGGTAAATTTACGGGAGCGATCGAGCGCGGTTTGCAGATCGATGCGGTCAAAGCGCAGTCCGAAACGGCGCATGACGGAAAGCTCGTCGGCCTCACCGTCGTAAAACGCCTCGACGCGGGTGCCACCGACGTGAAGCAACTTGCCGTGTTTGAAGCGTGACTTGGCGCGGGCGCTGCGCAGGAAGCGTTCGATGAAGGGATGAGCGCCGGGGCCGACGGCTTCGTGCATCCACACATAGCGAATGCCAAGGCGGCCCATCATGCCGAGGAGGAAGTTTTGACAGCAAAGACTGTTGGCCACGATGGCGTCGCCGGTGATGGGATCGGGCCACGACCAGCTCAGGAGCGGCATGGGGTGGTCGAGGAGCCAGCGTCCGAGGTGCGAGCCGATTTCGCCGCAGGTGTAGGCGGCGTGGAAAAGTATTATTCCGTCGATGCGCGTGGCGAGGAGGGTGTCGAGTTCGCGGACGAGCGCGACGGGGTCTTGGAAGGGCGCGGCGCAGGTGACAATCTCAACGGGAAGCCCGGCGGCGGCGGTGAGTTTTTTAATTTCGCCGCAGGCCTCGCCGTAGATCTTGCAGGCGTGGTCCCAGGGAAAATGGCAGGCGGTGCCGCAGCCAATGACGACGATGCGGGTGGGCGTCACTGCGCGGGGCGGAAACATGGCTTGCAGGATGTCGGTGGCGACACCTTTGGCGGGAAGGTCGGGAAGCGCGGGTTTGTTCATGGCGTTGGAGGGTTTTGGATTGGGTTTATTGGATGCGTTGCGGATGAGTGTGCGTTGCCATGAAAGCACATCGGAGCAGGCGTCCGCTTGGCCGGAACGCGCAAAGCCTGATACTTTTTTGACCAGATGGGGAATTAAAGCAAGGGGGGGGGGGGGGGAGCGTGCGGCAGACTTTTGGAGAAATGCGGTGTCAAACCACCGCATCCTCCAAAAACAGACACTACCAGTCTCGGAGGGAGATCTGGAAATTCTGCTTGCAACTCTTTAAAAAAACGAAAACTGTTATAGCTGTAATGCCAAAAAACGCCCAAAACATTTCCACAGACGCCCTCCGGGATTTTTGGCGCAACGGCAACGGTGGGATCCATCGTGAAATCGCGCAGTACCTCCGTGAAAAAATCACCTCTGGTGCACTTCCCCCCGGAGGAAAACTCCCCTCCGTGCGAGAACTGGCCCAACTTTGGGGAACGAATATTTTTTCCGTCATGCTGGCCACCGATGCGCTGGTCAACAACGGGCTTTTGAACAAACAGCAGGGGAAGGGAATGTTTGTCGCCGCCCAAAATGGCGAAGTGCGTCGCGTCGGGATCTACATGTCGAAGGCTCCCGATTCCTTCTCTATTTCCGACCTGTCGTTCGCATTCGCCTTGCGCGACCTGCTTTGCGCAAGGCTTCAGCGGCAAGGCATCGAATTTGTCCTTTATGACGACTACCGGCCAAGTGAAGAACACCTGAAACCGCCCGCGGAATTGCAGGATGCAATCATTTCAAGTCGGATCCAATCTGTTATAGGAATTATAGTCAGATCCTACGATCAGAACTGGTTTAATCGCCTCCCCATAAAAAAAATCTGCATAATGCGGGACCCCCTGATCGATTTCGACGGCATCGCGGCAAAATTAAAGCAGCGAAACTGCCAGCGCGTGGCGATGATTTCCCCGGCCTGCGTGGACACCACGAAAGCAGGCCTTCCCAAAGGAAAAGCGAACAACTTTCTCGTTATCGGCCTGAAGTCCGTTGGCGTAACCTTTCGCCCGGACCGCCTGCGCCTGATTGAGGAAAGCGATGTATCCAAGCATGGCTGGGGGGAAATCGGTTACCGCAACACCATGGAACTGCTCTCCGCCAAACGCCGTCCGGATGCCTTGATCGTTTACCCGGACAACACCGTTCAGGGCGCGATTCAGGCCATCTTGGAATTGGGGATCAAGGTTCCCAAAGACCTCTTCGTTTTTTTCCACCGCAACGTGGAACTGGGGTATTACTGCAATTTCGACGCCGACTACATCGACGTCTCCATCTCGGACATCGCCGACAAGTTGATCCAACGCATATCGGACGGCGGCGAGATTCGGCAATAAAAGAAACGGCCGCTCTTGTTGGCGACCCACAAACCAAGGACGACCCAATACAACATATGAAAGCAATCACCATCACCCGTTCCCTTCTCTCCGCTGCCGTTATGGCCCTCGCCATCGCAGCGTCCGCAACCGCCGCCGAACCCCGTGCCGAATCCGATATTCCCTATCTCGGCCCCGACCGTGCAGAAAAACTCGACGCCTACCTACCTCCCGCCTCCTTCGCCCGCCCCCTCCCCGCCGTCCTCCTCATCCACGGTGGCGGCTGGCGCATCGGCGACAAGGCCGACGCCCGCGAACGCAACATCGGCCACACTCTCGCCTCCCACGGCTACGTCGTCTTCTCCGTCAACTACCTCCTCAACGTCGGCGAAAAGGATCCCACCACCGGCAAATTCCTCACCACCCGCTTCGCTTGGCCACAAAACTTATACGACTGCAAGTCCGCTCTTCGCTTCATCCGCGCCGAGTCCGCCCGTTTCGGCATCGACCCCGAACGCATCGCCGTCATGGGAGGCTCCGGCGGCGCGCGCCTCGCCCAGCTTCTCGGCGCCACCGTCCACCACGACGCGTTCAACCGCCACGGCCTTTACACCGATCAGTCCAACGCCGTCTCCTGCATCCTCAGTTTCTACGGTAACTACGACATCCGCGGCACCCATCAATTCGCCGACCTGCCTCCCGACGAGGCCTCCGTGAAGCAAGCCGAGGCCTCCGCCATCACCTACCTCGACAAGCACACTCCTCCGGTCTTCATCACCCACGGCAGCGCCGACAAAACCGGCCCCGTCGAACACTCCCGTCAACTCGCCGAACACCTCCGCCGGCTTGGCGTCGATTACTGGTATGTCGAAATCGCCGGCGCCCCGCATTCCTACCACCTCCAGCCCAAACAAATGGACCTTCGCCCCACCGTCCTCGCTTTCCTCGCCAAACACCTTGGCCAACCCGCCCGAGTGCTCCCCAACCCGGATGCACCGTGAAAAATCAAGAAATGAGCCGAAAAACGTCTCCATCGCCGACAAGCTAATCCAACGCATATCGGGCGGTGGTGAAAAACCCTGATCCCGCCAAGTCTCCAACTCTCGTCAAAACAACCAAAATCGCACTGCCATGAACCCAACATCAAAATTAAACTATAAAACCCCGTGCATCGCCGCCCTGCTCGGCCTTGTCACGTTCCTCGTTTCCGCCCCCGCCCAGGCCGCCTCTGTCAGCATTGGCTACAATAAAGGTAGCGGTGCCGGAAACGGCAATATACCAGGTCTCAAGCTCACTATGTCCGCAGTGCTCGATCCTGAGCAGTTAGAGTGGGAACTGACCTCCTTCACGTGGCTGACATCCACAGGATCGTCAGCAGTGGCAACCGGTCGCAACGCCCTTTATATCTTTGATGCCTCGGTATTCACCTCTCCTGGAGGAATGACGACGGATAATATTACCAGCGCGACCGCCGGATTTATCGCCCAAAGCGACTCATATACCGCCGGAAGTTATGTCTTTTCGAGCGCGGTTATTTTGAAGGGAGACAAAACATACTATTTCCTGAATAGCACTGCACTCGGTGCCGGTGGCACCTCGAATTATGGTTTCACGACTTCATCCATCGCAGGCATGGAGCGTTGGTCAGGCAATGGTTCCACGAAAACATGGAATTCCTCCGCATCTAGCGGTGCGCCTAACTTCGCGGCAACGTTCATTCCGGTGCCCGTGCCTGAACCCGCCACCGTGACTGCTCTCCTCGGCCTCGTCGGCATCGCACTCTTCCTGTTCAAACGCCGCCGCTGATCCGACAGCACTCCCCCCCCCCCCCGCTGCCGCCTCCCGTCTCAAATACCCGCCATGATTTCTCCGCGTTCCACTCGGTCACGCCGCCCTCTTGCTATTGCACTTGCCCTCGCCTCCATCGGCATTTTGGGCACACCCATAATTGTCCAGGCGGCGGCTGACGCCACTGTGCTTCGGGCCGAATACGACCCGC
Organism: Geminisphaera colitermitum TAV2; assembly: GCF_000171235.2. GTDB lineage: Bacteria > Verrucomicrobiota > Verrucomicrobiia > Opitutales > Opitutaceae > Geminisphaera > Geminisphaera colitermitum. Next base: position 9,696 of record NZ_ABEA03000010.1, on the reverse strand, counting down.
CTCTCCGCTGGGTCGCGTGGAACGCGGACGAAATCGAAAAAATCTCCACCAACGACGAAGACCAACAACGCTCCACCAAAAGTCTTCTCGACGGAAAAGCCAAAAGTTTCAGCCATCTAAAAAAGCTCGAAGGCTCCGTCACCACCATCCGTTTCAAACATCCCCGTGACATTGCTCGGCTGGCCTTCGTTCAAGGCGGCCACGCCAACTGGGCTCTCCCTCGCCGCCTCGCCATCACCATAGATGGCAACGCAGCCGCGCCCCTCCGCGTCGAACTCCAGAACGCCCATGGCAAAATCCAAGCCATTCCCCTCAAACGCACCGTTCGCCAACTCGACATCCGCGTTGAATCCATCTGGCGCGAACCCGGCAAGACCATGCCTTGGGGCGGCTTCTCCGGCATCGGCGACGCCACCATCGCCCCCGCCGAATGGTCCCTTATCGAAGCTCCCCTGCAAGCCCACCAGACCAAGCTACGCGTCTCCCTGACCGCTTCCCGCAACACCACGGCCAACGTGATTGCCCTCATTGATCGGGGCGCCCGAGGCCGCTCGTCCGACATCACTTACGACGTCACCTACAAACACTCCGACCTCGCCATCCGCGCTGGCACCCACGACTACACCCTCGATCTCGCCACGCTCACCGAAACCCTCCCCTACGACATCCCCCCCCTCCCCCAGAACCTCGATCGACTCCTCATCACCAGCACCGACCCCGACATCGGCATAAAAATCGAAACCCTCGCGCCCGTCCAACCCGCGCACGCCGAAGCCGTCTGGGCCCCCCTGCCCCCGATCAACTTCCCCACCCGCCAGATCGACGGAACCGACTGGCGAGAAGGACTCAGCCACCACACTGCCGGTCGCTTTGGCAACACCGCCTACAACGGCCTCCTCACCGAGATCGTCGGTGCCTCGTGGTTCCGCGCCTACGCTGCCAATGGCAAGCAACTCCGCCGCCGTCTGGATTTCGACTTCTACGCCGACGGACAGCAGACCGACGACACCGGTCGCGACGAGGAACTTTGGAAAGTCCGACTCCGCCGCTCCTACGACGATTCCGAAAAAGTCTCCGTCAACTGGACGACCATGCACGTGGACATGAAGGTCGAAAACGACACCCTCCGCTACACCTACGGAACCCTCGTCCCCGGCTTCCTCGTCGATTCTCCCCGCGCCCTCAATTTCAGTTCTCGTGGCGGTGGCCAACTCCCCGCCCGCAGCGGCGCACCCGACGAAGACGAAGTCCGCTTCCGTTCCCTCGCCTCCGCCTCCTCCGGCGGCAAATTCCCCCGCATCGGCCCCGCCGCCATTCTCACCAGCCAAGGCGTCCTCACCAAACCACAATCCCTCCGCGACCTTCGCGAACCTTGGTTCGTCGGCATCTGGGGCATCGCTGACGGACGCCCCACCTTCTGGGGCGACAAAGCCGTCGCCGTGCTCTTCACCTCCGACGCCCGGCAACCCATCGAGTGGACGCCCGCCGGTCTCCGCCTCCCGCCCGGCCGCTGGGCCGTCAGCACCGCCTTCCACGGCCTGCTCAACGACAACTGGGACGCCGCGCGCCTCGCCGACCGCGCCCGCCTTCTCACCCGTTTCCTCCGCACCTATCCCGTCGAATGCCGCGAGTATTACAAAGTCGAGGAAGGCGTTGTCCGCATCTTTAACGAATTCACTTACGACCGCTGGGGCCGCTCCGACTGGCAAGCTCCCGACTACGCCCCCATCCCGCCCATCTACAGTTGGGGCCGGGACTCCCTCGGCTGGACCGGTATCCCAAGTGGCGCGGGCGTCTCGCCCGCATCCGTTGCCTCTCCGCGTGGCGCAAGCAACTCGACCGACATCTACACCCCCGTCGGCCCTTGGCGCTGGCAAAACGGCAAGACCCTCTCCTACGAACTGACCCGTTACGCCGCACCCCACGCCGCCTTCCCGCGCCGCCCCGAGTTCCAAGACACCCTGACCAAACTCGAAGCCGACATCCACGACGCCATTGTAAAACCGCCCTTCGTCACCGACAGCAACCACCCGTGGATCATGGCCTACTTCAAACGCTGGTCCCACACGCTCATTGGCGGCAGCCTCCTCGGTGAACAAACCCGCGGCGAACTCCTCGACGTTGCCCAACCACTCGTCCGCCGCATGTATGAACCCTCATCGTGGATTCCCCGCAAAGAACGTTTCAGCGGCGAACCCTACTACGTGCGCGGCTGGCGCGACCGCCACATGCTGCCCGCCATGTTTGGCGACCCCAACTCCAACGTCGGACAAGCCGCGTATTCAGCTTATCTCTACGCCAAATACAGCGGCGACTGGGCGCTGGTCGAAAAATTCTGGCCGCGCATCATGGACACCCTGCGCGTCTTCGAAATCCTCAACGACTGGGCCGTTCCCCAGACCACCTCGCGCGAAGCCGTCAAATACAGCTCCATCGACATGGACACCATCGCCTACGCCGGCCTCGCCGCCATGGAACGCATGGCCGAAGTTCTGGGCAAAACCGACGACTTCAACCGCATCGCTTACCTGCGCGCCAAGGTCGCTGCCGCCACCGCCCTCCGTTTCAACTTTGCCCGCTACCTCGACCCGAAAAACAAATATCCCTGGCTGTACGGAGCCGGTTTTGCCGAGGACGGACCTTCCATCGAAGCCGCCCAGAAAAATTCGGGCACCAGCCTCGACCACATTGCCATGTGCTTCTCCTGGACCGGCGAGATGCCCGAAATGTTTGGTTTCTATTTCAACCTCCTCGGAGCCGACTTCATGAGCAAATTCCAGTCCGAGTTCATGGAAAAATATTTTTCCGGTTGGCGCACCATGCCCGTCAACACGACTCGCACCGCCACCCACCTTGCCATCCGCTCCTTCCTGGCCGACTGGCCCGCCGACAAACTCCAGGAAGACATCAACATTTGGCTCAAACACATCAAACGTGACACACCGCCCCACGGCACCGCCGGCATGGTTGGCGCATGGAGCGGACACGCCACCGGCGTCTCGCTCATCAACTGGGAACCCGCCCGTTTTGTATCCAGCGAATGGATTCAATCTGAAAAGAAACTCACGGTTGAACTCGTGCATGCCACGCCCTTTGTCCTCGAATTTGCCGCGCCCGGAAAAGTTGTTAGAGTGAGTATTGACGGTGCTGCGCCGCTGCCTGCGTCGGCCATCACCACACATCCCGCTCCCACCACTGCCAATCCCGCCGCCCACCTGCACCGCGTGCAACTTCCGCACGGCGGCAAAATCCAAATCACCATCAATCCGTAACCCTGCCTCTACTATGAAAACACGTGCTTTCACCCTGATCGAACTCCTCACCGTGATCGCGATCATCGGCATCTTGGCCGCGATCATTTTACCCGTGACGGCCAGCGTCCGGACAAAAGCCCGCGCCGCGCAATGCAAGAGTAACATCCGCCAGTGGGCAGTTGCTGCGCAACTTTACGCTGCGGACAACGGGGGAAAACTGCCCGACACAAGTTACCGGGGCTCATTCGCGCATCCCCCCGGTGCCGACGGACATTATGTGGAGACTGACCTTTATACCTATCTTGGGCTAAGTGTTTCGGAACCGATCACCACAGCCAAAATCACGGCGCTCACTAAAAAAGTAAGATGCACCGTCGAAGGCTGGCGTTACGGATTCAACACATACATTGCGTGGAAACCGGTCACACAATTCACGCAACCATCCCGGCATATTCTAGCAACATGTTCGACCAAGGGATGGTTCGACGGCACGGCACAAACGAGTGAAACCGCTTACCTTGGCCCAATCCCGAAACCACATTCCAGAAAAGTAAACGTCGTCCATCTTGATGCTTCGGTGACGACGCTCTTTGTGACCCAGATTCGCTGGATAGACTTCCGCCGCGATACCGGTACGCCACCATACACCGACGAGACCCGTTACATGTTCCACGGCGACACCAAGTTCGACCAGTGAGCGAGCGACCAAAAGGCGCACCTTGCCCCCCCTGCCATGCCGGGCCGGTCCTGCTCCTCGCCCGCGTATAATCCCACAGCCATTCAGTGGGCAGTCGCCACGCAACTTTACACTGCGGGCAACAGTCGTTGATCCGGTTCCATGAGGCGTTCAAGGCGGAGTGTGGTTGCAGCCAGGGTTGCGTATCGGAAAAGTCATGCCAATCGTCATTGGAAAATTGATACAACCGACGGACTCAGACTGATCCCCCGTGAGACTTGCGCGGCGCGGTGGCGGCGGGAAGCGCGGGACGATTGGCGGCCTGCCACGCGCGGCCTTTTTCGCTAAGACGGTATTTTTGAAAACGACTGTTGGGTTTGTCAGGCATGGTCATTTCGATCAGGCCTTCGTCCAGCGCCGGACGGAGGTAGTCTTTGCGGAAATGTTCACGGTGTTTCAACGCCAGCATCTCCATGAGTTCAGTCCGCAAGTGCTCGCCTTGAAGCAGGGAAAGAAATCTCATGACTTGCGTGGTGACTTGCGCGGTGACTTGCGGGGCGCCCCCAAGCAGCTCGGGCAAACGGAAGCTGACCACGGTGGAGCCGGCTTGCGTAACGAATTCAGGTTCAACTGCTCCAGAGGCCAGCGTCATCTCGACAACGCGGTTGGTGCCGCGTCCCCATTGCTCGATCAAACCGCGACGATAAACGACATTGGTGATCGTCGGGTTGCGCGGTCGGGAGGCATGGACACGTTTCAATTCGTCGGGTTGCAAGCCAAAGGGCAGCGTGCCTTCGCTCCAGATTTCGATGCGATCGTCAAAAATCGCCACGCTTACGGAACCGCCCGCCGTTGAGTAGTCGCGATGGCAAAATGCGTTGACCAGCGTCTCGCGCAACGCGGGGACAGGGATCGGCAACTCTTCGATGCGCTCCAGTTGGGAGGCCACGATGCGTCCGCTGATCGGCAGGTGGCGGTGCAAAAATGCCATCGCCTCGTCGAGCAGGTGAAACAGGTGCCCTTGGTGAAGACGGTTGTCGATGAACTCGTTTTTATTAAGACCGCGAAAGCGCGCGGGACGCAGGCAGCATTGCGGAAATCGCTCGCCATGCGGCGTCCAAAAAGCACGAGTGCGGCGTTGCGCAGACGGCCTTCAGCGGTGCGCAATTCGAGACGGTCAAGGATCTCGGGGATCACGTTGCCAGTGGTTTCTGGCAGGCGTCCGGCGGCAATGCCGAGGCGCACGGTGCGGATGATTTCGTCGGCATCGAGCGACTCCCACGAAAAGCCCTCCGCCGGCGTCGTTTCCCAACGGCGCACGGGATGCGCGCGCTGGAGCAACAGCGTCTCGTAACGCGCCTGCGGCATCGCGCGCGTGCTGGTGCCGAGGCGCAACCATGCGCGGCCATCGTATAGAGCATTTTCGGTTTATTTTGTCTCACGCGGAGGCGCGGAGAACGCAGAGGGAGGGAAATGTAATATTTTTAATTTACTTATAATTAGTAACATGGGTTTTCTCTGCGTCTCTGTGTCTCTGCGTGATCTCTTAAATCTTGCGACAAATTGAACCGAAAATGCTCTAAAAACGGCCCCTGTTCGGCGAGACCTTGCGCGCTCAAAATGATGACTTCGCAGCCAGGCTGGCCTGGCACTGGAACGCGCTCCAGCGACACCTGCATGGCGGGTTCGATGCGGGCAATCATGGAGGCGATGTCCTGCAACGTGGTGTCGGACACCTGTTGCCCCACGGCGCGTCCCGAAGGCGTCACGCCGATAAGGACACGACCGCCGCCGGTGTTGAGAAATCCACTCAGGGTCTCGCCGACACGGGATAACTGGGCGGTGCTTTTTTTGAACTCCACCGAATCTCCGATTCGCCGTTGGCGATGAGCCTGTTGACTTCCGGGACTTGTGTGCCGCTGTCCATCATCGTGGAGCCTCCACGGTGTTGAAAGTGCCGAGGGCGGCGAGCCTGCTTTTTGTCATCGGCTCAGGGGGAGGGGGGGGGAGTGATGGTGGACGAGCGGACGGACGTATCATCGCAGAATGGCTGCGAATCGTCTTCCTGTTCGGAGCATAGCTCTTTCCCGTATCCTGACTTTTATTACGCAAACGTCCCGTCTTCCTCAAATGGCATTGTTTTGAGGTGAAACGGTGCAGGTATCGTGATTAGGGGCGGGGTAAAAAATCGCGGTTATTCCCTGCTAAAATCCACCGATGGGATACGGAGGCGGATGGCTTCCATGAGGGTGACTTGCTGGCGGCAATCAGCGAGAACGGGTGAAGGAATGCGGTGGTGGTTCACGGCGTCGAGAAATGCGGCGAATTCCCAGTAGATGCCATTGGCGTCAAGCGGGTCGCCGTCAATGGTGGCGGATGTTTTTGCGGCGCCATGCGCCCAATGGGTGAAGCTGCCTCGCCGACTGGGTTCGGCACCAGAAACGTCGAAGGACAAAGTGTGGTTCACGGCATGGATCGTCCCGGTTTCGGTCACCTGGCCCGCGATAGGCTGGAAGTTGAGCCGCACCTGCGTCCCGCTTTCGCAATGACCTTCGATCGTAATGGCAGCGACTCCTGTTCCCAGTTGCGGGAGTTCCCGGTAGGAGAGCGCGCAACGACGGTAGGGCGAGCGGGCAAGATGGCGGACGGCGTCAATGGCATGGATGGCCGTCGTGGAAAAATCCGGATCACGGCGGTCATGCCGGATCATATCATAGTTGATCTGCAATACGTCCTCGGCAGGCAGCGTTGTATCCAGGATTCCACGAACGCTCGTGATTACGGGGGCATAGCGGCGGTTGAACGCGACTTGATGCGCCCCTCCGCCGCGACGTCCGGCGATGACGAGCCGGTCGAATTCGGTGACCGTGAGCCCCGGCGGTTTTTCGAGAAAAAGCGGAACGCCGCGTTCCAGGAGGGGCATGGCGAGGCGCGAGGTGAGGTGGGTGGGCACGACGAGGGCGACGGCATCGGGCGATTCACGGGAGAGCATGGCGTCGATGTCCGTGTAGTGCCGCGAAAATCCGAAGGATTCACGATAGCCGCGCGCGCGTGTTTCGTCGATGTCGCAACAGGCGGCGAGTTCGATGTCGCCGCGCGCGGCGGAAACTTTTTTTTGCGCGGGGCCGTGCGCCGTGCTGGCGTGGCCTCCGCATCCGATGGTGCAGAATCTGATCATGGTCGCAGGAAATATCTCAGTGGATGTCGATGTGGTTGTTACGGGCGATTTCGTCGGGAAAGGTGTGGAGGCAAGGGCCTCGCCGGGTTTGCGTCATTTGCGTGTCGGGGAGTCGTTTCTTGTTTTCTTGTTTTTCGGTTTTTCAGTGCAAGGACACGGGCAGGGAGCAGCGGGACTGGAGGGTGGCGAGCCAGGCGTTTTTGGTTTTTTCGTCGGGCACGGGTGGCAGGATGGGGGGGCGGGGGAGGCCGAGGCGGTCGTATTTTCCGAGGCCGGTGGGGTGCCAGGGGAGGATTTCGATGCCGGTCAGTCGCGGGTGAGTGGCTGCGAGGCGGGCTATGGCTTCGAGGTGCGCGGGGGTGTCGTTGACGCCGGGGATGAGGGGACAGCGCAGAAGGATGAGGGCGCCGGTGTCGTGGAGTGTTTTGAGGTTTTGCAGGATGAGGGTGGCGGGGTGACCGGTGAGGCGGCGGTGGGTGTCGGGCGCGGCGGGTGTGTCGGTGGCTTTGTAATCCCAGAGGAAGAGGTTTACGTGCGGGGCGAGACGTTCGTAAACAGGAGGGGGGGCGTGGCCGCTGGTGTCGAGGCAGGTGTGGATGTTTTCGGCGCGGGCGGCGCGGAGGAGGGCTTCGGTGAAGCGGGGTTGGAACGCGGGTTCGCCACCGGAGAGGGTGATGCCGCCGCCGGTGGCGTCATACCAGGCGCGGTCTTTGCAGATGAGGGGGAGAAGTTTTTCCGGAGTAGTGGTGTATCCGTATAGTTGTGGCGGGTCGTCCGGGCGGACGGGGGCGGCGTATTGGGGTTTTGGTGACATGGATTCGGGGTTGTGGCACCAGAGGCAGCGGAGGGGGCAGCCTTTGAGGAAGAGGGTGGTCCGAATGCCGGGGCCGTCGTGCATGGCGCCGCGCTGGATGTCGAAAATGATTCCGTCGTGCATGGTTGGTTCGCAGGGGGGGGGGGGGGGGAAGACGAACATCCAACATCGAACATCGAACATCCAACATCCAATGGGCGGCTTCGCCGTCGGGGTTGGGTTGCGGAAGTTTGGTGTGGTTCGTGTGTGTGTGTTCGATGTCTGAATTCTACATTCTACATTTGTTCGTGTGCGCGGTGGCGGTGGCGGTGGTTTCTTCAATCGAGAATCGAAAATGCTCCTTATTCGTTGAGGGTGCGGGCGAGGACTTCGCGCTGGATTTCGGGGGAGAGGTCGATGAAGCGGGCGCTGAAGCCGCCGACCCGGACGATGAGGTGCGCCCAGTTTTCGGGTTCGCGCATGGCGGCTTCGAGGTCGTTGCGGTTGACAACGGTGATCATGGCCTGGGTGCCGCCGGCTGCGAACCAGGCGGCGAGGAGGGCGCGGGTTTTGGAAAAGAGGGGCTCTGTAAAAAGAGAGCGGGCAAATTTCATGTTGTGGACGGCGCCGGCGTGGGCGGTGGCAGGGAGTTTTTTGAGGGAGTTGAGGAATGCGGTGAGGCCGTTGCGGTCGTGGCCGGGAGCGGGGTTGATGGCGTTGGCCATGGGGGCGCCGGCGAGGCGTCCGTCGGGCGTGGCGGGGGTGTGGAGGCCGAGGGTGGTGTTGGCGCCGTTGTTGATGATGACGGCAAGGTAGGTGCGGAGGCCGACGTGGGTGGCGGCGGCGCGGGTGACGGAGCAGATGTGGTTGTGGACGCGAAGGGCCATGGCGTCGGCGGTGTCGTCGTCGTTGCCGAATTTGGGGGCGGCAAGGAGGGCGCGGCGGAGGCGGGCGGCGGGGGGGGGGCGGAAGTTGTCGTCGCAGGCGCGGACGAGTTCGTCGAGGGTGCAGGTTTTGTGCTGGTAAACGTGGTGGTGGATGGCGGCGAGGGCGTCGGCGGTGTTGATGTTGCCGTAGGTTTCGAGGGTGCCGCCTTCATAACGGATGCCGCCGTTGTGGAGCGCTTTTCCGGTGGCGGCGCAGTCGTCGAGGAAGTGGCTGAGGAGGAGGAGGGGGGCGTCGGCGGCGGTGATGGTGTGGGTGAGTTTCTGGTGGCGGGCGAGGGCGGTGACGGCGGTCTCGACGTTGGCGGCCCAGGCGTTCCAGAGGGTTTCAAAGTCGGGGTAGAGTTCGGCGAGGGTGCGCGGGGGGGCGGGGGGGTGAAGGGTTTCGTGGAGGAGGTGGAGGAGGTTGATGAGTCCGTTGGGGGAGCCGGTGGAGGCGTGGTCAATAACGTATTCGCCGCAGCCATACGGGATGTAGTTGACGGCTTCGGTTTCGGGGATGCCGAAGGCGGTGGCGACGGCGGGGATGTTGGCGTCGTCGTTGTAGAGGAGGGGGAAGGTGCGGCCTTCGCCGATGCTGGCGAGGGCGGCGTCCAGGAGGGCAGGGTTCTGGTGTTGGTGAAAGCGGAGGGTGAGCTGGGGTTGGTTGAGTTTGACGGCGCGGGTGGCTTCGATGGCGAGGAGGGCTAGGCGGTCGGAGGAGGCTTCGTCGGGGCGTCCGCGTCCGCCGACAACGATGCGGTTGTTGAACATGTTGTCGTTGGTTTCCGCGATGTGGCGCCAGAGGTTTTTGAGTTGTTCGAGGGGGGGGGCGGGTCGTGTGGCGGCGGCGGCAAGTTCGCTGTCGAGCC
>NZ_ABEA03000011.1 GCF_000171235.2 Geminisphaera colitermitum TAV2 | reverse complement strand
TCGCGCGCTCCAGAATTCGCCGCCCACATCTTTGCCCCCGGCGGCAGCCTCCAGGCCGGACTCCAGCTCGAACACCGTCCGCAGCAGGAAAGCATGGCGCGCGCCGTCGCCCAAGCCTTCGCCAACGACACCCCCCTCCTCTTCGAAGCCGGCACCGGCGTCGGCAAATCCCTCGCCTACCTCCTCCCCGGCATCATCCACGCCACCGACCAAAACCGCCAGCTCATCGTCTCCACCCACACCATCGCCCTCCAAGAGCAGATTGACCGCAAAGACCTCCCCCTCTGCCGCCGCGTCTTCGCCGCCTCCCCCGAGACCAAAGCCTACGCCACCTTCCGCTCCGCCGTCCTCCTCGGCAAAGGCAACTACCTCTGCACCACCCGCCTCGCCGCCGCCCTCCGCGACAAGCACGAACTCTTCACCACCCCCGAACACACCGAACTCCAACGCATTGCTGACTGGGCCCAAACCTCCCCCGACGGACTCCGCCACGAACTCACCCCCCCCCCCTCCCCCGAAGTCTGGGAACTCATCAACGCCGACTCCTCCGCCTGCGCACGCAAATACTGCGACTGCGAAAAATGCTTCTACCAGCGCGCCCGCGCCCGCATCCACAAAGCCCAGGTCATCATCGTCAACCACTCCCTCCTCTTTGCCCTCCTCAACGCCGGAGGCGCTCCCGGCGGCGACACCCGCGGCGTCCTCTTCCCCGACGACTTCGTCGTCCTTGATGAAGCCCACACCGTCCCCTCCGTTGCCACCGACTACTTCGGCCTCCGCATCAGCAGCTACGGCGTCAGCCGCATGCTCCACTACCTCTACAACCCCCGCACCAAACGCGGCCTCCTCAAAAAAACCGGTGCCCTCCCCCACGAACTCCAACTCGTGGAAGACGCCCTCGAAGCCGCCCGCCAATTCTTCTCCCACGTCGAAGAACGCCTCCTCCTCCAACGCCCCATCGCCCGCGTCCGCCAGGAAGGCTTTGCCGAACCCTGGCTCGACGGCCCCCTCACCGCCCTGCACAAAGTCGTCCTCAACCGCGCCGACAAACAACCCGACGACTCCAGCCAACGCACCGAACTCCTCGAACAAGCTGGCAAACTCAAAACCATCCAGACCGGCATCACCCAATTCCTCACCGTCGCCGAACCCGACAAACTCGTTTACTGGGCCGAACGCTCCGGACGCCGCCAGACCATCATCACCCTCCGCACCGCCCCCATTGACGTCGCCCCCTGCATCCGCGACGCCCTCTTCCAACGCCACACCTCCGTCGTCTGCACCAGCGCCACCCTCGCCCTCGGCGGCCGCATCGAACCCTTCCAAGCCCGCATCGGCGCCCAAGCCGCTCACGCCGCCCTCGAAGCCTCCCCCTTCGACTTCGCCCGCAACATGCGCGTCTATGCCCCCACCGACATCCCCCCCCCCTCCCCCCAAGACGCCCGCCTCTCCCTCGACGCCCTCACCGACTACATCGACTTCTGCACCCGCCGCAACCCCGGCGGCACCCTCGTCCTCTTCACCAGTTACAGCGACATGAAACGCGTCGCCGAAACCCTCGAACCCATTTACCAAGGCGCCGCGCGACCCTTCCTCATGCAAGGCCCCGGCCTCTCCCGCACCGAACTCGCCCAACGCTTTCGCGACGCTGGCAACGGCATCCTCTTCGGCACCGACAGCTTTTGGACCGGCATCGACGTTCCCGGCCCCTCCCTCTCCCAAGTCATCATCACCCGCCTCCCCTTCGAAGTCCCCACGCACCCCGTTCTCGAAGCCCGCACCGAATGGGTGCGCGAACGCGGCGGCAACCCCTTTAACGAAATCACCCTCCCCGAAGCCCTCATGACCTTCCGCCAAGGCGTCGGACGCCTCATCCGCAGCGCCCGCGACCGCGGCATCATCACCCTGCTGGACCCCCGCATCCTCCACAAAACCTACGGACGCCTTTTTATAGAAAGCCTGCCCAACAAAAACGTCATTCGCATCAACCAGCACAACCGCGCCGAAAAATTCCAACCCTTCGCATGATCCTCCCACTCTGGGCACACCTCCCGAGTGTGCATTTTCCCGCATCCCCCCACCTCCCGTTCGCATTACCGGATACCTCCGTAAATGAGGTTGCACCCCTCTGGACGCTCCGCAATTGACTGGCTCCTTTTCATGACGCTCGAAAGCGCATCCATCACCGAGACCGGCTACCAACGCCCAACCAACGAAGACCGCTTCATCGACGAAGCCGGGTTGGCCCTCTTTGGCGTGGCCGACGGCATCGGAGGACTCCCCTTTGGAGCCCAGGCGGCCGAGTGTGCCGCGCACGCCATGCGTGAGGCCGTGGGACGCAACCCCACCTCGGACGACATCGCTCAAATCACAGCCTGCGCCCACCAAGCCGTCTGGAACCTCGCCAGACAACTCAGCCCCGACACCGGCATCGGCACCACCCTCACCGCCGGCCTTATCCGCAAGGACCGCCTCAGCCTGACTCACGTGGGCGATTCCCGCTGTTACCGCCTGCGCAACGATCTCCTGGAATGCCTGACCGAGGACGACACCGTCGAAATCGAATCCCGCCGCCGCCGTGCCCGCGGCGAACACGTTGCCATTCACGAATCCGACCGTCACACCCTCACCCGCTGCATCGGCCAGCCCGGCGCGATCTCCCCTCTGTTGCGCGTGATCCAAGTGCGTCCCGGCGACCTCTATCTCTTTACGACCGACGGCATCACCCGCCTCATTTCCGATCCCGAGTTGGAGACTATGATGCAAATCGCAGGCGGCTCACTCCAACGGATGTTACACCACCTCGTGCACGAAGTTCTCGAACGCGGCGCCCCCGACAACGCCACAGCGGTGCTGGTGCGCATCAAGACGGTTTGACGGGCCTCCCCTTCCCTCGTAACCGAGCGAAATGATTGAAACGGTTCGGAAATCGGCCCGAAACGGGTCAAAATCGGTAACCGGCGCGAAATGGGTGCCCCCCCCAGAGGGTAAATCAAACCAGATCAGGCCAGATCATGGTATTTCAAACATTCCTCTCAGTGGAGCTGAAAATCAAAAGCCCGTAACTCGCTAGAGTTACGGGCTTTGTAAAGTGGCGTCCCCACGGGGATTCGAACCCCGGTTCTCACCGTGAAAGGGTGGTGTCCTAACCGGGCTAGACGATGGGGACGCGAAATTGTTTTTCTATCAAACTGGCAAAAGAACGAAAAGAGTCGGGCAACGTAGGGGCCGACTTCCCTCATGCAAGCTTTACTTTGGATTTTTTCGCCTCCCCCCTCCCATCCAGCAATTATCCCCCGCCTGCTATGCCACATGCGCAGGATTTCTGTCCGGTGCCGGGGCCGCAAAGTGCAGCAAAACATGCGTCACGATTTGCTCAGGCTCAAGCAGGCGGCCCTCCCCTTCCTCACCACAAGCCAGCGTACCGGTGCCCGTGTCAAAAACCCGCACACCCATCGCCGCAAGTCGCGTCAATGACTCCCTCGTAATGGGATGCCGATACATCGCCACGTTCATCGCCGGCGCGATCCACCAGGGTTTTTTGTCCAGCTCCCATGCAAGAAACAATGTGCTCAACGCCTCGTCCGCATGACCGCTGGCAAGCCGGTTGATCGTGTTGGCGGTCGCCGGGCAAACCAACGCGAGATCCGCCCAACGGGCCAGATCGATGTGATCCATGGCGCGGCCATCCTCCCACAAATCGCTGTAAACTGGCTGGCCGGTGAGTCCTTCGAGCGTGGATTTTCCGATAAATTGCAACGCCGCCGCAGTGACTACGGTGCGGATTTCAAAACCGGCCTGCACAAGCCGGGAAATGGCAAAGCATGCCTTGTAACAGGCAATCGAGCCGGTAAGGGCAAACAGGATACGCCGCTTGCGATGCTCGCGCGCGGGGGGGGGGGGGGGGGGGGGGAGAGACGTTGACGTGGTCGTGGAACTCATGGGATTGGAAAATGAATCAGCGGTAACTTATCAGCGGTAACTTTCCTTCTCATTGGGAAACTCCCGGCTGGCAACGGCGGCGACGTAGGCGGCAAGGCCCTCGCGCGCGGCCTGTCCTGCCTGCGCGAATACGCGGACAAATCTGGGTCTGTTGAAGCCGGGCCCGGTGTCGGGCGTGAGGCCAAGCATGTCGTGAAACACCAGCACCTGCCCGTCGGTGTCCGGTCCGGCTCCGATGCCGATGACGGGGATTTTTGTTGTTTCGGTCAGCTCCTTGCCGAGCGCGGCGGGCACGCACTCGACCACAATGCCACATGCGCCCGCAGCCTCGAATGCGCGGGCCTGACGCAGCAGACTGGCGGCGGCATCGGCGCCGCGTCCCTGCACTTTGTAGCCGCCCATGGCGTTGACGGATTGAGGTGTCAGTCCGATGTGACCGACGACCGGGACGCCGGATTGCACGAGGTGGCGGACAACGTCTTCGTGACCATCGATCCCCTCGATTTTTACCGCATGAGCGCCGGCGCGCATCAGCAGAGCGGCGCACTCCACCGCCGCCGGGATGCCTTTGCAGGCGGCGAGAAAAGGGAAGTCGGCGATGAGAAATTTCGTCCCTCCCAACCCGCGCGCAACCGCCGCCGTGTGGCGTGCGATGATTTCAGGCGTGGCGGCAAATGTGCTGCCCTCGCCGTCAACCACGGTTGCCACGCTGTCTCCGACCAGCACGCAATCGACCGGTGAATCGGCGAGCAGACGGGCTTCCCAATGGGTGTAAGCCGTGGACATCGTGATCGGGGAGCCCCCCTTGCGAGCAGTGAAATCGAGTACGGATTTCATGGAAGGTGCCATGTGCGCAGATTTGGGCTGGGTTGCCAATACTGGCGTTTCGTGGCGCTTCCTCGGTGTTTCTCGGGCGGCGGTCCCGCGATCACACCAAGCCCATCTCGCGGAAACTAAAGAAGCCCCGCCCCGTGGGGTCGGCCTCCGGGCTGCCCACGATCACGTGGTCCACCAGTTTGATCTCCAGCACCTCGGAGGCCTGGCGCAAACGGCGCGTCAGCGCGGTGTCCGCCGAACTCGGCATGGGGTCGCCCGATGGGTGGTTGTGGACCAGGATCAAGGCGCTGGCGGCTTCGCGGATGGCGTCGCGGAACACCTCGCGGGCGTGACAAAGGGTGCTGTTCGCCGTGCCCGACGTGATCTCCACGCAACGCAGCAAACGCATGCGCGCATTGAGGCAGAGAACCCAGCACTTTTCCACTGTCAGGCCTTGCAACTGCGGGCGCATGTAGGCGGCCACCGCCGCGCCATCATTCAACTCCGGAGCCTCTCCCATGCCTTGAAAAAGTATCCGTCGCGCCACTTCCATGACGGTCACCAGTTGCAACGCCTTCACCGGCCCGATGCCGCGCATCCGGCGGAAATCCGCCCCCACCCAGCGGGTCAACCCGTGCAACGATCCCGCAGCCTGAATCAAGCGCGTGGCCAGCGTAATGACATCGTGCCCCCGCGTGCCGCTGCGCAACAACATCGCCAGCAACTCCGTGTCGCTGAGCGACGCCGGGCCCAAGCGCGCCAACCGTTCCTGCGGACGTTCGCTGTCGGCCATGGCGCGCAGGAGGTTGGGCGGCGCGGCCTGCTCGGGCGAATTGAGATGGACGATTGTCATTGGCTGGCCTTGGCGTCGGCGGCGGTTTCCTCGTCGGCTATTTTCTGAATGTGGCGGCTGAAATCCGGGTCCTCGCCCTGCAACAAGTTCGGCAGCAATTCACGAAAATCGGGCCGGCGACACCACTCGCGCATGTAGTCGTCCCACGACTGCCACATGCGGGCGTTTTTCGGCGACATCTCCTCCTCGTAAACGAGCAGGTAGGCGCGTTCGAAGAGGGCGACCAATATCTCGAAAATGACGTTCCGGCGCTCGCATTGTTCGGGTGTCAGGCCGGGGACGGAGCGGCGGGTGATGAGTTGCAGGTCGGCGTTGGTAAGGACGAGTTCGAGGAATTTGGCGTACTCGTCCGAGAGTTTGAGGTAGAGTTCCTCGTCATCGCTTTGCCGCTCTTTGCGCTGCTCCTTGAGGAAAACGTAGATGGCAAAGGGGAGGCCGACAATCGTCACGATGTAGCTGAGTCCTTCGAGCCATTCGAGCGTTGTCATGTATGGAGAAATTAGGAATTAGAAATTAGGAATTAGAAAGTAAAAGGCAGGCGGCTTCGCCGTCGTAGTGGGTTTCACAATACACGAGGGATTCATGTGCATGGGCTTGGACTTTCTAATTCCTAATTTCTAATTCCTAATTTCGGGTCAGAAGCCTTTTACTTTGAAGAGGCTGGTGACGCTTTCGTTGTTGTTGATGCGCATGATCGCATCGGCCAGCAGGGGGGCGATGCTGAGGACTTTGATCGGAAGGTCGCGGGTGTCGATGGGGATGGAGTTGGTCGTGATGAGTTCGTCGAGACCGCCGGTGCGGAGGCGGTCGTAGGCCATGGGGCTGAGCAGGGCGTGGCTGACGGCGGCTCGCACGGTGAGGGCTCCGTTGGCACGGAGGAGCTTGGCGGCGTTGACGAGAGTGCCGGCGGTCTCGGTGATGTCGTCCACGATGAGCACGTCCTTGTCGGCCACTTCGCCGACGATGTTGACGGACTCGACGGTGGTGGAACTGGTGCGTTTTTTCCACACCATGCCGAGGCCGGCTCCGAGGATGCCGGCGTAAGCGGCGGCCATCTTCATGCCGCCCACGTCGGGCGAGCAGACAACGAGGTTTTCGCCTTTAAAACTTTCGAGGTATTTGAAGAAGACGGGCGAGGCGAAGAGGTGATCGACGGGGATGTCGAAGAAGCCTTGGATCTGCTGCGCGTGCAGGTCCATGGTGAGGATGCGGTCGGCACCGGCGGCAACAAGTAGGTTGGCCACGAGCTTGGCGGTGATGGGGACGCGGGGCTGGTCTTTGCGATCCTGGCGGGCGTAGCCGTAAAAGGGCATCACAACGGTGATGCGTTTGGCGGAGGCGCGGCGGGCGGCATCCATCATGATGAGCAATTCCATCAGGTGATGGTTGGTCGGAGTGCAGGTGGACTGGACGATGTAAACGTCCTGGCCGCGGATGTTCTCGTTGATTTTTACAAAAGATTCGCCGTCGGGGAAACTGGTCACGACGGCTTCGCCCAAGGGCTGTCCGATGTGCTGACAGATTTCCTCGGCCAGGGGCCGATTGGAGTTGCCGGAGAAGACCTTGAATTTCGGTGCGCTCATGTGAAGTGGAAGTGGAGGGAGTGGCGGGAGGAAGGGGTCGAGGCTGACAGGTTAGGGTTGGCGGGCGGAAGTCTTTTCTGGAGGTGTCTGAGTTTTGAGCGCTGCGACGTCGGCGAGCAGGCCGTCCACTTTTTTGAAGAGGTCGGGGAGGCGTTTGTGGAGGGCGAAGAGGCGAAACTCCAGCATGTGCGGGAGCGCAGGGCTGCCGCTGATGTTGGAACCGGGTTCGGTGTTGAAGTTGATGCCGGTCTGGCCGCCCGCCCTGGTGCCGGTGGCGATGTGGATGTGGCCAATGGTGCCGGTCTGGCCGCCGAGCACAACGTAGTCGCCGAGGGTGGTGCTGCCGGAGATGCCGACTTGGGCGCAGAGGATGCAGTGTTTGCCGGTGACAACGTTGTGGCCGATCTGCACGAGGTTGTCGATTTTGGTGCCTTCGCCGATGACGGTGCGGCTGAAGCGGGCGCGGTCGATGGTGGTGTTGGCCCCGATTTCGACGTCGTTTTCGAGGACGACGTTGCCGATCTGAGGAATCTTGAGGTGGCGGCCGGTGGAGGATTCGTAACCGAATCCGTCGCTGCCGATGACGGCGCCGGAGTGGATGCGCACGCGGTCGCGAAGTTCGCAGTAGTCGCCGATGCTGACGTGGGGCGAGATCCAGCATTGATCGCCAATGCGGGCGTCGCGTCCGACGAATATCTGGGCTTGGAGGTGGGTGTGTTCTCCGATGACCGCACCTTCACTGACAACGCATTGAGGGCCGATGGTGGCGGTGGGGGCGATTTGCACGCCGTCGGCAATGACGGCGCTGGGGTGGATGCCGGGATGGGGGCGGGGCCAGAAGCGGCTTTCGATGACGGCGCAAAGGGTGGCAAGCGCAGCGGAGGGGTTTTGTACTTTGAGGTAGAGTTGGTTGGCGGCGGGGGGGGGGGGGGGAGTGTCGTAGTCGGCGGGGATGAGGACGAGGGAGGCGCGGGTGTGGGCGAGGTCGTTTTTGTATTTGGTGTGGGCGAGGAAAGAGAGGTCTCCGGGTTGGGCGTCCTTGAGGGCAGCGATGGAGCTGATCGTTTCGTTGGTGGCACCGAGTTGGGCGGTGGGTTGGAGGAGTTTTGTTATCTCGTCGCTGCTGAAGGTCAGTTTCATGGAAATAGGCTGAAGGGCTGAAAGCCTGAAGGCTGAAGGCTGAGGATTGAAAACAAAAAACGCCCTCCCCGGTTGAAAGGGAGGGCGTTGAGGGGGAGCGGGCGGGCGACGTGTTTTTCAGCCTTCAGGCTTTCAGCCCTTCAGCTTTTCCGTCAGACGGTCGGGACGGTCGAGATCGTCTTCAGGATGCGCGCGGCGATCAGGTAGGGATCGGCGGCGGAGTTCGGACGGCGGTCTTCGAGGTAGCCCTTGTAACCGCTGTTCACGAAGGAATGCGGGATGCGGATGGAGGAGCCGCGGTCAGCCAGACCATAGGAGAACTTGTCGATGGACTGGGTCTCGTGGAGACCGGTGAGGCGCAGGTGGTTGTCCGGGCCATACACGGCGATGTGCTCGTCGTGGTGTTTGCGGAAGGCGTCCATGAGTTTCTCGAAGTAGTCTTTGCCGCCGGTTTCGCGCATGAATTTGGTCGAGAAGTTGGAGTGCATGCCGGAGCCGTTCCAGTCGCCGCGGATGGGTTTGCAGCTCCATTCGACGTCCACGCCGTATTGTTCGCAAACGCGGGAGAGGATGTAGCGGGCGACCCAGATTTCGTCGGCGGCGGTTTGGGCGCCTTTGCCGAAGATTTGGAATTCCCACTGGCCCTTGGCGACTTCGGCGTTGATGCCTTCGTGGTTGATGCCGGCGCCGATGCAGATGTCGAGGTGCTCTTCGACGATCTCGCGGGCGACGTCGCCGACGTTCTTGAAGCCGACGCCGGTGTAGTAAGTGCCTTGCGGGGCGGGGAAGCCTTCGGCGGGGAAGCCAAGGGGGCGTCCGTCTTTGTAGAGGAAGTATTCCTGCTCGAAGCCAAACCAAGTGTCGGGATCATCAATGATGGTGGCCCGGGAGTTGGTGGGGTGCGGCGTGCCGTTGGGCAGCAACACCTCGGACATCACGAGAAAACCGTTTTCACGGGTGATGTCGGGATAGAGGGCGACGGGCTTGAGGAGGCAGTCTGAACTGCGTCCTTCGGCCTGCTTGGTCGAGCTGCCGTCGAAGCCCCAGACGGGGACGTCGGCGAGGGTCAGCTTGGCGGCATCGCCTTCAATGATCTTGGTCTTGCTGCGGAGGTTTGCGACAGGCGTGTAACCATCGAGCCAGATGTATTCCAGTTTGAGTTTGGCCATAGAGAGATATGTGGTTTGCAGTGGTTTTAATGAAGAGCCGGAGAGCGTTTGAGGAGTTTCATCCTGGGTTTGGCGACAGAAAAACTGGCGCGTTGGCGAAGAAGAAGGGTTTCTCAAAGAGCTCCGCGCCGATAAAGCAACCCGCGTGCCAACATGTCCGCATGATGTTTTGCCAACGTGAAAAGTCAGCCGGAACAGACGCAAGCGGGCAAATAACGGGCGATAGCCTGCCAGCGGGCAGGCGCAGCGGGCAGATGGAATTTAGAGAAGAGGATAATTTGTTACATCCATTCATTGCATCTGTGAAAAATTATCCACTTCACGTCACCTCCACCGTGCTTGATCCCGACGCGGCCAGCATCTTCACTGCGCATTTTCCCGCCTTCCGCCATTCCCGCGCTTCCCGCAGCACCACACACCGTCACATGCACGACATAAAAGACACCCGCCGGGCCACCGTGCGCATCGGTTACGATGGGCGGGTGTATAAAACTTTCCGCGGCCACCAGGCGAAGGAACGGTTTGAAAACGAAGTCAGGGTATTACGCCACCTGGAGACGCGCGGTTGTGACTTCGTGCCCAAAATTCTGGAGGCCGATCCCGTGCAGTTGCGCTTGGTAACGGACAACTGCGGCGGACGCGTGGAGCACATGGGCGAGGAACGCGTCAAAGAGGTGTTCGCCGAACTCGAAACTTACGGCGTCCGTCACGAAGACCAGTTTCTGCGCAACATCACCTATCGCACCCGCGACGGGCGGTTTTGCATTATCGATTTTGAGTATGCCACCCTCCTCGACGGCCCTGATGCGGGCCTGTCGCTCAAGCCACCTCCTCCCGATGTCTGACACCGCCCTCCCCGCCGCCACCGCCTCCGCTGCTCCCACCGACGCCTCCGTCACTGCCAACAATGCCAGGCGAACGGATGCCCCGTCCCGCCCGCTCCGCCTGCACTGGTCGGGCATGACCCACATCGGGCGCTTCCGCACCAACAATGAAGACAGCTTTCTCGCGCTCAACTTCGACGCGCACGAAGTCCATTACCTGGGCAAGACCGGTGACGCCTCGCCGCGCGGGGCCGACTTCGTCTTTGCCGTGAGCGACGGCATGGGCGGGGCGAACTCCGGCGAATTTGCCAGCAAGATTGCCGTCACCGAAATCACCCGCCTGCTGCCGCGCAGCTTCAAGGTTTCCGCCCTCGGACTCTCCAGCGGTTTCACCGACATTCTCACCGAATTGTTCGAAGCCATCCACGCCTCTCTCATCAACCTCGGCCACAGTTACGAAGAATGCGCCGGCATGGGCGCCACGCTCAGCCTCTGCTGGGTGACGCCCGAGTGGATCTACTTCGGACACATTGGCGACAGCCGCATCTATTACCTCCCCCGCACCGGCGGCATCACGCAACTCACGCACGACCACAGCCACGTCGGCTGGCTGCGCCGCACCAAACGCATCACCGAGCACGAAGCCCGCGCCCACCCCGGCAAAAACTCCCTGCAACAAGCCCTCGGCGCCGGCAACCAGCACATCGAGCCGCACATCGGCGCCGTCGGACTGCAAGCCGGCGACCGCTTCATCATCTGCTCCGACGGCCTCACGGACGGCCTCTGGGACAGCTCCATCGAACGCCTGCTGCGCGAACCCACCACCGCCCAACTCATGCAAGACCCGGCGCGCCGCCTCGTGGAAGAATCCGTCAACGCCTCAGGACGCGACAACACCACAGCCGTCGTCATCGAAATCCTCCCCGACGGCACCGCCTCCGTCTGAAACCCTCCTTCCCCGCCCTCAGCCCCTCGCCGACGCGTAATTCCGTTCCCGATACCGCCCCGGAGACACCCCGCGCGCCCGGCGAAAAACCGCCGAGAAATAATACTCGTCGCGCCACCCGCACAACGTGGCGATTTCCTTCAACGACAGCGGCGAATGCACCAGCAACGTTTGCGCCCGCGCCACCCGCACCTCGTTCAAATAACTTACCAGCGTGCGCCCGCGCACCCGCAGAAACAAGTGCCGCAAATGATCCCCGCCCACCCCTGCCGCCTCCGCAATCTCCGGGATCGAACCGATGCGCGCGTAGTGCTCCTGCACATACCGTTCCGCCGCCCGCACATGACGCTCGCCGCGCCCCGCGTCCATCTCCTCCGAAACCCGCCGGACAAACGCCCGCTCCAGCACCTGCAACAACACCGCCGTCGCCCGCAGATTCAGAACCGCGGCCTGCGTTGCGGACGGTGCGTGCACGCCCCGCGCCAAAATTTCCATCTCCCCGCGCAACACCGCATCGTCCACCCGGCGCACATGCAACGCCCCCGCGAGCCTCCCCCCCCGCCTCCATCCGCTGATCGTGCCGGGCCCGGGGCGCGTAAACCACCACATCGCCCGCCTCAAACGCCACCTCCTGCACGCCGCCCTCCCCTTCCCCACCGCGCCGCTCAACCCGGGTCACCCCACTCCCCGTCGGATGGAAAACGATCTCAATACCCGCGTGTTCGTGAAACGGACAATAATACCCCTCTGCCACCGGATGCCGCAGCCCCGCCGCATGACGAAGCACCTTGCCCGCGCCCAGTTGCCCCAAAAGCGCCCGCCACGCCGAACCTCCCGCTCCCCCCGCCATGCCTGCATCCGTGTCCATTTCCATGCCAGCCTCCATGTTCGCGCCCGCTGATGATGAAAAGGTAAAAAGCCAAAAATCACAAACAAAGGCCAATACCTCCACTCGCCCGCCAGCGTCCGACCGGCATCCATTAAAGCCGCATGAAAACAACCTCATCCACCGGTCGCAGGCTGGTCTTTCCCCAAGGTTCCGAAGTCATCCTTGAAAACTTCACTCCGGCCACACCCGCTGCCGACGAAGTCCTGGTCGAGGTCGAACGCTCCCTCCTGAGCACCGGCACCGAGACCATCGTTTACGCCCGCAACTTCGCCCCCGGCACCCACTGGGACAACTGGGTGAAGTATCCCTTTTATCCCGGCTATACCGCCGTCGGCATTGTGCGCGAAACCGGCAACGCCGTCACCGCGCTCAAACCCGGCGACCGCGTCGCCTGCCGCGCCGGGCACGCCTCCCATGCCGTGCTCAAGGCTGAAAACTGCTTCCCCGTGCCCGACGGCGTGACGGCGGAGCAGGCCGCGTGGTTCGCCCTCGCCAAGATCACCGGCCACGGCGTGCGCGCGGCGCGTATTGGACTTGGCGATACCGTTGCCGTCATCGGCGCCGGTCCCATCGGCCAGATGACCTGCCGCTGGGCTCTCGTCTCCGGCGCCTCCCGCGTCATCTGCGTGGACCTCGCCGAGTCGCGCCTCAAACTCGCCGCCGCCGCCGGAGCCATCCCCATCGTCGCCCCCGCCGATCAGGCGCTCGCCCACATTGAAAAACTCCCTGGCGTAGCCCGCCCCCGCGTCGTCATCGAATCCACTGGCAACGCCGCCGTGCTCAAGTCCGCCTTCAGCCTCGTCGAAACCGAAGGCACCGTCGTGCTCATCGGCGACACCGGCACCCCCGGCAGCCAGACGCTGACCAGCGACGTCATCACCCGCGGCCTCACGCTCGTCGGCGCGCACGACGGGCGCAACTCCCCCGTCTGGAACAACCGCGTGGCCGCCGACTGCTTTTTTGCCTTTGTGCGCAGCGGACGTTTTTCGCTGGCCGGGCTCAACACGCATCACTTCACGCCCGCGCAATGCAAGGACGCCTACACACTCGCCATCAACGACCGCACCCGGACAATGGGCGTCCTCTTTGACTGGTCCGCATAACAAATTAGGAAGTAGAAATTAGGAAGTAGGAAAACAAACCCGCGCACACGAATACCTCAAACAGTCCAAAATCCGAACTGACGGCGAAGCCGCCCTTTCCTAATTCCTAATTTCTACTTCCTAATTTCCTC
>NZ_ABEA03000012.1 GCF_000171235.2 Geminisphaera colitermitum TAV2 | reverse complement strand
AATGCAAAAAAAAGGCGCGGCCTTCCGTGTGGAGGGCCGCGCCGGGATCGGAATGCGAAACGGCTGGTCGTTAGTTGAACTCTTTCTGGAGTTCGACGGCTTCCTTCATCTCGCGTTTGCTCTGCCAGATCGCCCAGCCAATGGCGATGGCGCAAACAAGGGCGACAATGACGCCGATGACGCGTCCGTTGTGGCCTTCGCTGGCGGTGAGCACGTTGTATTTGATGACGAGGCCGAGGCAGAGGAGGCTGACCATGTTCATCACTTTGATGAGCGGGTTGATGGCGGGGCCAGCAGTGTCCTTGAGCGGATCGCCCACGGTGTCGCCAGTGACGGCGGCCTTGTGCGCTTCGGAGCCTTTGCCGCCGTAGTGTCCGTCCTCAATGAGCTTCTTGGCGTTGTCCCAAGCACCACCGGCGTTGGCCATGAACACGGCGAGGAGTTGGCCAACAATAATCATGCCGGCGAGGAAGCCGCCGAGGGCCTGCGTGCCGAGCAGGAAGCCGACTGCGATGGGTGTGAGGATGGCGAGAAAGCCGGGGCCAACCAGTTCCTTCTGCGCGGTTGCGGTGCAGATATCCACGACGCGTCCGTAGTCGGGTTTCTTGGTGCCGGCCCAGATTTCTTTGTCGCGGAATTGCACGCGGCATTCCTTGACGATGAGGAAGGCGGCGCGACCCACGGCGCGGATGAGCATGGAACTAAAGAGGAACGGCACGGCGCCGCCGATGAGGAATCCGATGAATACCATCGGGTGGGCAACGGTGAGTTTGCCCGCTTCGAGCAGGTACTGTTCGGTGGTCATCTGGCTGATCTTGTCTTCGCTGCCCACCGCAATGACGGCGATGAACGAGGCGAAGAGCGAGACGGCGGCGATGACGGCGGAGCCGATTGCGATGCCCTTGGTCTCGGCCTTGGTGGTGTTGCCCACGGCGTCGAGGTCGGCGAGGATCTGGCGCGCTTTGCGATAGGAGCCTTTTTCCTGTTTTTCCATTTCCTCGGGGTCGTAGCCCATTTCACCGATGCCGTTGGCGTTGTCGGCCACGGGGCCAAAGACGTCCATCGAGATGGTGTTGCCGGTGAGGGTGAGCATGCCGATACCGGTCATGGCGATGCCATACGCGACAAAGAGCGGCGGTGTGCCCACGTAACACAGGTAGGAGAGGAGGATCGAACTGGCGATGACGCCGACGGTGGCGACGGTGCTTTCGTAACCAACCGCGAAGCCTTGGATGATGTTGGTCGCGTGTCCGGTCTGGCAGCTCTTGGCGAGGCCCTGCACGGGAGAGTGCGTGGTGTGCGTGAAGTAGCTGGTGACCTTGTTGAGCGCAATGGCGAGGATGACGCCGATGAAGCAGGTAAGCACCGGACGCATGTCGGTGTTTTCGAGGCCGAACGTCGCCCAGACGGGCAGCGCGGTCGGGTCGCCGCCGGGGAAGCCGGGGACGGCCGTCGGGTTCTGCGCGAGATAGGCGGCGTCGAATTTCAGATAATAGGCGCCGAGAATCACGAAGCCGAGGACCGAGATGAAGGAGCCGATCCAGAAGCCGCGGTGAACGCTCTTGAGCGCCGTGTCAGAGGTGTCGTTCGGGCCGGCCTTGACGGTGTAGGTCGAGATGATCGAGCCGAGCACGCCGATGCCGCGCACGAGGAGCGGGAAAATGACGCCTTTGTGGCCGAAGCTGGCGAGGCCGAGAATCATGGCGGCCACGATGGTGACTTCGTAGCTTTCAAAGATGTCGGCGGCCATGCCGGCGCAGTCGCCCACGTTGTCACCGACGTTGTCGGCGATGGTGGCGGCGTTGCGCGGGTCGTCTTCGGGAATGTTTTTCTCGATCTTGCCGACGAGGTCGGCGCCGACGTCCGCGGCCTTGGTGTAGATGCCGCCGCCCACGCGCATGAAGAGCGCGAGCAGGGTGCCGCCGAAGCCGAAGCCGAGAAGGGCTTCGTAGGCTTGTTCGCCGTAGGCGAGGAAGATCAGGGTGCCGCCAAGCAGGCCGAGGCCGTCGGTCAACATGCCGGTCACGGTGCCGGTGCGGTAGCCGAGTTGCATCGCCTCGCCGTAGGAACGGCGGGCGGCGGCGGCTACACGGAGGTTGCCCGTAGTGGCCAGACGCATACCGACAAAACCGACCGCCCAACTGAAGAGCGAGCCGACGAGGAAGGCCCCGGCGCGGCCGATCTTGAACGCCATCTCATGGCTCTGCGTGGTGAAGAACAGGATGATCGTGATGATGATGATGAGCGGGCCGATCTTGCGAAACTGCGCGGAGAGATAGGCGTTGGCGCCCTCTCGCACGGCGGCGGCAATGGCCTGCATCCGGGGCGTGCCTTGGTCGGCGTCCCGCACCTGTCTGGCGAGCATGATCGCGTAGAGCAGGCCGAGGACTGCGATGCCAAGCACGGCGAGCAGTGACCAGATTTCGAGCGTGGTGTATTTCGGGTCCGAGAAGAGCCCGAAGTATTTGAACGCCTCCTTGGCCGCGTGGCCTGCGGCGGTCGAGGCATCGCCGATGGACTGGGCCATCGACGGGCGCACAAAAAACGCGACCACAAAAAAGGCCGCGAGACAGCTTAGGTAGATCTTCGCAAACCGACGGTTGCGAAAAAGACGAAACATTATGGAACGCATGGAGGGATGTCGTAAATTTTAGTCGTTGAAGGAGGATTGGGCGGAGCGCCACCACGGGTAATGGATGCTTTCGAGGTCTTCGCGGGGGGGCATCGGGAAATACACGAACCCACCGCCGGTTTTGCCGACGAAGAGGCCGTTAAGGAGGGTCCGGAAGAGCACGTCTTGGTGAAGGTAGCGGATCACGGTCTTGGTCTGCTTGCCGGGCTTGGCGCGCAGCTCGCGGATACAGTCGCGCAGGTGTTCAAGATTTGGATACGGGAGATTGTCCACGCCGGTGGCCTCGGGGTCGTCGCCGAGGCGGTTGAGCTTGAGCTCGGCAAAAACGATGGCGGGCAGCGACACGTCTTTCGTCGTGTCCGTGATGGTGGCGGCAAATTCCACCGGATTCAGTTCGCTGACCACACGCGGAGTGACCGGGGAAAATTCCTGGTATAGATGGTAACGGGGTCCCGGATCGACCTTGAATGGGCCTGGCTTCAGGTCGAGCACGCGGCCATCATTGGTGGTGAGATGGAGCGATTCGAGGGCGTCGAGCGGAGTTTGCTCCAGCACGCGATAAACGGCGAGGTAGTCCGAACGGCGCGTTGAGCCATCTGGACGCTCGAGCGTCGGAGCCAGGGACTTTGCCGCGAGCAGTTTTTCTGCGTAGGCATCCGTCAGTTTGAAGAAGAGCGCCTGGCCGCGGGCGCGCTTCTGATTTCCTGTCGCCAGATAGGCGCCAAACTCGGCCGGAGCCAAGTGAGACGCTACCAACGACTCGGGCATCAACGAGAGGTACAGGTAGGGCTTCATTGTAGTATTGTGTGATACTGGCATTGCCCGACACATTCGCCGGGCAATATCATGAAATTATCAGCGAGGGCGAAAGGCCGCTGCGCACGCGTTGGACTACGCAAGGCGGATTTTGCGCAGTCTGGCCTGGCAATGCGATGCGACCCGCCGGCGAAGTCCGTTTAATGCCGCCCTCCACGCATGCTTATTTCCTCACGCCATCCCCCCTGTGCGTCTCCCCCCCCGCATACCAAGGATTGCCCGCGCCATCGCGGAGCTTTTATAGTGCACGGTTTCGACAGACCAACCACACGCAAACGACCATGGCCACACCCGCATTCACCTATCAGGACACATTCCCGCTCGGCGCCGACGACACCGAGTATCGCCTCATCTCCAAGGAAGGCATCAGCACCGTCACCACTGACATCGACGGACAAAAACAGGAGATCCTTCGCGTGGAACCCGAAGCCCTCGCCTTCGTTGCCCAGCAAGCCTTCCGCGACGCCTCCTTCCTCCTCCGCGAAAAACACCTCAAGCAAGTCGCCGCCATCCTCGACGACCCCGAAGCCTCGGCCAACGACCGCTACGTTGCCCTCACCCTCCTCAAAAACGCCGAAATCGCCGCTGAAGGCATCCTCCCCTTCTGTCAGGACACCGGCACCGCCACCATCGTTGGCAAAAAAGGCCAGCAAGTCTGGACCGCTTGCGACGACGCCGAATGGCTCTCCAAAGGCGTTTACGAAACCTACACCAAGGAAAACCTCCGTTACTCGCAGA
Organism: Geminisphaera colitermitum TAV2; assembly: GCF_000171235.2. Lineage (GTDB taxonomy): Bacteria > Verrucomicrobiota > Verrucomicrobiia > Opitutales > Opitutaceae > Geminisphaera > Geminisphaera colitermitum. Next base: position 11,342 of record NZ_ABEA03000012.1, on the reverse strand, counting down.
CCGCTGCGCTCGACATGTACAAGGAGACCAACACTGGCACCAACCTCCCTGCGCAAATCGACCTCTACGCCACACCCGGCTCCGAATACAAATTCCTCTTCGTCGCCAAAGGCGGCGGCTCCGCCAACAAAAACTTCCTCTTCCAAGAAACCAAGGCGCTCCTCAACCCCAAGAGCCTCGAAAAATTCTTCACTGACAAACTCTCCTACCTCGGCACCTCTGCCTGCCCCCCCTATCACCTCACCTTTGTGATTGGCGGCACCAGCGCCGAAACCTGCCTCAAAACCGTCAAACTCGCCTCCACTAAATACTACGACGCCCTCCCGACCAGCGGCAACGAACACGGACGCGCCTTCCGCTGCCTCGAAACCGAAAAAATGGTCCTGCGCATCGCTCAGGAAAGCCGCATCGGCGCGCAATTTGGCGGCAAATACTTCGCGCTCGACGTGCGTGTAGTGCGTCTGCCACGACACGGTGCCAGTTGCCCCGTTGGCATGGGCGTCTCCTGCTCCGCCGACCGCAACATCAAAGCCAAAATCAACAAAGACGGCATCTGGCTCGAAAAACTCGAAACCAACCCCGGCCGCTTCATTCCCGCCGCCGAGCGCCAGATCAAAGACGACAACGTCGTCCGCGTGGACCTCAACCAGCCGATGGACAAAATCCTCGCCGCCCTCAGCAAACTCCCCGTGACGACCCGCGTCCTCCTCAACGGCCCCCTCGTCGTTGCGCGCGACATCGCCCACGCTAAACTCAAGGAACGCATCGACGCCGGCCAAGGCCTCCCCGACTACATCAAAAACCACCCCGTTTACTACGCCGGCCCCGCCAAGACACCCAAAGGCTACGCCTCCGGCAGCTTCGGCCCCACCACTGCGGGCCGCATGGACAGCTACGTTGACCTCTTCCAATCACTCGGCGGCTCCATGGTCATGCTCGCCAAAGGCAACCGCAGCAAAGCCGTGACCGACGCCTGCCAGAAATACGGCGGCTTCTACCTCGGCTCCATCGGCGGCCCCGCAGCGATCCTCGCCAAGGAAAATATCAAAAAAGTCGAAGTCCTCGAATACCCCGAACTCGGCATGGAAGCCGTCTGGAAAATCGACGTCGTTGATTTCCCCGCCTTCGTGCTCGTGGACGACAAAGGCAACGACTTCTTCGTGCAAAACTGCGGCTGCGCCTGCACCCCCGCCACCAAGTAATTAATTCACGGAAGGCGGATTCCACCAATCCGCCTTCCATAAAAACGCACTTCACGCTTGCCACCCCTTCGCGTGATCCCTTGTGCTCAACCCTTTCGTTTCCGGATACCCCGGTGCGGAAAACTCACAACACACACAACACTACATCTCTCGATCGCAAGGCGGCCCACTGGCCGACCTGTGTATTAGGAAGATAGATACATAGATCAAACCATGAACGTCACACCTAAAGACCTGCTCGATGCCGGCGTCCACTTCGGACACCAAACCAAGCGCTGGAACCCGCGCTCCAAGCCCTACGTCTTCGACCACCGCCAGGGCATCACCATCATCGACTTGGGCAAAACCTACGACCTCCTCCAGAAGGCCTACACCTACATCGAAGACACCGTCGCCAACGGCGGCAACGTGCTCTTCGTCGGCACCAAGAAGCAGGCCCAGGAAATCCTCCGCGAAGCCGCCACCTCCACTGGCATGCCCTACTGCGTTGACCGCTGGCTCGGCGGCACCCTCACCAATTTCGCCACCGTCAAGCGCTCCATCGCCAAGTTCAAAAAATTCCAAGCCCTCGAAACCTCCGGCGAGATCAACAAACTCTCCGCCAAGGAAGGCGCTGCCATCAAACGCGAGATGGTCCGCATGAACAAGAACTTCGCTGGCATCGTGGACATGCCCGAACTCCCCAGCGCCATGTTCGTTGTGGACGCCAACCACGAAGACATCGCCGTTGCCGAAGCCGCCCGCTGTGGCATCGCCTGTATCGGCCTTGTCGATACCAACTCCGACCCGACCAAACTCTCCCACCCGATCCCGGGCAACGACGACGCCGTCAAGTCGATCCGCATTATCGTTGATACCATTGTCGCCGCCATCCAAAGTGGACTCGGCCAGCGCGACAGCCGCCGCGCCGCCCGTGGCGCCGCCGACCTCAAGGCCGCCACTGCCGCCGTTGCCGCCTCCGCCGGCATCTCCGAGACCGCCGTCTCCGCGATCGACGACGACGCTGACGCCATCGCTCCCATCGCCGACGAAGACGCCGCCGAAATCGTCCGCCCCGTGGCCAAGAAAAAAGCCGTCACCCGCAAGAAAATCGCCGCTCCCAAGACCAAGGAGCAGGAATAAACAATACGAACTCACACCGAGTGATATTATCATGAGCACTGTTACAATTACTGCCCAGATGGTGAACAGCCTGCGCGAACAAACCGGCGCCGGCATGATGGACTGCAAAAAAGCCCTGGTTGAAACCAACGGCAACGTTGAGGAAGCCATCACCATCCTTCGCAAGAAAGGCAACGCCTCTGCCGCCAAGCGCGCTGACCGCGCCACCAAGGAAGGCCGCGTCGAAAGCTACATCCACCTCGGTGGCAAAGTTGGCGTCCTCGTTGAAGTCAACTGCGAGACCGACTTCGTGGCCCGCAACGACGAATTCGCCACCTTCGTGAAGGACATCTGCCTCCACATTGCTGCTGCCAACCCGATCTGCGTGTCCCGCGACGAAGTGCCCGAGGCCAACGTGGCCCAAGAACGCGAAATCGCCACCGCTCAAGTCGCCGGCAAGCCTCCCGCGGCGATCCAGAAGATCGTCGAAGGCAAGCTCGACAAGTATTTCTCCACCGTCGCCCTTCTCGACCAGCCCTTCGTCAAGGTTCCCGAGAAGACCGTGAAGGAAATCCTCACCGAGCAAATCGCCAAGACCGGCGAAAACATCCAGATCCGCCGCTTCGCCCGCTTCCAACTCGGCGCCTGATCGATACACTCTCATTCAAGAGACCCAACGAAAAACGCCCCGGAGCAAAAATCCGGGGCGTTTTTTTGTATTCAGAAGTTAACCACAAAGACACGGAGGCAAAAAGAATCACGTGTAGCCATTTGATACCTGGTAGGGAGGCCTCTCCGAGGCCTCCGCCGTGCGTGGTATGAGAAGGCGAAATTCATAGGTAGATGGAGCGTGGTTTCGGAGGCCTCGGACGGAGCGCAGCAGCGCGGAGATGGCATCGCCGAAGGCGATGGCCCGAAGGGCTGCCCTCGGCAGAGGGCACAAAGGCCTCCCTACCGTTAAGACGACGGCTACATCTCAACTTAAAACGCTCTAAATGCTTTAGAAATCCGAGAGGGGGGGGGGGAGGTCGTGTTATTTTGTATATTTCGTGGGCAACCCCTCCGTGGTTTGCTCTCTGTGCCTCCGTGTCTCTGTGGTTAACTCCCCCCCCCCTCCCCCCCCCTCCATGCCGACGGCGACGCACCCCGCTGCGTGCGAAACCACTGGCTGAAGTGAGACTCGTAGCGAAACCCCAGATCGAGCCCGATTTCCTTCACGCTCATCTCCGTGTTTTTCAGCAACCGCTCCGCCGCCTCCAGCCTTCGCCGCTCCCAATAACGTCGTGGCGACACGCCCGTTGCCCGCACAAAAAGCGCGTTCATTTGTGAACGCCCCAACCCCGCCACCCTCGCCAGCTCCTGCTCCGCAAACCTCCACCCCAGCGGCCTCCGATCCAACTCTCCCAGCACACGCAAGACCCGCTCGTCCAACTCCCCCAGCCGGCGCGGCTCATTGCCCAGCCATGCCTGCGCCTCCAGCCACGCCTCGATCCAGCGCGGCAGCAAATTTTGCACGCGCAAATAAAGCGGTAGCGTGCACATCTGAGCCGACAAAAACGCGTGCGCCCCCGGAAAGTTTTTTCCCACCAGACGCACCACCGGCCTCGCCGCGCGCTCCAAGTCCGGACGCTCCGCCGCGTCAAACACCACATTACGCGATTGCTCCACCACCGGCTCGCCACCCGGCCACGTGAAGTGGAAATGTAATGACAAAATCTCCGCGTCAGCGCTGAACTCTTGATGACGCTCCGGCACCGCCACGAACGCCCACTGCCCCGCCCGTGCAACCACCGACCGCCTCCCCGTCGTCAACTTCACCCGCCCCCGCCGCACCAGCCAGCACGAGTAATCCCGACTCGTGTAGTCTCCCTTGATCGACGCCGGCCACACCGCCCCCTCATACGCCCAGACCAACCCATAACGCACCGCGCCCCAATCCCCGTAGCGCCGCATCCCGGCCAGCAAATTTTTGTTCCCGATCCTGTTCATCGGCTGTTTTTATAACAGAATCTGAAAATCATGAAACCCCAGAAAATTGCTCCCCCCCCTCCCCCCCCCTGAAAATCCCCCCATATGAAATCTTCCATCCCCTCCGCCTCCACGCCCGCTCCCTGCGACGTCCTCGTCACCGGCGGCGGCCCCGCCGGCATCACCGCCGCCACGCAAGCCGCGCGCGCCGGGGCCCGCACGCTCCTCGTGGAAAAAAGCGGTATCCTTGGCGGCACTACCACACTCGGCGCCGTCAATTTCCCCGGTCTCTTTCACGCCTGGGGACGCCAGATCATCGCTGGCATCGGCTGGGAACTCGTCACTGCCGCCGTGCGTGAAGCAGGCGACACGCTGCCCGATTTCTCCGCCTGGCGCGGACGCCGCCACTGGCAGCAACAAATCCGCGTCAACATCCCCATCTATGCCGCCCTCGCCGACCAGATGCTCGTGGACGCGGGCGCGCAAATCCTCCTGCACACGATGCCCGCCGCGGTTGCCTACGAGACAGAAACCGCCCTCTGGCGCGTCACCCTCTGCGGCAAGGAAGGACTCCGCACCGTCCACGCCCGCGTGCTCGTCGATTGCACGGGCGACGCCAATCTCGTCTCCCTCGCCGGCCTGCCGCTCACGCGCCACGAACAATGCCAGCCCGGCACCCTCGTCATGCGCGCCGCCGGTTATGATCCTGCGCAACTGCAACGCCCCGCCGACTCCCCCGCTGACACTGCCGTCGCCGCCGCCCTCGACGCGCTTGAAGCCGCCTTTCTTGCCGCCGTGGAACGCGGCGACATGCGACGCTCCGATTTCCAGTCCGCTCATCACCCCGTGCGCTCCTTCCTCCACGGACGCGGCGGCAACTCCATGCACGTCCCCGGCGTCGATGGCTCCACCAGCGAAGGCCGCACCGCCGCCGAACTCGCGGCCCGCGCCGCGATGCTCAGGATCATCCGGTTTTTCCGCACGCGCCCCGAATCCGCCCCCCTTGCCGCCGCCGCCGGACTCGGCGGGTTTTACATCGAACACTGCGCCACCGAGTGCGGTATCCGCGAAACCGCTACAATTCAGGGCGAAACATGCGTCACGCACGACGACTACGTCACGGGGCGCGTCTGGCCCGACTCGATTTGCCATAGTTTTTATCCCATCGACCTGCACAACGCCTCCGGACGCGGTGGCATCGACACGCGTTATCTCACCGAAGGCATTTTCCCGACGATCCCGCTGGGCGCGCTGTTGCCGCGCGACAGCCGCCAGTTGATTGTTGCGGGACGTTGCGCCTGCGGCGACCGCGAGGCCAATTCCGCTTTCCGTGTGCAAGCCTCCGCCATGGCCATGGGCCAGTCCGCCGGAGCCGCCGCCGCCCTTGCCGCCCAACGCGCGCAGGACCTCCGCGACGTGCCACTCGACGACCTCCGCGCGCTCCTCAAACCCCACGGAGCCATCGTCCCGTAACGTTCTTCCGTGGCGCGGGCGTCCCGCCCGCATTCCGATGTAGCGCAGGCGTCCCGCCTGCAATCCAGCCTGCTGCGCGAAGCGCCGCACTCCATAAAAGTCACCGCGCTTCGCGCTATAGACAAGATTGCAGGCGGGACGCCTGCGCTACGCACGGAGCGGGCGTCTCGCCCGCAACCCTTGCCTCTCCGCGTAGCGCAGGCATCTCAGCCGTGTTTGAGATTTGTGGAGTGCGGCGATTTATCGCCGCTTTGACGGGTCGTTTTAACGACCTGCCCAACACATCGCCGGGCGACGCGATAAATCGCGCCGTCCAAAGCGGTGATAAATCACCGCACTCCATGGTGGCGCAAGCGACCCGCCCACGCCCTTACTCGTCCATCTGAATATCCTTGTTGCGATGACGCGGGCAGCCGGCGCGGAGCCAGCCGTTGATGAAACGGTCGATGTCGCCGTCGAGCACCCCCTGCGTGTCGCTTGTGTTCACACCCGTGCGCAGATCCTTCACCATCTGGTAAGGTTGCAGCACGTAACTGCGAATCTGGGCACCCCAGCCAATCTCGCCCTTCTCGCCATAGAACTTGTCCATCTCGGCGCGCTGCTCGTCCTGCTTTTTCTCATACAGGCGGGCCTTCAAGATGCTCATCGCGCTGGCCTTATTCTTGATCTGGGAACGTTCGTTTTGGCAGACGACCACCAACCCTGTCGGAATGTGCGTGAGGCGCACTGCGGAGTCGGTCGTGTTGACGCCCTGCCCGCCCTTGCCCGACGAACGATAAACATCCACGCGAATCTCATCCTCCGGGATCTCGATTTTGATCTCGTCATTGATCTCCGCGATGACGTCCACTGCGCAAAACGACGTGTGCCGCCTCTGGTTGGAGTCGAACGGCGAGATGCGCACCAGCCGGTGCACGCCGCGCTCGGCCTTGCAGTAGCCGTAGGCGTTTTCGCCCTTGATGAGGAGCGTGGCCTTGCTGATGCCCGCCTGGTCGCCCGGCTGCACATCCTGCACCTCGACAGTAAAGCCGCGGCGCTCGGCCCAGCGCGTGTACATGCGAAACAGCATGTCGGCCCAGTCGTTGGACTCCGTGCCGCCCGCCCCGGCCTGGATCGAGAAGATCGCGTTGTTCCTGTCGAACTGGCCCGTGAGGAAGGCGTTGATCTCCAGATCATCGAGTTCGCCGATCATCGCCGCCGCCTGCGCCGTGAGTTCCGCGCCAAACTCCTCCTGCTCGGCAGGCGAACCGGCTTCGATCAACTCGTTGAGCGCATCGAGATCGTCCACCTTCTTGCGAAACGCGACGAGCGGCAGCACGGCGCGCTTCAGGCCGTTGACCTTGTTGATGTGTTTCTGGGCGCGCTCGTTGTTGTCCCAAAAATCACTTGCGCCCATCTGCGCTTCGAGGGCCTCGATCTCGCGGAGTTTTTGTTCCCCGTTAAAGAAACCTCCATAAGTGCCCGGCGCGCTTTTTGATGTTCTCGATGTGGTTGAAAGTCTCGGGAGTGATCATGTGAAAAGGGTCAAAGGCAACGGGCGTGGGGCGAAGGGGCAAGGGAGAAAGCCTCGCCCCCCTCCCCCTCCCCCTCGCCGGAAAAGCCGCCCAGCCAAAAACCGCCCATTTCATGAACAAGATTCGCGCAGAGAAAACCCTTGCTGGCCCCGCCCCCGCTTTTCAGCCTCGGCCCTTCGGTAGTTTCACCCGGTATTACAATACAACTATGATCGTCACCACAGCACAGCTCTTCAAACACGCCTACGGCAAATACGCGGTCGGCGCCTACAACATCAACAATGCTGAGCAAACGATGGGCCTCTTCAAAGGAGCCATCGCCTCCAAGGCCCCCTTCATCATCCAGATTTCCAAGGGTGCCCGCAAATACACCGACAAGGCCATGCTCGAAGGCATGATCCGCTCGGCTGACTCCATTTTCCCCGAGGCCATCTTCGCCGTTCACCTCGACCACGGTGACGAAGAGACCTGCTACGACTGCATCAATTCCGGCTTTTACAGCTCCGTCATGATCGACGCCTCGCACGACCCGTTCGAGAAAAACGTCGCCATCACCAAACGCGTCGTTCAGGCCGCCCATGCCAAGGGCATCTCCGTCGAAGCCGAACTCGGCATGCTCGGCGGCGTCGAGGAAGACGTGAAGGTCGAAGACGGCCACGCCACCCTCACCGACCCGAAGGAAGCCGAGGAATTCGTCAAGCAGACCGGCTGCGACTCCCTCGCCTGCGCCATCGGCACCTCGCACGGCGCCTTCAAGTTCAAGGGCAAACAGTCCCTCCACTTCGACGTCCTCGAAAAGATCAAGGCCCGTCTCCCCGGCTTCCCCCTCGTCATGCACGGCTCCTCCTCCGTCCCGCAGGATGAAGTCAAGCGCATCAACGCCGCCGGCGGCCAGATCAAGGACTCCGCCGGAGTCAACGTCGAGGAGTACCTCCCCGCCGCCAAGCTCGGCGTCACCAAGATCAACATCGACACCGATGGCCGCCTCGTTTGGACCCGCGTGCACCGCGAATTCTTCCGCGACAAGCCCGCCGAGTTCGACTTCCGCGCTCCCGGCAAAGTTTACATCGAGGAGTACGCCAAGTTCATCGCCAGCCGCAACACGCTCCTCGGCAGCGCCGGCCAGCTCGACGACCTGCGCGCCAGCCTCAAGAAGTAACCGTCAAAATCGCCTCCCCCTCTGCGCTCCGCGCACAGGGTCACGGCTCACGTTACATCCATTCACCGCAAGCGCGGACCTTTACCGGTCCGCGCTTTTTTCAACCCCGCACACTGGCCAACGCCACGCACCTGCATTCCCTCTAGCTCATGCACGCCGCAACTACCATACCCGCATGAACCTCCCTTGGCAGAGCCTGTGCCTCTTTTTTTCCACCGCCTTTGAACTCGGACTCGCCCTCCACATCTGGACCCGGCTCCGCAGCCCCGCCTCCACTCCCTTTGTCCTCGCCCTTATCGGCAACGCCCTCTGGGCCTTTCTCTACGCCATCGAACTCGGCTTCGCCCACACCCTTCAGGCCAAGCAACTCTGCGTCCAACTCCGCTTCCTCTTCATCCCCGCCTGCGGCCTCCTCTGGCTCGAAACCGCAGCCCGCTTCTGCCTTGGCCGCACCCTCTTCACCCGCCCCCGCCTCGCCTTCGCCCTCCTCATCCCCGTCGCCACCATCCTCCTCTCCTGGTTCCCCGGCCCCGGCTTCAATCCCTTCTTCCGCCAGAACCTTCGCATCGAACAAATCGGCGGCCTCGCCGTCCTCCGTCACGACCCCGGCCCGTGGGTCGCCCTCTACTACTGCTACAACTACCTCATCCTCACCCTCACCGTCGGCATCGTTTACATGTCCGTCCGCGGCACTCGCATCGACCCCGTCTATCGCAACGCCGCCATAGCCGCCATCGTTCTCTTCTTCCTTGGCGACGGCCTCTACGCCCTCGACCTCTCCCCCACCCCCGGCGTCAACTACGCCCCCATCCTCTTCCCCATCACGACCTCCCTTCTCGCCCTCGGCATGTTTGGACGGCGCGTCATCGACCTCGCCCCCATCGCCCGCGCCACACTCGTGGAAAACCTCGACGACAGGCTCATTGTCCTCGACGAAAACGACCACGTCATCGACCTCAACCGCGCCGCCTCCGATTCCCTCCGCACCACCCGCAGCCAGGCCTTCGGACGCCCCGCCCGCGACATCCTCGCCCCCTGGCCCCCGGTCCTCGCCCATCTGCACGCCCACCACCCCCTCCGCACGGAGATCACCCTCGGCACCCACACCTACGATTTCACCCTCCAGCCCGCCACCACCGAACTCCACGCCAAAGCCCCGCCCCGCATCCTCCTTCTGCGCGACATCACCGAACGCAAGCAGGACGAACACCGCCTCCGTGCCGCCAAGGACGCCGCCGTCGCCGCCGACCGCGCCCAAAGCCGCTTCCTCGCCATGATGAGCCATGAAATCCGCACCCCCATGAACGGCGTCATCGGCTTCACTCAACTCCTCCGCGACACCCCCCTCAACCCCCGGCAGATGGAGTACGTGGACCTCATCACCCGCAGCGGCCAGTCGCTCCTCGTCATCATCGACGACATCCTCGACTACTCCAAAGTCAGCGCCGGCCACCTCCAACTCGAACGCGCCCCCTGCGAACTGCGCCGCCTCATCGAGCAACACATCCAACTCCTCCACACTGGAGCCCGCCAAAAAAACATCACCATCGACCTCCACATCGATCCCCTCGTCCCCTCCCTCATCATCGGCGACGCCGTCCGCATCGGACAGATCGTCTCCAACCTCGTCTCCAACGCCATCAAGTTCACCCATCACGGCGGCGTCCACATCCACCTCGTCCCCGACGGCCCCCGATGCCTTGCCCTCCACGTCACGGACACCGGCATTGGCATCCCCCCTGAAGCCCACCGGCGCATCTTTGAACCCTTCAGCCAGGCCGACGGCTCCACCACCCGCCGCTACGGCGGCACCGGCCTCGGCCTCCCCATCACCCGCCTCCTCTGCACCCTCATGGGCGGCACCCTCACCCTCTCCAGCCAGCCCGGTCACGGCTCCACCTTCACCGCCACCTTCACCTACGAACTCCCCTCCCCTGCCACCCGCCCGCTCAACTCCCCCGCCGCCTCCCTGCCCGCCCCCGCGAGCAACCCCCGCCACGTCCTCGTCTTCGAAGACAACCCCGTCAATCGCGCCCTCATGAGCGCCATGCTCCGCCGCCTCGGCCACACCCTTGACTTCGCCGCCGACGGACCCGACGGCCTCAACCAACTCCAGCACCACGTCTATGACGCCATCCTCATGGACATCGAAATGCCCCTCATGGACGGCTACGAAGTCACCCGCCACATTCGCCAGCACGAAGCCACCCACGCCCTGCCCCGCCGCCACATCATCGCCGTCACTGCGCACGCCATGAAAGGCCAGCGCGAACTCTGCCTTGCCGCCGGCATGGACGACTACCTCCCCAAGCCCGTCAATCCCTCCGATCTCGCCGCCGCCATCGCCCGCGCCCCAAGCCAGCAACTATATCACTAACCCCCGCAACCTCTGCACTCCCTCAACTTTCCCCTTGCCTCGCGCCAAACCGACTTTTTAGTTCCGACCCTTTACGCAAATCCAAACTCATTCTCATCATGGCCAGAATCTGTGCAATCACCGGTAAACGTCCCGTCAAAGGCTCCATCATCCATCGCAAGGGACAATCCAAGAAAAGCGGCGGCATCGGTACGCACGTGACCACCATCACGAAGCGCAAATTCCGTCCCAACCTCCAGCGCATCCGCATCGTCACCGAAAACGGCGGCACCAAACGCGTCCTCGTCTCCGTCAAGGCGATCAAGGCCGGCCTCGTCCAGAAAGCCTGAGCCACGCGCAACAAACCGTTTCGCGCAGATCACGGATTCATTTTTCATCCACTGCCAACCGTCACCCGTAAAGGTGACGGTTTTTTTTGCGCAACAGACACCCGCCCTGCATTCCGTCAACTGTGCCCTTGCCCTTGCCAGACCACCCCCGGAAGCTCGTCGCTTTTCCACTCACCACCGCCTGCAAATGATCGGCCTGAACGACAGCCAGGACACACC
>NZ_ABEA03000013.1 GCF_000171235.2 Geminisphaera colitermitum TAV2 | reverse complement strand
GCGTCGCGGCTCGCCAGCACCTCGGTGATGATTTCCGGCGTGAGCCGCAACCGCTCCATGCGCACCAGATCGAGCAACGACTCCACCTCATGCGTCAACGTATGCATCGGCGTGAGATGCAGGAAACTCGACACGCCTTTGATCGTGTGGAACGAGCGGAACAAACTATTGAGAGCGTTCTTGTCTTCCGGTGCCGAATCCAGCGTCAGCAACGCCGCCTCGATCTGCAACAAGTGGTCGAGCGCCTCCGCGTGAAACTCCGCCAGCAACTCCCGGTTTTCCTCCAAATTAAGCTCCAGCACCCGATCGCACGCAGCTTCTGGAGCCAAGGGAAGGCGGATCTCGCTGCCCCCCCCCGCCGGACACGACTCCGCCGCGCCTTCCGAATGAACAGCCCCCTCCCCCCCCCCCCCCGCCGTCAACGCCCCCGGAAGCCACGCCACCAGCCCCTTCAACTCCGCCAACGACACCTCATCAAACGGCAACCCTCCCTCAAGCCGCGCCCCCAGCACTCCCAGCACCGCCTCCAACCGCTTCACCACATCTCCCCCCGCCTTCCCCGCCACGCCGTCCCCGGACACCAGCGCCAGCAACTCACTTGCCAGACTGAACGCCGGCACCAAACCCTCATCGCTCCCCGGGCGGGCGAGGATCGATTCACCGGTAAGCCGGCTGCAAATATCATCAAAAGAAGCGAGAGTATCAGGCGGAAAAGACATCCCATCACCCCAATCGACCCCTCACGCCAAAACTTTAGGAGCGACCGGATCGGCAACAAAACCGTTGCTCCCTTGTTCCGCTCCCCCTCTCGCCGCTCCCCGTCCCCTCATTCCGCATAGGGTAAACTCCCCAAAATTCATTTGCTCCTTGATGGCAATACAGCAACGTCTGCGCCTGCGTCTCGGCCAACGACTACCACAATCACGGCCGCCGACGCCGACTCAGAATGCCTGCCACGCCACGCACCTTGCCACGCACCACGTGGCTGTCGCGCATCGCTCTCCTGCTGGGGGCCGTGCAGATCGCGTGCGGACTCGCCACACTCATCGTCTGGTCGATGCACGGCCCCGGAACCGGGAGCATGTCCCTCCCCTGGCTGAAGGCCAACACCGCCTTTTGCCTCACCCTCATCGGCCTCATCCTGGTCGGTGAAGAGCGCGGCCACCGCGGCATACGCTGGCTCGCCCTCATCCCCGTGCTCATCGGCATCCTCTCGCTGGTCGAAGTCGGTTTCGACATCAACCTCGGCATCGACGAAATCTTCGCCACCGACCGCTTTCGCCAGATCAGCATCTCCCCGCCCGGGCGCATGACTCCGCTGGCCGCCTTTGTCATCACCTCCACCGCCTTCCTCCTCTCCCCATTTGCCGGCCGCGGCCGCCCCCGCACCCTCGGCCTCGTCGTCGTCGGCTCCATCATGGTTGCCATCGGCTTCGCCGCCCTCATCGGCCACACCCTCAGCCTCCCCGCCGTGTACAACTGGGGCCGCATCGGCTCCCTCACCCAGCACACCGCCTGGCTCCTGCCCCTCATCGGCGGCAGCCTCCTCCTTCGCGCCTGGAGCCTCCATGCCGCCAACCACATCGACGCCCCCGCCTGGCTCCCCCTGCCCGTCGTCATCGCCTCCGGCACCCTCACCCTCATCCTCTGGATCGGCCTGCGCGAAGGCGAGAAAACCTATCGCGCCACCAACACCCTCGGCGCCCTCAACAGCCTCGCCAACGCCATCAACATCGACATCGACCGCCACGCCACCAACCTCGAACGCATGGCCCGCCGCTGGGCCCAACTCCAGGCCGTGGCCCCCGCCCTCCGTGAAGTCGATGCCATGACCTACCTCGGCGACGCCCCTGCCGTCCAGTCCCTCGCCCTCGCCGACGCCGCCGGACGCACCCAGTGGGTTTACCCCGCCGCCGGCAACGAAAACCTCCTCTCCTACGACCAGTCCACCGACGACACCCGCCGCGAAGCCATGCGCGAGGCCACCACCACCACCCTCCCCGTCGTCTCCCCCACCCTCGACCTCCCCACCTCCGGCCCCGGCTTTGCCATCATTGCCCCCATCATCCGCGACAACCGCACCACCGCCTACCTCATCGCCGAAGTCCCCTACCAACGCCTCTTCATGACCCTCGAACGCCGCCTCAAGGAGATCAATGAAAGCTACCTCTTCGCCATCGAGATCGGCGGACGCCTCGTTTACGAAAGCACCCCCGGCGCCACCACCCGCATGGTCGAATCGCGCGCCATCACCCCCACCCTCCAGCAACGCCGCATCCACATCGAACTCGGCGCCACCCCCTCCCACTACTCCCGCGGCTACCGCCGCCTCCCCGAACTCGCCCTCACCTCCGGCCTCGGCATCTCCCTCCTCCTCGGCCTCAGCGTCCACCTCGCCCGCTCCGCCCGCAGCGGCCAGCGCGCCGCCGAAGCCTCCAACCGCCGCCTCGTCGCCGAAAACGAAGAACGCCGCCGCGTCGAAGCCCAGTTAAAAATCTCCGACGAACGCCTCCGTCTTGCCCTCGAAGCCACCGAAATCGGCATCTTCGAATGGTTCGTGGACTCCGACCGCCTCTTCATCAACCCCGGCTTCCTCACCCTCCTCGGCTATCCCCCCGCCACCGCCGCCTCCACCTTCACCGCCTGGCTCGACCTCGCCCACCCCCTCGACCGGCCCGACATCGACACCACCCTCTCCCACCTCATCGAAGGCACCACCGCCTTCATCGAACCCGACTACCGCGCCCGCGACGCCTCCGGCTCCTGGCGCTGGATCTGCCTGCGCGGCCGCACCGTCGCCCGCACCCCCGAAGGCCGCGCCGAACGCATCGTCGGCACCCTCCAGGACATCACCCCCCGCAAAGCCGCCGAAGACGCCCTCCGCACCAGCCAGGCCTCCACCCGCAAACTCTCCCTCGTCGCCAGCCGCACCGACAACCTCGTTGCCATTGCCAGCGCCCGCGGCGAGATCGAATGGATCAACGACTCCTTTGAAAGCGCCATCGACCAAACCCTCTTTCAAGTCGCCGGCCAGCCCCTCATGACCCTCCTCGCCGGCCCCGAGACCGACCCCGCCGTGCGCGCCGCCATCGAAGCCGCCATCCACGACGGCCAGCCCATGAGCGGCGACGTCGTCATCACCCCGCCCGCCTCCTCCCTCACACCTGACACCCCCGGCCGGCACCCCCGCAACCTCCACCTCGAACTCCAACCCGTTTTCAACGACCAAGGCGCCATCGAGAACATCATCGCCATGGCCGCCGACATCACCGCCCGCGTCGAGACCGAACGCGCCCTCCGCCACGCCAAGGCCGAAGCCGACAAAGCCTCGCGCGCCAAGAGCGAATTCCTCGCCTCCGTCTCGCACGAAATCCGCACCCCCATGAACGGCGTCATCGGCATGACCAGCCTCCTCCTCGACACCCCCCTCAACCCCGACCAGCACGAATTTGTCACCACCATACGCAACTCCGGCGACACCCTCCTCTCCCTCATCAACGACATCCTTGACCTCTCCAAAATCGAATCCGGCCGCATGGAACTCGAACAACTCCCCTTCGAACTCGTTCCCTGCATCGAAGACATCCTCGACCTCTTCAGCGCCCACGCCACTGCCAACCGCATCGAACTCGCCTACCACGTCGCCCCTGCCCTCCCCGCCTGGATCATCGGCGACGTCACCCGCCTCCGCCAAGTCCTCTCCAACCTCGTCAACAACGCCCTCAAATTCACCCCCTCCGGCACCATCTCCATCGAAGTCTTTCCCCTCCCCCCCGACAGCCCCCATCCTGAAATCTCAAACACACACACCACCACCCCGCCGCTCCCCCCCCCCCCCCCCGGCGACCTCATCCAATTCACCGTGCGCGACACCGGCATCGGCATCCCCGCCGACCGCCTCGACCGCCTCTTCAAATCCTTTTCCCAAGTCGATTCCTCCACCACCCGGCGTTACGGCGGCACTGGCCTCGGCCTCGCCATCTGCAAACGCCTCTGCCGCCTCATGGGCGGCGACATCTGCGTCGAAAGCACCCCCGGCCAAGGCTCCACCTTTGTCTTCACCATTCGCGCCCAGCCCGCCCCCCCCCCCCCCCCCGNATCCGCCGCGCGCCCCCCTTCTGAAACCCACGGCCCCCTCCACCGCCACACCCTCCTCCTCGTCGAACCCAATCCCCTCAACCGCCGCCGCTACACCGAAATCATCGAACAAGCCGGCGCCACCCCCCTCCCCTATGCCGATCCCCTCGCCGCCGCCCTCGCCCTCCACCGCGCCACCACACCCCTCCCCGACGCCATCATCCTCAACACCGCCGCCGCCGACCCCGCCCTCATCCACGAAATCACCACCCGACCCATTCTCTGGCTCCACACCCAACTTCGCCCCACCGACATCCCCCCCACCACCGCCCCCTCCCTCACCCTCCAGCGCCCCGTCCGCGCCCAGCAACTCCTCCGCGGCCTTCACGGCATCCTCCACCCCATGGCTGGCCCAGTCCCCCCCCCCCCCCCCGGTTCACCACCCAACGCCACCGCCCGCCAGACGGCGGTTCACGAACACCCCCTTGCCGAGGAAACCCCGCTCAAAATCCTGCTCGTCGAAGACAACGCCGTGAACCAGAAAGTTGCCCTCCGCTTCCTCCAACGCCTCGGCTACCTGGCCGACGCCGTGGGCAACGGCCACGAAGCCCTCGCCACTCTGGAGAACCGCCGCTACGACCTCGTTTTCATGGACGTGCAGATGCCCGAGATGGACGGCTTTGAAGCCACGCGAGAGATCCGCTCCAGACTCCCGGCCGACCGCCAGCCCGTGATCATTGCCCTCACGGCCAACGCCCTTGAAGGCGACCGCGACGCCTGCCTTGCTGCCGGCATGAACGGGTATTTATCAAAACCCCTGAAGATCGAAAAACTCGCCACGGCGATCCGCACCCACTGCATCCCAGTCTCTGGAGGGCGGGTCTCCTGACCCGCCGACGGCGTGCAACGCCGCCCTTCCGGAATATTTCCCGCAAAGCCGCAAAGTCGCGGAGAAAATCATTGTGTGCGGTGTGTGTGTGGTGGGGGGGGGGGGAAGGAAAGCGGAGGTCTCAGAGAGACCTCCTTACCGGCATAAAATGGTTATAATTTCAACAACCATGCTCTGACTGACGAATTACGAATGTATTGACACAAATGCCAATGTTTAGGGCATTCGTAATTCGTCATTATCTCATTACTGGCGACGGCGCACGATCACATAGGCGAGCATCGCCAGTCCGGCGAGGGCCGCATACGTGGAAGGCTCCGGCACGTTGCTAGTCTGCCATACAAGATTGCTGGTTGTATGGGTGGACTGGTTATCCTGTACTTCACCAACTGCAGTAGCCGTTTCCTGATAGCTGTATTCGCCGTAGGTGCCTCCATTAAGGAGAATATCCGCCCACTTGGCCGCGACACGCCCATCAAGATACGCGTCCTGCGCATAGTCAAAATCCGCGTTCACGCCCGGTGCCAGTTGAAACACTCGGATATAAATGGTGAATGTCTCGCTCGGATTCAGCCAAATCGAATTCTCCCAAGTTACGGCTGCAAACATCCCAGTCATGGACGTATAGCTACCTCCCCATGTGTCGCAAAAATCGCCGACACCGATGAGGACATTATTCCCTTGGTTGGCTGTATCCACGAATACCGCGGCAATGTAACCATCCGATCCATAGAATGGCGAGCCATCCTCCATGGTCAGCGGATTGGGCACAGTCACCCAGTCATACGTATTAGTGAAACTCGGATTGCTCTGACCCGCCTGCACGGAGGTCAAACCAAGAACCAGAGCTCCTGTTAGTATCAATGCTTTTTTCATGATATTTTGGTTATATATTATCTATTTTCCCCATCAGGTTTTTCTGATGGGGGAAATTCATTCATTTGTTGCACTTTACTCCAGCCCAACATTCATCGAATCCTCGACAACATTGAGCCTTGGTGCCCAAAACAGGGTGGCGTTATATTTAATCTGGAACCCTTCACCGATATGAATCGTTGTGGGGGCATTGCCCTCCTGCCAGCGTCCGCCTCCAGCAGCTAGATAGGTATTCGTTACCAAAGAGCCATTGCTGCGATAGGTGGCCACCGCATCACCAACAACAGGACTGATCCCCAGCGCCACCGTAGAGGCAGCAATCGGCAACGATGTGCCCACCTTACGCGTCTCTCCTCCAGTCAACGAATAGGTCACAGACTGGGTCGGCACAACCCCAACAAACTCTTTCGTCGACGCAACGACTCCGGCATTGCGCACAGACGCCACGCTCCCCACCGGGAATACCAGCGTGGTCGGCTGCCAACGTCCTCCTCCGGCTGCTATCTTGGTTGCCGATGCAGTTGTCCCATCCGGTTTAGTAATGTTTATACTGGAACCAACAGCAAGGTCGCTGAACAGGGCTACAGCATCGCTCACGCCGTTCGCCAGTTGATTGACCACCAAACGAGTCTGGCTCGCTGGCACTGTCACCTCGTAACGTCCGAAGAGTGTCGTGTTGTATTTGACCGTATCGCCTGCGACCGGAGCACCACTGGCATCAACCGGTTGCAGGGTGGTCGCCACTCGATAGAAACGGGCGGCGTCGGCAGTGGGGTTGATGACGATCGAGAACGATTTGCCATCAGCAGCAACGACAATCGTGTAACCACTCTGATCAGCCAGAGACCATGTGCCGAGAATATTCGTGGCGGTATACACCGTCACCTTGTCCGCCTCAAACACCTGCGACTGCTCGGGATCGGACGGGGTGGCATCAATCGCTCCCTCAAGGACTATTCCTCCGAGCGTGGTGGGATCAGGGATGACCACCAAGGTGTCATTGTTGATCTTTGACGGAATGGTCGGTGCCAGAGTCCAGCGTGCATAAACCACTTCATTGCCAAGAGAACCTTGCTGAATTTGCGTAACCTGCTCTCCTCCAACTTCGGAAGTCGTAAACCAGCCTGCAAAAACCCAGCCCGAACGCTGGCTCGGTGCCGTCAGCGTAATCGTGGACGTCTCCGTGGTGTAGCTGATAGGGTTGGAATGGGTTGCACCTTCCAAACCAGAATATGTTATACTATACGTAATTGGCGTCCAACGGGCATACAAGGTCGTATCCTGACCCTTGTTCCATGCGCGCACATAGGTGCCGCTGGCGTTATAATATTGCGTGCCGCCGGAGGTCGCATCCCAATAGCCAGCAAAGATATAGCCAGCGCGCGAGGGAACGCTCACCACGCGCATGTTCTCGTTGTAGTAGGCCTTGGTGCTTCCAGAACCACCGCTACCTCCTTCATCGCTAAGGGCAATGGTATATTCCACACCAAGATACGTGATGATAACCTCACCACTCGTGCGTCCGGCCCCACGGCTGTTGCTGGAATAGTTCAACGCTGAGGGCTTGGTCACAGTGCCTTTGATAAAGTTCAGTCCGCCTGCGCCGCCTGCGCCGCCACCGCCATCAAAGCCATTGTTGCTGCCACCGTCGCCGCCGCCGCCGCCGCCGCCGTTGGCACCATCGAAGCCGCCGCCGCCGCCGCCAGCACCACCGCCACCATATTGAAAGGGGGCTGCGTTTTCTCCATCCTGACCATTAGCACCTGCGGTGCTGCTTGTGCTGTAGCCGTGTCCGCCAGTGCCACCGATTGCATCGGTATAGCCATAACCGTTTTCGCCTGGGTAACCTCCACCAGCACCGCCACCACGGCTCTTGCTGTTGCTGGAGCCGCCGCCGGCCGCACCAGAACCGCCGCCGCCGCCAGCGGCCAAGTAAATGTTGTTCAGCCCGGCACCGTTCACCAGAATGCCAGAGGCTCCGCCGCCGCCGCCCCCAGCAAAACCGCCTCCCAAGGCATAGCCCCCTGCACCGCCGTGTCCACCATAGCCGCCGGAGCCGAACCATAGGCCTCCTACTCCATTCCCGCCCGTGCCGCGGAATGCGCTATCATTTCCTTGCGCCTGTGCGCCATCCGCACCTTTTCCGCCGATCTGGACGTAGAGGGTCGTGCCCGCGTCGAACCAATAGAGGCCGCGCATGGTTCCACCAACGCCGGCCGGCGCACGATCACCGCTTTTCTGTGCGGCTGTTCCGCCATCACCACCAAAGGCTTCCACATGGTAGTAACCTGATTGTGTAATCGCCACTCCCGACGCTGAAGTCGAATAACGCGCCGGACTGTACACCGTAAACGTCGCGGCAGCGGCTATATTCGCGGACAAAAGCCCTGCGATCATGATCAATGCCGAAAAGAACGGCAAGGCACGCCGGAGCGTACCAGTATGTTTATTTCTTAGTTTTACCATATAATGTAGGAATAAAGGTGTTGGAATGATTGTTTTGGCAGGTGGAGCGGCGGCTTTTTCCGCCAATTCGCCCCCGGACGTCTGACAATGAAGTGATGCTTGGTCTTCGGAATTTAAGAGTTGAGATTAGAGACTAAAAAGTTCGGATTTTATCGTTGCCCACGAAACACACGGAAGGGCACTCCCCACGACATTTCTGCCGTGGTGGCGAAGGGGGTCATGAGGGAGGAAAATTGCATGTGAGAGGGAGCGTGAATGGCTATTTTTGTATGTGTGAATAGACTTTGTAGCAGATTCGGAAAAATTGAGGTAGTCCGGTAAAACCCTGAGTCCGCTATTTTGGGTAAAATCCGTTTAATTGTTACGTAATTTTCCGATGCATCGAAATCGGTCAAAATGCAACCTTCATGGCGGTAATTATCATGCTGTTCCTGCACCACGAAATCTTGTCTGTTTCCGATGTAAATTCGGGGTTCTCCAAGGATATTCGCGGGCATCCTCCAACTGGATGTAATTAATTCGTGGATACAGCAGTGCGTGGGTCCTGAAATTACGTAAGTTGATAAAATTTTCGCGTCTAATTATTAGAAATTCTCCTTAATAATCTTCAAAAAAGGGCTTGCGGAGTGTCTGGAGGGAGGTGGAAACGGCGTTTTTGGGGGCATTTTAATGCTCTTTTCCACTCAAAAAGAACTCACGCGGAGTCGCTGAGGACGCGGAGAAAACCATTGTGTAGGGGGGGAGGAGGGAGGGGAAAGGAAAGCGGAGGTCTCGGAGAGACCTCCCTACCGGCATGAAATGGTTATAATTTTAACAACCATGTTCTGACTGACGAATTACGAATGTATTGACGCAAATGCCAATGTTTAGGTCATTCGTAATTCGTCATTATCTCATTACTGACGACGACGCACGATCACATAGGCGAGCATCGCCAGTCCGGCGAGGGCCGCATACGTGGAAGGCTCCGGCACGTTGCTAGTCTGCCATACAAGATTGCTGGTTGTATGGGTGGACTGGTTATCCTGTACTTCACCAACTGCAGTAGCCGTTTCCTGATAGCTGTATTCGCCGTAGGTGCCTCCATTAAGGAGAATATCCGCCCACTTGGCCGCGACACGCCCATCAAGATACGCGTCCTGCGCATAGTCAAAATCCGCGTTCACGCCCGGTGCCAGTTGGAACACTCGGATATAAATGGTGAATGTCTCGCTCGGATTCAGCCAAATCGAATTCTCCCAAGTTACGGCTGCAAACATCCCAGTCATGGACGTATAGCTACCTCCCCATGTGTCGCAAAAATCGCCGACACCGATGAGGACATTATTCCCTTGGTTGGCTGTATCCACGAATACCGCGGCAATGTAACCATCCGATCCATAGAATGGCGAGCCATCCTCCATGGTCAGCGGATTGGGCACAGTCACCCAGTCATACGTATTAGTGAAACTCGGATTGCTCTGACCCGCCTGCACGGAGGTCAAACCAAGAACCAGAGCTCCTGTTAGTATCAATGCTTTTTTCATGATATTTTGGTTATATATTATCTATTTTCCCCATCAGGTTTTTCTGATGGGGGAAATTCATTCATTTGTTGCACTTTACTCCAGCCCAACATTCATCGAATCCTCGACAACATTGAGCCTTGGTGCCCAAAACAGGGTGGCGTTATATTTAATCTGGAACCCTTCACCGATATGAATCGTTGTGGGGGCATTGCCCTCCTGCCAGCGTCCGCCTCCAGCAGCTAGATAGGTATTCGTTACCAAAGAGCCATTGCTGCGATAGGTGGCCACCGCATCACCAACAACAGGACTGATCCCCAGCGCCACCGTAGAGGCAGCAATCGGCAACGATGTGCCCACCTTACGCGTCTCTCCTCCAGTCAACGAATAGGTCACAGACTGGGTCGGCACAACCCCAACAAACTCTTTCGTCGACGCAACGACTCCGGCATTGCGCACAGACGCCACGCTCCCCACCGGGAATACCAGCGTGGTCGGCTGCCAACGTCCTCCTCCGGCTGCTATCTTGGTTGCCGATGCAGTTGTCCCATCCGGTTTAGTAATGTTTATACTGGAACCAACAGCAAGGTCGCTGAACAGGGCTACAGCATCGCTCACGCCGTTCGCCAGTTGATTGACCACCAAACGAGTCTGGCTCGCTGGCACCGTCACCTCGTAACGTCCAAAGAGCGTCGTGTTGTATTTGACCGTATCACCAGCAACCGGAGCACCACTGGCATCAACCGGTTGCAGGGTGGTGGCCACTCGATAGAAACGGGCGGCGTCGGCAGTGGGGTTGATGACGATCGAGAACGATTTGCCATCAGCAGCGACGACAATCGTGTAACCACTCTGATCAGCCAGAGACCATGTGCCGAGAATATCCGTGGCGGTATACACCGCCACCTTGTCCGCCTCGAACACCTGCGACTGCTCGGGATCGGACGGGGTGGCATCGATCTCTCCCTCAAGGACAATGCCACCGGGTGTGGTGGGATCAGGGATGACCACCAAGGTGTCACTGTTGATCTTTGACGGGATCGTCGGTGCCGATGCCGATTCCGGAGTCCAGCGTGCATAAACCGTTTTATTACCAAGAGAGCCTTGTTGAACTTGCGTAACCTTTTCCCCTCCAACTTCAGAAGTGGTGAACCAGCCCGCAAAAACCCAGCCCGAACGCTGGCTCGGCTTCGTCAGCGTAATCGTGGGCGTCTCCGTGGTATAGCTGATGGGGTTGGAATGGGTTGCACCTTCCAAACCAGAATATGTTATACTATACGTAATTGGCGTCCAACGGGCATACAAAGTCGTATCCTGACCCTTGTTCCATGCGCGCACATAGGTGCCGCTGGCGTTATAATATTGCGTGCCGCCGGAGGTCGCATCCCAATAGCCAGCAAAGATATAGCCAGCGCGCGAGGGAACGCTCACCACGCGCATATTCTCGCTGTAGTAGGCCTTGGTGCTTCCAGAACCACCGCTACCCCCTTCATCGCTAAGGGTAATGGTATATTCCACACCAAGATACGTGATGATAACCTGGCCATTGCTTCCATTATTTCTGCTATTGAGGGTATAACTTGGCATCAATGCAGGCTTTGTTACAGTCGATTTAATAAAATTCAAACCACCCGCGCCGCCGCCGCCGCCACCACCGTGAGGGGCATGGTTGGATCCACCACCACCAGCATTGCCGGCGCCACCGCTGGCGCCGTTGAAGCCGCCGCCGCCGCCACCACCACCACCGCCGCCATTTTGCGTAAAAGTTGATGCTTCTCCATCACTGCCAGTGCCACCTACGGTGCTGCTTGGGTTGCTACCGGTCCCTGGATAACCGCCAAATCCCTCAGAGTAGCCCACCCCAGCGGCACCCGATCCCCCTCCGCCAGCTCCGCCTCGACAACTAGAACTCCTTATATCGCCGCCTGCCGAACCACCACCGCCGCCGCCGCTTGCTGCCAGATAGATGTTGGTCAAGGCAGTTCCTCCTACCAAAATACCGGAGGCACCGCCACCGCCACCACCGCTGCCGCCACCAGACGTAAGCAAAAAGCTTGCTCCGCCCCATCCGCCCCGTCCACCACTGCCAAACCACTGACCACTGCCACCTGCTCCAGGAACAACAGCGATCTTATTTTCGGGTGTTCCGCCTTCGCCGCCGACTTGGACGTTAATTATTGTGCCCGCGTCAAACCAATAGAGCCCACGAAGTGTATCACCTGTACCGCCAGCGGCTCGCAGCGATTCCGAGGTGTCTCCACCTTTGCCACCATCACCACCGAAGGCTTCCACATGATAGAAACCCGGTTGAGTAATCTCGACTGCAGCTGTGGACCCATAGTAACGTGTCGCGCTCCGAATCGTGAACGTCGCGGCAGCGGCTATATTCGCAGATAAAAGCCCTGCGATCATGATCAATGCCGAAAAGAACGGCAAGGCACGCCGGAGCGTACCAGTGTGTTTATTTTTTATTTTATTCATATGTGTAGGAAGAAAGGAATTGTAGTGATTGTTTTAGCAGGTGGAGCGGCGGCTTTTTCCGTCAATCCGTCGCCGGACGAGATGACTGCCTCGCAGGCTCGGATGGCGCGGTGTCGCGCGTCTGACGACGGGAGCCTCGCCGCTCCTTAGCGCACAATATGTTTCCTGTGTATTGTCTGTCTATTGGCGTGATTAATTATATAGAAATACAAAGACTGCGTCTAACAGTGAAGCGATGGCTGGCATTCGGAATTTAAGAGTTGAGATTAGAGACTAAAGAGTTCGGATTTTATCGTTGCCCACGAAACACACGAAAGGACACTCCCCACAACATTTCTGCCGTGGTGGCGAAGGGGGCCATAAGGGAGGAAAATTGCATGTGAGAGGGAGCGTGAGTGGCTGTTTTTGCAGTGTGAATAGACTTTGTAGCAGATTCGAAAAAATTGAGGTAGTCCGGTAAACCCCTGAGTCCGCTATTTTGAGGAAAATTAGCCTAATGGTTACGTAATTTTCCGATGCATCGAAATCGGATAAAATGCAACCTTCATGGCGGCAATTGTCATGTTGTTCGCGCACCACGAAATCTTGCCTATTTCCGATTTAAATTCGGGCTTCCCAAGGGATATTTTCGGGCATCCTCCAACTGGATGTAATTAATTATCGGATACAGAAGAACGTGGGTAATAAAATTACATAAGTTGAGAAAATTTTTGCATCTAACTATTAGAGCTTTTCTTCAAGAATCTTCAAAAAGGGGCTTGCGGAGTGTCTGGAGGGAGGTGGAAACGGCGTTTTTGGGAGCATTTTAATGCTCTTTCCCACTCAAAAATAGCTCACTGGGAGTCGCTGAGGATGGCAACAAATGGTTTTCTCTGCTCCTCCGCGTTTCTGCATGACTTTCTTGATGTTACGACAAAATAAAGGGTTCTTCGACATTTTCAATGGTTCGACATGGAGTGCGGCGATTCATCGCCGCTTTCGACGGGCCGTTTTAACGACCCGCCTCCCGCCCTCCCGCCTCCCGATGCGTCCTTTGCCAGACGGCAGAGAGGGTAGCAACAGGGTAAGGCGAGGCGACATGATGAATCACGTCGCCTAAAGCGGCGATGAATCGCCGCACTCCATATCGCAATCCTGTCCCTCCACTGAAAACGTCGAAGAACCAAATAAAGGGAAGAGTCTTCAGCCGCTCCTTGCCGGCAGCCTTGCCCCCGTCCATCACGCCCCCCAGCCTGCCCGGTTCATGAACTGGCTGGCGCATCTTTCACAGTCACAGCCATAGCCACCGTCACACCCATCCTCCATGTCCCGGCTCCCATTCTCCCTCGACGCCACCGCTCCCGGCACCCGTGCCCGCGCCGCCACGTTTCACACCTTGCACGGGCCCGTGCAAACCCCCGTTTTCATGCCCGTGGGCACCCAGGCCACGGTTAAATCCCAGACCGTCGAAACCCTCAAAACCGCCGGAGCCAGCGTCCTCCTCGCCAACACCTACCACCTCCTGCTTCGCCCCGGCCCCGCGGTTTTTGAGAAATTCGGCGGCATCCACCGCTTCATGAACTGGGACCGCCCCGTGCTCACCGACTCGGGCGGCTTCCAGATATTTTCCCTCCCGCATTCCCGCGCCATGAACGAGGACGGCGCGCTCTTCCAGAGTTACGTGGACGGCACCACCCATCTGCTCTCGCCCGAGACCAGCATCGCCATGCAACGCTCCATCGGCAGCGACATCATGATGGTACTCGACCAATGCATCCCCGCCACCGCGCCCCACGCCCAGGCCCGCGCCGCCATGGAACTGACACACCGTTGGGCCGTGCGCTCGCTGGCCGCGCGCGGCGACTCCCCGCAGGCCCTCTTCGGCATTGTTCAAGGTGCCTGCCACCGCGACTTGCGCGAACAAAGCGCCGCCTTCCTCCGCCAGCACCCTTTCGACGGCCTTGCCATCGGCGGCCTCGCCGTGGGCGAAACCCACGAGGAACGCCACGAATTCACCGCGCTCGTCACCGAACAACTCCCCCCTCATCTGCCCCGCTACCTCATGGGCGTGGGCACACCGCTCGACATCCTCGAAGCCGTGCACCGCGGGGTGGACATGTTTGACTGCATCATTCCCTCGCAAGTCGCTGGGCGCGGGCTGGCCTTTACCTCGCACGGACGGCTCCAGCTTCGCCGCACCGTTTACAAATTCGCCGAGGAACCGCTCGACGCCGCGTGCGACTGCGCCGCCTGCCGCCACTACTCGCGTGCCTACCTGCACCATCTCGTGAAGGCCGACGAACACCTCGGCTGGCACTTGCTCGGGTTGCACAACATGACTTTTTACCACCGCCTCACCGCCGAAATGCGCGCGCACATCCTGCGCGGCGATTTTGCCGGCTACCACGCCCGCAAGCGCATCGACCTGCAACGCACCGACGAGGACCACCCCGGCCACGCGCCCGAAAAACCGCGCCGCAAAACCCGTCACCGTCGCCTTGGCGACTACGAGGTGCATGTCAGCGCGCAAGGCTTTGCGAGCATCCGCCAGACCAGTTCCGGCGAAATCATGCACTCCGTCAGCGCCCCCGACGAGGAAGCCCGCCGCCTCTACATCGACCAATCGTGCCTCGCCGCGCGCCTCGTGATGCCGCGCGATGCTCAACACGATGCGCCTCACGAAACCATCCCGCTTGTCATCTGGGATGTCGGCCTCGGCGCCGCGCACAACGCCATGGCGGTGATCCATTGTTTTGAACAACTCCTCGCCAACTCCGCCGCCTCCTGCCCCGACGCGCCGCTCCGAGCCCTCCGCCCCTTGCAACTCGTGAGTTTTGAACGCGACCTCGATCCCCTCCGGCTTGCGCTCAAGAACGCCGGACGCCACTTCCCCCACCTGCGCCACGCCGCGCCTCACCGCCTGCTCGAAACCCTTCCCAACGCCCGCTGGTCCCACGCCTCCGGCCTCCTGCAATGGGAACTCCACTACGGCGATTTTCTGGCGCACCTCGATACCGCCACCCCGCCCGACATCATTTTTTACGATCCCTTCTCCGCCAAAACCGATTCCCCGCTCTGGACGAGCGACACCTTCGCGCGCCTCCGCGCCCGCTGCGCGGCCAACCCCAATCCAGCCGGCAGCGAACTCTACACCTACTCCAACGCGACAGCCGTGCGCGCGGCCCTGCTCACGGCAGGCTTCCACGTTGCCGCCGGAGTGGGCACAGGCCCGAAAGCCGACACGACCCTTGCCTTCACGATGCCCGGCGGACCCGCCGCGCATCCCTCCACGCCCCCGCCCCGTCCGCTCGGCCCCGACTGGCTGGCACGCTGGCGGCGCAGCGGAACAAAATTCCCTTCCGCACTGGCCGGGGAAACCAACGAAAACAAAGCGGCCAGAGCCGCCTTCGTGCAACGCATCGAGCAACACCCGCAATTCGCCGCCCGGTGATGGGGCGACTCAGGCACCGGAGGGCGGGTCTCCTGACCCGCCAGACGCGGCGCAGCCGCGCCCATCCGGAATTGCGGCGCTTCGCGCCGTCGGCGGGGATTGGCAACAAAACCCGTCCTCCGGAGTCCCTATTTTTCGTCCACTCCTTAAATAGCTTGTCCAGTCGCGGGCACTGTCCATTAACATCAGACCCACTTTTTCTTCCACCATGAATGTTCTCCTTCGCAAGGCTCTCTTTATCATCGCCGGTTCCGCCGTGATTTTCGCCGCGGGCTGCAAAAAAAAGCCCGTCCGCCCCGATCCTCAGTCCACCCTCATCGGCCAGACGCCGGGTGGCAATGACACCCACTCCAGCGGCCTCAACACCACACCCTTTGGCGACCTCACCCCCTCCCCCCTGCCCGCCGGCCTCGTCTCCGACACCGGCAGCGGCCTGCAACTGGGCACGACCGACGCCTCCCACGGCAACCAGATCCGTGACGCGGTGCAGTCGGTCTATTTCGCCTTTGACCAATCCGCGGTGCGTCAGGAAGAGCGCGCCAAGATTCAGGATGCCCAGAACTATCTGAACGCCCACCCCGATCAGCGCGTCCTTCTCGAAGGCCGGTGCGACTGGCGCGGCACCGCCGAATACAACCTTGGCCTCGGTGACCGTCGTGCGAACTCCGTTCGCCAATACCTGCAAGACCTCGGCATCGCCGCCAACCGCATCGAAATTCTCTCCAAGGGCGACCTCGAAGCCGTCGAGAACGCCGATGCCGCCACCGCCGCCAAAGACCGCCGCGTGGACTTCGTGTTCATCAAATAAACCGCACCTTTCACTAAAACCCAAAAGCCCCGGACTTGATCCGGGGCTTTTTCGTGGCAGTCACCCGGCCACCCTTCGCCCCCTTTCAACGTCTTCCCATTCGAAAGTAGAACAATGGGCTCAAGAAACTCACGCGTATCCGCGCGGGCTATTTTTGAGAAGGAACGGGTATCGAACGGGTATCAACGCCCGCTCTCCTGCAAAAACCCATCCTCCCTCAACCCGCTCGTATAGACCACGGCGTAAACATGCGCCAAGATCGGGAGCAACAAACCGGCAAGCTCCATGTAACCGAGCGAGCGCGTCCGGATCAGCCCGACCGCCAGGAATCCCGCCCCCGCCACGCAGACCGCGAGCAACAAGTATTCCCACATCACCACAAACGCCTTGCGCCGGAAAAGCAGCACGACCGGCGTAGCACACAACAGCACCACCACCACCGCCGGTATCCACGTCAGGAGCAAACGCCCCCACATTGCCGCCATCGCGGCATCCCCTGCGCCCGCGTCCCCCGCAGCGCGCATCTCCGCCAGCACCGACACCGTGCGCAGCCCGGCCACCAGCAACGCCGTCACCACGCATGTCGCATACAAAATGGAGAGCACCCATACGCCATCGGGACGCCCCGCGCTGAGCGGACGGTGGGTGATGGGGCACAAGTCGTTGCAAGATTTGTCGGGCGGCGGGACAAGAGGCATTGAAGTCTGCATGGGGAGAACCGGTGTATCCGGGGGTTGGAGTTGACGGGAACCTGGCGGGGAAGGGCGGACGCCGTGGCAGGACGGCGACCAAACTCTCGGCTGGAGCACGCTCCTCGGTCAACGAAGCATCCATTCGGGACGACAGTTACGATTCAACCTACTGCCAAAGTTAACGAATACTTCATTCAGACCGCCCCCCCCCTCGTTATTTTTTTCCATAAGTGGATCGACTGGAGCGCCCGGATGAGCACTTTGCAGTCTCGTCCACTTAAACCTCCCCGACCTTCCAGTCGTCTTCACACCCACTGTCCACCAACCACACATGAACACCCTGTCCATCCGCCAATCCAGCCTCACCCTCCCCGACCGGCCCAAGTCCTGGGCACTAACCGCGCTCGTGACGCTTGCCATCTCCTCGCTCGCCCTGCTCTCCGGCTGCAACTCCGCCAAGGTCGATAACACCTGGAAATCCGCCGATGTGCAGACACTCAGCTTCAAGCGCGTCCTGATCGTCGCCACCGTGGCCGATGGCCCCCGTCGCCGCGCCGTCGAGGACACCGTACGCTCCGCCGTCAAAAACGCCGAAGTCGTCCCCAGCCACACCATCGTCGCCGACGTCAACGAACTCAAAAGCGTGGAAAACCTCGAAGCCGCCGCGCGTAAAATCGGAGCCGACGGCATCGTCGTCATGCGCCCCGTCGCCGACCGCACCGAACTCAAATACACCCCCGGCAACGTCTATCCCGACGCCTACGCATCGCTGCGCGATTATTGGGGCCCCGCCTATGCCACCATGCCGCTCTACTCCGACGAAGGCCGCCGCCTCGCCTACACCAACCGCTTCATCATGATCGAAACCAACATCTATGAAGCCTCCAACGGCAAACTCCTCTGGTCCGGCACCACCGAGCTTGTCAACCCCGGCAGCATCGAAAATCTCGTTCAGGAAACCGTCGCCGCCCTCCATAAAGAACTCCGCCGCCAGCGCCTTGTTCCCTGACCGCCCGCGCCGGTAGATCCCAAATGACAACCGGACAAAACCCCCAACCCAACGTTCCCAAGCGCAGCCCCTCTCTGCGCTTTGTCCGTTTCCTCGCGGTGGCGCTTGCCCTCGCAAGCCCCGCCCTCGCGCAAACCCCGGTCGCCCCCCCCTCCCCCCCCGATCCCCTGCCCTCCTGGCACGACACCACGACCAAGGCCACGCTCCTCGCCTTTGTCGCCGCCGTCACCACCGAAGGCGCGCCCGCCTACGTAGCCCCGCCCGACCGCGTCGCCGTCTTCGACCACGACGGCACCCTCTGCGCCGAGCAGCCCAACATGGAACTGCTCTTTTTCACCGCCCTCCTCAAAAACCGCGTTGCCACCGAACCCGAACTCGCCGCGCAACCCGCCGTGCGAGCCCTCGCCACCAACGACACCGTCTGGCTTCGCGCCCACGGCCAGGACGCCCTCCGCCAGCTCATCACCCTCGCCTACGGCAACCGCACCGAAGCCAGCTTCATCGCCTCCGTGCAGGAATGGGCCCGCTACTTCCGCCATCCCACCACCCACCGCTCCGTGTCCGGCATGGTTTACCAGCCCATGCGCGAACTGCTCGACCTGCTCCGCGCCAACGGCTTTGAACTCTGGATTTGCACCGGCTCCACCGAACGCTTCGTCCAAGTCATCTCCGCCCAACTCTACGGCATTCCACCCGAGCGCGTCATCGGCTCCACGATCAAAACCGAACGCCGCATCGTTGACGGACGCGAAGTCCTCTGGCGTCTCCCCATCATCGAAAAATTCAACGAAAATGAGGCCAAGGTCGCCGCGATCCAACGCCGCATTGGCCGCACCCCCATCCTCGCCTGTGGCAACGCCGGCACCGGCTCCGACGTCGCCATGCTCCGCCACACCCAGGATCTCCAACCCGGCCGCGCCTCGCTCGCGCTGCTCATCCAGCACGACGACGGCTTCCGGGACGCACGCTACGGCGACGACGACGTCACCTCGCTCGCCGCCGCATCCAGCGACCAATGGACCCTCGTCAGCGTATCCAGAGACTGGGCACGCATTTTCCCCGACCTCGTCCCTGGCGATCTCTCCTCCGGTCCCCGTTAACCCTGCCACCTGTATGCCTCTGCATGATTTTTTTCACTCCTCCATTTGCAAACACCCGCCTCTCGTCCCATTCATTTCAACATTCCAGTCCTTCCACCTAACTAGCCCTGCCATACCGATGAACACCTCCCGCGTTACCCGTTCCCGGGTCGGCATCCTGACTGCCAGCCTCCTCGCCTCCGCGCTCTTTCTGGGCGCCTGCCACAAGGCCCCTCCCCCCCCCCCCCCCCCGCCTGCCGAAGTGCAAGTCATCCAAGTGCAACCCGCCGACATCCCCATCTACCGCGAGTGGGTCGGCACCCTCGACGGCACCACCAACGCCACCATTCAGGCCCAAGTCACCGGCTACCTCAAAAAAATCGCCTACACCGAAGGCTCCTACGTCAAAAAAGACCAACTCCTCTTCGAAATCGACGACCGCCCCTTCATCGCCGCCGTTGACCAGGCCAAGGCCAGCCTCGTCGAAGCCCAGGCCCGCCTCAAAAAGACCGAAATCGACGTCAACCGCCTCCGTCCCCTCGCCGCCAGTCAGGCCGTCAGCCAGCAGGAACTCGACAACGCCGTCCAGTCCAACGCCGCCGCCCAAGGTGGCGTTGACGGAGCCAAAGCCACCCTCGAAAAAGCCCAACTCGAACTCGGCTTCACCAAAATCACCGCGCCCATCGACGGCCTCATCGGCATCGCCAAAGGCCAGATCGGCGACCTCGTCGGCCAGAGTAGTGGAGAATTAACTACCATCTCGGCCATCGACCCCATCCGCGTTTATTTCTCTCTCAGCGAACAAGAATACCTCGCCGCCATCGCCATCGCCCGGAAGAACGACAACGATGCCGGCACCACCGACCAGGTCACCGCCAAACTCCACCTCGAACTTGAGCTCATCCTCGGCGACGGCCAGATTTACCCGCAAAAAGGCGCCTTCAAATTTGCCGACCGTCAGGTCAGCGTTGGCACCGGAGCCATCCGCATCGCCGGCGAATTTTCCAACCCCGGCCACGTCCTGCGACCCGGCATGTTCAGCCGCATCCGCGCCCGCACCCAAGTTGAGAAAGGCGTGATCGTCGTCCCCCAGCGCGCCATCCTCGAACTTCAAGGCAGTCATCAAGTCCTCGTTCTCGGCGCCGACAACAAGGCTCAGGTCCGCCCCGTCAAAACCGGCGAACGCGTCGCCTCCGGCTGGATCATAAAAGACGGCCTCAAGCCCGGCGAAACCGTCATTGTCGAAGGCGTGCAACGCGCCCGTGCCGGCGGCCCCCTCCACGCCACACCCTTCGGGGCAAAGGACGCAAAAACGCCCCCAAAACCATAGATTCCAGCCCCCCCCCCGCCCTCCGTCCGCCATCAAACAACGCTTAACACTTAACATTGAACGTTTAACATTGAACATCCGAACCATGCTGACGCCACATCGCCGCCTCCTTCCATTTAATGTTAAATGTTAAGCGTTAAACGTTAAATGTTCGACGGCGTAGCCGCCTCCTCCCGCCTTCTCCCCCGCTCCGCCTTTTCACCGACCACCTTCCCACCCATGGCCAAATTCTTCATCAACCGCCCCATCGTCGCGATGGTCATTGCCATCCTCATGGTGGTCATCGGCGCCGTATCCATCACCTCGCTACCCATTGCGCAGTTCCCCGACATCGTTCCCCCTGAAGTCCAGATCAAGGCCATGTACCCCGGCGCCGACGCCATGACCCTTGAGCAGGCCGTCGCCACGCCCATCGAACAACAGATGTCCGGCGTCGATAACATGAACTACATGTACTCGGTGAACGCCAACAACGGCCAGATGACGCTCACCGTCAACTTCGCCCTCGGCACCGACCCCAACACCGACCAAGTCCTCGCCCAGATGCGCGCCAGCCAGGCCGACTCCCAACTCCCCCAAAGCGTGCGCGACCAAGGCGTCACCGTCCAAAAATCCCTCGCCTCTCCCCTCGTCGTCTTCGCCCTCTCCTCCCCCAACGGCACCTACGACAGCACCTTTTTGGCCAACTACGCCTACATCAACCTCAACGACGCCATGACCCGCGTCAAAGGCATCGCCAGCGTCACCGTCTTCGGCGCCGGCCAGTATGCCATGCGCGTCTGGATACGCCCCGACCAGCTCGCCAAGCTCAACATCACCGTCCCCGAGATTGTATCCGCCATCCAATCACAAAACACCGTCAACCCCTCCGGCCAGATCGGCGGCGACCCCGTCCCCAAAGGCCAGGAATTCACCTGGGCCGTCCGCTCCCAGGGCCGCCTCGAAACCGAGGAGCAATTCTCCCAAATCGTCCTCCGCGCCGACCCCGACGGCTCCATTGTCCGCCTCGGCGACGTTGCCCGCCTCGAACTCGGCTCCCAGACCTACGGCCTCCACGGCACCCTCGACGGCAAACCCTCCGCCATTCTCGCCCTCTACCAACTCCCCGGCTCCAACGCCCTCGCCGCCGCCAACGGTGCCAAGGAACTCATGGCAGAACTCTCCAAGAGCTTCCCCGATGACATGACCTACGTCCTCGCCATCGACACCACCCTCGCCGTCACCGAAGGCATGAAGGAGATCGTCCACACCCTCGTCGAAGCCCTCATCCTCGTCATCATCGTCGTCTTCGTTTTCCTCCAAGGCTGGCGCGCCACCCTCATCCCCCTCCTCGCCGTCCCCGTCTCCCTTATCGGCACCTTTGCCCTCTTCCCCCTCCTCGGCTTCTCGCTCAACACCCTCTCCCTCTTCGGCCTCGTGCTCGCCATCGGCCTCGTGGTGGACGACGCCATCGTCGTCGTCGAAGCCGTCGAACATCACATCGAAAAAGGCCTCAGCCCCAGGGACGCCACCCTCAAGGCCATGCAAGAAGTCTCCGGCCCCGTCATCGCCATCGCCATCATCCTCGCCGCCGTCTTCATCCCCACCGCCTTCATCCCCGGCATCACCGGCCGCCTCTACCAGCAGTTTGCCGTCACGATCGCCGTATCCGTTCTTCTCTCCGCCTTCAACGCCCTCACCCTCTCCCCCGCCCTCTCCTCGCTCCTCCTCAAACCCAAGACCAAAGGCGGCCTCCTCCAACCCTTCTACAACGGCTTCAACCGCATCTTTGGCCGCGCCACCGACGGCTACGTCGGCATCTGCCGCTTCTTCATCCGCAAAAGCCTCGTCGCCATCCTTCTCCTCGTCGGCGTCTGCGTCCTCACCGGCCTCCTCGGCAAACGCATCCCCGGCAGCTTCCTCCCCGAGGAAGACCAGGGCTACTTCTTCGCCGGCATCCAACTCCCCGACGCCTCCTCGCTCGAACGCACCGACGGCCTCATGGCCAAAGCCACCGAAATCCTCCAAAAAACCCCCGGCGTCCAGCACGTCACCGGCGTCACCGGCTACAGCATGCTCAGCGGCGTGCAAAACACCTACAGCGGCTTCTTCTTCGTCTCGCTCGAAAAGTGGGACGAACGCAAAAAACCCGAGGAAAAATACGAAGCCATCCTCGCCCACGTGAACCGCGAATTCTCGCGCTTCCCCGAAGGCATCGGCTTTGCCTTCTCCCCCCCCGCCATCCCCGGCATCGGCAACGCCGGCGGCGTCACCTTCATTCTTCAGGACCGCGCAGGACGCGAACTCGATTTCCTCGCCACCAACGTCCAGACCTTCCTCGCCGCCGTCAAAAAACGCCCCGAAATCGCCTCCGCCACCACCACCTTCCTACCCACCGTGCCGCAGATGTTCGTCGATGTGGACCGCGACAAAGTCCTCAAGCAAGGCGTCCAGATCAGCTCCGTTTATCAAACCCTCCAAGCCTTCATGGGCGGCGCGTTCGTCAACTACTTCAACCGCTTCGGACGCCAGTGGCAGATCTACGTCCAGTCCGAAGGCGAGTACCGCACCGACACCGACCGCCTCGGCCAGTTCTATGTCCGCAACGCCAACGGCGACATGGTTCCCCTCTCCGCCCTCACCAAAGTCGAGAGCACGCAAGGCCCCGAATTCACCATGCGTTACAACCTCTTCCGCAGCGCCCAGCTCAACATCTCCGCCGCCCCCGGCTACAGCAGCGCCCAGGCCATGGCCGCGCTCGAAGAAACCTTTGCCGCCACCATGCCCAAGGAAATGGGCTACGACTACCTCGGCATGAGCTTTCAGGAAAAACAGGCCCAGCAAGGCATCGGTGCCGCCGCCATCTTCAGCTTCTCGCTCTTCTGCGTGTTCCTCATCCTCGCCGCGCAATACGAAAGCTGGACACTCCCCTTCAGCGTCCTCCTTGGCACGCCTATCGCCATCTTCGGCGCCTTCCTCGGCCTCATGGTCGGCCACTACGAAAACAACATCTACGCCCAGATCGGCCTCGTCATGCTCATCGGCCTCGCGGCCAAAAACGCCATTCTCATCGTCGAGTTCGCCAAGATGGGCGTTGAGCAAGGCAAGCCCCTCATCGACGCCACGCTCGAAGGCGCGCGCCTCCGCCTGCGCCCCATCCTCATGACCAGCTTCGCCTTCATCCTCGGTTGCGTGCCCCTCGCCAAAGCCGCCGGTGCCGGCGCTCTCTCGCGCCAGGTGATGGGCTTTGCCGTCATCGGCGGCATGCTCGCCGCCACCCTCCTCGCCATCTTCCTCATCCCGGTGACCTTCTACCTCGTGGAACGCTTCACCGTCCGGCACCAAAAACACGAGCCCGCCACACTCCCCCCCCCCCCCCCCGCCACCTAAACCCATCCGTATGCATTCCCTGGTAGGGAGGCCTCTCCGAGGCCTCCGCACCACACACCGCCGCCACTTCCGCACCATGCGCCACACCAACACCCTCTCCGCCACCCTCGCAGCACTCCTCCTCACCGGTTGCGCCGTCGGCCCCGACTACCAGCCCCCCGTCATCAAGTCCCCCCCCGCCTTCCGCACTGCCGACGACTCCACCGACGGCTCCACCCTCACCGGCACCGGCCAGCCCGAACTCACCGCTCCGCCCGCCAAGCCCGCCGACTTCGGTGCCGCTCCTTGGTGGGACGTTTACACCGACCCCGCCCTCGCCTCGCTCATCCAGGAAGCCCTCGCCAGCAACTACGACATCGCCATCGCCGCCACCCGCGTCGAACAAGCCCGCCAGGCCGTCGCCACCGCCCGCTCCGGCTACTACCCCAGCGTCAACTACTCCGGCGCCGCCAGCCGCGGCCGCAACCAATTCTCCGGCAACCCCAGCCCCACCCTCGGCACCACCGGAGACGACGCCACCGTCGTTGTCGGAGCCTCTTGGGAACTCGACCTCTGGGGCCGCGTCCGCCGCATGGACGAATCCGCCCGCGCCCGTTACCTCGCCACCGAAGAAGCCCGCAACGCCGTCATCACAACCCTCATTGCCGACGTCGCCCAAGCCTGGTTCGAACTCATCGAACTCGACGCCGAACTCACCATTGCCAAGGACACCCGCGACTCCTTCCAACGCAGCTACACCCTCTTCAACGAACGCCTCAAAGGCGGCATTGCCTCCACCATTGAAACCGCCCGCGCCGAAGCCGCCGTGGCCCAGACCGCCGCCGCCATCCCCGAAATCGAACGCTCCATCATCCTCAAGGAAAACCAGATCAACCTCCTCCTCGGACGCGCCCCCGGCCCCATCACCCGTCAGGCCACGCTCGACACCCTTGTCGCCCCCACTCCCCTGCCCGCCGGACTCCCTGCCGACCTCCTCGCCCGCCGCCCCGACCTGCGCCGCAGCGAACAACTCCTCCGCTCTGCCAATGCCGACATCGGCGTTGCCATCGCCGACTACTACCCCCGCATCAGCCTTACTGGAGCCCTCGGTCGTATCAGCCCCGACCTCTCCGACTTCACGCACGGCACCGGCAACCTCTGGTCCATCCTCGGCGGCCTCACCGGCCCCATCTTCCAAGGTGGACGCATCAAAGCCAGTGTCGCCGCCGCCCGTGCCCGCTGGGACCAAGCCCGCCTTGAACACGAACAATCCGTGCTCAACGCCCTCAACGAAGTCAGCGAAGCCCTCGTCTCGCGCGAAAAAATCGTCACCACCCGTGCCGAGCAAGAACGCCGCGCCGCCGCTCTCCAGCAAGCCGTGAAAATCTCCCTGGACCGCTACGACGCCGGTCGCGCCAGCTACTACGAAGTCCTTGAGGCCCAGCAACAACTCTTCCCCGCGCAGACCGACGTTGCCC
This sequence comes from Geminisphaera colitermitum TAV2, assembly GCF_000171235.2. Taxonomy (GTDB): domain Bacteria; phylum Verrucomicrobiota; class Verrucomicrobiia; order Opitutales; family Opitutaceae; genus Geminisphaera; species Geminisphaera colitermitum. The sequence goes on along the minus strand of NZ_ABEA03000013.1, from coordinate 19,478 downwards.
GTGCCCGCCGCGACCAGCACCTCGCTCTCGTCCGCCTCTACCGTTCCCTCGGCGGCGGCTGGTCCGCCCCGTAGAACCCAGTCAAGCCCCGCCAGGCAACAAGCACAGAATTCTCAAACACCCGCTCCCGCAACCGACCGCCCCGGATGCCAGCGGCCCTCGATCAAGATGTGCATTGCCTCCTCCGGCACGCCGCGTTCGTGCCGATGAATCAACCCCACCAACGTGTCGATCGCCGTGGCGCCGATGGAATCGAAACGCTCGTCGATCCCGGCGGTGTCGGTCGGTGAACATTGACCCGGCTTCCACGTCTCGGTGAGAAACGCCGCGCTTGCCACGCCCACGTCCTCCGGCACGCGCAAGCCCGTCCCGCGCAACCACGCCACCACCTCGTCCGCCCGACTCGCTATCAACACGTCCGGCGACACCCTCCGTATCCACTCCATCAATACACCTCGACCCGTTGCCGCTGCGTCAAACGGCAGCAACAACGGCTCCAGCCGCCTCGCCTTCGGCAAGCGCAACTGCGCATCCAGAAACGCCGCCGTCCAGTAATGCCGAGTGCGCTCGTTGATCGTCTGGTCGAGCACAAACGCCGGACGCCGGTAGCCCAGCGCCCCCAACTCCCGCATGATCGCCTGCATGTTGTGCACATGGTGCGGCATCACCCGGTGCAGGTGAGGCGACGTCATCGTATTGCCGATCGCGATCGCCGAAAATGCCTCCCACTCCATTTCCAATTCCCCGCCCGCACCCGGCATCGGGGCCACCAACAATCCATCAATCCCGCGCGTGCGCAGCATCCGGCAAAACGCGGCTGCCGTCATTCCCTGCCGTGACGGACAAAACTCCTCCAATTTCCACCCTCGCAACCCCGCCCTCGCCGAAGCCCCCTCCCACAACGCCGGGTAAATGTGACGCGCTCGTTCGTGAGCCATCCCTGTCGCAGCCGGCCAGTTGTCGATCCACGCCAGCACCCCGTGGTCGCGCTTCTTTTTCTGCTGCTGCCGGTAGGCCACCAACGACGCCAGCACCGGATCGGGCCGGTATCCCATCTCCTCCGCCAGCGACTGCAAACGCTCCCGCGTTGCCAGCGGGATGCTTGGGTGGTTGTTGAGCGCGAGCGACACCGTTGAGAAATGCACGCCCGCACGGACGGCAATCATCTTCAAAGTAACACGCGGCGACGTAGGAAAACCGGACATAATGTCGATTCACTCGATAGTTTGAGTAGCGTCAACCTTGTTGCCCAAACCCCAACCCCTAGCATCCGCGGCCATGATTGACCGCCTTTATCCCAAACCCAAATCACCGCCACCACACATCAACCACGACCACTCCATGAAAACCGCAAACCTCCGTCTCCGCCTTCACTGCCTCCTTCGTCCGGCCCTCGTCTCGCTGCTTTCAGCCAGCCTGCCTGCGCTCGCCCTTGCCCTCGCCCTCGCCCTCGTCTTCGCCGCGCAAGCCCAGGCAGCGACCGTGACGACCTTGCTCAACACCAACTTCGAGGACGGCACCACTCAAGGCTGGACCGCTTACCAAGCCAGCAATCCGCCCAGCCTCACGCCCACCCAGGAAAAAGACACCGGCGGAAACGTCCTCAACACCTACAACCAAATTTCCTCCAGCACCGCCTTTCGCGGCGTCTATGCCCTCCTCTCCCCCTCCGTCACGCTTGCCGAAGGCGACACCATCACAATCACCTTCCGGCTCATGTTCACAGCCGCCACCACCAACGTTCGCTTCGGCTTCTTCAAATACGCCGGAGGTGCGCAGGATATTGAGGGCGGCACATCCGACGACGGTTATAATGCCAGCGTCAGCAACGCGGGCAACAGCATCAGCCTCAACCGGGATCGCGACGCCGGCAACGATCCCACCTCCGGTAGTGGCAACGCCATTACCGCCACCACCAACGTCACCGCCACCAACGCCTTTGAGTCCAACACATGGTATGACGCCTCCTTTACCCTGACCTACATCGCGGAAAACAACATGCAGGTTGCCGCCACCGTCGGCAGCGCATCTGTTGTCGGCACACGAACCTCCGGCAACTACACCGACTTCGGCATGTTTTACATCGGCTCCGGCAACAACAACGCCCGCTTCGCCATTGACGACGTGCTCGTGACCACCACCGCCACCGTCGCGTCCAACGTCCCCGAACCAGCCACCACCGCATTGCTCGTGGGCATCGGCACGCTCGCCCTCGCCGCCACAAAGAGGAAGCGACGCTCCGCCGATTAACGTGGCGCGGGCGTCCCGCCCGCTTTCCGATTTAAGTCGAAATCACTCCCCCCCCCCCCCCCGCATGAAATTCCACCGCCACCTCCATCTCGCCCTCATCCTGCTCCCGTTCATCGGCCTTGCGACGCCCAGCCCCACTTTCGCCGCGAACGACGGCTCCACCGTTTCCCTCGCTGCCACCCCTTCCGGCTCGTGGCAACTCCTGCGCGACGGGCAACCCTTTGAAGTGCGCGGCGTGGGACGCCTCACCAACATGGACCTCGCCGCCGCCTGCGGTGCCAACACCATCCGCACCTACAACAGCCCCCTCGAACCCGACGCCCTCGCCGATGCCCGCCGCCTCATGGACGAAGCCCGCGCCAAGGGCCTTGCCATCATTCGAGGCATCAACCTCCAACGCGAAAGCAACAATTTCAGTTACTCCAACTCCGCCGACCTCCAACGCCAGCGCGACATCATCCGTGCCAGCGTGCGAGCCTACCGCGACCACCCTGCCCTCCTTTTATGGGGCCTCGGCAACGAAGCCGAGGGACCACGCACCAAGGACGTTTACCCCGAATTCTGGCGCGAACTCGATGTGCTCGCCCGCATCGTAAAAGAAGAAGACCCACGCCACCCCGTGATGACTGTTATTGCCGGTTCCGGTGCATGGAAAATCAAAGCCATTCACGACTATTATCCCTCGCTCGATATTCTTGGCGTCAACACCTATGGCGGTGCCGCAGCCCTGCCCGCCCGTCTTGACAAGGCCGGCTGGGAAAAATCGTATCTGCTTACCGAATACGGACCACGCGGCCACTGGGAAGTGCCAAAGACCAAATGGGACGCCCCCATCGAACCCGCCAGCGAAGCCAAGGCCGCCAACTACGCGCGTGGCTACATCGGCGCGAAGAACGACCCAAAAGGCCGTTTCCTCGGCGCGGTCTGCTTCGTATGGGCGAGCAAACAGGAAATCACCTCCACCTGGTATGGCATGTTTCTGCCCACCGGTGAAAAAACTCCGGCGGTGGATCACATCTCGCAAGCCTACCAAGGCCGCTGGCCTGCCAACCGCAGCCCCCGCATCAAGTCGCTGAAATCCCCCGGACTTGACCGGAAGGAAGTGCCGCCGGGCGCGACCTTCACCGCCACCATCGAAGCCGACGATGCCGAGAACGACCCGCTCACCTACGAATGGAAAGTCATCCGCGAAAGCGGCCAGAAATGGGCCGAGGGTGCCGCCGAAAAAGTCCCGCCCACCATCGACGGATGTATCCAAGGCGACGCTACCGCTGTTGCGGCCCCCACCGTGACCGTGCGCACGCCCGACAAACCCGCCGCCTACCGCCTGTTTGTCTTCGTCCGCGACGGACGCGGAGGCGGCGCCACGCAAAACATCCCCTTCCTCGTTGTTGATAAAAACGCCGCCGGGGAAAATTAACCCCCTCCCCCCCCCCCCGCATTTCCCCATGAAACACACCCAAAAAACCTTCCCTTGGACGTTCGCTGTTCGGCGGCGGAATCGCCGCGCCGCCTTCACGCTCATCGAATTGCTGACGGTTATCGTCATCATTGGCATTTTGGCGGCGATCATTCTGCCTGTTGCCTCCAAGGTGCGCGAATCGGCAAAAATCGCCAAAGGCACTTCCAACCTCCGCCAGATCGGCACCGCACTTACGCTCTACGCCGCCAACAACCGCGACCTGCTGCCGTATTCATATCGGTCGAATGCGGGTGGACAGAACACCATCTTTGCCCTCTCGCTTTCGGGCTACCTCGACAACACCCGGCAAACTTATCACGGAAGCGACTCCTCACTTAACCACTATAACGACGTTTTCAAAGATCCATCCGCCACCGTACCCGGTGGTCAGATACATTACTCCGCTCATCCCGTGTTGATGCCTTCCGTATCCGGCGATCCCCCTGGCACTCCGCAGGTAAAATTAAGCTCCATCACCGACCCCGCGCGTCAGGTCATTATTATGGATGCTTCGCAAAGTGCTGGCGGCTCTGCCGGGGCAAGCGCAGGCAAAGTGAATAAAATCACCGAACGCCTCGCCAACTTCACCGGCAATCTCGACGATCCTGTCCCCGCCGGTCCCAACAAGGACAACGACACGCAAGGTTACATCCGCTGGCGTGTCCGCGGCAACAACGCGGCCAAGTTTCTCTTTGTGGACGGCCACGTGGCCGTCCTGAAAATTGGCGAGCTAAAATACCGCCACATCATCGCCGAGTAACAGAACCGCAGGCGTTCACTGATAACGCACCAGGAGTTTTGGCTTGGCCTGACGCACCGGGCGCTCTGCTTTATCCGTAAATGGAACTGCCGGGCATAACCATGCGTGATGTGGCGAACGCGGCCAAAGTCAGCGCAATGACGGTCTCGCTGGCGCTGCGCAACCACCCCAGCATCCCCGACCAGACACGCCAGCGCATCCGGACACTCGCCGAGTCCCTCGGCTACCGTCCCAATCCCCTGGTCGCCACGTTGATGACCGAACTGCGCACCAAGAAACGGCGGGGTGCCGCCGCCACCATCGCCTATATCACCCGTGATTTGCCGGTCCACACGTGGGTGCAAACCACCACCCATGCAAAATTCTTCCTCGGCGCGCAGAGGCGGGCCAAATCCCTCGGCTACCGTCTGGAAAAATTCAATCTGGCGGAGAAAGGCATGACCGCCGAACGCATGGCAGGCATCCTCTGGCAGCGCAACATACGCGGGATCGTTCTTGCTCCCGCCCCGCTTCTCACCCGCACGGAGGAAACCTGCTGGCAGCAATTCGCCACCGTGCTGCTCGGCTTCTCAATCACCGGCCTGAAGGGACACCGGGTGGCCAACCACCATGCGCGCACCATGATGCGCGTGCTCACCGAATTGCATCGCTGCGACTACCGCCGCTTCGGAATCGTATTGCACGAACGCGAAAACCCCCGCGTGGACTGGAGCTGGCTGGCGGGTTACGATGTCTTTTTCCGCCAGGACGAAAAGTGCCGTCCCATTCCCGTCCTCTCGTGGAATTCGCAAGGTGACTTCGACCAGTGGTTTCGCCGCTGGCGGCCTGATGCCATCGCCACCTTCGACACCTGCGTGGCGGACTGGCTTCGCCAACTCGGCTGCGACGTTCCCAACGAAGTCGGTGTGGCGCATCTGAGCCTGCACCCCGAGGAATGCGATTTTTCGGGCACCGACCAGCATTGCGAAGTAATCGGCGCCACCGCCGTGGACGTGGTAATCGAGGAAATGCACCACAACCACCTCGGCGTTCCCCGTCATCCCAAAACCGTTTTGATCGAAAGCGACTGGATCGCCGGCGTCACCACCCGTCCGCCAACAGGCCCCGCGTAACACCCGCTGCCGACTGCGGTCCCCTCCCCCCCCCCCCCCGGTCCCTCCCCTCGCAACACGGACTGCGCCTCGTTTTACTTTACGATGAAAGTATCGCGCAGTTTTACACCCCGTCTGCGTTTCCCAGATTAGGGCCACTTGGCCATCTTATGAACCACCCTGTGAACCCAATGAAAACACACTTCATCCAATCCAACATCCGCCGCGCCGCCATCGTCGCGTTTTTTGCCCTTGCCGCCGCCTTCGCCCACGACTCGCGCGCCGCGCTCATCATCGGTGACAACTTCGACACCTACCAAAACGGACGCCTCCAGACCGTCTCCGGTGGAACATCTGTCTGGACATCCAGCACAACCACTCTGGTTGCCGACGCCACAGGTGTCGCCCACTCCGGCACAAAATACGTCGAACTCGGAACCACCACCACCGAAATATCAGCCTCCCGCACCTTTTCGGACGTCCCCGTCACCGGCACTTACTGGGTGCAATTCTCCGTCCAGGCCAACTTCACAAACACAGACCTGAATTCGACCAACCGTCCGCAGATTCGCTTCGGTGACGGCACCAACAATATCGTCACCATCCTGTTCCGTGATGACCTTGACGTATTCAGAGTCGCTTATGTGCCCACTGTCGGCGGCTCAACCACCAACATTGACACCAAGACCGCCAGCATCGGCACCGACATCAAATACACCGACAAGCAATGGCACACCTTCACCTTTGGAATCAATCTGACCGACAAAACCGCCTCCATCTATCTTGATGGCCACACTGTTGTATCCAGTTTCACATTTTCCGGCTACGGGGATACCTTCAATAAATTCGACATTCGCAGCCTGATTCCCACGACGGCCACCGCAGGCGCATCCCTGCGCATCGACAGTATCGGATTCTACGATACCAACCCGTTCGCCCCCGTGCCCGAAGCCTCCACCTGGGCCACGTTCGCCGGCCTCGCCGCGCTTGCCCTCGGCCTCATCGCACGCCGTCATCGCAAAGCATGACGCCAGCAACCGTTTCCCCCAACTCCCCTCCCCCCCCCCCCCGCGCGCGCCATGAACACACACGCTGATTCCCGCTGCCGTATCCACACCGGCTTTACACTCATCGAACTCCTCACCGTGGTCGCCATCATCGGCATCCTTGCCGCGATCATGATCCCGGTCGTTGGCAAAGCCCGCAAAAGCGCGCAAACCGCCCGCTGCATCAGCAACCTTCGCGGACTCGGCGGAGCACTGGCCCTCTTTGCCGTTGAAAACAACGGCAAACTCCCCCCGCGCGACCTCAAGCAAGGGACCACCAAAAGCGAAGCCGACCGCTACTGGACCTATCGCCTTTACGCCCTGAATATTATCAAAAGCCGTGACGTCTTTTACTGCCCCTCGATCTTTCCCACCCGCGACGCCGACATCACCGATCCCAAGGATAAAATCGACGACAACGGCGGCCTCACCTACGGCATGAGAATGTGGATGCGCCCCGGCGGCAAATGGGGGGACGACCGCCACCTCGACACCCCGCTCACCGCCATTGAAAACCCATCCGATTTTTTCCTCATCGCAGACAGCATCTGGAAAAGCTATTCTGAAAAATACAACCGCCCCACCCAAGGCTACGGCATCAATCCCACGCCCAACTCCACCGCCAATCAACGCATCCACCGTCGCCACTCCAACCGCGCCAACACCCTCTTCGCCGACTTCCACGTCGCCGCCAAGGACGACGCCTATTTCACCAAACACATTCCCGAGACTCAGGCCGCCTACATGAACACCGACTGCTACTTCACCACTCTCGGCGAAAACGAAACCTTCGAATAACCATGATCTCAGCTCACGCGCTCACCGCGCAACTGCGCCTTTTGGCCATCACACTCGCCACGATCTCACTCACAGGTGCATCCCCTGCCGAACCCATCGCGCTCAAGACGTATCTACCCGACAACTACACCACGCCCGTTACCTTCAGCATCCCCTTCGCACGCGGAGCCCTCGCCTCCACCGACGACGTTCACATTCAAGACGGTGCAACCACCCCTCCCCAGCAATGGCACGCCCTCAACCGCTGGCCGGACGGCTCCATCCAGTGGGCGCAAGTCACCTGCCCTCCCCCCCCCTCCCCCCTCCCGTCTGATGCGACGCGAACGTTCGTGATTCGCAAAAACGCCCCCCTCCCCCCTGTTCCCTCCGCCCTCCGACTCACGCGCACACCCAACACCGGTCCGGTCGCCGCGCTTGAAATTCGCACCGGCGATTTCACCTTCGCGCTCGACCGCGCCACCGCCACGGCGCGGCTCACCCTTGCCGACAACCCCGCGCTCACCTTCACCCTCTCGCAACTCACCACCGATGACGGCGCCAGCCTCACCGCCCGCATCGATACCCTCGAACTCCTCGAAACCGGCCCCCTGCGCACCGTCATCCGCGCCACCGGATTCCATCGTGGCGCGGGCGTCCCGCCCGCAGCCCCCCCCCTCCCCCGCCGGTTACGGACGTTTCGACATTCTCCTCACGCTGTACGCCGGAGCCACCCACGTTGAAATCGACCATGCCCTCGCCCCGCTCAGCGAAGACCCTGCAAAAAACCGCGAACGCGAAATGCAACGCTTCCGCTCCGCCTGCATCCCCGTTCGCTTCGCACCCGCGTCCGCCAGCCGGACCACACTCCAGCTCACGACCGAATCCCGCCACCTCCTTCCCGGCCAACGACTTTTTCAGCACGAAGACAACGCCTGGACCATTGAAACCGCCAACGCCACCGGCGCCCGCGCCGAAGGCATCCTCCTCGCCACGCCCGATTCACCCTCCGCATCCGCCACAAGCACCGCCTACGCCACCGTCCGCGACTTCTGGCAACAATGGCCCAAAGCCTTCAGCGCAGCCCCGGCAGGAGACGGCTTCGACATCGACCTCTTCCCCACCCTCACCCTCTCCTCCACCAATCCCTACGCCAGCCGCAAGGACGAACAAATCTGGTATTACTACCTCCGCACCGGCGCCTACGAAGTCCGCCAGGGCGTGGAAAAATCCCATCGCCTCTTCATCGGCTGGGCACCCTCGCCCGATTCCGCGCACACCATTGCACGCGCCCTGCAAACCCTCCCCGTTGTCCTCCCTCCCCTCGATTACATCAACGCCACCCAAATCGACGACCCCATGCTGCCTCCCATGAGCGGCGGCCTCTTCGACGATTGGGATCGCGCCTTCCTTGCCGCCACCCGCTCCTACTTCGACCAGCAAAAGGAAAACCGCTGGTATGGCCTGCTCAACTGGGGCGACTGGTATGGCGAACGCCGATACAACTGGTGCAACCACGAATACGACCTCCCCGCCGACCTCTTCCGTCAGGCCCTCCGTTTCCAAGACCCGGAGATGTTTCGTGAAGCCGTCCGCCAGGCCACGCACCTGCGCGACATCGACATCATCAACCACCACGCCGACCCCACCCGCATCGGCCTCAAATGGAAACACTCCGTCGGGCACACCGGCGGCTACTATACGCCCGGCGCGGAGACCGACATGCACCTCCCCAACGGCGGACGCAAAGACGACGAATTTTTTCTCGGCAGAAGCACCCCCGGCCACATCCGCGTCACCAGCTTTTTCCAAAACCACCAACTCACCGGCGATCCCCGCGCCCTCGAAGCCGGACGCAAAATCACCGACCGCCTCCTCACTGATCCCCTCGTCACCAATCCCCGCTACAAATACATCACCGCCCGCGAGCCAGGATGGACCCTTGTCAATCTCGCCGCCGCCTGGCGCGCCACGGCGGACGACCGTTACCTTGCCGCCCTCAATCGCCTCGCCGACAACGTGCTCCTCAAGGCCGAAGGCCACGGCGTCTGGCTCCGTCCCCTGCGCGCCAACCAGACCGGCGGCGACGTCAAGGCTGGCGAACTCTCCTTCATGGTCGCCTTTCAGACCGCAGGCATGATCGAGGCTTGGAAACTCACGCACCGCGACGACATCCGCCAGAACATCATCGCCGCCGCCCGCTACACTGCGGACAATCTCTACCGTTCCGAATACCGCGCCTTCGTGCACAGCCCCTCACGCACGCGCACCCAGACTCCGCGCGCCGGCGGACTGGCGGGCAACAACCTTCGCTACATCATGGCCTATGCCTGCACCCTCGATCCATCGCTCCTGCCCGCCTTCCGCGAACCCATCTTGGATTCATTCGCCTCCACCGTCGCCAACCGCCAGTGGGTTGGCACCAAACAAAACCCCGACCGTCCCTATCCGCACGACATCACCTCCGCCTTTTACTGGCTCAATCCAGACCAGACCGTGATGAACACTCTCTTTGGCGACGACCTCCGTAACCCCGCCAACCGCGAAAAAATCCTAAAACGCGCCGCGCCCGCATCCGTCTTTCCGCCCAACAGCGCACGCTGGGAAGAAGACCGCATCGGCGACTGATGTTACGCGGAGTGTCTTGGTGGAGCGGCGGACTCCAGGCCGCCGGACGACGCGAAGCGTCGCCTGTTTGAAACCACCTTACTCCCTGAGGCGAGGCGCGGTGCGCCTCGTCCGGCGGCCTGGAGACCGCCGCTCCCTGATGCAGGACTGGCTACAACGGACGGAAGCCGTGCGACTCCGCGAGGGCGAGGGTTTCGGCAAGAGGGAGGATGCTGTCGGAACAAGTGGGGCTCGCCAGACAAGCCGCCGCCGTGCAGACGCCGAGGCGGAGGGCGTCGGCAATGGACCAGTCTTCGTGCAAACCATGCAAAACGCCTGCGGCAAAGGCGTCGCCCGCGCCGGCGGTGCCGCGGATCGCGGCGGATGGAACGCGAAGGCTGGGCTGCCAATGGAGCGTGCCGTCGGGCGCGGCGGCGCAGGCTGCGGAAGGAGCGTGAAAGATGATCCAGCGGCGCACGCCAAGCGCGGCGATGGACCGGAGGGCGCGTTCGACGGCGGAGCGGTCGATGGAATCGGTTGTGCTTGTAGTGTGAAGATCAATACCGGTGAGTTTTCCGGCTTCGAAGTCGTTTACGAAAAGGATGTCCACGTCAGGCAACGCGGGGCGGACAATGGTTTGGAAACGATCGGAGTTTTCGCTCACACAATCGAGCGAGGTGAGGAGTCCGGCGGCACGGGCGCGGCGGAGAACGTCGCAGATGCGAGGCTGGCCGGAGGGTGTGAGTTGATCGAGGGTGTCGAGCAGGAGGATGTAACCGATATGGAAAATCTTCGCAGCGGTGGCGCGCGGAGTGGCGAAGTCGAAGTGTTCGGAGGCAAGGCGGGCGTTGGCGCCGCGCTGGTGGAAAAAGGTGCGGCGTCCGGTTTGTGAGTCCGTCATCACGTCGCTGTAAGAAGTGGGGGCGTCGGGCGTGGCGCGGAGTTGCGCGGTGTCGATGCCGTGTGCGCGGCAATCGGCGAGAATGCGGCGTCCGTCGGGGTCGTCGCCAACGAGTCCGATGCCAGTCAGCGGATACGCGGGCTGGAGCGCGTGAAGTTTGGAGATGTCTTTGAGAATGTTGTAAGGCGAGCCGCCATTGCCCCACGACTCGGCGAGGATGTTGGCAAGCGCGTCCTGCGGCGGCCAGGCGTCGAGGGTTTTGACGTGGTCAACCAGCCAGTTGCCTGCGGCAAGGATTCCAGACCCCGGGGGGGGGGGGGGGGGAGTCATTTTTCCGAGAGGAGGCGGATGGCGGCGGGTTCGTCTTCGTCGATGCCGGGATAGCGTCCGACGGCGGGGTCGAGGAAGAGGTTGTCGTTTACATCGTCGTTGGCGGTGCTGACTTCGCCGATGATGCACTCGTCACTCGTCGGCCAGAAGGCGTGCCAGATGCCGGGCGTAAGCGTCACGCGATGGCCCGCGGGCAGGACGAGGAGTTGGCTGGCGGGCAGCGTCATGGGTATTCCGTTTACGGATACAGTGATCGGAATTTCCAAAGGTGGATGTTGGATGTTCGACGTTGGGCGTTGGGCGTTCAGCGCCAGCGTGAGTTCTCCGGCGCGGCAGATAATGTCCTCTTTTTTCTTCGCGTGCGTGTGACAGGGCGTGGTTTGGCCGCGTCGCGCATACATGAGCTTCTCGCAGTATTCGGGTTCGGCGGCGAGGTTGATGAGCGTGAGGCCGTGGCGTTCAAAGTCACCGAGTCCGAAGTCGGTGATGTCCCATTGCGGGTTGGGCGGGAGAACCCAGTGGTGACGGGCGAAGCAGGCGAGGGCGTCGCGGTAGGCACGGTTGATTTGGGAGCGAAGCATGGGAAAAATTAGGAAGTAAAAATTAGGAATTAGGAAGTGCGGGCGGCTTCGCCGTCGCTTTGGAGTGTGGATGTTTTGAGGTGTTCGTGTGCATGGGTTCGTTTTTCTAATTTCTAATTTCTAATTCCTAATTTTTTTCAGCGATAGCTCTGGATGGTGTTGGTTTGGCGGAGGTCGGCGCTGAGGTGGCGCTGGGGTTTGATGCCAAGACGCGCGAGGTCGGCGTGGTAGGCCTTGACGGCCTCGACGGGGGCGATGTCGCCATCGGTGATGCGGCGCAGGTATTGGATGAAGGTCAGCGGATGTTCGGAGAGGTTGATTTTGCGTCCGAAGAGGGCGACGCGGGCGCCGTATTTTTGCGCGTCGTGGATGAGTTGGAAGGCGTCGAGCGTGGTGCCGGCGCTGCCGCCGAGGATGCCGACAATGACGTTGGGATCGTAGGCCACGAGTTCTTCGAGCGGACCGGGACCGTTGTAGGGGATTTTGAGGAAGAGCGGGCGTCCGCTGCTGGTCACTCCGGCAAGGGTGCGCACAATGTGGTCGTTGAGGAAGGCGGCGACGGTGCGGTCGGGGATGGCGGGGTTTACGTTGGGGTTGAACACTTCGAGGAAGTAGCGGAAGTGCTTCGCCTCGGCCTCGTGACGGAAGGCGTGGAAATTTTCGAGTGCGTAGTAATCCCAGTCGATGTTGTTGGTGAAGGTGATCGAGTAGAGGCCAAGGTCCGCGCCGTGGGCGGGCACGGTGTAGTCGCGGGCCGGAGCGGGGGGGGGGGGGGGGAGGGTGCCGTATTTGATGTGATCGAGCGAGGCGGTGCGGAAGGCGCGCGAGGGGTGGCTGGCGTATTTGCCGCCGCGCACGGCCCAGATGTCGGTGGTGTCGTTGGCGCGGGCGGCGGGGGTGATGGCGGAGTTTTGAAAAAGTTTTTCCGTCATGCCGAGTTGTTCGAGGTTGGAGGCCGAGAGGAGCATGATGTCCACGACGTCCTGGCGGATGACTTCGCGGATTTGCTCGCGGTAGTCGGCGAGGGTTTTCCAACAGGCGGCGGTGGACTCGGTGTAGCAATGGCGTCCGTCGCGCCCGCCGGAGCAGGCGGTGGATGCGGGACCGGGGGCGGTGACGCCAAAGGCCATGTCGGCGTCCTTGGCGTCAGCGATGATGAAGTCGGCGGCGGTGGCCTGTCCGTTGCGAATGCGGGCGATTTTCTGGTCGAGGCGTTTGGTCATGAAGAGATGGTTTGGTGAAGGAAGTCGAGGTTGACGGCGTGGCGGAGTGTTTTTCCGGATACAGAGGTGAGTTCGATGTGCGCCCCGGTGGGGGCGGGGACAGGGCGCAGGGTTTTGATGCGATCACGGTCAAATCCGCGCGGGAGGGCGATGATGCCCATGATGTAATTGACCACCAGCGGACGGTTGCGCTGGAGGCGGAGAACCGTCGGCACCCCGGCGCGGGAGAGCGGATTGGGCGCGGCGGAAGGCGCGAGGCCGAGGTGAAAATAACTGGTGACGTCCTCGATGCCGAGGACGCGCCGGTGGCGTCCCGACCAAGGCGCGTAATGGCGTCCGCCGTTGGAATGCCAGAGCACGGTGGAGGCGAGGACGCGCGGGTCCTTGAGCGCAAACCAGACGTAACCGGCTTTCGGATACGTGACGGTGCTCCAGGCGATGTTTTGTGCGTTGGCGCGGGAGGATTGGCGGGCGGAGACCATGACGAGGTCTTCGTAACCGGGACGCGCGGGATAGGTGGTGAGGTCGGCGTCGCCCCCGGCGGCGAGCGGCACGCGGGCGAGGTTGCGGAAGGGCGCGCCGGTTTTGAGCGAGGTGTAGCCGCCTTGCTCCGGGTTCTCGAACGGCACGGGGCAGACGCGCCCGTGATGCCAGGGGCTGAGTTGGATGTGGCCGGGACCGGCTTCTTCCGGAAAGGCGAGCATGGCATGATGGCCGAGGCACATCGGACCGGTGAAGCCGCGCAGTTCGTGGCGGAGGTAGATGTTGGTTTCGTCGTGCCGGAGGAAAATTCGCTTGGTAACGCGACCGGGGCGGATGCGGGGCGCGAGTGTCGTTGAAAATTCGATACCGTCGGGCAGAATGCGTTGTCCGGCAAATTCCCAACGTGCGGTGGCCGTCTCGCCGTGTCCTGGATGGCGTTCGCCGCGCCACGGGGTTTCGTTGCCGCCGAAGGGCGCGCAGAAAAAATCGCCGCGCAGGGTGCGCAGAACGTTGGCGTCGGCGGGAGGAATGGGATCGGTTGCCCAGGGAGCAATGGCGAAGGGTTGCACGATGCCGCGGGCGGTCTGAAAACGGACGGGCGCGAGGTGTCCGCCATCGCGCGTCAGGCTGGCTTCGACGCGGTCGCTGCCAAAAGTCCAGGAGGGAGCGCCGTCAATGGTTTGGAGCGGAGGTTCGTGCATGTGTGTGGGGGGGGGGGGGGGGGGGGAGGGTTGGAGTTCGTCTGTAGTTATTTTGTCACGACGTGTAGTTTCACGTTGTTCTGGGCGAGTCGGGTGCGGATGGATTTGTCGGGCGTGCGGTTGGTGAACACGTCATGGACTTGCGACCAATCGGCGTAACGAATGGCCGCGGTCTTTTCCCATTTGGAGGCGTCGGCGAGGAGGACGGAACGGCTGGCGCGGGCGATGACCGCGCTCTTGACCTCGGCTTCGAAGAGTTCGGTGGTGCAGGGGCCGCCGGTGGCGTCGATGCCGGAGGCACCAAGGAAGGCGATGTCGGGCCGGATGCGATTCACCCACTCCAAGGCTCCGGAGCCAACGAGCGCGAGGCTCACACTGCGCACTTCGCCACCGAGCGCGACGAGACGGGCGCCTGCCCTTCCCGCCCCTCCGGAACGTTCGTTAAGGAGCGGGATCGAGTTGGTGAAGATCGTGAGTCCGTCGATCTCCAGCAGACGACGTCCCACTTCGAGCGTGGTGGTGCCGGCGTCAACGAACACGGTGTCCCCCGCCTTGGCGAGAGCGGCGGCCTCGGTGGCGAGGGCGATCTTGGCGTTGAGGGCGGCGCGACTTTTGCGGTCAAAGGAAATCTCACCCTGCACATGGTCGGGATGAAGCACGCCGCCGTGGGTGCGGATGATCTTGCCGATTTTTTCGAGAAAGGTGAGATCACGCCGCACGGTGGCAGGCGACGCGTTCAATATCTTCTCCAGCTCAGGGACCGTAAGCGGGGAACGTTTCTGGAGCGTGTCGAGAATGGTTTGGTGGCGTTCGTGAGCGAACATGATCGTTTATTATTTATCAATCACAAATGATTAACCCAGTGCAACGCCAGTAAAAAAACACGGGACGCAGGGAGGGGATACTTGCGACGCGTGGGGCGATTGTTTTTACTGGCGAGGTTAACCCTCACATTTCATGACGCCCGCCCGCTTTCCCCGCCTTGCCCTTTTTCTCGTTATTTCTGTCGCGGCCAACGCCGCCCTCGTCGGCTATGTGGCGCTTCGCCCCTCGGTGCCTTCAGCGGTCACGGGTGATCGAGCGAAGGCGGCGGCGATTCAGTCCGGTTCGCCGCGAGCCGCCGCCCGCCAGCGTCTGCCGGCTGCGGATGCACTGGCGGCGGCCGTCAGCACGGACTTGCCGACTTACACGGAAAATCTGCGCAAGGCGGGCGTGCCCGACCGGCTGGTTCGCGCGATCATCAATGCGGAGATCAACGACCGGTTCCGCGAACGCGAGGAGGCGCTGCGCCCCAAACGCCGGGAGTTTCAGTATTGGGAAAACCAGCACAACTATTATGAGAATGACGGCGTGACGCTTGACCAGCGGCTGGCGCTCATCGATCTGCGGCGGGAGAAGGCGGCGCTGCGCAAGGAGCTTCTCGGCGACGCGCCCAACACATCGGGCAAACCGGACAACAACCCGATCCCTTCCGAAAAACGTGAAGCCGCGAAGCAAATCGCGGAGGATTACGGGGCGATGATGGAGCATATCCGGCGCGAGGCGCGCGGCTACATGCTGCCGAGCGACGAGGAGAAGGTGAAATATCTCGAAGCCGAGCGTCGTCGCGAACTGGCCCAGATTCTCACTCCGGAGGAGATGCGCGAATACGATCTGCGAAATTCGCAAACCACACAGCAAATGCGCTGGGATCTGGTGGCGTTTGGCCCGGCGGAGGAGGAATTTCGAGCGATCCACGAACTGCGCTCGGAATTCGACCGCGATTTCCCGCATCGCAACAACGCGGGGCAGGAATACTGGAAGCAGCGCAATGCAGCCGAGGAGGCGATGAATGCGCAGCTCAAGGTCGTGCTCGGCGAGGATCGCTACAAGGACTACGAGCGGTCGCAGGATTGGGAGTTCCGGCAACTGCGACAGTTAACCAACCGCCTGGGCTTGGAGCCGACGGCCGCAACGCAACTTTACGATTTGCGCGACACGACAGCACAGGCCGCCCGCCAGATCATCGACGCGAAGGACATGGACCTGGCGACCAAACGCGAGTCGCTCAAACTTCTGGCCGAGCAAACCCGTGAACAAATCACCGGCCAACTCGGGCAGGAAGGCGGCGAGGCCTTCATCAAGGGCCAGAACAACTGGCTGGACGAAGTGAGCAATGGCCGCGTGCGCTACAAGGTCGGTCCGCGCTCCTACAGCTACAAATCGCTGCCGCCGGAGTCTGAGGCGCAGCCAAAGCCGAAAGCGACGCCACAGGCCAAGAAGTGAGCCAAGAACTCCGGGCTTATGGCCTTATGTCGAAGGCATGCCGGAGGTGCTTGTCTTGAGCAATTCCTAGAGTCCTTGGAGGCAGGTCAGGAGCCCCGTTTTCCTTCGTGATAGGCGCGCCGTAGCGCGGCGGCGACATCGGGGGGAACGAAGTGGCTGACGTCGCCTCCGTAACGCGCCACCTGCTTGACCAGCGAGGAACTGGTGAAGCTGTATGCGCCGCGCGGCATGACGAAGAAGGTCTCCACGCCCGGCTCAAGATGCCGGTTCATGAGCGCCATGTTGAACTCGAACTCGAAATCCGAGAGCGCCCGCAATCCGCGGATGATGGCACACGCTTCCTGCTCGCGGGCAAAATCCACGAGCAGCCCGCTGAAAATCGCGGTCGTGACGTTGTCGAATTGCCGGGTGTTGGCGCGCAGGAGTTCGAGCCGTTCGGCGGCGCTGAAGAGCGGAGCCTTGGCGGAATTGTCGTTCGCAATGGCGATCGTCACTTTGTCGAATATCCGCGTGGCGCGGGCGAGCACGTCAAGGTGCCCGTAGGTGATCGGATCAAATGTTCCGGGGTAAACACAGTGGCGCATGGGAGCAGGTTGTGGTGTGGTTTCGGAATTAATAGCCGCAAAGAGGCACAAAAGACGCAAAAAAAAGAAGAGGGCAAAGGGTGTCAGAATTTTTGCGCCTTTTGCGCCTCTTTGCGGCCATTACCCCGGCTTGGTTTGGAGCCAGCCGGAGTCTTCTGTGGTTAATTTTTTCAGGACAGTTTCACGCCTTTGGCATTGGCGGCGCGGAGGAGGGCGTCGGCCATGTCGCTGGGCGTCTCGGCGACTTCGATGCCGCATTCCTTGAAGACGGCGATCTTGGCGGCGGCGGTATCCTCGGCTCCGCCCACGATGGCACCGGCGTGTCCCATGCGGCGTCCTGCGGGCGCGGTGGCCCCGGCGATGAAGCCGGCAACGGGTTTCTTGCAGTGTTTCTTGATCCAGCGCGCGGCTTCGACTTCGGCGTTACCGCCGATTTCACCGATAAGGATGATGCCGTGGGTGTCGGGGTCTTCGTTGAAGAGTTTGATGACGTCGAGGTGCGAGGTGCCGTTGACGGGATCGCCGCCGATGCCAACGGTAGTGCTTTGTCCAATACCCTTGGTGGTGAGCTGGTAAACGGCTTCGTAGGTGAGGGTGCCGGAGCGGGAGACAACGCCGACGTGGCCCTTCTTGTTGATGTAGCCGGGGGCAATGCCGATGCGGCAGCCGCCCTTGGAGTCCTTGCCTTCGCCGGGGCATACGAGGCCGGGGCAGTTGGGACCGACAAGGCGGGTTTTGCTGCTCTGCGTGGTGCGCTGCATGGCACGTTTTACGCGAACCATATCCTTGATCGGAATGCCTTCGGTGATGGTGACAACGAGGTCGAGTCCGGCATCGACGCCTTCGAGGATGGCGTCGGCGGCAAAGGGCGGCGGCACAAAGACGGCGGAGACGGTGGCGCCGGTCGCCTTCACGGCGTCCTTCACGGTGTTGAAGATGGGAACTTTGTGGTTCTCGTGGATGAAGAACTGGCCGCCTTTGCCGGGAGTGACGCCGGCGACGATCTTGGTGCCGTAGTCGAGGGAGAGCTTGGCGTGACGTCCGCCGAAGTCACCGGTGATGCCTTGGACGAGGACCTTGGTTTCTGGTGTGATGAGAATGGCCATGGGAGGAAAATGTGTGTTGGTGGTTAGGTTCAGGCGACGAGTTTGACGATTTTCTGGGCGGCGTCGGCCATGCTGTCACCGCTGACGATGGTGAGGCCGGAGGAGGCAAGGGTGGCCTTGCCGGCGGCGACGTTGTTGCCTTCGAGGCGGACAACGAGCGGGAGCTTGAGTCCGGTTTCCTTCACGGCTTCGACGATGCCGGTGGCGATGACGTTGCAGTCCATGATGCCACCAAAGATGTTCACGAAAATGCCTTTCACGTTTTTGTCGCCGAGGATGATCTTGAAGGCGGCGACGACTTGTTCCTTGGTCGCGCCGCCGCCGACGTCGAGGAAGTTGGCGGGGTTGCCGCCGTAGTGTTTGATGATGTCCATGGTGCTCATGGCGAGGCCGGCTCCGTTGACGAGGCAGGCAATGTTGCCGTCGAGCGCGATGTAGGAGAGGTTGAACTTGGAGGCTTCGATCTCCTTGGGGTCCTCTTCGTTGAGATCGCGGTAGGCAACGATCTCGGGGTGGCGGAAGAGGGCGTTGTCGTCGAAGGAGACCTTGGCGTCGAGGGCGAGCACCTGGTCGTCCATGGTGGTGACGAGTGGGTTGACTTCGACCATGGAGGCGTCGGTCTCCCAGAACATTTGGTAGAGGTTCTTTATCAGTTTGGCGGCGTTCTTGGACTCGGCGGGATTGAGGCCGAGGTCGAAGATGAGTTCGCGCACTTCGAAGTCGGCGAGGCCGAAGGCCGGGTCGATCAAAACCTTGAAGATTTTGTCCGGCGTCTCCTTGGCGACTTTCTCGATTTCGATGCCGCCTTCGGTGGAGGCGACGATGACGGGCTTGGAGGTGGTGCGGTCAAGGAGGATGGCGAGGTAGTATTCGTTGCGAATTTTGCACGCCTCGGTGAAGTAAACGGTGTGAACCTTGCGGCCGGCGGGGCCGGTCTGCGCGGTGACGAGGGTGTTGCCAAACATCTTTTTGGCATATTCGAGGGCGTCGTCCTTGTTTTGGGCGAATTTGACGCCGCCTTTGAAGCCGTCGGTGAAGACGCCTTTGCCGCGTCCGCCTGCGTGTATTTGGGATTTCACGACAACGGGGCCGGGGGGAAACTCCGCGAGGGCGGTCTTGAACTCCGCCGGTGACTTGACGGGGATGCCCTTGGGGGCGGGAACTCCGTATTTCTGGAACAACGCTTTTGCCTGATACTCGTGGATGTTCATGAGAAAAGGTTCACCGTGCCACGAGCGGGCGGCGATGGCACGAAGAAAGTTCCCAAATTTCCGGCCATGCGCTTGCCAGGTCGGTTTTGTGCTGGCCGGGGGG
>NZ_ABEA03000014.1 GCF_000171235.2 Geminisphaera colitermitum TAV2 | reverse complement strand
ACAACACCTTCACCCTCCCCCTCGACCTCAACTACGAAATCGACCTCTGGGGCCGCGCCCGCCGCATCAGCGAAAGCGCCCTTGCCCTCGCCGACGCCGGCGACGCCGCCTATCACAACATCCTCCTCGGCGTGCAAGCCGACGTCGCCCGCACCTGGTTCTCCCTCCGCGCCCTCGACGCCGAACGCGACCTCGTTGCCCGCAACGTCCAAAGCCGCCGCCGCTCCCTCGAAATCGTCAGCCGGCGCTACGCCCTCGGCGCCACCGGACGCCTCGACACCAGCCTCGCCGAAACCGAACTCGCCACCGCTGAAAGCAGCCTCGTCGAAATCGACCAAAACCGCGCCGCCCTCCGCCACGCCCTCGCCGTCCTCTGCGGACAACTCCCCGAGACATTCGACCTCCCCCCCCCCTCCCCCCTCCTCGCCCCGCCCCTCCCCCCCCCCCCCGCCATCCCCCTCGGCCTCCCCTCCGAACTCCTCGAACGCCGCCCCGACATCGCCACCGCCGAGCGCACCCTCGCCTCCGCCAGCGCGCAAATCGGCGTCGCCAAGGCCGCCTTCTTCCCCGCCATCACCCTCTTCGGCTCCGCCGGCTACGCCAGCAACACCACCGGCACGCTCCTCGACTGGAGCAGCCGCGAATGGAGTATCGGCCCCGGCATTACACTCCCCCTGTTCCAAGGCGGGCGCAACACCGCCAACTACCGCCGCGCCCAGGCCGCCTACGACGAAGCCCTCGCCAACTACCGCCAGAACGTCCTCACCGCCTTTCAGGAAGTCGAGACCACCCTCTCCGACCTCCGCCGCCTCGCCGAACGCAGCGCCATCCTTGACCGTGCCGTCGTCTCCTCGCGCCGCGCCGCCGACCTCGTTCTCGAACGCTACCGCGCCGGCCAGATCGGCTACCTCGACGTCACCGATTCCGAGCGCACCGCCATCGCCAACGAACGCCTCGCCGTCCAAGTCCGCGGCCGGCAACTCATCTCCAGCGTCCTCCTCATCAAAGCCCTCGGAGGCGGCTGGGACCACACCCCCTCCCCCCCCCCCCCCCCCGACTCCTGATTCCTGACTCCCTTTCACCAATGAAACCACGCCGGCTCCTCGTCCTCCTCATCCTCCTCGCCCTCGCCGCGATCATCGCCTGGCACGTCACCGCCAACCCCAAATCCCCAACAACCCCAAACTCCAGACCCGGCGCCGCCACCGCCATCCCCGTCCACCTCGCCACCGCCACCCGGCGCGACGTTCCCATCTGGCTCACCGGCATCGGCACCGTGCAAGCCTCCAACACCGTCACCGTCCGTCCCCGCGTCAGCGGCTCGCTCGACCAGGTCAACTTCACCGAAGGCCAGACCGTCACCGCCGGCGACATCCTCGCGCAAATCGATCCCCGCCCCTACCGCGCCACCCTCGAACAAGCCCGCGCCCGCAAAACCCAAAACGAAGCCCTCCTTGCCAGCGCCCGCCTCGACCTCGCCCGCATCCGCACCCTCGTCGAAAGCGAAGCCGAAAGCCGCCGCCTCCTCGAACAGCAGGAAGCCGCCGTCGCCCAACTCGCCGCCCTCGTCCAGGCCGACCAGGCCGCGCTCGAAGCCGCCCAGCTCGACCTCGACTTCACCACCATCCGCGCCCCCATCACCGGACGCACCGGCGTCCGCCTCCTCGACGCCGGCAACATCGTCACCGCCAGCCAGGGCGCCGGCCTTGTAGTCATTACCCAACTACAACCCGTTTCCATCCTCTTCACCCTCCCCCAGACCACCCTCCCCGCGCTCCGCCCCCACATGCAACCCGGAGCCACCCCGCTCCCCGCCGAAGCCATTGCCGACGACGCCACCCGCCTCGCCGCCGGACGCCTCGAACTCATCGACAACCAGATCGACACCTCCACCGGCACCCTCCGCCTCAAAGCCACCTTCCCCAACGACGACCTCGCCCTCTGGCCCGGCCAGTTTGTCTCCGCGCGCATCCTTGTTGACACCCGCCGCGCCGCCACCGTTCTCCCCTCCCCCGCCGTGCAACCCGGCCTCGACGGACCCTACGTTTACCTCGTCAACCCCGACGACACCGTCACCCCCCGCCCCATCCGCCCCGGCCCCACCGTGGACGGTTTTACCATCATCGACGACGGCCTCGCCCCCGGCGACCGCGTCATCCTCGACGGCCACAACAAACTCAAACCCGGCTCCCGCATCGCCGTCGTTGAAAACAAACCGGAGGCCGCCCAATGACACCCGCCACCCAACTCAGCATCTCGACCCCCTTCATCAAGCGCCCCGTCGCCACCGCGCTCCTCACCATCGGCATCTTCCTCATCGGCATCGTCGCCTTCCCCCTGCTCCCCGTCGCGCCGCTCCCCCAAGTCGAATTTCCCACCATCCAAGTCTCCGCCAGCCTCCCCGGTGCCAGCCCCGAGACCATGGCCTCGTCCGTCGCCACGCCCCTCGAAAACCAACTCGCCCTCATTCCCGGCATCACCCAACTCTCATCCACCAGTTCCCTCGGCGGCGTCTCCATCACCATCCAGTTCGACCTCGATATCGACATCGACGCCGCCGCGCAGGAAGTCCAGTCCGCCATCAACGCCGCCGGCGGACAACTCCCTACCGAACTCCCCAGCCCCCCCACCTACCGCAAAGTCAACCCCTCCGACTCCCCCATCATGCTCCTCAGCGTCGTGTCGGAAGTCCTCCCCCTCACCCAAGTCAGCGACTACGCCGCCAACGTCGTCGCCCAGCAACTCTCCCAACTCCGCGGCGTCGCCCAAGTGGACATCATGGGCGAACAAAAACCCGCCGTCCGCGTCCAAGTCGATCCCGTCAAGCTCGCCTCCCTCGGCCTCAGCCTCGACGACGTTCGCGGCGTCATCGCCTCCGCCACCATCAACACCCCCAAAGGCAGCATCGACGGCCCCCGCCAGAGCTTCGCCATCTACGCCAACGACCAACTCCTCGACGCCGCCCCCTACAACGACCTCATCCTCGCCTACCGCAACGGCGCCCCCGTCCGCGTGCGCGACGTTGGCCACGCCGTCGCCGGCCCCGAAAACCTCCGCTCCGCCGCCCTTGTCAACAACCAGCGCGGCGTCGGCATCATCATCCGCAAGCAAGCCGACGCCAACGTCATTGAAACCGTCCAGCGCATCCGCGACCTCATCCCTGAACTCCAGGCCGCCATGCCCCCCGCCATCACGATCGACGTCCTCAGCGACCGCATGCGCACCATCCGCGCCTCCGTCCAGGAAGTCGAGTTTCACCTCGTGCTCACCATGGCCCTCGTCACCGGCGTCGTGTTCATTTTCCTGCGCAACATCCGCGCCACCCTCATCTCCAGCGCCGTCGTCCCCATCTCCATCGTGGCCACCTTCGCCATCATGCACGCCCTCGGCTTCAGCCTCAACAACCTCTCCCTCATGGCGCTCACCATCTCCGTCGGCTTCGTCATCGACGACGCCATCGTCATGCTCGAAAACATCTACCGCCACATCGAGGACGGCATGCCTCCCATGCAAGCCGCGCTCAAAGGCGCCGGGGAGATCGGCTTCACGATCCTCTCCATCAGCATCTCGCTCGTTGCCGTATTCATCCCCGTACTACTGATGGGCGGCATCGTCGGACGCCTCTTCCGCGAATTCGCCGTCACCGTCACCGCCACCGTCCTCGTCTCCGGCTTCGTCTCCCTCACCTTCGTCCCCATGATGTGCTCGCGCTTCCTCCGCCAGCATCACACACCGCCCGCCCCCGCCCCAGGAACCACAACCCGGCTCTCCCTCCGCGCCCGCCTCGACCGCGTGCTGGAAACCTTCTTCACCGCCATCGAACGCTCTTACGCCCGCGCCCTCCGCTTCGTCCTCCGCCACCAGCGCGCCACCCTCTTTTCCCTCTTCCTCACCATCGGCCTCACCGTCTTCGTCTTCATCAAAATGCCCAAGGGCTTTTTCCCCCAGCAGGACACCGGCTTCATCAACGCCACCGCCGAAGCCGCGCCCGACATCTCCTTTGCCGCCATGAGCGAACACGCCCTGCGCATCGGCGAGATCATCAAGGCCGACCCCGCCGTCCTCGCCTTCCAAAACCGCATCGGCAGCGGCGGACGCAGTAGTGGCGGTTCCAATACAAGCCGGTACTGGATCACCCTCAAGGACCGCGACCAGCGCGACTCCGCCACCGCCGTCATCGCCCGCCTCCGCCGCGCCACCGACGGCATCCCCGGCCTCACGATGTTTTTCCAGGCCCAGCAAGACCTCAACGTCGGCGGCATCTCCAGCAAGACCCAGTTCCAATACACCCTCCGCGACGCCGACATCGACGAACTCAACACCTGGGCTCCCCGCATCCTCGAACGCCTCGAAAAACTCCCCCAACTCCGCGACGTCACCACCGACCAGCAATCCACCGCCCCCGCCCTCAATCTCGAAATCGACCGCCAGGCCGCCTCCCGTTTCGGCATCCCCGCCCAGGCCATCAACGCCGCCCTCTACAACGCCTTTGGTCAGCGTCAGATCACCCAATTCTACACCCAGGTCAGCCAGTACAAAGTCATCATCGAAGTCCCCCCCGAATTGCAGGCCGACCCCGCCACCTTCGACAAACTCTTCATCCGCTCCCCCCTCACCGGAGGCCAGGTCCCCCTCTCCGCCCTCGTCACCTTCAACCGCAACGCCACAAAACCCCTCTCGATCAATCACCTCGGCCAATACCCCGCCGTCACCCTCTCCTTCAACCTCGCGCCCGACGTCGCCCTTGGCGACGCCGTTGCCGCCATCGAACGCGCCAACGCCGAGATGGGCACGCCCGCCACCCTCACCGGCAGTTTCCAAGGCACCGCGCAAGCCTTCCAAACCTCGCTCCGCTCGCAACCCTGGCTCATCGCCGCCGCCATTGTCGCCATTTACATCATCCTCGGCATGCTCTACGAAAGTTTCATCCATCCACTCACGATCCTCTCCACCCTCCCCTCCGCCGGACTCGGCGCGCTCCTCACCCTCTGGGCCTTCGGACACGACATTGGTGTCATCGCCATCATCGGCATACTACTCCTCATCGGCATCGTGAAAAAGAATGCCATTATGATGATCGACTTCGCCATCGACGCCGAGCGAACGCGCCACCTGCCTGCGACCGAGGCCATTTACGAAGCCGCCCTCAAACGCTTTCGACCCATCCTCATGACCACGCTCGCCGCCATGCTTGGCGGCATCCCCCTTGCCCTCGGCCACGGTGACGGCTCCGAACTCCGCCAGCCCCTCGGCTATGCCGTCGTCGGCGGCCTCGCCCTCAGCCAGCTCCTCACCCTCTTCACCACTCCCGTTGTTTATCTCTATTTCGACCGCCTTGTCACCCGCCTCGCCGCCCAAAAACCTGCCGACTCCACCCGCCCCGGCTGCGACGCGGCCCCCTAGAGCGTTTTAAGTTGAGATGTAGCCGTCGTCTTAACGGTAGGGAGGCCTTTGTGCCCTCTGCCGAGGGCAGCCCTTCGGGCCATCGCCTTTGGCGATGCCATCTCCGCGCTGCTGCGCTCCGTCCGAGGCCTCCGAAAGCACGCTCCATCTACCTACGAATTTCGGATTCTCACACCACGCACGGCGGAGGCCTCGGGTAACTGTTTAGCGAGGGGGGGGGGGGGGGGAGGGACAGGCGGAAAAGGTTGGATCTGGCGCGATAGCGCCTGGGAGCGCCGGCATCCTGCCGGCATCGTGCTGATGGCAAAGTGGCGCGGGCGTCCCGCCCGCATTCTGTTCCGAAGCGGGCGAGACGCCCGCGCCACGCGTAGGGGCTTCGCTTGCGAAGCCCGCGTATGCAGGACGTGGCATCGAATGGCGCGCGCGGGCGTCGCAAGCGACGCCCTTCCAGACGCTGACATCGGTTTGAATCGCACCCATGACACCCGGCAAGCTACGCACAACGATCAACGGGGAACACATTGACCTTGGGAGTCCCCTGCTTGGTCCACGGCTGTTTTGGGGATCGGAGCCCTCACGAAGGCGATAGTCACCAGCAGCATCAAGGGGATGCCCAGTTCCACCACTTCCTCCAGCACGCTGATGGCAAACGAAGGGAAATCGGACACGGTAATCCCCCACTTCAGCAGCTTGCGGGGCAACGCATCCAGGACCAGGGAACAGACCCCCAGCATGATCGCCAGCGACACGCCCACTCCCGCCGGCTGACGTTGTTTCAAGCTGGTCCAGAATGCCCGGCCCTCCTTCACGAGCATCGTCACGCCCGCGCATGCCAGCACCAGCAGCACCGCCGCCACCACGGCCTTTTCCCCCGGCGGCACGCCCTCGGTAAAAAAATACCGGGCCTTGGTCATGTTGATCGTCGTGAAGCGAACATGAAAATCCAGTTCCCGCAGGCCCATGGCGAGCATGAGCAGCGGGAAATACCACAGGGCTGTCGCGCTCCGGCGAAATTTTATCAGGAAGAAAACCACGGCCACAACGTATCCCGCCGCGGACATCATTTCGATGGGCCCGTTCTCCTTGAGCAGCCCGGCAGCCCCCGGCCTCCCCATGAAGAGCAAGCCTGCCACGGTCAGGAGCACGACGAGGCCGACCGCCCCGCAGCACCCGTAAAAACAGGAGGACCGTGCCGGCGCGTCACCGGCCCGCCCGGCAACAGTGGATCGAGATGGGGAATGAGGCATCCTTGATTCGAGTGTCATAATTGAAAATTCCTTTCCGAACCGTCGGGAGCGCGCGCCGTCCGAGCAAACGTTTTCACCAGCAGATCGATCTCCGCCTTCATCCGCCTGATTTTTCTCAGCTTGTAGTGCCGGTTGATCCAGGGAAACAGACTGCACAGGGGGATGACGTTTTTCTCTCCCAGCCCGTCGATGATGACGAAGTGCGAGCCGTGGGTCTCATCCCAGGCATGGACGATGTTGCCCGCATGAAAATCTCCCGCGATGACGTCGTGCTCAAGAAATTGCCGGATGAAGTCGCGCAAGTCGGAGCGCACCGACTCGGTGAAGTCCCCTCGCTTGATGATCTCCACCAGCGTGGGCGCATAGTTGCCGTCGTGCTCGCGCTCGGCTTTGGTGACGGACCCCAGGCCGAAATCCGTTTCCACGAAGCCGCAAAATCGCTGGAGGAAAGGGGGCGGCGCATCGTTCTTCACGTGGGCGGCGATGTGTTCGCCCACCTCGCGCACAAAGGCATTGTAGTGTTTGAAGCGCCGGAAAAACCGTTTGCGCCAAGGTGGATTTTTTTGGTTTTCGAACCGGGCATCGGGCCGGATCACTTTGATCACGAGAGAGGGATCGTCGGGATGCGCAAAGACAAGCCGGTTCCCGCCTCCGTTCAAAGGCGTCCGTCCCTTTAACTGCAGGGTTTTCTCCGTTAAAATGACTGCATCCATACGTCGCCTGTCGTCGGTCATCCCCGGGCGGCATCCGGGGCTCCCTGCGGCCTTCCTTTCTGTTTGTGACGGTTTCGGGCCATGATCGCCAGTTCGATCACCGAGAACAACAGGAATGCGTAGCCAAGGAGTTCGGTGCACTCCTCGACGGCGGTCTTCACGACCCGGATGTACCCCTCGCCCATGACCGCCTGCCAGAAATGCTGCCGGCCAAACAGCCGCGAGAAGACATAGGTGGTCAGGAATCCGCTCATGAACAACCCGCAGGCCAGGGAGCGCAGGTAGGTTTTCATCTCGATGATGAAATCCAGCCGGTTTTTCCATGTGAGCCAGAGAACCCCGCCCACGAGCAATATCACCAGCAACTGCCAGCAGCCATCGAAGACATACGTATCCAGGAACGCATCACATTCGCGGATGAACGACGCGCCCAGGAACCCGAAGAGCAGCAGCGCGGCATGGGGATGGCCCGCCGGGTGGCGACGGATGAACAGGCACAGAACGGATGCCGTCAGGAGCACGGCAAGCTGGGTGATTTCCACCCACGATGTTTCCAAAAAACTCCCGGGACCGCTGTTTGCATCCACCGTCATGATTCCCGCCACACCGAGAATAATGAAGTTGTAGATCATGAAACGGGCGATCACCCCCGCCTCGTCCCGGAGAATGGTTTTTGATTCGAGTGTCATAATGGATAATTTTTTGCGAGTTCCCCGAAGCCCGGGTGAGATTCCTCCTGCCCTTGGAGGAGTTCCACCAAGAATCGGAGGATATCCTCCAACGTTTAGGGGAACTCCCCAAAAAACAGATTAGAGTCTCCGAGCCGTCAGGGAAGTTCTCCGAAGGGTTGGCGGGACTCCTCCAAGCGTTGGAAGAAGTCCACCAACGGCTAAAGGAGTTCCACCCAGAGCCGGGGGAGGTCCCCCAAGGATTCGAGGAACTCCCCCAATCGTTCGCGGCATTCCCTCAATCCCTCGTGGATCGTTTCGCGGACAACCAAGGGAGTCCCTTGAGCCGTTGGAGGAGATCCTCCGGCGTTGCGGGAAACTCCCCCAATTGTTCGCGGCGCTCTTCCAGAATCCTGCGACTTCCACGGACAACCAGGGGAGTTCCCCGCAACGCCGGGGAATGCTTCCCAGGCTCCGGGGAACCGGAGTGTTTATGCGCTTTGCACGGGGACAGCGAGTTCGAGGCTGAGGTTGCCCACCTGCTGATCCTTGTAGAGGTAAGTGCCGCGGTAACGCCATACCGTGGCGGTCTCGGGCAGGATCGCCGGGTCATCGTAGGGAGAACGCGTGTCGTCGGCCAAAGGCCCCCAGCCGGCGCCGCGATTGACCTCCAGCCGGATGCCTTCGGCGGGGCCCTTTTTCCAGTGGAGGCGCACCAGCACCCCGCCGACGATCTCGAACCGCAATTCGGGCCGCTGCTTGCTCCAGTCGATCGGTGTCCGGGACTCGGCCTCGATGCCCAGCTCCTTGCCCGCGGCGGGGGAGTAGAAGGTGCTCTTCTTGATCTGCGCGGCCAGCCGGATGATCTGCTTGCGCAGCCCGGTGCTCAGCGTCATCTCCTCCGAAGAGGGGCGGTCCGGCAGGAGCACCTCGCCCCCCTCCACCCCGTCCACCAACTGGCGGCGCGCGGCGGTCAGAGTTTTGGACCAGGCCGACAGGCTTTCGGATTGTGTCAGCAGCGCCTGATGCGCCGCATGCCGTTGCGTGACCAGCGAAACCTCGGCCGGCGTGATGCCATAGGTCGGGGCGGTGACGGTCAGGCGGGTGACGAAGTTTTGCGTCCAGCGGACAAATTCGAGTTCGGCTTTGGGAAGCCAGGGAGGACTGTTGTGGTTCATGGTTTGTTTTTGGTTTTATGGTTGGGTGTGCTGACAGAGAGAAAAAGGCGGCTGGCCGGCGGGCTCGCCGCGTCAACCAAGGCTTGCGGCGTCGGGCCGGGGGCCGGCGTCGCTGATGATCTGCTGGAGAATATCGAGGCGGGGCTCGGCGTCCGTCACCGAGGCGAGAGTGCGAAAGGCCGGCAGCGGCAGGGGACCAGGGGAGGCCGGGTCGGGAGGCGCGGACGCAGGCGTCACCTCAAAGGGCGCCGCGTAACGGAAGCGATGGATGTCGTAGAGATGGCGTCGCGAGCCGGGGAGGCGGACGCCGCGACCGTTGGGGCGGCTCACCTGGATGATGACGGGCAGGGAATGCAAGCCGGGCGCGAGGTCGGCGGCAACCCGCAGGGGGATTTCATAGACCGCGGCCTGGCCGGGGGAGAGATGGAGCAGGAGTTTTTTCTTCTCGGGCAGGCCGAGGCCGGGGTGACGCAGGATGCGCACCTCGGCGATGCGCTGGCGCGAGGCGTAGTTTTCCAGAAATAAAAGCAGGCGCGTCACGCCGCCGGCGGGGGCCTTGTCATGCAGGAAAAACGTCGTGGCGGCGACGCCGCAACTCGTGCAGCGCAGGTCGAAGCCAAGCGTGCCCGCGAGGAGCGAATGCGAGCGGGGCAACGGGTCCTTGTTTCGCCACGCCTGCCACACGCACCACCAGCCCCAGGCGGCGGGCACACCCAGGATCAGAACCGGAATCCAGACGAAGGCCGGGTGCCGGTTGCTGACAAGAGAGCCGGTGGCAAGCGCGGCCAGGGTCAGGAAAAGCGAGGCGAGCGCCACCAGCCAGCCACCGCGGTGATAGGGACCGGCGTCGGGCACGGCGTGGACAGGGTCGGGACGGAGGAGGACAGGCGTATTCATGGAAAAATTACGGGGACTTCATTCTTTTTTAACCGCGAATGAACGCGAATAGACGCGAATTCAGAAAAACTGATGAAACACATGATTATTTGAAGAGGGCTTTGGTGTGTTTTATTCGCGTTCATTCGCGGTTAGTTTGTCGGATTGGGGTTGTCCTCACTTTGCCCGGTGCCGGTGGAAGCCGGTGCGAACGGCCATGATGAGGCCGAGGAACACGAACATGCGCGACGCGATGCCGTCCATGAAGTGCTGCGGGCGCGTCAGGGCGAAAAAGACGTTGAGCGCGGTGTAGAACACGAGGGCGAGGGTCGCGGCGCGAAAGGGCGCGTATTTGGCCCACCATGACAGCAGCAGGAACACGAACCCGATGCCGAAGGTGACCAGGGCGGTGAGGCGGAGAATCGACACGAGGGGATCGGTGCTGGCCAGGCGGTAGCCGAGCAGGTCGAAAGACACCCACAGGTAGAGGGGATAGAGCGCGGTGAGGAACTGGACGAGGGCGGTGACGCTCAGCCAGTCGCGGCCCGAGAGCAGTTGCTGTTCCTGCGCGGACCGGGCCTGCGCCTCACGCAGAATATGGAACGGATCGATCTGGTTATGGGTGGTCATTATGGGAAAGGCTGAAGGGCTGAAGGCTGAAAGTGGGAGGATGCGGCATACTTGTATTCGTGGTTTGGTTTCAGCCTTCAGCTTTCAGACTTTCAGGCTTTTCCTGCCATCCGCCGCCGAGGGCGCGGTAGAGGTCCACAAGGCTGATGAGGTGCAGCGAGCGGGAGCGGATCAGATTTTGCTGCGCGGCGAAGAGATCCTGCTGGGCGGTGAGCACGGTGAGGTAGTCGGCGACGCCGTTTTTGTAGCGCAGATCGGAGAGGTTGTAGCGGCCTTGCTCGGCGGCGACCTGGGCCTGCTGGGCGGCGAGTTGTTCGTCGTAGGAGGCGCGGGCGGCGAGGCCGTCGGCCACCTCGCGGAAGGCCGCCTGAATGGCTTTTTCGTAGGCGGCAATCTCGATGCGTTTCTGGATTTGCGCGACGTCGAGGGTGGCGCGGTTGCGTCCGCCGGTGAAGATCGGGAGCGTGATCTGCGGGGCGAAGCTCCAGGCACCGGAGCCGCTCTTGAAGAGGCCGTCGAGGTCGGCGCTGCGAGTGCCGCCAAAGGCGGTGAGCGTGATTTGCGGAAAAAAGGCGGCGCGGGCGGCGCCGATGCTGGCGTTGGCGGCGCGGAGCGTATGCTCGGCTTGCAGGATGTCGGGCCGGCGCTGGAGGAGGTCGGCGGGCAGGCCCGCAGGGAGATCGGCGATGAGATTTTGTCCGGTCAATGGAAGCGGCGGCGGCAGATCGTCGGGCAGCGGTGCGCCGATAAGATAGGCGAGGCTGTTGCCCGCCTGTTCAAGCAGCCGGGTGTATTCGGCCACGGTGGCGCGCGCCGCGGCCACCTGCCCCTCGGCGGTGCGCAGGTCGAGTTCGGTGGCCACGCCGTTGTCGTAGCGGTGCTTGATGAGCCGGTGCGAGTCCTCGACGAGGGCGAGAGTCTGGCGTCCGAGGGCAAGCTGCTCGGCGGCGGAGCGCTCGACGAGGTACTGGGTGGCGAGCGTGGAGACGAAGGAGAGTTGCGCGGCGCGGCGGGCCTCCCCGGTGGCGAGCCATGTTTCGAGGGCGCTTGTCTTGAGGCTGCGGATACGACCGAAAAGATCGACTTCGTAGGCGGCGAGCGTGCCGCCCACGCTATATTGGCTGGCCGTGACGGACTGGCCGGTGGCGGAGAGGTCGGCAGGCGTTCGGGCGCGGACCATGCCGGCGTCGCCACCAATCGTGGGCCACAGGTACGAGGCCTGTATCCGGTATTGGGCGCGAGTTTGTTCGGCGCGGAGGAGGGCGGTGCGCAGGTCGCGGTTGTGGTCGAGGCCGGTCTGGATGAGGGCGCGCAGGCGCGGGTCGCCGAAGAAGTCGGCCCAGGGGATGTCGGCGGCGTGCGTGGTAGTCGTGTTCGCGGAGGTGGCGGTGGGCCAGGCGTCGGCGACGGGCGCGGCGGGGCGCTCGTAGTCGGGCGCGAGCGTGCAGCCAGCGAGGGCGGCGGCGAAGACCGCTGTCAAAAGGCGGAAGGCTGACGGAGCCCGAAGGGCGGAGATGGCATCGCCGGAGGCGATGGCCCGGAGGGCCGGCTGCAAGGAGCAAAGACTGAAGGCTGAAAGTTTGGCAGACATGGTTTGTGTAGTCGGATGCGTGATACGTGTTTGTTTTTCAGCCTTCAGCCTTCAGTCCTTCAGGCTTTTGCTTTTTTCGTCCTTGAAAGAGCCAGGTGACGGTCACGTAGAACACCGGGATGAGGAAGATAGCCAGAAAGGTGGCTGCGATAACGCCGCCGAGCACGCTGGTGCCGATGGCGTTTTGCGAACCTGATCCTGCGCCGCTGGCGATAGCCAGCGGGAGCACGCCGAAGCCGAAGGCGAGCGAGGTCATGAGGATGGGCCGCAGACGCTGCCTGGCAGCCTGGATGGTCGCCTCGATCAGGTCCGTACCCTGATCGTAGGCGGCCTTGGCGAACTCGACGATGAGGATGGCGTTTTTCGCGGAGAGTCCGATGGTCGTGATCAGGCCGACTTGGAAATATACGTCGTTGTTGATCCCTCGCAGCCAGACGGCCATTACCGCGCCGATCACACCGAGCGGAACGACGAGCATGACGGAAATGGGCACCGTCCAGCTTTCGTAGAGCGCCGCCAGGCAGAGGAAGACGATGGCGAGCGAGATGGCGTAGAGCGCGGGGGCCTGCGCGCCGGAGAGTTTTTCCTCGTAGGAGAGCGCTGTCCACGCATGGGAAAAACCTTCGGGCAGCTTTTCCATGAGGCGTTCCATGACGTTCATGGCGTCGCCAGAGCTTTTTCCCGGCGCAGCCTCGCCCTGAATGGCGATGGAGGGCAGGCCGTTGAAGCGCTCCAGAAGCGGGGAGCCGAAGCTCCACTCTCCCGAGGTGAAGGCGCTCACCGGGACCGGGTCGCCGCTGGCGGAGGGCACGTGCCAGCGTTCAAAATCCTCGGGCAGCATGCGGAACGGGACGTCCGCCTGAAGGTAAACTTTCTTGACGCGCCCGCGGTGGTTGAAGTCGTTGACGTAGGTGGAACCCCAGCCGGCGGCGAGCGTCTGGTTGATCAGGCCGAGCGAGAGGCCGAAAGAGGCGGCCTTCCCCTCGTCGATGTGGAGCCGGTATTCGGGCACGTCGTCAAAGCCGAAGGGGCGGACGTTGGACAGGACGGGGTCCTCGCCCGCCAGCTTCAGCAGTTGTCCGCGGGCCTCCATGAGCGCTTCGTGCCCCTGATTGGAACGGTCGATCAGTTGAAACTCGAAACCGTTGGCGGTGCCGAGTTCGATGATGGCGGGCGGAGGGAAGGCGAAGATGAGCGCCTCCTTGATGGATGAGAAATGCGCCATAGCCCGGCCGGCGATGGCGTTGGCCCGCAGTTCCTTGCCCGGACGCTCTTCCCAGTCCCTGAGCTTGACGAAGCCGAGGCCGGCGTTCTGGCCGCGTCCGCCGAAGCTGACTCCGGCCACGTTCATCACCGATTCCACGGCCTCTTTTTCCTGGGTCAGGAAGTAGTCCCGCACCTTTTCCGACACCGCCACGGTTTGCTCCTGGGTGGAGCCGGCAGGGAGCTGAATCTGGAGCAGGAGCACGCCCTGGTCCTCTTCCGGGAGGAAGCCGGTGGGCAGCTTGCCGAAAATCCAGACCATGACCGCGATGATGCCGGCATAGACGAGGAGCGAACGGCCCCAACCCCGGATGGTGCGGCGAACACCGCCAGCGTAGAGCGCGGTGCTGCGGTTGAACATGCGGTTGAACCAGCCAAAGAAGCCGCGTTTCTCCTCGTGGTGCCCCTTGGGGATGGGCTTGAGCATCGTCGCGCAGAGCGCCGGGGTCAGCGTGACCGCCACGAAAACCGAGAGCGCCATGGCGGTGGCGATGGTGATGGAGAACTGGCGGTAAATGATGCCGGTGGCCCCGCTGAAAAACGCCATGGGGAGGAACACCGCGGCGAGCACGAGCGCGATGCCGACGAGGGCGCCGGTGATCTGCTCCATGGATTTGCGGGTGGCCTCCCGGGGCGACAACCCTTCCTCGCTCATGATGCGCTCGACGTTCTCGACCACGACGATGGCGTCGTCCACCAGCAGGCCGATGGCGAGCACCAGGCCGAACATGGTGAGCGTGTTGATGGTGAAGCCGCACGCGGCCATGATGCCAAAGGTGCCAAGGAGCACGACGGGCACCGCGATGGTGGGGATGAGCGTGGCCCGGATGTTCTGCAAAAACAAAAACATGACGAGGAACACGAGGACAATAGCCTCGATGAGCGTCTTGATGACCTCCTCGATCGAAATGCGGACGAAAGGTGTGGTGTCGTAGGCGGGGACCACCTTCATGCCGGGCGGGAAGAACTGCTCCTGTGTGGCGATGTATTCGTTGAGCAGACGGACGGTTTCCAGCGCGTTGGCACCGGTGGCGGGCTTGACGGCAAGGCCGGAGGTCTCGTGGCCATTGTAAAAGGCGGAGATCGCGGCGATCTCGCTGCCGAGCTCGATCCGGGCCACGTCCCCGAGGCGGAGAAGGGAACCGTCCTCGTTCACGCGGAGCAGCACTTCGGCAAACGCCTCCGGGCTCTGGAGCCGGGTGCGGACGGTGATGTTGGCATTGAGACGCTGGCCCGGGGCGGCGGGCGCGCCGCCAAACTGGCCGGCGGAGATCTGCGCATTCTGCGCGTCGAGCGAGCTCGCGATTTCGGTCACGGTGATGCCGTAGTTGGTCATCTGGTCGGCGTTGAGCCAGATGCGCATGGAGTATTCCGAACCGAAGAGAGTCACGTCACCCACGCCCTTGATGCGGCTGATCGGCTCCTTGAGGTTGGCGGAAACGTAGTCCGCCATGTCGTCCTTGTTGAGGGAGCCGTCCTCCGTGTAGAAAGAATAAACGATGAGGAAGTTGCGGACGGATTTCTTGACGGTGACGCCCTGCTGCTGGACTTCCTGCGGGAGCAGCGGGTCGGCGAGCTGGAGCTTGTTCTGCACCTGCACCTGGGCGATGTCGGGATCAGCCTCGTTGTTGAAGGTGATGGTGATGGTGACCCGGCCGTCGGAATCGCTGCGCGTCTCCATATAGCGGATATGGTCGATGCCGGTCATCTGTTGTTCGATGACCTGCGCGACGGTGTTTTGCACCGTCTCGGCGGAGGCCCCGGGATAAAACGCGGTGATCTCCACCTGGGGCGAGGCGATGTTCGGATACTGGGAAACGGGCAGGGTGCGGATGGCAAGCAGGCCCGCGCCCATAAGGAGGATGGCGAGCACCCAGGCGAAGACCGGGCGGTCGATGAAAAATTTGGCCATGATGAAAAAGTTCTGAAGACTGAAAGGCTAAAGGCTGAAGGTGGATGGGTGATGCGGTGCGTGTGATGCGTGAAACGAACGACTGGTGTATTCCTTTTCGGCCTTCAGTTTTTCAGCCTTGGCAGGCTGTCGTTTTCGCTCGTTACAGCCTTCTCCCCGGGCGTCCAGGGAACGGGCGCCACAGTAGTTCCTCCTCGGATACGCTGGATATTGGTGACGATGATCCGGTCGCCAGCCTGGAGTCCGCCGGTGACGATCCACTGGTCGCCATGCGTGCGTCCGGTTTCGATGACGCGGTTCTCGGCCTTGTTGTCCGCCGTCACGATCCAAGCGGTGGGCAGGCCGCGGTAATTGCGGCTCACGCCCTGCTGCGGCGCGAGCAGCGTCCGCGGGTTGATGCCTTCGTCGAACCGGGCGCGCACGAACATGCCGGGCAGGAGGTCGCCGCTCGGGTTGGGGAAGAGGACGCGCAGAGTGACGGAGCCGGTGGTGCGGTCCACCGTGACGTCGGAAAACTGGAGCGCGCCGGTGTGATCGTAGGCGGTGCCGTCCTCCAGAATAAGCTGGACGGGAGTCTGGCCTTTTTCCGCCCCGGCCTGGAGGACGCCTTTCTCGATGGCGCGCTTGAGGCGCGAAACCTCCGCGCTGGGTTGCACGAGGTTGACGTAGATCGGGTCGAGTTGCTGCACGGTGGCCATGAGCGTGGCCTGCCCGGCCTGCACGTAGGCGCCCTCGGTGACTTCGGAAAGGCCGATGCGGCCGGCGATGGGAGAGGTGACTTTCGTGTAGCCGAGGTCGATCCCGGCCGAGGTAATCGCGGCGCGGGCGGAAGCCATGTCGGCCGCATAGGCGCCGACGGCGGCGACAGCGTCGTCGTATTGCTGTTTGCTGACGGCGTTGACGGCGACGAGCTCCTTGTAGCGCCCGGCCTGGAGGGTGGCAGTCTTCAGATTGGACTCGGCGCGGGCGAGGCTGGCTTTCGCGCTGTCCAGGATGGCCTGATACGGGGCCGGGTCGATCTGGTAGAGCAACTCGCCCTCCTTCACGTCGGCGCCTTCCACGAACAGGCGTTTGAGGATGATGCCATTGACCCGGGCGCGCACCTGCGCGACGCGGTGCGCGGCGGTGCGTCCGGGAAGTTCGCGGGTCTGGGCGGTGGAAGCGGTGCCGAGAGTGACGACGCCGACCTCGACGGCGGCCGGAGCGGCGGAGGCGACGGCGGAATCCTTGCGTTTGCCGCAACCGGCGACAAATAGCGGACCGGCGAGGGCAAGTAGAACGAGAACAGTATGGTTGCTTGGCATGTGGAAAAGTCGGCTCAGGTGAAATCGGGTTGACGGGGAGTGGCGGCCAGTTCCGCACAGAGTTGGGCGCAGGCGTGGGAAAGGGTGTGGCGCTCGCTGGAGGTGAGCCCGAGGGCGCAGTGTTCGAGCGTCTTGAAAAACGGCTGCACGGTGCGCGTGATGAAGCTGCGGCCGGCGGGCGTGAGCCGGTAATGCGGGTTGTCGTCCGTCCCGCTTTCAAGGGAAACGGCGGCGTCATCCGCCGCTTTGACCGAGTCGGGCGCGAGGGCGGGCGCCGCACGATCGGTCTGTAT
Organism: Geminisphaera colitermitum TAV2; assembly: GCF_000171235.2. Lineage (GTDB taxonomy): Bacteria > Verrucomicrobiota > Verrucomicrobiia > Opitutales > Opitutaceae > Geminisphaera > Geminisphaera colitermitum. The sequence continues at coordinate 32,899 of NZ_ABEA03000014.1, read as the reverse complement.
CAGAAAATCGAGGGCATCCTCCACGTCCACCGGATCGAGGCCTGTGGTCCGGACGAGTTCGTTGAGCCCAAGGCGATCGGGGTCATGGCCGTGGAGAACCAGCAGGGTGGCGAGTTGATCTTCCGTGATGTTCAGGGCCGCCAGCACATGTGCGACGTGGGTGTGCATGACGCGGGCGGTCGCAAGAAGGGCGAGAACAGGAGCGCAGACCTCCGGGTTGGAGAGGTCGGTCCTGCGGGCTATCTGCATGAGAAGGTGCATGGTGGAAAGGGGCCGGGTGCGGGCGTGGCGGTTTTACGGACTGCCCGGGGCGGCGGGGACGCCGTCCGGCTGGAAGGAGAACTGCGCGCAGATGCGGGCGCAGACCCGGGCGAAGATGTGGCGTTCTTCGGAAGTGAGGCCGAGGGTGCAATGTTCCAGGGCGGCCAGCGCGGGGCGCACGGTGGTATTCAAAAAATCACGACCTTCGGAGGTGAGCCGGATGCGATGGGCGCGGCGGTCGAGAGGATCGGGGTTGCGCGTCACCCGTTTTTCCGAGACGAGGACGTCGATGACATCGGTCATGGTCGCCTGGCTGACCTGGGTGTAGGCGGCGAGGTCCGCCTGGATGACGGATTCGGGATCGAAGGCATGGAGGACGATAAGAGCGCCGAGCTTGGTCTCGTAGAGGCCGAGGCGGCGGAGCAGCGGTTCGAAATAGCCGCGAATCAGACGACTGGTGACGAGCAGGGTGACGAGGATGGCATATCCTTCCGAAGTGCGCAGGCTGCCCCGGCGGATGAGATGCGCCAGGGCGTGCAGAGGATGGCGGTCGGGACACGCCCCATCGAATGCTTTCCCCCCGTCGGGAGCGGCAACGGGTGAAGGACCGGATGCGGTGATAGTGCGCTTCATACGCGTGCGCGGGCCTCCGTCCGGGGGGAAAGCAAGTGGTCGAGCGTGGGCGCGTTGCGCAGTCTCTCTTCCTCCACGAGTTGGGCGACCTGGGAGTCGAGCATATCGCAGGCCGTGCGCAGTGCGGCAAACTCGGTCGGCGCGATCGGCTCGGCGAGCCGGACGATGTCGCCCACCAAGTGGGTGACGGCGACGGTGTAGAGCCTGCGCCCGGCCGGAGTCATGCGGATCAGCGTCAGGCGCCGGTCGATGCGGCTGCGTTCGCGCACGATGAGCCCGGATACCTCCAGGCGGGAGAGCACATCGGTGACGGTGGGCGGCCACATGGAGGTGAGATTGCCAATCTGCGTGGGCGACAGCGGAGCTTCCTCGTGGGCGGAAAGGGAGGCGAGTATCTTAAACCCGGTTTCGGTGAGCTTCTGTTTTGAAAGGCTGTGCTTGAGGAAGGAGCGAAGCCGTTGCGATGTGGCGAGGAGGGCGAGCAGGGTGCGGCAGCGGGGTTCGTTCTTGCCAGCGCACTGGGAGGCGCGGTGGCGGAGGGCCTCCTGGATGGGATCGATGGTAGAATTCATGTCGCGGGTCGGGAGGCGCAAAACGCAGGCCGGATGGCCGCGGTGATGGGTGTGGTAGAGAGTCGGGTCACGGTCGGAACGCCTTGACCATAACACCGTCCCTCAATGGGCGGAATTACTTTGTTCCTTGCATCTTGTTAGCTCGCACCTAACAGCAGATGACTGATGGAACTGAGGCATCTCCGATATTTCGTGGCCGTGGCCGAGGCGTTGAATTTCCGGCGGGCGGCGGAGCTATTGCACATCTCGGCCCCGACCTTGAGCGTGCAGATCAGAGACTTGGAAGACCGACTCGATGCACGCCTGCTGGAACGGGATACGACGCGGGTGCGCCTGACGGTCGCCGGGGAGGTTTTTCTGGCCGAAGCGAAAGCGTTGCTGGAACAGGTGCAGCGCTCGGTGACCGTCACGCAGGATGCGGCGCGCGGGCGGCGCGGCACGCTGAGAATCGGCAACGTGGGGGAACTCTCCTACGAGTTCATGTCCGCCTCACTGAACACCTATCGGGAGCGTTTTCCGGACGTCGATGTGACGCTGGTGGACATCGGCGTGGACGAGCAGTGCGTGAGAAGCCTCGACAAGGGCGAATTCCAGATCGGCTTTGCGTTCGAGCCGGCGACGCTGACGCTCACCGGGCTGCGCCATTTCCAAGTGCTCGACACGTTGCTCAAGGTCGTCGTGGCCGACACGCATCCGCTGGCCGCGCAGCGGCGCATATCGCTGGCGGACCTGGCGGGCGTGCGGTTGCTGGCAGCCGGGAAACATACAAAGAGCTCGATGCACGCCGAGTACATGCTGTCTTTGCTGCGGCACAGAGGGGTCACGCCGGGACCCGTGAAGATGGTGGGGGGTTCCGAGTCTTTTTTCGCCATGCTGGCCGCGGGACAGGAGGCATCGCTCCTCCCCAAAATCCGCCGCATTTCTTCACGCGAAGGACTCTCGGCCCTGTCGATCAAGGAGAAGGGGCCCGACCTGCGGTTTCAGTTGCATGCCATCTGGAGGTCCGACGAGACCTCGCCGTTGGTGAAGAATTTTCTGGAGGTGCTGAAAAGCCATCGCGCCGGGCGCTCGTGAAGGCAGGCGTTTTCAGCCTGCCGTTGCTTATCCAAGCGAAGGGTAATTGCATTGACGGTATTCTTTAGGCAGGCGCACCGTGCGCTCCGTATGAAAAAACTCCTAAGTTCTCTCGCTGTCATCTCCACGCTCGCGCTGTCCTCCGTGACCGCGCACGCCGAAAGCGGATTCCAGTTCAGCTTTTGGGCGCCCGATCTCCAGATCGTCCCAGCCAACGAAGACGTCAACGGCCTCCGCATCGACCTCATCTATGGCGAAAATGCCAACGTCACCGGTTTCGACTGGGGTTTCCTCGGCGTCGGCGTGACGACGGGCAACTTCAAGGGCTTCGCCTGGAGCTGGGGCGGCTCCACGAACGGTGATGCCTCCGGCGTGCTCTGGCAGGGTTTTTATAGCAATGTCGATGGCAAGTTCGCCGGCTGGCAGAGCGCCCTCATCGGCCGCCTCAACGGCGAATCCACCGGTCTGCAAACCTCGCTGGTCGGCCTCGTCGATGGCAGCATTCACGGCGTGCAGTTCGGCTTCTTCAACAAGGCCGAATCCGTCCGCGGCCTCCAACTCGGTTTCGTCAACTGGGCCGAGAATCTCGAAGGTCTCCAGATCGGCCTGATCAACTACGCAAAGAACTCCGACCTGTTCCCGGTATTTCCGTTCGTCAACTGGCAGTTCTAATACCATTTACGAACAAGAAGGGCACTATTGCCGGAGCGGCGGCGTCCCTGCCGCCGGACGTGCGGCAGCACGCAAGGTGTTCCTTTTGGCGGACCTGCCGGTCCGTCCGGCGACGAGGACGTCGCCGCTCCGGCAAGGCCATCCGTTCACTCAACGCCACAAAAAAAGCACGGACTTTCGGGTCCGTGCTTTTTTGTATCCACTCCGCCACTTCACCACGCGCGTCAGCCCACCCAGGTAGTGCCGCGCATGTCGCCGGTTTCGAGGAACTGCTGGTGCATGCGGAAGGCGTTGGCAAGGGTCTGCGGGGTGTGTCCATGCTTGGCCATCTCGCAGTAACGCAGGAGCTGATCCTTGAACGCGGGATGCGCGCACTTTTCGACAATGAGCTTGGCGCGTTCGTTCGGGTCCTTGCCGCGCAGGTCGGCGATGCCATTTTCGGTGATGACCACCTGCACCGAATGCTCGCTGTGGTCCATGTGCGAGACGAGCGGGACGATGGTGCTGATCTTGCCGCCCTTGGCCGCGGAAGGACAGGTGAAGATGGAAATGTAGGCGTTGCGCGTGAAGTCGCCGGAGCCGCCGATGCCGTTCATGAGGTTGTTGCCCATGACGTGCGTGGAGTTCACGTTGCCAAAAATGTCCACCTCGATCGCTGTATTGATCGTTATGATACCGAGGCGGCGCACCATCTCGGGATTGTTGGTGATTTCCTGCGGGCGGAGGATGAGCTTGGGACGGAAAAATTCGAGGTCTTCGTAAACGCTCTTGAGCAGGTCGGGCGCGATGGTGAGCGAGGTGCCGGTGGCGAACTTGCACTTGCCCGAGCGGATGAGGCCGATGACGGAGTCCTGGATGACTTCGGAGAACATCTCGAAGTTGGGAATGTCAGGGTTGGCTCCGAGCGCGCCGAGGACGGCGTTGGCGATGTTGCCCACGCCGGACTGGAGGGGGAGAAATTCGCGCGGGATTCGACCGACGTGGATTTCGTTGGCAATGAACTCGGCGACGTTGGCACCGATTTTGTTGGTGAGTTCGTCGGCGGGATCGAAGCCGCCCACTTCGTCGGCTTTGTCGCTTTCGACGATGCCAACAATTTTCTTGGGGTCGATTTTGACCACGGCCGCGCCGATGCGGTCGGAACAGCGTTCGATGGGGATGACTTTGCGGAAGGGTGGATCGAGGGGTTCGTAGATGTCGTGGAAGCCGCGGAGTTGGGGCGAGTGGTAGCGGTTGAGTTCGATGATGACTTTGTCGGCGGTGTTGAGGAAGGTCGGCGAGGTGCCAACCGAGGTCGTCAACACGATCTCGCCGTCGGCGCTCACGTCGCAGGCTTCGACGATGGCCCAGTCGAACTTGCCGAGGAAGCCGCGCCGCACCTGCTGCGCAAGGTGCGAGAGGTGCATGTCAAAAAAGCGGGTTTTGCCGCTGTTGATGCTTTCGCGGAGCGATTTGTTGCTCTGGTAGGGCGTGCGCCAGGAGATGGCGTCGGCGCGGGCGAGTTCGCCGTCGAGCGAGTCACCGGTGGAGGCGCCGGAAACGACGGCGACCTTGAAGGGGCGGCCGGCGGCGTGTTCCGCCTTGGCCCGGGCGGCGAGCGCCTTGGGCACGACCTTGGCAGCGCCGGCTGGGGTGAAACCACTCACGCCGAGTGTGTTTCCGTGATTGATAAGGGCAGCCGCTTCATCGGCCGTCAGTGTGCGGAATGGGAGCTTCATGATTATTTCAAGACCTAGATGGGTTAAGCGGTTAGTAACCGTCGCCAGTCAGTGCAATGGACAGATGGATACGGCCTAAAGATTGGCAAGAAATGCGCGAAAACAGCGCGAAAAATCGCAAAATCAGGGAAAAACCGACCGAAAATCGGTCAAAAACGGGTAAAACGGCGCGGTTTTCGTGCGTTTTTGCCATTATTTGTGATCCCAAGGGAAGGCGACAGTGACGCGCGGGTGTTTCCAGACTTCGAAAACGTCGAACATTTTCCCCGGATTGAGGATGCCGCGCGGGTCGAGCGCGTCTTTCACGGCGCGCATGGCGCGGACTTGCGCCTCGTTGTGCTGGATGCGCAGGAAGGGCGTTTTGGCGAGTCCGATGCCGTGCTCGCCGGAGATCGCACCGCCGAGCGACACGACTTTTTCCATGAGGGCGAGAACGGCTTTCTCGGCGGCGACGCACTCGCTGTCATTGGTTTTGTGATACATGATGTTCACATGCAGGTTGCCGTCCGCGAGGTGGCCGAAGGTGGGAATGGCAAGGCGCGAGGTCTTTCTTAATTTTTCGAGGAATCGGGCAAAGGTCTCGTACGCGCTCAGGGGCACGGTGATGTCTTCGTTGAGCTTGGCGTCGCCCATCTGGAACATCGCGCTGGAACACTTGCGGCGCACGGCCCAGAGGGTCTCGGCTTCGTCGCGGTTGCGCGCGGCGCGGTGGCCGAGGGCGTGTTCGCGGGCCCAGGCGAGGACGGCGGTTTTGGTTTCGCGGACTTCGGCGGCGGTGCCGGCGAGTTCGAGCAAGATCACGGGGCGTCCGGCCTGACCGGGGAAGATGGTGGTTTTCATCGCGCTCTCGGCGCATTGCACGCTGTAGCGGTCGAGAAATTCGCAGATGGCGGGCTGCACGCGGGCGGCGAAAAGGGCGCGGGCGGCGCGGAAGGCGGCGATCTCGTCGGGGAAGCTCGTGAGGAGCGTCCAGCGCGCGGCGGGTTTGGGGATGAGTTTGAGGATGGCGTCGGTGACCACGCCGAGCATGCCTTCGCCGCCGATCCAGAGGTCGCGGAGGTTGAAGCCGGCGGAGAATTTTTTGGTGGCGGCGCCCCACTCGACCCATTCGCCGGTGGGGAGAAATCCTTTGAGCGCGACGACAAAATCGCGGGTGACGCCGTATTTGCCGCCGTGCATGCCGCCGGCGTTGCAGGCGATGTTGCCGCCGATGGTGCAGTATTGTTTGGAGGAGGGATCGGGCGGGTAAAACCAGCCGAGGGCGTCGGCGGCGTCCTGAATGGCGGCCACGGTCGCGCCCGCCTGCACGTGGGCGAGGCCGGCTTCGGCGTCGATTTTGATGGCGTCGAGTCCGAGCAGGTCGAGCACCCAGCCGCCCGCAATGGGCGAGGCCGAGCCCATGAGCGTGGTGCCGCGTCCGCGCGGGGTGACAGGCACGCGGTGCTCGTTGGCAAGGGCAAGGGCGACGCCAATGTCTTCGCGGCGGCGGGGTTTGATGACGGCGGCGGGGAGGAAGGAAAGGCGGCTGCTGTCGAACGAGGCGGCGTAGCGGGAGGCGTCGTCGGTGAGCACGACGCGGGGGCCGAGTTTCTGCCGGAGGAGTTGCGTGGCCTGAGCGTGGCGATTGGCGGAAGAGTCCATCTTGAAGAAAAGAACGTCCAACATCGGACATCCAAGGTCCAGGCTCCAACGAAAATAGCGCAGGCAACGATGGATTTGTCCTGTTCAGAGTCTTCGTCCGGCATTCTTTTTGTTGGATGTTCGATGTTGGACGAAACTCCCCTTGACACGGGCCGGGCAGTCCTGCACTTCCGTCAACTCTTAATCACTTAAACGTCATGCAACCCACTTTCCGTCCGCACCGCAAAAAGCGTGTCCGCAAAATTGGCTTCCGCGCCCGCATCGCCACCAAAGGAGGCCGCAAGGTCATCGCCGCCCGTCGCGCCAAAGGCCGTAAACGGCTGACCGTCGCCTGAGCGGTCCGCGCGTTTTTCCCGCCATGCGCTTCCGCGCCGGGCAACGCCTCAAGCGCCAGGGCGACTTCCAGCATGTGCGCACCCAAGGGCGCCGCTTCGATTGCGGCGCCTTTGTGTTGTGGTACGCAGTTCGCCGTCCACCGACGGTGGCCAGAGTCCAGAGGTCAGAGTCCAGAGACCAGAAGATGGAAGACGGAGGACAGAATACGAAAAAGGCTCCGCAGCCAGAGTCTGGCCTCCGGCCTCCGGCCTCCGGCCTCTCCGATGGCGGTCCCGCCGCCGCCCGTCTGGGTGTTGTCGCTTCGCGTGCCGCCGTGGGCAACGCCATCGCCCGCGCCCGCGCCAAACGCCGCCTGCGCGAGATTTTCCGGACGCACCAAGATCTGGTGCCTGCGGATCAAGACGTCCTCCTCGTGGCCCGCCGCTCGCTCAATACGCAGGCTTTCGCCGACGTGGAAAAAAGGTTCGTCGGGGCCTGCCGGAAACTCTTCGCTGTCCGATCCGACTGATCCAACCGCCTTCGATGCCTGACACGTTCGCCAGTTCCCTGTTTGCCTTTGCCACGCGGCTTCCCTCCCGCGTGCTCCTGCTCGGCATCCGGATCTACCAACGCACGCTGTCGCCCGTGCTCCCGGCGGTTTTCGGCCCCACCTGCGGGTGCCGTTTTCATCCCTCGTGCTCGCACTACGGCGCCGAGGCCCTGCAAAAACACGGTGCGCTGCGCGGCTCCTGGCTGACGGTCTGCCGTGTGCTGCGCTGCAATCCACTCCACCCGGGCGGCCTCGACCCCGTGCCGCCCTCCCCCCCCCCCCCCCGCCACGCGCAACCACGCCGGATGCGCACGCCGGTCTGCACGCGCATCTGATTTTCCACTACTCACCACACTCACACCTTTCACTTTCGTTAAATGGACAAAAAAAACCTTATCCTTGGCGTCACCTTCCTGGTGGCCGCGTTTGCGGCCCTCCTTTACAGCTCACGCCAGCAATCCCAGCAGCGGCCCCCCGCCCCCCCCTCCCCCGCGCCCACGGTGAGCGCGCCCGCCACGGCTGGCGACCCGCTGGCGTCCGCCGCCACCGCCGCGCCGGCCAACACCACCTTTGCTCCCATCGCCTCCAACAAAACCGAGGCGACCATCACCACGCTCTCCAACGACTACGTTGAAGTGCGCTTCACCAACTTCGGCGGCGCCATCCGCGACGTTGCCCTCAAAAAATACCCCGCCGCCATCGGCGCGGCAAAACCCTTCGTCTTCAACGAAGAGCACGCCGACCCGATCCTCGGCTTCACCGACATCGCCGGACTCGACAAGGAAGCCCGCTTCGAACTCGTCAGCGCCACCGCCGACGAAGTCGTTTTCCGCGCCGTCTTTGAAAAACGCCTCGAAGTCACCCGCCGCTACGTCCTCGCCCCCGCCACCGGCGACAAGAGCAGCCGCGACCCCTATCGCATCCTGCACGAGACCACCGTCAAAAACCTCGCCGATCACACCACGCCCGTCACCTCGCTCAACCTCAGCCTCGGCACCGCCGCGCTGATGGGTGCCAACGACACCGGCTTCTACCTCAACGTCGCCTCCTACAACGGCGACAAAGCCCAGTTCACCGACCGCAACGAACTCAAAGGCGGCGGCTTCTTCGCCTCCATGGGCATGGGCGACCCCAACCCCAAGGCCTACATCATCCAGCCCGGTCCCGTCCAATGGGCCTCCGTCAAAAACCAGTTCTTCGCCAGCATCTACACCCCCGACGACAAACTCATCGAAGGCGTCACTGTGCGCCGCGTCAGCTTCGCCGCCCCCCTCCCCGGCACCACGACCGAGAACATCGGCCTTACCGCCTCCGCCAAGGTCGAACTCCCCGCCATCGCCCCCCAAGGCACCGCCACCTTCACCGGCAAACTCTACGTCGGCCCCAAGGAATACACCCGCCTCAAAAACTTCACCCGCGGCGAGGACAAGGTCATGCAATTTGACCGCTACTTCTTCAACCGCATCTTCCTCAGCGGCGTCATTGCCCCCTTCATGAACATGATGATGAACGGCATCCACGCCTTCGTCGGCAACTGGGGCCTGGCCATCGTGCTCATGACGCTCATCCTCAAGACCGTCACCCTCCCCTTCACCCTCGCCGCCTCCCGCTCCGCCAAGCGGATGCAGAAGCTCCAGCCGATGATGAAGGAGATCAACGAGAAGTACAAGGACAACCCCACCAAGAAAAACCAGGCCGTCATGGCCCTCTTCAAAGAGCACAAAGTCAACCCCATGGGCGGCTGCCTGCCCGTGCTCATCACGATCCCGCTCTTCGTCGCCTTCTTCGCCATGCTGCAAGGCACCGCCGAACTCCGCTTCCAATCCTTCCTCTGGGCGCGCGACCTCTCCGCGCCCGACACCATCGCGCGCATCCCCCTCGGCTTCATGACACTCCCGATCAACATCCTGCCCCTCCTCATGGGTGCCACGATGGTCTTCCAGATGCGCCTCACCCCCTCCCCCTCCGTGGACAACGCGCAGGCCAAGATCTTTAAGATGATGCCCTGGATCTTCACCATCATCTGTTACAACTTCTCCTGTGCCCTCGCCCTCTACTCCACGATCAACGGCCTTTACACGATCGTACAACAACTCGCCGTCAACCGCTTCACCAAGGACGACGACCCTGCCAGCCCCGCCGCCGCCGCCAAAGGCAACGGCCCCGGCAGCCGTCCCATCGGCGGCAAAACAATCAAAAACGTAACGCCATCTAAAAAACGCTTCTGAGCCATCCTCCCCCCCCCCCCCCGCGTTTAACCACCAATGAACACTAATGGAATCAGCTGTTACCTCGGTCTGTTATGCTTTTCATTAGTGCCCATTAGTGTGCATTAGTGGTTAAAAAATTCAGAGTCTCACCCAACCCACACCAACCCAACCCATCCCCCCGCCATGGCCGGTCACAACAAATGGTCCAAAGTCAAACGCCAGAAAGCCATCACCGACTCCCGCAAGGGCAAAGTCTTCTCGCGCCTCTCGCGCGACATCACCCTCGCCGCCAAAGCCGGCGGCGGCGACCCTGAAGGCAACGCCCGCCTGCGCACCCTCCTGCTCAAGGCGCGCGAAGCCAACATGCCGGTGGACAACATTGACCGCGCCATAAAGAAGGGCACCGGCGAACTCCCCGGCGTCGTTTACGAAGACATCACCTACGAAGCCTACGGCCCGGGCGGCGTCGCCTTCATCGTCAAAGTCACGACCGACAACAAAACCCGTTCCGCCCAGGAAGTGCGCTCCGTCTTTGCCCGGCACGGCGGCAACCTCGCCAGCACCGGAGCCGTGGCCTTCCAATTCACGCACGCCGGCCAGTTTCTCATTGCCAGCGACCAGACCACCGAGGACGCCCTCATGGAAGTCGCGCTCGACGCCGGAGCCGACGACGTGCTCACCAGCGAACACGGATTTGAAGTGCGCTGCGACGTGCATGTTTTCGACAAAGTTCTGACCGCGCTCGACAAAGCCGGCATCAAGACCGAGAGCGCCGAACTCGCCTACATTCCCACGAACACCGTCCCCGTTGACGCCTCCGTGGCCTCCGGCATCGAAAAACTGCACGACGCCCTCGATGAGATCGACGATGTGCAACACGTCTTCTCGAACGAGGAAATCGCCTGACATCAAAAAAACAAAGTTCGGTGAAAAAAAGAGTGGACCTTACGAGATATCCCCTTTGATTCGCCCCTCCCTTGCCCGGTAGCTCAGTGGCAGAGCAGGTGACTGTTAATCACTTGGTCGCTGGTTCAATCCCAGCCCGGGCAGCCATTTTGGCCTCAAAGACTTACAAAAGTTTTTGAGGCCTTTTTTTGGGTTATTTTAAAAGTGACTGTCCCGTTACTGTCCCGTTTTTTGAGTCCTGTCTTACCCCGACTTTCCCTATTGGAGATCAAGATTCGATGAGGAGAGGGGGGATAACTCAATTATGTCCGTGGAATAATGATCGCGCAGATGGATTTTGATGGCTCATGCGAACGGAACTGATTTTGTTCTCTGTCACGTCCATTTCACGACTTCCCTCCGACCTCCGCGGATATCCGTGCCCGTGCAATTACCCACCCGCCGAAAGGCACTGACGACGGCATGCTGCCCGAACATCATGGGCAGGGATACGCCCAACGCACCTCTCCAGCCAAAAGGAAGGTTCAAAATGCCTCAACCAACTGCGGGAGTTTGTATTGAATATCTGGTAGCGAAGTTGGCCCCGGGAATTAGATGAAGGAATAGATTGAGGTGCAACCAACCCGGATGTAGGGGACGACTGGAGAGCCCAGAAACAATCGGATCGAATCGTTGGTGGTGGAGATTCTCACGGTACAGCCTTACTGACGGAAAGCTTACCATCACCGTCAATCAGCATCTGGCTTCATGAGCGCTGGTTATCTCTCCGCACACGAAATTCAATCGATTCGATTTTGGTTCATGAATGCATCGGCTTCAGCTACGTTGAACCGGACGACACGACCATTGAGCTTGTGAGGCGTAATCCATCCTCGACGTCCCCAGAGAAGGATGGTCTTGGGGTGGAGTGAATACCGCTGGGCTAGGATTTTGGCTCCGACATACCGGAGCCCTTCGGTGGCAGACGTGACAAGTTGATTTTTCTCCATTCTAGAGAAGAACTGCACACCGTCATCTCCGACATAGGAAATTTGGAACAGAAATGAGAGGGTCTCACGTAACCAAAGTGAGATAAGTTCATCTGTTGCGATTTTACACCTTGCTATCACTGGTGCTATTTCCATGCTGGATGAGCATGCCAAGCCTTAACGAGAAGGGGAATGTTCCTCTACAACGTTCCTCGTTATCCAATCCCCAGCAATCCTTCCGCCATTGTCGTAGATCGTGTACGAGTGGCCATGCAGCCTTTTCCCAAGGGCAAGCCCTAGCGTTAAAGAAACGACCTACGCATCCGTGCCATCCCTCCGACGTGTGCCCTGTTTTCTGACATAAGACCGTCTGTAAAATAATATTATGCACCCTTATTACGCTTCCCGCATCCAACGAAACGAAACATCCGGCCCCCGCCTGAGCCCGGTGAAGTCCGCCCTCCTTTGCCATCTGCTTACCACCGCTGCCATCGCGTTCGTGGCATCGCTACCCGCTTCCGCTCAATCCGCGCCCGACGCGTCACCAGTTCCCGCGCTCCGCGGCGGCGTTGGCAACGGTCCTGGCGGCATGCGCTCCTCTGTCACCACCACCAAAACCGTCGAAGCCGCCCCTACCCAAGTCGATACGCGCACCTACGTGAAGAACGGCAAAACCGTCACCGAGACGATCACCACCCACGCCGTCACCGAGACCGTCAGCGAAATCAAAACCTACCGTGCCGCCATCTTCGTCGCCAATCGCGCCGGACAAAAATACGACGACAAAATCCGTGTGTTGGAAGACTTCGTCTCCGCCCGCGTTGCCGATACCGGTGTGCAGGTCATCGCCCGCGAGACCACCGTGGACGCCGCCCGTGCTTTCAATCCGGCACTTGCCTCCACCCTCCGCCCCGAGGACAGCCTCGACACCCTGCTCGCCAACGAGTCCTCCGCGCTCCGCCTCGCGCAAAACCTCGGTGCCGACTACCTCCTGCAAATCTCCCTCGGAGGCCTCTCCAAGGAAACCCGCCGCGTCAAAGCCTACGGCGTCGAGGTGACAAACGACGAATACAGCGCCCTCGTCACCTACAAAATCCTCGACGGCCTCACCGGTGCCGCGCTCAGCGGCGACACTGTCAAGCCCGTCCGCCTTGAGCAGGCCAACGCCCATGCCTCCGCCGACCTCGCCGCCGCCGCCATCCTCGATGGACTACTCGACGACGCCGCGCAAAAAATCACCGCCGGCTTGCAAGCCCGCGTCGCCGACAACCGCATCGCCGCGCCCGACACCGTCGCCGCGCTCGCCACCATCACCCTCATCCCCGACGTCGCCGACGTGTTCTTGCCCGAGGTCCGCCTAGACAACACCAACACCGTCTCCCTATCCGAGGGCAAAAACAAGGTCTCCATCCTCAACGTCACCGTCGAGGTGGACGGCGTGGTCGTTGGCACTGCGCCCGGAAAACTCCAACTCCGGCGCGGCTTCAGCCGCCTGCGGCTCACCCGTGAAGGCTTCAAGCCTTGGGAACGCCTCATCAGCGCATTCGACAGCCAGGTAATCGTTGCTCCGATGCAAATGGATGAGGCCGGCCTCAAGCGCTGGAAGGAAGTCAGCCAGTTCGTCAGCGGACTTCGCAACGGCGAAAAACTCACCGACGCGCAGGCCGAGGTGCTCAGAGGTGAGGCACAAAAACTCCGCCAGAGCGGCTACAAGGTAGACATCAAAGTGGACGCTAAGGAACTGCCCAACGTCACCCAAAAGTCCCTCCTCTGAAAGCAACCGGACAAAAACTCGGCATCCAAAAATTTCTCCCAACGCCATGAAACCGCTCCGCTCAGCCCTCCTCCTCCTCCTCCTCGTTGCCCTTGTGCCGATTCCTCTGTTCGCGCAAACATCCGCACCCGCCACCACTTCTGTGCCACAACCCCTCGGCCTCAAAGTGCTCGCCATCGGCAAAATCGCCGCCACGCCTGCCGCCGCCGAAGCCGCCTCGAAAAAGCGCGTCTCCATGCAACGCGTCACCCAGTCCCTCGACGCGCAACTCGCCGACCGCGTCCACAACACCCGCCGCTTCGAGGTCATCTCTCGCTCTGACTCAGCCCACCTCGTCGAGGAAGCCGCCGCCACAGGTCGCGCCTTTGCCTTCGGGAACGCCGACTACCTCCTCACCGTCACCGTGGACGACTTTCAGGACGTTGCCCAGACCGGCGATTTCGGCTGGGCCGGCAAGGTCACCAAGCGAGTTATCCGTCTCTCCGCCGTCGGCAAAATTCATGACGCGAAAACCAACAAACTCATCGAAACCGCGAACTTTCAGGAGGTGAAAAACCTCGTCGAGGAAAAGCAGGCGCAAGTCACCGAGGACGGCGACCTCTCCGACTCTCTCCTCGTCGAAATGTCGCGCGGCATCGCCGAGAAGATCGCCAACAAAGTCGTGGATGTCGTTTATCCTGCCCGCGTCCTCAGTGTCACCGGTCCGCAAGTCACCATTGCGCGTGGCGAAGGCTCCGGCATCGCCGTCGGCCAGTTCTGGGAAATCTTCGCGCTCGGCGAAAAACTCATCGACCCCGACACCGGTGCAGAGCTTGGCGCTGAGGAAGTCAGCGTCGGCAAAATCCGCATCACCCGCGTCAACCCGAAATTTTCCACCGGCAAGATCGAGGGCGAAAACCTCGGCATCGCCAAGCTCAACATCGCCCGCCAGGTGGCTCCGTAAGCCTCCCTCCCTTCATTTAACTTCGTATCCAGATAAAACTCACAAAACCCGTCTCCCTCCACATGAAACGACTCAAGAATCCGCTTCCCCAATACTTCCTCGTCGCCGCCATCGCCGCCTGTGCGCTCATTCTCTCCGGCTGCCAGACCCATTCCCAAAAAAGCGCTCCGCTCGACACGGTCTTCCGCGCCGGGAACCTGACGGAAGCCGTGAAGGAGGCAGACAAAATGGCGGAGAAAAACGCCGACAGTCCAAAAGACTCCATCATCTGGCATCTTGAGCAGGGTGCCGTCCTCCGCGCCGCCGCCAGCAGCCCCTCGTCTGTCGCCAACGCGGCGGCCTTTAAACCGAAAAAAGGCGATGAGGCACCCTCCTCTGGCCCCCTCACCTCTGAGGATTTTCTAAAAAAATCCAATGCAGCCTTTGATCTGGCAGAGGCCCGCATCAACGAATGGGAGGAACAGGCAAAAGTGAAGGTCGGCTCCGAGATCGGCGCGAGCTTCACCAACCTCGCCAACCTCCCATATCGCGGACGCGCCTACGATAAGATCATGCTCAATACCTACAAGGCGCTCAACCACATGCAGCTTGGCGACTTGGAGGCCGCCCGTGTCGAGTTGAACCGGTCCCTTCAGCGCCAGCGTGACGCCGTCGATGAAAACGCGAAACGCATTGAGGAGAACGAGGCGGAAATCGGGAAAGCCCGCTCCGGAGCGGACACCAAAGGCACGGGCTTTGATGCCTCGAAGACGATTTCCGATTTCACGAATCAGGCCGATACCCCGAAAAACTTGAACATGGCGGCGCTGGATGCTGCCGCTGCCGCGAATCCCTACGCCAACTACGTGAACCCTTTCTCCGTGCTGATTGACGGCATTTTCTTCTCTGCTTGCGCGTTGGACGACGACGACATGGAACATGCCCGCAAGTCCTTCGAACGCGTTTCTCAAATGGTGCCTGCCAACCCATTCGCCCGTCAGGATCTCTCCGATATCACCGCAGGTGCGCCAGCGACAGGGCTTACTTATGTCATTTACGAAAGCGGCTCCGCGCCATTCCGCGAGGAGTATAAGCTCGTATTGCCCATCTCCCTGCTCGCGAAGAGCTCCGTCCCCAATGTTGTCGTGGCTTTCCCTTACCTGAAATTTTACGACATGAAACCTCCGTTGATCCGTATCGGCGCAGGTGGCGGAGAAATCCAGCCGGCGCTTGTTTGCAACATGGACTCGGTCATCGCCCGCGATTTCAAAAACGAGTGGCCTACGATACTCACCAAAACCATTATCTCAGCCGCCGTGAAGGCCATCCTTGATGCCGCGACACAGGAGGCCGTCAAGGGTCAGGGGACTCTCCAACTCCTCGCAAAATTCGGAACTCTCGCCGCGCAAACCGCAGTCACCATCGCCGACACGCGCCAATGGCGCAGTCTACCGAAAGAGTTTTATTATGCGCGCATCCCCACGCCCGCTGACCGGACGCTCCTCATCAACGCCGGAGACGGTAATCCCCACCAAGTTGAACTCGTCGAAGGCAACGTCAACGTCGTGTACGTCAAAAGCATTGCTCCCGGCGTCACGCCGCTCATCAGCCAGTTCACATTAAGAGGACGCGGCGCAATGCCCGGCTACGTTCCCAGTCCATCCGCGCCCGTGGAGCAAGCCACCGCTCAATCCGCCGTTATCTCCGCCACTGCCACGCCCTCTATTACCGCCGTCCAACCCGCGCCCGCTGCTACTCCGCAACCTGCCTTCTTGTCGCTCGACGAATTTCGCGTCGCCATCGAGAAAATAAAAACCCCGGCGGAGATCGAGAACTTGCTCGGGAAACTCGGCTCGCTTCCCGCCGTTGACAGAGACATGGCGGGCAACTTGTTATACGAAAAAACCAGTCAGCTCGCCGCCGCCGCCTCATCGCAACCCGCCGTCGGTTCATCTCAGGAAATGTTCCGCTTGGCTCTATCAAAAGCGAAAACACCGCGGGAGGTCGTTGCGGCCTTAAACGCGCTTCCGCTGAAACAACGTACCCCCGAGGTCGTAAAACTGTTTGCCGAGAAGATGGAGCAACTCATGGCAGACACGCAATCCAGTGGCTCCCGATAAAATCACGCAATCCATTATATTACGCGTTATTGCATTCCTAAACCCAAAGGAATTCCAACTGAACCACGCCATGAAAACAAAGTCATCCACCTGTCTTGCTGCCACGCTTGTTCTTGGCGTCTTGTCGATTTGGGGCGGCTGCGCCACGAGTGTAAACTCGATTGAGCGCGCACAGCCCGAGTCCCGCCCCAATTACGTGAGCGACCAGCGCGTCGCCACTGATTCCACCCTCGCCCGCGCCTTGCGCGTCGTATCCGTCAATCAAGGATTCGCCAGCGGCAACTTGCTGCAAATACAGGCCACTATCGAAAACCTGAAGAGCGGTGAAAGAACTTACCGTTACAAACTCGACTGGATTGACGAAAACGGCATGGCCGCCGGCGGCACCGGCTGGCGTCTCCTCCACTTGCGTGGACGCGAGATTTCCACCGTCTCCGCCATCGCCACCACTCCCCGCGTCGCGGACTTTCGCCTCAAATTCGAGGCACAATGACTACGAGGAGACGATTCTAATCGCAAAAAATATTCCCATCCAATTTTGCATCCAAAAATCAATTACACCATCACCATTATGAAAAAATTCAGCCAGCTCCTGCTTGCTGCCGCCGCTCTTTCCGGCGCACTCTTCATCTCCGGCTGCGCCTCCACACCCGCGCACTATGTCGATTCCACAGGGCCAGACACCATCGTCTCCCTGAACAAAATCAACATCCAGGATTTTTATCAGGCCGCCGACGACATGGTCGCCGACATCCTTGCCTCCGGCGTCCTCGAACGCGCACCGCAACAACCGGCGATCATGGCGATCAGCTCCTTCAAGAACGCGACGAGCAATAATTTCGAAATGAGTCTGCTTACGAAAAAAGTCAGCGCAGCTCTCCTGAAAACCGGCAAGGTCGTCACCATCAGCAACGACCCCGGAGCCGCCGCACAAAACGAGAAGGAAATCTTCATGGGCAGGACCGGAGCCACACGCAGCGATCCCTATTACACGCTCTCCGGCAAAATCATTGAGGAAAGAGCCAGCGACGGCAGCCTGAAGCAGACCACCTATGTCTTTCAGCTCACACTCACGACCGTGAAGGACCGCCTTGGCGTCTGGGAGGGTGAGAAATCCATCACCAAGCAGGGCAAACGCGCCAGCGTCGGCTGGTAATCGTCTCCCCACTCTTCTCTTGACCGGCTCATGAATCCGAAACTCCGATACAATCTCGCGCGCCGCGCTCTTGTCCCTCTTGCAGCGAGTGCTCTCCTCGCATTGTTCACCACCGGTTGCATGTCGAATAGCGACGCCCGCCTCACCAACCCCCGCCAGCCCGGTCCCGTGCTGGGCAACGCAGTGGGCGCAGTCAGCGGAGCTGTCGCTGGCAACGTTGCCGGCGCGGTAGTCGGGGTTGGCGAGGGTTTTGCCTCCCAGTCTATAAAAGTTTTCGACAACGACCGCCGCGTCGTCCGCCAATGGCAAACCGTCCAGACCGCCGATGGCCGCATCATCCAGATCCCTGTTGAAATCGAGGTGGACGAACACGGGCTCCCTCTCTCCAATCGCACAGTGATTCCCTGAGCTCACACCTGAGCCTAATGCCTTTCGTGGAATCAAGAGTCGGAGCTGATGATGTTGAATCGAGTGTCACCTTGGCGGAACTCGTTCTGAGTTTTTCGGGACCACTGTTTGACGGGTTGACGAACCTTGTGGGGGGCAACTTCGTGGGAGTTTGTGTCGTTTGGTTGTTTGTGATAACGTGCAAGAGCGGTATCTGAGGGAAGCACCGGAGTTGGGGGCGAAGGCGCTGTATGAATATCTGAGCGGAGAGGAAGCTGCGGGCCATGCGATCAGGACGTTCCAGCGGAGTGGAGGGAGCACAACGGACCGGTAGGTGTTTTCCCCGCAGGTGCGCGAGCCCGGGGAGGCGGTGCAGGTGGACTGGACGCACGCCGACGAGTTCGGGGTGATGATCCGTGGGCAGGGGTATGCACACCGGCTGTGCCATGCGGTGTTGCCCTACAGCAACATGGAGTGGGTGATCCCGTGCGCATCGGGGTCGCTGCTGTCGCTGAAGGCCGGATTGCAGGCGGCGCTGTGGGAGTTTGGCGGAGTGCCGCTACAGGCTCGTGACGCGCATCGTTCCCGGCGGCGCTCCCGGCAGCGAGCAGTTTGCCCCAGAACTGGCCAGCTATGACCGGCTTTGCAGGGAGGTGGCGTCATGAAAAAACAGATACCAAACGAAACGCACGATGCGTTGCCCGTGCTGCTGCGCGCCCTCAACCTCGGCGTCATGGCCGACGAGCACGAACGCATCATCACTCAGGCAGAACAGTAAAACTGGGGCTACCGCAAGTTCCTGCGGCATTTGGCCGAAACCGAGGCCGGCGACCGCCAGCGCTCCCATCCTGCCCGGAGTAAAAATCCGTCGATACAAATCGACATAATCTCCAGCACATCTCTGCCCTACCTTTGCTTCTCCAATCCTATTCGCTGCTTTGTTTGACGCACATCAATAGACTCTTCAGTCAATCACCTTATGCTCTCAGCCTCTAACCACGAAAGGCATTAAGGTTAGGAGTCACTCTTCACCGTCGAAGAGTCCGTTGACGATACTTGCGAATTCTTCACGCACAGCGGGATGCATCTTCTTCACGAGAGCACGGGCAATGCCTTCCGGCATCAGTTTGAGGAGTTCAACCACGTCCATCTTGTCCTTCATCCACCAGGCGGGAGAAGACAGGTAACCGGACAGCTTCATGTTAATGAGTTGGTCGATGGTTACGAACCGGATGCCGGTGGCCTCCTCACAACAGTCAGCGGATGGCAGGGGAAGGGCATGACGGGAATCTTGGGCACCGGCCTGAAAAATGGTCACCTCGACATTTGCAGGAGGGTATACCACGGTCATGGGCCGATTCTGGTGAAGGGTAAAGCGACCCGATGAAGTCAGGGCCTCGCGGACAAGGCCGGCATCGCCAGCGACGATATTCAAATCTTTCGTGTACCTCATCCAGCCGTGCCGGGCGACGGCAAATCCGCCAACGATCATGTAGGAGAGACTCGCATCCGCCAGAATCTGGCCTGTGGCCCAAGCGACCAGGGCCACACCCTCGTTGCCGAGCCTGCGAGTACCCTCCGTGAGAAAAGAAAAAGGGCTTTCGGAAACGGTTGGCAGGTCAGTAGGAGGGTCCTCCTCCGAACCCGGTTGCCAGCTTTCCTCCTCTTTCTGGGAGGGTACCCTCTTCACCTTCTCTAGATAGATCGCATAGGGGTACAAATAGCAGGTCCAGCGAGGGTCCTTCCCCGAGCCGTCCTCGTTCTCCCATGCGGCACAGTACCGGACGAGGGACTCCTCGTCGAAATCGACCCGGAGGAAAGCTCCCACGCAATTGGAAATCATGCTCAGAGGAGGATAAAGGTCTTCCATGATGACATGCGGCAACTCATGTGCGAACCAGTCACACAGTTCGCGGTATCCCGGTATTTCGGGCTCGTCCTCCCAAGAAACGATGAGCGGCGCATCATGAAAACGGATACAGTAGAGATCCCGCTTACTGTCTTTGAGCACATCTTCTGGAGTTCGTACAAGTCGTGGCATTTTATTGATTTTCAGGTTATTCTGATTTTTTACCAGCCGGATGAATGCTGATGCGCGTTGTCTCCGATTACCAGCATGGCGAAGGTACCAGCGTAGGACAGGAGATACCTTAAGTTAGCACCTGCGACGTAAGGGTGTAAACGCTGAAATTGTCCTCCGGTATCCGAGTTTCCATGAAAGAGCCCTCACCGCTTTCCGCAGACCGGGTGGTATTCTCCGCAGATCGAAAAGAGAGGCACCTGCCCTCTACGTCGAACACTCCTATGGTTTTCACTCATCATCCTTCGCAAGCAGGAGGTTCATTCCTATCCTGTCGACGTCTCCTATGGCAGCGAGAGCGCTCCCGACGACCCATATTCCGACCACCCCCGGCCACTCTTCTATGAAAATTATTCTCATAAATTGGTGAACGACTTTCGCGAAGTCGGCGAGACTACCGCGCTCCCGTCTCTGTCTTGCAACTCCGCCCACTGAATCTGTCAATATCACACAGACACCTGAATCTGTTTCTCTTGCATCAACGTAAACCGAAAAATAAACGAAACCTCTTGGTTCCCTCCATCTTAGCTCCAAGCTGGCGTAGTCAGGATGTGACTCTCCGCCGACAAAAGTCGCACGGGACTCCTGTCCAATCCGCCGCCACTCGGCGAGGGCAGTCCGTGCTGCTTCCATATGAACATTCATTATGTTTTCTGAATTCGGCGGTAGCCTGCACATGTGAGGAATGGTAATCTTCGTCGGGGGAGAGGCAATCTCCCAATTTTTCAATATTTTTTATTCATGCATGAAAGATTCCACATGAGCACAGGATCGATGTGTGTGGACACACGACGTGGTCATGTTCAACGGGCAGCTTCGTTCCGGCTAAAGAGCCTACACTACGCCCTTTCTCGAAGCTGCGTCGTATTAAAAGGAGTCATTGCATTAGGTAAAACTACCTTCAGGAGCGATGAACAGAGCGCATACACGAGGCGCGTCCTCCGGGCGGTGTGGAAGTGGTTCAGCTATAACAATGCAGACGGCTTCATAGGTGTATCACAGGGCATAACAGCGTGTGTGACAATGCGTGCGCGTCCGCAAAGTTTTGCCCTGAGTATGCGGTATTCCCATGGATCATACCCAGGCTTCAGTCTGGAGGCGAATAGGGCTCTCACCGCACCCCCTCGTGTGAAAAGGTGCGCTGTCCGGACCTGCAAGGTTGGCCACCTTGCGCGTTTACTTCACGGTTAGATTCTGGAGTGCCTGTGTTTCAACGCTTGGCTACGGGCAGGGTAATTGCTGGGCACACACTCTCCTGTCAGCACTGTGCCCGGGGGTCGTTCGGGAAGGACACCTAAGTCCCCGCGCTCGGAACGTCCCGGGGACATCTGGCAAGCCTGTGGCCGCAGACCCCGTACGGCAAGGGAAGAACTGGAGATGGTACGGCGGTGGGCGTGGTTGTGGTTTGCGTGGACGCGGGCACACCCTGCCCCGCCCAACACCTCCACTGACAAAAGTTCTCATGATGCACTTCCTACCCTTCCGTTTCCTGTTCTGGCGGTTTCAAACCGCCAGAGGTTCCCCCTAGGGGATAGAAGACCCTCGACACCCATACCATCCTCTTCAGCAGGGGGTCCCGCGAGGAAATCTTCGTTTTCCTCCGCATCCTCACCTTCTTCACCTTCACTCGCGTCACTATTTTTGAAGTCGGAGAAGTGAACGCAGAAGCCGCCGCTGAACGAAGGGAGGGAGGGGCCCGGGGGCACCCACGGGGGAGTTTCCACGTCAGGGAGGTTGGCGGTGGCGGCACCGAATGAGGTCTTTTCCACTGCCCCCGGCCTTGTCCTTGGCCCATTTCCTCTCCGGGTCACCGTGTTCGCTCTACCAGTCGATGTTCGCCACCAGCTCATCGGGTGTCTCGTCGATGCCGTTACGAATGCCTTGGAACTCTCCGCAGGAGAGTTCGCAGTCGAATGGGTGGGAGATCGGCGTCATCAGCGACTTGGGGCGGCTGGACAGTGGAGGAGCTTTTGAAGTAACGGAGGCGGTTTCCAGCGGTTCTGCTCTAGAGCGTGTAGTCACGAGATAAGATTGACTGAGTTTTTTTGTGATGGAGAATGTCAGCATGGCGAAAGATCAACACCGTCACGACATTTCGGACCGAGTTTGGAGCGTTCTGGAGCCGCTGCTACCTGGAAGGAAAGGAGCGTGGGGAGGGGTGGCGGAGGACAACCGCAAGTTCCTCAACGCGGTTCTGTGGATTTTACGCACTGGTGCGCCTTGGAGGGATCTTCCAGAGGATTACGGAGGGTGGGGCAACACGCACAGGCGTTTTTGTCGCTGGAGAGACAAGGGGCATTGGGAGCGCCTGTTGTCGGAACTGATGAACGAGCCCGATTTTGAGTGGCTGATGATTGATGCCAGTCATGTCAAAATCCATCCGCATGCGGCGGGAGCCAGAGGTGGAAACGAGGCGATCGGTCTGACAAAAGGGGGCGAAACACCAAACTACATTTGGCCGTGGATGCGCATGGTATGCCGGTGCGAGTCATTGTTACAGCGGGTTCCACGGCTGATTGCACACAGGCTGGCAGGTTGATTGAAGGCATTGCCGCAGACCATCTGATCGCCGACAAGGGATATGACACCAACGCCATCATCGAAATGGCGCAGGCCGCAGGCATCTGCCCGCAGATTCCTCCAAAGACCAATCGCATAGAACAACGCGAATATGACCCTTATCTTTATCGGATCAGGCATCTGGTAGAAAATGCATTCCTACGACTCAAGCAATGGCGCGGCATCGCAACCCGATACGCAAAACGAGCCTCCTCTTTCCTCGCTGCCGTCCAATTCAGGTGTGCCATCCTCTGGGCTTCAATCTCGTGACTACATGCTCTAGCAGAACCGCTGACCGGACAGGAAAAGCTGAAAAAAGCACTGAAACTGGCAGAAAGTGTAAAGGCTCAGTTGAAGGTGGCCCGGGAACTCACCCTCATCGTGGCAGAGCATACCGCCCTTCCATAATGTGGAACAGGTGCGCGGTGATACTGCGCAGCTCACGGAAGGAAATCTCCTGACCAGCAGACCAAGTTCTGCCATTTCTATGAATTTGAAACCACAGAGATGCTCCCGGTGTGACCGCCTCATTGCTGCCAAATGCGGTGTGGTGGTGCCGGGTACCCTTTGCAGGAAATGGCTGTGCGTTCCGTGTGTCAGCCACCTGAAGTTTCTGGAGGAGGAATCGTTGACGAAAAAGATAGATCGCTCCCAACGGGACAAGGTTTCACCTGTGGAGAAAAAGGCAGCCAGATGTCTCCGCCAGATGGGAGAGGTCTTCCAGCAGGAGTTTGTCCTCGGCAGCTTTGTCTACGATTTTGTGCTTCCCGAACGTAGTCTGATTATCGAAGTGAATAGTCGGTCCTACCACTCGTCCAAGAAGGCTCGGAACAAAGATCGTGTGAAGGATCGGCATGCACTGGATGCCGGTTATCTGATGGCGAGGGTGGTGCCAGGCCACCGGATGGAGGAACAAATCAGAGGATATGTGGATCTTGCCCGGAACAGGTTTTTTTTTTGTGGGGTTGGAAGCCATCTACGACGACTACCTGGGCTGTGATCCCACCCCGTCATTGCCCGAGGGAACGCGGGTGCACCGGCTGCTGAAAGACGCCCAACGGTCAGCCAGAGTGAGGTCAAGAGGGAGCACGTTTGGCGTCTATGCCGCAGCCGCTGCATGGGAGAAAGATGTGTGCGAGGGCAAGAGTGAGAAGAATGTTGTGCTAATCAGGAGGGTATCTCTTCTTCCCTTGGCCCCCCCAGCGAAAGATACCCTCGTAGATTTTGGGAAAAGGTAATCCCTCCCGGTCTCTGTTGCGAGGCTGAGGGAGGGTTTGATCAAATCCTGCACCATCGTCGGCCAAGTAAACCCTTGCGAAAGCTGCGGGAGAAGGGTCCTCGATCACATAGCTGAACTCCACACATAGGTTTACGGGATACCGGTGAGTTATTTGGTGTTCGTATCTGGGCCACCTTTCCAAGCGAGAACCCTCCGGGAGGAGGAGATGGGAAGAGAAGCGTGACAGCCGTGGGAGACGGAGGTGTCGGCAGGCAAGGAGGGAGAAGTTACTGGAGGGGTATGCGGCAAGGGGAAGGGCTTGGTTGTGGCTTGCGCAGGCGAGGGTACACCCTTCCCCACCTCTTTCCTGGACTGTCTCTGGGGGAGGACCCTCCTTTGCCGTCACGCTACCCTCCATCGGGACAGTGGAAGGGAGGGAGGGTCCTCCCGGCCACCAACATTTCAATCCTACATCTATGAAAGAGTTGCAAATAGTTCGTGTCGAAGAGGCATACGAGGGACATGTCGGTGTGTGTGGGGGGGGGGGGAGGAGGGGGAGCATTCTTTTTGTTGAAGGGTCCTTCCTTGAAATGAGGGAGGGTTTACCATTGTGATGGGCAAGAGAGACCCCTCTTTGGGCCCTTGTTGGGTCAATGGGGGGGGGGGGACAGTTTCGATACCATTCTGCCATATTTACCTCCTATGTGGACGAGGGAGGGTATCTCACAAAAAGCAAGAGGGGTTTCTCTTGTCTTCCGAGGGAAGGGTTATCCGGCGTGCCTCTGTTCCAAGATCGTGTAGCCTACCGGAGTGCTCCTCCGGCCAACCGTCGTCCCATCGCCAAGTTGTCCCAATCCATTGTCGCCTACAGTCTAGGCACTTCCTCATTTTTCAAAAACAAGCTGTGAGCCTCGCCTGCGGCGATTGCTTGCACTCCGTTCATCACCTTTACTGGAGTGCTCCGGCCAGTCATCGTTCCATCTCCAAGCTGACCAGATCCATTTGATCCTACAGTCCAAGCACTTCCATCGCTTTTCAAAAACAAGCTGTGAGCCTCGCCTGCGGCGATTGCTTGCACTCCGCTCATCACCTTTACTGGAGTGCTCCGGCCAGTCGTCGTCCCGTCTCCAAGCTGACCAGATTCATTGTCGCCGACAGTCCAATAACTTTCATCACTTTTTAAGAACAAGCTGTGAGTCACGCCCGCTGCGATAGCCTGCACTCCATTCATCACCTTAACTGGAGTGCTCCGGTCAACCGTCGTCCCGTCTCCAAGCTGACCAGATTCATTGTGACCTACAGCCCAAACACTTCCATCATTTCTCAAGAACAAGCTGTGACCCATGCCTGCTGCGATCGCCTTTACCCCACTCATCACCTCTACTGGCGTAGTGATCCGGTTAGCCGTCGTCCCATCGCCAAGCTGGCCCAAATTATTGAGGCCTACAGCCCAAACGCTTCCATCGCTTTTCAAAAACAAGCTGTGAGCCCCGCCTGCCGCGATCGCCTTTACCCCACTCATCACCTTGACTGGAGTGCCACGATCAGCCGTCGTCCCATCGCCAAGCTGGCCAAATCCACTGAGTCCGACAACCCAAACGCTTCCATCACTTTTCAAAAACAAGCTGTGAAACGTGCCCGCTGCGACAGCCGGTAATCCGCTCATCGCCTCTATCGGAGTGCTCCCTTCGGTCTCTATTGTTGTGGCGACTGAGGCTTGGACCTCGCTCATCACCTTTACCGGCTTGCTCTGGTCAGTCGTCGTCCCGTCTCCAAGCTGGCCATATTTATTTCTGCCGACAGCCCAGGTACTTCCATCGATTTTCAAGAAAAAGCTGTGAGCCCCGCGCGCTGAGATAGCCTGGACTCCGCTCATCACCTTAACCGGAGTGCTCCGATTAGCCGTCGTCCCGTCGCCAAGCTGCCCGTATTCATTGGAACCAGTAGCCTAGGCACTTCCATCGATTTTCAAGAAAAAGCAGGTAGAGGTGCCCGCTGCGATCGCCTTTACCCCACTCATCACCTCGACTGGAGTGGTCGTCACGTCGCTACGCTTGCCATATCCACTGTCGCCGACAAGCCAAGCACTTCCATCATTCTTCAAAAACAAGCTGTGAACACGGCCCGCTGCGATCGCCTTTACCCCACTCATCACCTTGACTGGAGTGCTCCGGTCAATCGTCGTCCCGTCTCCAAGCTGCCCGTATCCATTGTAACCAGTAGCCCAAACACTGCCATCACTTTTCAGAAACAAGCTGTGAAACATGCTTGCTGCGATAGCTTGGACCCCACTCATCACCTTTACTGGAGTGGTGCTTTGGTCAACTGTCGTCCCGTCTCCAAACTGACCAGATTCATTGCTTCCTACTGCCCAGCAGCTTCCATCATTTTTTAAGAATAAGCTGTGATACGCGCCTGCTGCGATAGCTTGGACCTCGCTCATCACCTTTACCGGCTTGCTTCGGTCAACCGTCGTCCCGTCTCCAAGCTGGCCATAGTTATTTCTGCCGACAGCCCAAGCACTTCCGTCGCTCCTTAAAAATAGGCTATAACCATGACCGGCTGCGATGGACGTAAACTTTACGTCTGCGGAGACTGCCGCCTGAGTCAGACATGAAAACGCCATGATAAGGGTAACAATTACTGATATTATTGGTTTTGGACGGAGCAGTATCCCTCCTGAGTGGGTATGGATTTTCATAGATGAGGATTGATTACACCAAATAGCACCATCGATGACAGGGCGTAAAGTGTGAAACACCATCCCTAATCTGTGCCAGTGCTTCACTGGCACCTGTGAATGATGTAATCCATTTATTTGTATTATGTTATCTCATGCCGTGTCTGCACTCTCCATCGCGACCAATCAATCGTCCATGGAATTGGCAAAAGGTCTTTATTTCAGCATGTGATCATTTTTTTAATTCAATGGCCTGCGCTTGAGTGCCACCAGTGATAACCGGGTGTAATGAAGAAATTCATTTCTGTTAATCTTGTGAGGTGGGTTCCGTACATCGCCTCGTCGAAAATCTAAAATTGCTCAGGCAGCAGCATGGACTGACGCAGGAGGAATTCGCCGCCATTGCCGGTTTCAATTACAAATACTATCAGGAAATTGAATCCGGGCGAAAGAAACAGGTCTTGTTGGAAACCGTTGACCGTCTTGCCGATGCTTACACCATTAAACCTTCGGCACTGATCGATGACGCGGTTCCTGACCCCACCAGCTTAGCCAAACCCCGCTTTCCTCTCCCGCAAAAACGCTGGCGACGAAAGCGTGCATGAAGAAAGGGAGTGCTCCGATTCGTGCAGATGGTGGCAGAAGCCTTATTCGTTGATGTTTCAGGTGTAAGCTATGTTTTATCTCTTTAAACTGGAGCTTCCTTTGGCATCGAATTAGCAGCAAGCCTTGTCTGTCCGTCATGGGTAACCAGACGGAGCGCAGGCATGCCACCGGACACCATGCAGTTGGGCACATGCCAACGGTATGAAAATGCCATATTTTCATGACGCATTCTCTGCCGGTGCTTCTGCCAGTTGTGTTATAGCGCTTCCTGTCGGAAGGCTGACTTCAATCCGTTTCTTTTTCGCGACGTAATGAGAGGAGGTTGTGCTAATGTCACGGTGTCCGAGATGTTGGCGGGCCGCCTCGATGCCGAAATCCGAAGCGATAAGACTGCCGCTTTCCTTGCGGAGCGAGTGAATCGCCTTGGTCTGGGTAATCCCTTTCCCCTTCATCCATTTGATGAGTTTGCGCCATGTGCAGTCACACCGGTAATAATCGTAAGTCGCCTCCGGATGCGGATCAGAGCCTGTCAGGACAAATTCTCCCTTGGCTCGCATCTTGAACGAACGCAGCATCTTAACAGCACCGGGAGAGAGATCAACCACTCGCTCACTCTCTTCTGTCTTGGGCTCAAAATATGGAGTCCGTCGGATGTGGAGAGTACCTTCGGCCAAATCGATTTGCTTCCAAGTTAGCAAGTCGGCTTCCTTCCGGCGAAGCCCTCCCCACAGGCAGAGCAACAATGCAAGGTATTGTTGTCGACTCTCCGGATCATTGCGCAGTTCGCGTTCTGCGCATGCAAGGAGCCATTCCGGGTTAACCTCCGAGTGGTAGCGCTGCGGACCGGGATCTTTGATTTTCACCTCGGCAAAGGGATTGGGAGGTAATTTGACTCTCAGGAGAGCAGTCACCTCTTCCCGAAACAACGAACGAGCACAACGAAGGTAGGATGCCGCGGAGCGCTCTGCCGATTTCCTTTTTACCGGATTGTTGCCAGCCTTGGTTATGTAGGCGTTACGCCATGCATTGATACTTTCAGGAGTCAGGAGGCCCAGTGACTGTCCGTCCACCTTGGCAAGCCACGCTACATGTCCACCGCTCACGTGATCATATTTTACCCGCCGCTGCTTTTTCTTGGCGTTGGCGTCTATCTTCGCGATGTCGGCAACCATCTTGCGAAGTTTCACGGCATACCGCCGGACGGTCATAGCCTTGAGGTGGGAACGTGCACGAACTTCGACGAGGAACTCTCCTACCGTGCAGATCTTAGCCTTTGCGATAGGCGAAGGTTTGTATTTCGCAAGAGTGGCATCCCATCCGGCGCTTACAAGGGACAGGTAAATGTCGCGGGCCTTGACCGGCGGCGACGGCCTGGTTGGCGGTTTCGAGATTGAACCACACGTCATGTTTCAGGTGACGCATTCTGACTGAATACTCGGGAGGAATTCCCTGTTTGCCGTCACGGGTGGCGAACAGTCGGCGAATAATACGACTTTTCCAGTAATCCTGATGGGTCTTGGCGGAACGAAAAAACGGGACAGTCAGATTTGACTGTCCCGTTACTGTCCCGTTTTTTGGATTCTCAAAATTTCCCATCTTTCCTTTTTCATTCATAAGTTACAAAATATTCTACCTATGAGAACAGGATCATAATTAGGAATAGTTAGGAAGAAAAAAGAAAAGATGGAAATAGGCATACAAGATAACTGTTAATCACTTGGTCACTGGTTCAATCCCAGCCCGGGCAGCCACTCTCAAACAAAGCCTCGCAATTCATCTGAATTGCGAGGCTTTTTGGTATCTGCATCCCAACGTGAAATTCCTACCCGCCACCATCACCGAGATCGTCCGCCAGACCCAACCGCGCCAGCGCAACGTCCGGCTCCTCCTCAAGTTCATTGCGGTCCTCGCCCTCATGGTCCTCGGATTCAGCGTCATCTTTCACTTCATCATGGCGCACGAAGGGCGGGACTTTCACATGCTCGACGGCGTTTACTGGACCTTCACCGTCATGACCACCCTCGGCTTTGGCGACATCACCTTCAACAGCGTTCTCGGTCGCATGTTTTCCGTCACGGTCATGCTCTCCGGCCTCGTCTTCCTGCTGATGCTGCTGCCCTTCACGTTCATCGAATTTTTCTACGCCCCCTGGATGGCCGCCCAAGCCGCTGCCAAGACCCCCAAACGCGCTCCCGAAAACCTCTCCGGCCACGTCATTTTTACCAGTTACGACCCCGTCACCGCCGCCCTCATCCCCCGGCTTGAAAAATACCAAAGACCCTACCTCGTCCTCGTGCCCGACCAGGAAGCCGCCACCCGCCTTCACGAACTCGGCGTCAAGGTCATGCTCGGCACACCCGACGAACCCGCCACCTGGACCAACGCCCGCGCCCGCCACGCCGCCCTCGTCCTCGCCACCGGCGGCGACGTCGCCAACACCAACGCCACCTTCACCGTCCGCCAGGAAGCTCCCGACGTGCCCATCATCGCCACGGCCAAGGACCTGCCCTCCTGCGAAATCCTCCCCATGGCCGGCGCCACGCACATCCTCCGGCTCGACGAATTGCTCGGCTCCTTCCTCGCCCGCTGCGTCGAATCCAGCGCGCCCAGAGCCCACGTCGTCGCCGAATTTGGCCCCCTGCTCATCGCCGAGGCCACCGCCAGCGACGCCGGCCTCAGCGGGCAAAAAATCCGCGACTGCGGCCTGCGCGCCCGCACCGGCCTCATGATTATCGGCTGCTGGAGCCGCGGCACCTTCCTCCCCGGCTCGCCCGACCTCCTCATCCAGCGCGACATGATGATCCTCCTCGCCGGTTCGCGCGACCAGTTCCAGACCTTCGACCGTATCCAGAAAGGCAACACACGCCCCCCCGCCCCCCCCCCCGCGCCCCCCCCCGCGCCCCCGGCTGCGCCCGCATCGGAGCCTGCATCCGTGACCACTCCGCCCTCCTCTGCCGCCCCCGTCATTATCGTCGGCGCCGGTCGTGTGGGGCGCGCCACCGCCCGCACGCTCGACCGCCTCGGCATCAACAGCAAACTCATCGAACGCCTCCCTGCCCGCATCCCCGACTCCGGTTTCGACCCCGAACGCGTCGTCATCGGCGACGCCGCCGACATGGCCGTGATGCGTCGCGCGGGCATGTTGCGCGCGCGCACGGTCGTGATCACCTCGCACGACGACGACGCCAACATCTACCTCACTGTCTTTTGCCGCCGCATCCGCCCCGATCTCCAGATTATCGTCCGCGCCACGCACGAGCGCAACGTCGCCACGCTCCATCGCGCCGGGGCGGACTTTGTCATGGCCTACACGACCATTGCCGTCGGCACCGTCTGCAATTTCCTGACCGGCGGCGACCTCACCATGGTGGCCGAAGGCGTGCATGCCTTTCGCGTCAAGACGCCCAAGGTCCTTCACGGCAAGCGGCTCGCCGAATCGCGCCTCCGGGAGAGCACCGGCTGTTTTGTCGTGGCGCTTCAGGACGGCGAATCCACGCGCATCACACCCGGCCCCGACACCCTGCTGGAGCCGCATCACGAACTCATCCTGGTGGGCGGCGTGTCGGACGAAGAACGCTTTCTGACCGCCTTCCCCGGCTCCCGCATCGGCAGCCGGGGCTCCGCCGCCATGGGCTGACCGGGCCGGGCCGTCCGCGCCGGCTTCACCAGCCCGCATCCAGCGCCCGTTTCTCGTGCAACCGATCACGCATCAAGCGCGTGGCCCGAGAAAAAACCTCGGGCAACGCCGCCTCCAAAAATTCAGGCGTGAACGACCACTCCAGCAGCAACTCCGGATTGAGCCCCATCAAGAGTCCCTCCTCCCCCTGCCCCACGCCAAAACTCGCCGCCAGATAATTGGCCGCATGCACATGCACCGCCAGCGGCAGGTGCTCGGCCGGGATCGCCTTTGTCGGCGGATTGTGGGCCGCCACCACCGCGAACGCCTCGGGAAAACGCCACCGCCGCAACAACCCGGCGCTGACCATCGCGTGGCTGAACCCGAGCACATCCGCCTCCGCCTCCAGCCACGTGCAACCCAGCGCGCGCTGACGCCGCCGGATCGCCGGGAACGCCCGGCTGCAACTGTAGGCCAGCGCCAGCTTGCCCAACCCCTGAACCAGTCCCGCCGTGTACGCCACCTCCGGCGACACCCGCCTGCTCCGCTCCGCCAGCACCTCCGCCGCCACCGCCGTCACCAGCGACACACGGCAAAAATCCCCCGGATTCCACTCGTACCCAAAATCCTCATACGCCGCCCACCGGCTTGCGATCGACAACGCCGCCAGCCGGTAAATCTCCTTTTGTCCCAGACGCAGCACCGCCTCGTGCAACGAATCCACGCCCGCCCCCGCGTCCGCGAAATGCGCCGAGTTGGCCAGCCGCAGCACGGCGCCGCCCAGCGCCGGGTCCAGACGGATCACCTCCTCCATGTCCTCGATGCTCGACTCCGCGCGCCCCAGCACACCGAGCAGGCGCGGCAGCAATGTCGGCGCGCACGGCAGCCGCAACGCCCGTTCGCAAACCTCCTCCAATGACAGGTCCAGCGGACTCATGGGCATCGCGTGTTCTTCTGGCATGTCCATGCAAGCGCGCTCATGCCGCGTAGAGCGAGGCCGGGTCGAGGATGAGCGCGATGTTGCCATCGCCCAGAATTGCGCCGCCCGCCACGCCCGCCGCGCCTGGCAGGTTTTGGAGAAAACCGCCGAGATTTTTCACGACCACCTCCTGCTTGTTGACCAATTCGTCCACCAGCAGCGCATAGGCCCGGTCGCCATTTTCCACGATGACAACGATGCCCGCCGTCGGGTCCTCCACGGCGTCCACAATGCCAAACCGCCGGTGCAGCCGGTGCAGCGGCAGGATTTTCCCGCGATGATCGAGCGCCTCGCGCCGCCCCTCCCGCGCCTGGATCGAGGCGAGCGAGGCGCGCACCGGCCTCAACGCCATGCGCACCGACGTGCTCGGCAGGATGAAGTGATCCGGCCCCACGCGCACCAGCAGCCCGTCGATGATCGCCGTCGTCAACGGCAGCCGGATGCGAAACGTCGAACCCGCGCCCGCCGCCGACTCAATCGTGATGTGCCCGCCCAGCCGCTCGATGTTGCGCCGCACCACATCCATGCCCACGCCCCGCCCCGACACAGACGTGACCTTCTCCGCCGTCGAAAAACCGGGAAGAAAAATCAAGCTCGTGATCTCCTCCGGTGCCAGCCGTGCATCCCCGGCCACCAACCCCTGCTTGCGCGCCTTGGCGAGGATTTTTTCCAAGTCGAGCCCGCGCCCGTCGTCCCGCAATTCGATCACCAAAGTGCTCCCCTCGTGCGCCGCCCCCAGCGAGATTTTGCCCACCGCGTCCTTGCCCGCCGCCACGCGCGCCTCCGCCGACTCCAGCCCGTGGTCCACCGCATTGCGCACCATGTGCACGAGCGGATCGACAATCTCCTCGACCACCGTGCGATCGATTTCCGTCTCGTCGCCGCTCGTCGTGAACCGCACCCGCTTGTCGCATTCGCGCGAAAGATCGCGCACCACGCGCCCGATGCGCTGAAACATCGGCTTGATCGGCACCATGCGCAACGCCATCGCCGTGCGCTGAAGCTCCTTGGTGATCCGGCCCAGTTGCGCGAGATTGCGCGTCAATGGCGAGCCATCCCCTCCCGACGCTCCTCCCGCCGTGCCTCCGACCGCCCCGCGCGCCGACTCTTGCAACTGGCTTTGCACGATTACCAGTTCGCCCACCACATCCATGAGCGAGTCGAGCTTCTCCGTATTGACCCGCACCGACGAAGCCGCCGAGGCAGGCGACGACGAGGCGGACGAGGACTGCGAGGAAGACGACGTTGACTGCGGAGCCAAGGCCGAGACAGCGGTCCCCT
>NZ_ABEA03000015.1 GCF_000171235.2 Geminisphaera colitermitum TAV2 | reverse complement strand
CCCCCCCCCCCCCCCCCCTGGTTTCGATCCTCATCCCCTGTCACAACGCCGCGCGCTGGCTCGGGGCGACGCTGGACTCGGCACTCGCGCAAACCTGGCCGCGTTGCGAGATCATCGTGATTGACGACGGCTCCACCGATGACTCGCCCCGGCTCGCCGCATCCTACGCAGACCGTGGCGTGCAACTCCTCCGCCAGCCCCAACGCGGAGCCGCCGCCGCGCGCAATGCCGCGCTCAACCGCGCCCGCGGCGACTACCTCCAGTTTCTCGACGCCGACGACCTGCTTGCCCCGGAAAAAATCGCAAGTCAGATCACCCGCCTCGCCGCCGCGCCAGCCGGCTCCGTGGCGTCCGCCGCCTGGACTCGCTTTCGTGATGATCCCTCCATCAGTCAATTCATCCCGGAACCTGTTTGGTGCGATGCGCTCCCGCTGGACTGGCTGGTGCTCTCCTGGTCCGGCGGCGGCATGATGCACCCCGCAGCCTGGCTTGTCCCCGCCGCGGTCGCACATGCCGCCGGCCCTTGGAACGAAACCCTTTCCCTCGACGACGACGGCGAATATTTCACCCGCGTGCTGCTCGCCTCCGCCGGCGTCGTCCATTGCCCCGAGGCGCGCGTTTACTACCGGACCCATGCCACCGGCAGTCTCAGCCAGACCAAAAACCCGGCGGCGTGGCGCTCTTCACACGACGTCTGCCTCCTGGTGCAGCAAGCGGCGCTCGCGCACGAAAACTCGCCACGCGTGCGCCACGCGTGCGCGCTCAACCACCTGCGCTACGCCTTCCACGCCTGGCCGCATTCCTCCGCCCGCGCCCTTGCCCGCGCCAGCCTGCGCGAAGCCCGACGCCTTGATCCAACCGCCCGCCGTCCGGCTTCAGGACCCCGCTTTGAACGCCTGGCCGCGCTCATCGGATGGAAGGCAGCCCGTATCCTCCAACATCAATTTCATCTCTCCTGATGGCCGCCCGATCCGACATCGTCCTCATTTACAAAACTCCGCCGGAAACCGACCGCTGGATCCCGGGAGACCGCTGGATCCGGCCCATCGTGCGCCGGGCCATCCGTGGTCCGCGCATCCCCGGCGGCATCGACAAGGTGTTTCTCAATCTCGCCGCCGGCCTGCGCGAACTCCGCGTTCCCTTTCGCGTCAATCCGGCCTGGCGGGACATCCGCCCGCACGAGCGCATCGGCGTCATTGGCCGGGGCCGGGCCTGCCTCGCTGGTTACGACCTGCCCAATCCCATTGTCGCCGGCGTCGCCCTCATGACCCACCCCTCGGAATGGCCCGGCCTTTGCGATGAGTATCCGGTGGTTCGCTACCTGCAGCACTGCGAATGGGCCATTGATCTCTACCGTCCCTATTACGGCGACCAACGCTGCGCCATCTGGCCTGTCGGTATTGAAACCGACGTCTGGAAACCAATGCCCGGCGCTGCCAAAACCACGGACTTCCTCCTTTATGACAAAGTTCGCTGGGAGCACGACCACTACGAACGCACCCTCATCTCCCCTGTTCGCGACACCCTCCGCGCGGCAGGTTGCAGCTTCGAGGAAATCCGTTATGGCGCGTATCGCCCTGATGAATACGCATCCGCGCTGAAGCGTTGCCGGGCCCTCCTGTTTCTCTGCGAACACGAAAGTCAGGGGCTGGCATACCAGGAAGCCATGAGCGCCGGTCTGCCCGTCCTGGCCTGGGACCCCGGCGAATGGCTCGACCCCGAACGCTTCAAGTGGGGATCACCCAAGGTTCCCGCCACCTCGGTGCCCTATTTCGACGCACGATGCGGAGAACGTTTTTGCGATGCCACCGCCTTTCCCGACGCGCTCGGACAGTTTCTCGACCGTCTGCGTTCCGGTTTCTATGCGCCCAGGGATTACGTGCTGGAAAACCTGACTCTCTCCGGCTGCGCCCGGCGTTACATCTCGCTGCTCCAGTTCGCCTGATGGCTCGTATCCGCATTTACATTGCCCGGCACCTCTGCACCGCCCCACGTCCGCAGAAGGAGGCGGATGCGCTCGCTCTCGCCGGCCACGACGTCTCCGTGCATGGCATGGCTTACCGGGCCGACTTCGCGGCGCGCGACGCCAGTCTCGCCGCCGGCAAGGACTGGGCATGGGAACCAGTCGTCAACTTCGCCACGCCCCCGCGCCGCTTCGCCTGGCTCCGCGCCCGCCTCCGGCACCGGCTCGCACGGGAATGGTTTGCCATCACGACGCGAATCTCCGCCGACGTCTGGGGCTACGCCAACCACGCCCTCGCCGCCCATGCGCTCCGGCAGCCTGCCAATCTCACCATTGTCCATTTCGAAGGCGGACTCTGGTTTGGTGAGTCACTCCTGCAACGCGGCCTCCGCGTGGGAGTGGATTTTGAGGACTGGTTTTCGCACGACCTCGCCCCAAGCCAGCGTCACGGACGACCTGTCGGCTATCTGGCACAGTTGGAAACCCGGTTTCTGCGCTCCACTCCCTACGCGCTCGCCCCGTCACGGTCACTGGCCGAGGCCATGTCACATGAACTCGACGCCCCCCCCCCCTCGGTCATCTACAACACATTTTCCGCCGGCCCCGAACCTGTCTTCACGACTCCGCCACAACGCCCGGTTTCGCTCCACTGGTTTTCGCTGGTCATGGGTCCGGAGCGCGGGCTGGAAACCCTCTTCGACGCGCTTCCAGCGGTGCACGGTTTCTGGGAACTGCACCTGCGCGGCGAGTCCACGCCGGCCTACCGCCAATCCCTGCTTTCCCGGCTCGCCCCCGGTCTCCATTCCCGTATCCATTTTTTACCTACGGTATCAGCCGGTGAACTGCCCGCCGCCATTGCCGCCCACGACATCGGGCTTGCCCTCGAAGTGAGCGCCATCCCCAGCCGCAACCTCACGATCACCAACAAATTTTTCCACTACCTGCAATCCGGACTCGCCGTGGTCGCCAGCGACACTGCCGGACATCGCGAAGGACTTTCCCTCGCACCCGGGGCAGGCAACCTCTTCACCGCAGGGCAACCTGACTCACTCGCCCGGGCGCTCAACCACTGGACAACCAACCCCGCCCGCATCACGCCCGCGCGTCTCGCCGCCCGCGCCGCCTTTGTTTCCCGCCTCTCTCACGACCATCAATGCACCCGCTACGCCGCGCTCGCCGCAGCCGCGCTCGCCTGATCGTCCACACTGCCCCGCCTATGCGCATCCTTCTCACCGCCGACCCCGAACTCCCCGTCCCGCCCGGTCTCTACGGAGGCGTACAGCGGCTGGTCGCCCAGTGGCTCGAAGAGTTGCGACGCCGCGGCCACACCGTGGCCCTGGCCGCCCATGCGGAATCGACCGCCGCCTGCGACCGGTTGTTTCCCTGGCCGGGCGCAAACTCACAACGCCCCCGGCACACCCTGCGCAACGCCTGCGCCCTCTTTCGCGCCGCCCGCGCCTTTAGCCCGGATGTCGTGCACAGTTCCAGCCGCCTGCTCTACACCTGGCCCCTGCTCATCGCCCGTATCCCCGTTGTCATGACATATCACCGGTTGCCGGGAACCCGCCAGATCAAGGTCGCCCGCCGCCTGGGACGGCGCATCATCTTCACCGGCGTCAGCGAATTCATCACGCGAAGCGGCAGGCGCGGTGGTGGCGAGTGGCGCACGGTCTTCAATTGCGTGGATACCCGGCGATTGACCTTTCAACCCGAAGTGCCAGCCGACGCCCCCTTGGTTTTTCTCAGCCGGATCGAAGCCGACAAAGGCGCGCATCTCGCCATCCAGATGGCGCTCCGGGCCGGGCATCCGCTTATTCTGGCCGGCAACCATTCCGCCGACGCCAACGCCGCCCGTTATTGGAAGGATCAAATCGAGCCCCGGATCGACAACCACATGATCCGCTACGTCGGTCCGGTGGACGACCGGCAAAAAAATGCGTTGCTTGGCAGTGCGCGCGCCCTGCTCGTTCCCACGCAATGCGAAGAGGCGTTCGGCCTCGTCTTCGCCGAAGCGCTTGCCTGCGGCACCCCCGCGATCGGCTCCCGCCACGGCGCTGTGCCCGAGGTTATCGAACCGGGAAAAACAGGCTGGCTCGCCTCGGACATCGAGGAAGGCGTCGCCGCCATTGCCCGGCTCTCCACGCTGTCGCGCCGCGCCTGCCGGGAAGCCGCCGAACAACGATTCAGTCTCGACCGGACGGTGTCCGACTACGAAGTCATCTACCGCGAACTTGCCCCCCGCGCCTCCTGACATGCCCCGCGTCCTCATCATTTCCCCGCGCTTCGCGCCCGTGAACGCGCCCGACATGCAACGCGTGCGTCTCGCGCTGCCGCACCTGCGCGCGCACGGCTGGGACCCGGTCGTGCTGGCCCTCGCGCCCGATTGCATCGAAGGCGCAGTCCGCGAACCCCTGCTTGAACAAACCTACCCCGACGACATCCGCGTGATCCGGGTGCGCGGTCTTCCCGCCCGCCTCACGCGTCCGCTCGGCTTCGGCAATCTGTGGTGGCGTTGCGGATACGCCTTGCGCCGGGCGGGCGACGCACTCCTTGCCCGGGAAAAATTCGACCTCGTGTTTTTCAGCACCACGCAGTTCGACGCCTTCTCCCTCGGCCCCCGCTGGCTCCGACGCTTTGGCGTTCCCTACGTGCTCGATTACCAGGACCCGTGGGTGAACGACTACTATGCCCGCACTCGCACCCGCCCGCCCGGCGGGGCGCTCAAGTTTGCCCTCAGCCAGTTCAAGGCGCGCCGCCGCGAACCCGACTGCGTCCGCCACGCCGCCGCCATCATCGCCGTCTCTCCCGCCTATTTGGAAACCCTCCGCATCCGTTATCCGGATACATTCGCCCGTCCCAGGCAGCCCCTCCCCCCCCCCCCCCCCCCGGGTTCTCCACGCCCTCCCCTTCGGTGCCGCCGACGCTGATCTCGCGCACGCCGCGCGCCACATCCCCGCCCGTCCGCTGGTCAACTTCGACGACGGCCTTTTTCACCACGTTTACACCGGACGCCTCGGCCCCGACATGACCTTCGCTCTCACGGTCCTCTTTCGCGCCTTCCGACGCTTCCGCGACTCGCATCCCGCCGCCGCCGCACGGCAGCGTTTTCATTTCATCGGCACCGACTACGCCCCCCCCCCCCTCGGACGCGGATGGGCGCTCCCGCTGGCCCGCTCCGAAGGCATCGAAACTCACGTCACCGAACACTGCGCCCGCATTCCCTACTTCGAGTCCTTGCATTACCTCGCCCACGCCCAGGCGCTCACGCTCCCCGGATCAACGGATTCAACTTATAGCGCCTCCAAGATATTCCCCTGCCTCCTCGCCCGCCGCCCTTTGCTGCTGATCTTTCACCACGCCAGCCCCGTGCTTCAATTCGCCGCCTCCTGCAACGCTGGCATCCGTATCGCTTTTTCCGACACCACCCAGGCCACGGCATCCGCCCTCGCCGCCGAAGTCTGCGAACGCTGGTTCGAAGGCGGCGCGCAACACGCGCCCGCCACCCTCGACGAAACCGCCTTCCGCCCTTTCACCGCCGCCGCACTCACGGCCCGACTCGCCGGCATCTTCGATGCCGCTGTTGTCCCGTTGCCACCGCGATGACCAGTTCCTCTGACAACGCCTCCTCCGACGCCGCCCTCCGCCTGCGCAGCCATCGCCTTTACCTGACCGGCCTGGGAGGGCTGGCCGGGGCTTTTGTTTATTTCCTGTTCTTTGCCAAGGTCGCCGAGCCGCTCCATCTTTTGCTCGGCCTGACCATGATAACCCTCGCCGCCCTGCCCTCACTCCGCTGGGCGAGGCACGGTGAATATCACTTCCCGGTTTTCGAGGTTTTTATGCTCGGTGTGATTCCCGCCTATGCCGTGCCGCTCCTTGGTGCCCACGCAGGCCTGGCAGGAGTTTCCACCGACACAATTTCCAAGGCCGCCGCCGCCATCATTGCTTTCCAAACCGCGGCTCTCCTCGCCTTCAAAGGCACGCCTGTCAGACCCCGGACAACTCCATTCTGGACCAGCGAAATCATCTCCAGCCGTGCCACCCACTGGCTCACCGCCGGCCTCTGCGTATGGATCGTTTACATCTGGATCAACCTCTTCACCGACCTCATTCCCACCAGCCTCATCGGCGTGCTGCGCGCGGTTTTTTACGGCGTCGGCATCGTCGCCGTCTTCGCCCTCAGCCGCCTTTGGGGGCTCGGACAACTGCCAAAGCACGATCGCTTCTCCCTCGTTGCCGCCATCCTGGCCCAGTTGTTCCTCAATCTCAGTTCACTCGTCATGATCACAAGCATGGCCACCGTGATCCTCGCCATCCTGGGCTACACTTCGAGCAACCGCCGGATTCCCTGGGTGCCTTGCATCCTCGCCCTCGCGCTCTTCGGCATCCTGCACCAAGGCAAGTCGGCGATGCGTCAGCGCCACTGGGACGAAACCACCGGCCTGCCCAGAGCCCCCCTCGCCGTGGCCACCCTGCCCGCGTTTTACCAAGAGTGGTTCTCTCTCAGTCTGCACGCCCGCCAGTCGAAAGATGAAGAGCCTGCCAGCCTCGTGGATCGCGCCTCGCTCTTCCAGATCGTATGCCTCATCGTGGACCAGACGCCATACCCTAGGCCCTACCTCTACGGCAAAACCTATGCCGATACCCCCGGTCAATTCGTGCCCCGTTTTTTGTGGCCCGGCAAACCCGTGGGACACATTTCCACCCACACCATCGGCATCTACTACGGCATGATCGACGAAGAGGGAACCAAACGCACCACCATCGCCATCGGCCTGCCCGCCGAGGCGTATGCGAATTTCGGTTACGCAGGCATGGCGCTGATCGGCGCCTTCATGGGCTGCCTCTTCCGCAAATTCACCGGCTGGGGCGCTTGCAGCCCCCTCTTTGCCCCCGGCGGCATCCTCCTTGTCGTGCTCATGACCTGGTCGTTTCAAAACGAACTTACCCTCAGCATCTGGCTCACCTCTCTCTTTCAAGCCGTGGTGGTTGTCGTCTTCGCGCCTCACCTCGCCCGCCGCTTCCTGATATGAAACTCGCCGTCGTCCTCTCGCATCCCGTGCAGTACTACAGCCCGTGGTTTCGCTGGATCGCCGCGCGCACCGCGCTCCGCCTGCGCGTCTTTTATCTCTGGGACGCCGGCTGCCGCCCCCGCCATGACCCCGGTTTCGGCCACACCCTTGTCTGGGACACCGACCTGCTCTCCGGCTACGAACACGAGTTCGTGCCCAACCTCTCCGCCCATCCCTCGACCAACACCTTCTCCGGCCTGCGCAACCCCGACCTCCCCGCCCGCCTCACCGCCTTTCAGCCCGACGCCGTCCTGCTTTTTGGATACAACTATCGCACCCACCTCGCGCTCATTGCCCGCCGCGCCGCCGGGCTCCTTCGCACTCCGCTCCTCTTTCGCGGCGACTCGCATCTCCTCGGCGGCGCGCCCAGCCGGTCCCCCGCCGCCGCTGCGATCAAACGCCTCGCCCTCCGCGCCCTCTATTCGCGCTTTGCCGCCTTCCTCGCCGTCGGTTCCGCCAACCGCGACTATTTCCGCCACTACGGCGTGCCCGACAAAAAAATCTTCGATGCCCCGCACTGCGTCAACCAGGAGCACTTCACCGTCACGCCCGCCCGCCTCGCCTCCGCCGCCGCCCTCCGCGCCCGCCTCGGCATCGCACCCGACGACCGGGTCATCCTCTTTGCCGGAAAATTCACCGCCAAAAAACGCCCCGATCTCCTCCTCGCCGCCTTCCTTCAGACTGCGCCCGCCGCCGGTGCGCATCTCATTCTCGCGGGCGACGGTCCCCTCGCCGACACCCTCCGCCAGCACGCCAACGACGACCCGCGCGTGCATTTTCTTCCCTTCGCCAACCAGTCTGAAATGCCCGCGATCTACCTCGCGGGCGACGTCTTTGCTCTCCCCTCGCAAGGCCGCCATGAGACCTGGGGACTCGCCGTCAACGAATCCATGCACCTCGCCCGCCCCGCGCTCGTCAGCGATGTCGTCGGCTGCCAGCGCGACCTCGTTATCCCTGGGCAAACCGGCTGGGTTTTTCCCGCCGACCACCCCGACGCCCTCGCCGCCACACTCCGCGACATCTTGGCTCTCCCCGCCTCCGAACTCACCCGCATTGGCGCTGCCGCCCAGTCCCGCGCCGCCC
Organism: Geminisphaera colitermitum TAV2; assembly: GCF_000171235.2. GTDB lineage: Bacteria > Verrucomicrobiota > Verrucomicrobiia > Opitutales > Opitutaceae > Geminisphaera > Geminisphaera colitermitum. The sequence continues at coordinate 38,581 of NZ_ABEA03000015.1, read as the reverse complement.
GTTGCAGCTACGCCGCTGCCACCGACGGACTCCTCGCCGTGCTCGCCTCAATCTCAAATTCAAACCTCAAACCCTGAACACTGAACGCTAAACCCCGATGCGCATCGCCATCACCTTCGGCTGTTTTCTCCCTGTCCCGCCTGCGCGCGGCGGAGCCACGGAAAAAATCTGGTTTGCTCTCGCCCGCCGCCTCGCCGCGCGCGGACACGACATCACCCTCTTCACCCGCACCTGGCCCGACTGGCCCGATGAGGAACAAATTGACGGCGTCCGCATCCGCCGCCTTCCCGGACGCGACCACTGCCCCCGCCTCTGGCAAAACCTCCTCCTTGACCTCCGCTGGAGCCTGCGCCTGCGCCGCGCGCTCCCCCCCGATGCGCTCGTCATTTCGCACAACGTCACCCTCCCCATCCTCCTTCGCATGCCCGGCCTGCGCCACCGCGCGCCTGTCACCGTGGTCCTCGGCCGCATGCCCAAGGGCCAGGTGCGCCTTTACGGAAAACTCGATCGCATCTACGCTACCAGCGAAGCCGTCGCCACGCGTGTTCGTCACGAAAATCCCGATACCAACAACCGCCTCCGCATCCTCCGCAACAGCATCGACTGGCACGCGCTCCAGTCCCCCGCCCCGCAACCGCCATCCGCCGCCGCCCCGATTCTCCGCATCGGCTACGCCGGACGCATTCATCCCGAAAAAGGCCTCGACGGACTCATCCGCGCCGGCGCTCTCCTCGCCCGCGACCGCGAGTTGCCCCCCTGGGAAATCGTCTTCATCGGCCCCGTCACGCCCGCCGACGGCGGTGGCGGCGAGGCCCACCGCGACGCCCTCCTTGCCCTCGCCCGCGAGCACGGCATTGCCGACCGCGTCCGCTTCCTCCCTCCCGCCTGGGACTCCGCGGCGCTCGCTCAATTTTACCAGACCCTCTCGATCTTCTGCTACCCCACTCGCGCCGAGCAGGGCGAAGGCCTGAGCGTCGCCCCCATCGAGGCGATGGCAGCGGGCGCCGCTCCCGTGCTTTCCGCCCTGCCCTGCTACCGCGACCTCATTCTCCCCGGCGTCAACGGACTCCTCTTCGACCACCGCTCCGCCAATCCCGACGACGCCCTCGCGGCGCAACTCACGATCCTCCTCCGCAACCCCTCTGATCGCGCCACCCTCGCTGCCGCCGCCCGCGCCACCGCCCGCCATTTCGACTACGACGCCCTCGCCGCTGAACTCGAAGCCGACCTCACCACTCTAAACTCCAAACCCTGAACCCTAAACCCGGTCCATGCCCTCCTCCCAACCCGATCCCGGCGAACCGCCCTTTCTGGCCCAAGGCTGCGCCTCGCCCTGGCCGCGCGCCGAAGTGCTCAAACAACGCCTCTGGCAACTCGTCGAAACCCTGCTCTTTCGCCCCACGCCTGAAAAATGCCACCACTGGCGCGCCCTCCTATTGAAACTCTTCGGCGCCGACATCCCCGAACCCGGCAAAGTCGTCATCTTCCCCAGCGCCACTGTTTATTTCCCTGCAAAACTCCGGCTCGAACCCCGCGCCATGATCGGCCGCCGCGTGCGCCTCTACAACCTCGCCCCCATCACCCTGCGACGCGGTGCCAACATCAGCCAAGGCTGTCATCTCTGTGCGGGTACACACGATTTCACCCGCTGGGAAATGCCACTCGTCACCGCCCCCATCGAGATCGGCCCCAACGCCTGGCTTGCCGCCGACGTGTTTGTCGGTCCCGGCGTCACCATCGGTGAACTTGCCGTCATCGGCGCCCGTTCCGTCGTCGTCCGCGACCAGCCCCCCCGCACCGTCTGCGCCGGCCACCCCTGCCGCCCCCTGCACCCGCGACCCGGACCCACCCTCTGAATCCCGCCCGCAAACCCTTGCCGCAATGTCCTTCGACGTCCTCCACATCGTAGCCAGCCTCGATCCCGCCCACGGCGGCCCCTCGCAATCCGTCCTGGCGCTTGCCTGCGCCCAGGCCGCAGCCGGTGCTCGCGTCTGCCTCGCCGCGCTCGATTACCGCCCCCGCTCGATCCCCCCCGGCGGCATCACGCTCCAAATCGCCACCGGCAACGCCCCGCGCCTCCTCGCCTGTTCGCGTGAACTCAACGCCTTTCTCCAATCCACACCCGCCGCCGTCATCCATCATCACGGACTCTGGCTGCGCACCCTCCACTACGCGCACGCAGCCGCGCGCCGCCACGGCTCCACCCTCATCATCGCGCCCCGCGGCATGCTTGAACCCTGGGCGCGCAACCACCACGCCCTACGCAAAAAACTAGCCAGCCGCTTCGTGCACCCCGGCGCCATCGAGGCCGCCGCCGGATGGCACGCCACCAGCCAGGCCGAAGCCGTCAACTTCTCCGACATCAGCGGCGGCGCATCCGTTTGCGTCGCCCCCAATGGTATCCATGCCCCCACGACAAACGCGCTTGACCAGGCCCGCCGCGCCTGGCTCGCCGCCTGCCCGGTGCTCGCCGGCAAACGCGTGGCGCTCTTCTACGGACGCTTTCACCCAAAAAAACGCGTCCGTGAACTCATCCAACTCTGGGCCACCAAAGCCCGCCCCGGCTGGACGCTCCTCATCGCCGGCATCCCCGAGCACTACACCATAGAAACCCTGCGCGACTACGCCGGCAAAATCGGCGCTCAACACTCCGTGTGCATCGAAAACGGCCTCAACCGTCCCCCGCCCTACGCCATCGCCAGCCTCTTTGTGCTGCCCACGCACTCGGAAAACTTCGGCCAGACCATCGTCGAAAGCCTCGCCGCCCGGGTCCCCGTCCTCGTCACCGACACCACGCCCTGGCACGCGCTCAACCATGAGCGCTCCGGCTGGTGCGTCTCATGGGATGATTTCCCCGCCGCCCTCGACCGCACCCTCGCCCTCCCTCCCGACGCCCTGACCGAAACCGGCGACCGCGGTCATTCGTATTCGATAACCAACTACAGCTGGACCGCCACCGCCCGCCGCCTGCTCGATTTTTATCCGACACTCTCAAAGCAGAGCCCGGCCCTGCTGGCACAGACCGCGTAATCCCTCGTTGCATGCAACTCCGCCGCGAAACCCTCTCCCTCTGCCATTCCGGACTGCTCGTCATCGCCGCCTCCTGGCTCCTCGGCGGCAAGATCGACTGGGCCAAACCCCTCCTCGCCGCCCTCGCCACCCCCGCGCTCGCGCTGCTCGCCTGGGAAGTCGCCGCCCGCCGCCGCACCGCCCCCGAAACCCTCCGCCGCCTCGCGCTCTGGCTCTCCCCGATGCTTCTCCTCGCCGCGATGGTGATCGCCAGCGCGTGCAACCCAAGCCACGCCCGCATCCAGTTTTTCGATACACTGGTCCTCCGTCCCATCCCGCACCTTGCCGCCCTGCCCTCCTCCGCCGATCCATCGCGCAGTCTGCTTGAACTCTGGCTGCTCGGCGGACTTTACCTCGCCGGCCTCAACCTCGCCTTTTGTGTCCAAAACCGCTCCCGCCTCCGGCTCCTCGTCTTCGTCCTCGTTCTCAATGCCACGGCGCTGGCCGTGCTCGGCTCCCTGCAAAAATTTCTCGGAGCCGCCGGTCCCTGGTTCGGACGCTTCATCACCGGCAATCCCGCCTGGTTCTCCACCTTCACCTACCACAATCACTGGGGGGCCTTCGCCACGCTCCACGTCGCCGCCGCCCTCGCACTCGCCGCCCTCGCCGCCCGCCAGTCCCGCCTCGTCAGTCATCCCCCCTTTGGTCGCTCCATCGGTCCCTCCTCGCTCTGCTGCGCAGCCATCATCGCCCTCGGCGTGCCGCTCAGCACCTCGCGCAGCAGCACCCTCATGACCGGCCTGCTCCTGCTCGCCGCCACCCTCACCGGACTCCGCCTCGCGCTCCGCGCCGCTCCCCGCCGCCGCTGGCCCGTCCTCGCCGCACTCGCCGTCCTCGGCATCGGAGCCCTCGTCACCACCGAATTTGCCGGCCCTATCGTCAAAGACCGCTGGCAGGACACGCGCCGGCAATACGCGGAGTTTCGAAACGACTCCATCAGCTACGGACGCCCGGAACTCTATCGTGACACCTGGCATCTCGCCCGCGATCACCTCATCTGGGGCACCGGACTCGAAACCTATGCCGTAACCTTCCTCCCCTACTACACCTTCACCCCCACCGCGGACCGGCTCCGTCCCTATTACGACGAAGCGCACAACGACTGGCTCCAGTCACTCGCCGAAACCGGCCTCGTCGGCACCACCCTCCTCCTGCTCGCCATCGCCCTTCCCCTCACCGACGTCATCCGCCGCCATCGAACGCCCGACGGTTTCACCGCCTTTCTCGCCTCCGGGTGCGGGCTCATCGTCGCGTATTCATTTTTTGAATTTCCCTTCGCCAACCCCGCCGTCGTCGCCACCTGGTGGACCTTTTTCTTCGTGACCCTCCGCCATCGGCAACTCGCTCCAACCTTCAACTCCAAACCCTGAACGCCTCCCCTCCCCCCCCCCCCCCGAAGCGCAGCGCAGTCCATGTTTTCCACCGTCATCCTCACCCTCAACGAAGAACGCAACCTGCCCGCGTGCCTCGCCAGCATTGCCGGGTGCGATGACATCGTCGTGCTCGACTCCGGCTCGACCGACCGCACCGCCGACATCGCGCGCGCTGCCGGGGCCCGTGTCTTCGTCAACCCCTTCCACAACTTCGCCCAACAGCGTAACCACGCTTCCGATACAATCGACTTCCGGCACGACTGGGTCTTTCACCTCGACGCCGACGAAACCTTCACGCCCGCCCTGCTCGACGAAATCCGCGTCCGCCTCGCCACCGACGACCTCCAACTCATCGACGGCTATTACATCGCACCGCGCATGATTTTTCGCGGACGCTGGATACCGCACTGCACCGACTATCCCGCCTGGCAGGCCCGCCTCATCCACCGGAAACGCTTCCGCTTTGTTCAGGCCGGCCACGGCCAGCGTGAAGCGCCCGACATGCGCATGGGCAGGCTCCGGGAAAACTACCATCATAACCTTTCCTCCGAATCAGAGGAGACCATTGCGCAAAAACTCGCCCGCTACGCCCGTTCCGAAGCAGCCCACGCCGCCGCCACCTGCCGCCCGCCCCGCCAGTTGCTGCGCGCCCTCCTCTCGCGCGACGCCCTCGCACGCCGCCGCGCGCTCAAAGAGTTGAGTTACCGCCTTCCCGCACGCGGCGCCATCCGCTTCATTTACCAGTATCTGCTTCGCCGAGGCTTTCTCGATGGCTCCCCCGGCCTCGCCTACTGCCGCCTCCTCGCCGGCTACGAACGCGAATCCGCCCGCGAACTCCGCCGCCTGCGCAAAATCAGTTAGCCACTCATGATCGTTTTCCTCAACCGGTTCTACCACCCGTCCACGACGGCCACCGGGCAACTCCTCACCGACCTTGCCGAAGGCCTGGCCGCACGCGGGCACGCCATCGCCGTCGTCGCCTCGCGCCACGACGCCTCGCTGCCGGAAAACGAAACACGCAACAATGTTCGTATTCACCGCATCGGTACGCCTTCCCGCCGCCGCGGCTTTATGCGCGTCCTGGAGTTCCGCGCCTTTCGCGCCGCCGCGCTCCGTCAATTGCACGCCATGCTGACGCCCTCCGACACCGTCGTTGCGCTCACCGATCCGCCGCTCATCGGCGTGACCGCTGCGCAGGCCTGCCACGCGCGCGGAGCCCGGCTCATCCACTGGACGCAGGACATCTACCCCGAACTCCTCTCCGCCGCCGGTCCCGGCTGGCCCGCGCTCCCGCTCGTCTCCCTGCTTCGCCCGCGCCGCGACCGCGCATGGCGCGACGCCGCCCGCTGCGTGACACTCGGCGAGGACATGGCCGCGCTCCTTCGTGCCCGCGGCGTGCCGCCCGGCCGCCTCACCATCATCCCCAACTGGGCCCCCGCCGGGCTCACCCCTCCGCCGCCCGAAGACATAGCCGCCGTGCGTGCACGTTGGGCACTCGACGACCAGACCAACGGCCCCCGCTTCATCGTCGCCTACTCCGGCAACCTCGGTCGCGTGCATGACTTCACTCCCTGTATCAACGTTGCCGCTACGCTTCGTGACGACCCGCGCTTCGGATTCATTTTCGTCGGTGAAGGCGCACGCAAATCCTGGCTGCAACGCACCGTCGCCGCCCGCGGTCTGAAGAACGTCGTCTTTCGCCCGCACGAACCGCGCCAGCACCTCGCCGTCTCACTGGCCGCCGCCGACGCCCATTGGGTGACGCTGCGCGAAGGCTGCGAACACCTCGTCTTTCCCAGCAAGCTCTACGGTATCGCCGCCGTTGGCCGCCCCGTGCTTTTTGCCGGCCATGCCGGTTGCGAACTCACCCGGCTTGTCGAGCGCAACCAACTCGGCCTCGCCGCCCCGCCTCACGACACCGCCGCCTTCGTCCGGGCGCTCCGCCGCTGGATCGACACGCCACTCGCTCCCGCTGCCTGCGACACCGCCGCCCGCTCCGCCCTCGCCTTTGCCCGCGCCCACGCCTTCCCGCATGCACTCGATGCCTGGGGAAAAGCACTGCGTTAACCCTTCACGCCACTTTCACCATGAAAGCCCTACGACCCTTCACGACCGCGCTGATTTTCGGCGACCTGCTCTCCGTGTTTGTTCTCATCAACTTCGTGGCCATCCTGCGTGGCATCACCTCGTGGCAAACGCCCCTGCTCTGGCCCCTGCTCGTGCCGTTCCTGCTGCTGCTTGCCGCGCTGCATCTGATCGACGGATACAATTCCCGCACCGATTTTCTTTCCGCCGACTACCTCAGCCAGCACATCCTTGCCTGCTTCGCCGCCACCATCGCGCTGCTTCTCATCACCTTCGTCTTCGTGCCCGCCGGCTATCCGTTGCAGCAAAGCCGCGCCGTCGTCGGGCTCTCGTTTCTTATCATCGCCCCGGCCACGCTCCTCACCCGCCGGCTTCTCCATCTCAAACTCCAGCGCCGCCGCGCCAAGCGCCTCGTCATCTACGCCGGAGCCGACGCCGACGTGTTCTCCGTGGAAGCCACGCGGCTGCAACTCGACCGCGAAATCCGCTACGCCCGGCTTGGACCCGACGACGGACCCGACGACGGACGCCCGCTCCTTGGCGACCTCATCGAGGACATCACCTCCGGACGCCTCGGTGTCGAAGCCGTTGTCCTGCGCGAGACCGGCCGCTCCCTCCCGCCCGACGTGTCGCGTCGCCTGGAGGAACTCTATTTTGAGGGCGTGCCGACCTACACGCTGGAGCTTTTTCATCAGCTTTACTGGCGCAAGATTCCCCTCTACCGGCTCAATCTCACCTGGCTTTTTCAGGAGGGATTCAAGATGGCGCGCGTTCCGGTGTTCAACCACCTCAAGCGCCTCAGCGACATCGCCCTCTCTTTGTTTGTGCTCGTCCTCGGCGCGCCCTTCATCGCGGCCGCCGCCATCGCCATCAAGTGGGAGGACGGCGGTTCTGTATTTTTCAAACAACTACGCATTGGCCGCAATCGCGTGCCCTTCACGCTCTACAAATTGCGCACCATGCGTCCCGCCCCGGAGGGCGCCAGTTCGCCGGGCGGCGGCGGCAACTACACCGTGAAGAACGACAGCCGCATCACCCGTCTGGGCAGGTTCCTGCGCGCCAGCCGCCTCGACGAGCTTCCGCAACTGTGGAACGTGCTCAAAGGCGACATGAGCATGATCGGGCCGCGCGCCGAGTGGGACGTGCTCGTGGCCGACTATGAGCGCCGCATCGCGTGCTACCATTTCCGCCACCTCGTCCGCCCCGGCATCACCGGCTGGGCGCAAATCAATTATCCCTACGGCGCCGGCATCGACGACACCCTGCGCAAGCTCGAATACGATCTCTACTACATCCGCCATTTTTCCTTCCTGCTCGACGCGGCCATCGTCCTCAAAACCGTGCACGTCATGCTCGCCGGCAAGGGCGGACGGTAAACATTGGCGGCGACCGTTACCACACGCTGTCGGCGCGACGCGATTCGAGCAGGGCCTCGGCCTCGCCAGGCAGTTCGTGCAGGAAATCCAGTCCCGTGCGCTGCTCGATCTCGTCGATCGTCACGAGATAACGCCCCATGTCGCCCTCCGCGTTTTGCGGGAAGATAAACGCCTGGCAGCGCAGGCGTCCGTCGCTCTCGTCGAGCACGATCATGTAGCACGCCTCGGGCACTGCCACGCCGCCGCGCAGCGTCTTTGGTTTCGGGCCAAAAACCGGGCCCGCCAGCACCCATACCTCGCCAAAACGGGCGGGATAGTTGACGGCGATTTTCATTTCGAGCTGCTTCCACAATCCCGCATTGAGCGAGTGACGTTGCGGGATGATGTTGCTCATCAAAAACGTCTCCCGCTGCGCCTTCTCACCGTAGCGCGTGGCGATGGCGTAATTGGGCGCGAGATGCCCCCGGTCGTAACCGCTCCCGGTGTAGTCGCCGGGTGTGATGCGGGCGATGGTGCGGGCGTCCACATCGAAGGTTTCGGGACGCGCCGCAGGCTCGGGCAGAGGCGAGATGTCGCTCATGCGATAGGCCGCCCACACGGGATTGCCCAGCACATCCGAGTAGCCGACGACATAGGCGGTGTTGGTCAACGTGCGCAGTTGATGATCGATCCCCGGCGAACGCGGCACGCCGCCGTAGATGAACGTGTGGTCGCCCGGTGCAGCGGTCGTGATCGCAACAAAATCCTGTCCATAATAGAGCCGCCAGAGGTCGCCCGCGAATTGGAAAAGGTTGATCTTTTTCTGGCGGTCAAAGGTGTTGCGCGCCAGCCGCGTGACTTCCTGCTGTCGGGCCGGAGGTTGGAAGGCAAACCACACGCCCAGCGTCACGCCGAGGGCAAGCGTCACCCAGCCGCCGAGTTTCGTCCGGCGAATCAACCGCTGCCACACGCCACCTCCGCCGCGTCTGGAACGCGAGGAGCGAGAGCTTTTGCCAAACGAAGACGATCTGCGAGCGCACATGGACGCGAGCGAAGTGCCCCACGCACTGGTTTTCCAGACTGGAGTCAACGGAGCGGCGGTTTTCGACCGCCGCCTCCCTGTTTATTTCACCGACACGATGAGGCGTTGGTAGTTATTGCGGAAATACACAAGGAACTGGTTCTGCCCTTTGCGGAGGGCGGCCTTGGCAGAGGCGGTATCGGTGACGGACTTACCGTTGATCTCCACAATCACGAGTCCTTCGGGGATGCGTCCGGCGTAGGGGGAGTTGTCCGCAACTTCGATGACGATGACGCCGGTGAGTCCCCTATCGCCCTGACTAAAGCGACGGCTGCGGTCTTTGTCTCCCAGCGGCTCGCCACGGACGCCGGGAAGGAGTTCATCGCCAGCCGCTTCGTCAAGGGAGCCGAGCTTGATCTTGGCAGTGCGCTCTTTGCCGTCGCGCAGGTATTTGAGAGTGACTTCGGTGCCGGGGGGAAGGGAACTGATGTGAAGGCGCAGGTCGGTCCAGACAGTGATGTTTTTTTGGTCAATGGCCGTGATGATGTCGTTGCGACGCAGACCGGCCTTGCCCGCGGGACCGTCGGCGGGGAGGTCGTTCACGATAACGCCCCGGGTGCCTTTTTTGAGATCGAGGGAGGTGGCGAGTTCGTCGGTGAGTTCTTCGCCGGCAACGCCGAGGTAGCCGCGTTGCACGGTGCCGGTTTCAATGAGGCTGCGCATGATGCCGGCGGCGAGGTTGGCGGGGACGGCAAAGCCGAGGCCAATGTTGCCCCGGGTTGGAGTGACGATGGCGGTGTTGAGGCCAACGAGGCGGCCTTGGGCGTCAACGAGCGCGCCGCCGGAGTTGCCGGGGTTGATGGAGGCGTCGGTCTGGATGAAATTTTCGTAGCCGCCTTCACTGGCAAGGATGCCAACGGTGCGTCCGGTGGCAGAGATGATGCCTTGGGTGACGGTCTGGCCGACGCCAAGGGGGTTGCCAATGGCGAAGGCGATGTCGCCAACGCGGATTTTGTCGCTGTCGGCCAGGGTGATGGCGGGCAGGTCGGTGGCGTCGATTTTGATGACGGCAACTTCGGTCTTGGGATCGGTGCCAATGAGTTTGGCGGTGAATTCGCGTCCGTCGGCAAAGGCGACTTTGAGTTCGTCGGCTCCGTCAATGACGTGGTTGTTGGTCAGGATGTAGCCGTCGGACGAAACAACGACGCCGGAGCCAATGCCGGTTTGTTGTTTTTCTTCACGGTCTTCGGGCGCGTTGCGGCCAAAGAGTTGCCGATAGAAGGGGTGCAGGGTGTAGCGGACGGTTTTGGAGGGATAGACGGAAACGACGGCTTTTTGCGCGGTGTCGAGGACGTCGGCGTAACTGGTAACAACTCCGCCGATGTTTTTGGCGAGAGGAGTGGTGTCTATTTTTAGCTGGGGGGGAGGGGGGGGGCTGGAGGAGGCGGCGTCCTTGGCCATGACGGCCAGAGTGAGCGTGGCACCGGCAAGGGCGGCGGTGAGGAGAGTCAGGATGTTTCGGATTTTCATAAGTCGTTTATCGATAAAACTGCGTCCGATATGAGTTGGCAGCAGGGTTGAAGGGAAATCGACCGCTGCCAATTCGCAAGGTTCCGACCAGATACAAGGTCTACTCGGGTTCGGCAGTGCCTTCCACGACCCAATCGCGCGCTTCGGGCACTTGCTCGAAAAAGCCGCGCAGGGCCGCGCTCAGGTGCTCGGCATAGCGGAAGTGCGCGCCCATGCCGGTGCGCAATTCGGCTTCGTAAATAAATTTGTCGGCATGGGTGCCGTGCTCGAAGGGCGTCTGCGCGCCAAGGAGCAGCGAGTAGGTGTAGGCCGGGGAACCGCGTTGGAGGAGTTCGCGGGTGAGCGCGGCCTGGTCGTCGAGAAGGCGCTGGTGGTCAGCATGGCGAATCTCAGGCGGGAGATAAAAGCCGGCTTGGATGAGCGGCGTGTAACGGCAACCGGTGCGATGGCGGTTGAGGTCGCGGAGTTCGGCGATGGCAAGGTTGTTCCAGGCAAAGGTGACACGCATGCGGCGGGTCGCGGTGCCTTGCGCACCGTAGCGGTTGGCGCGGTGGCGAAGGGCGTCGGCGATGGATTGCTCCTCGGCGAGAAAGGGCGCGGCGGCGCGGTCAACGTGGACCCACGTCTGGTCGGCCAGTGGCGCGGTCATCAGGCGGGCGAGGCCGAGTCGGCAGGAGATGGCGAGTTCTTGGGCGGCCTGCGCTTCGTGCGAGGCGTCGGCGGTGCTGTGGCGGGTGAGGCGCGGGGATTGTTTCACCAGTTCGGCGCGGAGCAGATCGGCGGCGGCACGGGCTTCGGGTTGCGGGAGCGACGCGAGGGTTTTGACGGTCTGAGCCCACATGCGCGAGGTTTGCACAAGGGCAAGGTTGGTGCGCGTGGCAAAGGGAATAAAATAGCGGGCGCGGTCGAGCGCGTAGTTTTTGCGGATGCGGGTGACGACGGCGGGCTTGGCCCCGGCGGGGATGCGGACGCGGTGAGGTTCGCTCTCCCCAAGGGCATCGAGCCGGGCATATTCGGCTTGGTAGGTGGCGAAGGCGCGAGCCATCACTTCCGTCCAACGCGCGGCCAGATCGGCGGGGATGCCAATGTCGGCGGGATCGGGAAGGCTGGACGGGGCAAGGGTTATGTAGCGGGTGGACGACTCCTGGCCGTCGGCCATCTGGGCAATTTCAAAGATTTTGTATGCGAGCCACATCGACACGTCATCGAGGGCGATGGCGATGCCACCGGTGAGGCCGCCGATGGAGGCGTGGCCGTAATCGACGAATTTGAGGATGCGGTCGATGGAGGCGTCGGGGTTGGCGAGATCGACTTTGGAGAGGATATTGGCAAGGCCGTCGTTGGAGCGCGAGTAGCGGGCGAGGACAGAGGCCAGCAGTTCGGGCGTGACCTTGGGCTGGTCGGCGGCGGTGGGTGGCGGAACGAGAGCAAGGCCGGTGATGCGCATATTGGGGTCCGATGGCCGCAAAAACCCGCGCCGGGCGCAAGCGCGCAACGCAACAACCAACAGCACAACAATGGTGCCATCTGCAAAATCCTCTGAAACAACCCTTGACTCACCTCGCCTGCTTTGGATTGCTCTGCGGTTTACATTTATAGAACACGTTATGGCCAACACCAAATCCGCCATCAAAGCCGCCCGTAAAACCGCGCGCTTCACCACTCGCAACAAGGCCGTCAAAACCCGCCTCAAAACCCTGCACAAGAAGTTCGAAAAAGCTTCTGCCGGTGAGGACAAGGAAGCAGCCAAGGCCGCCGCCGCTGCCTACGCCTCTGCCATGGACAAGGCCACCAAGTCAGGTGTCGTGCACAAAAACGCCGCCGCCCGTGCCAAGTCGCACGTCGCCAAGACGGTGTTCGCCAAATAAGGGACCGCGCCACTCAACCGTCCCACTCGGACATTTCTCCCAACTGTCTGTCATCGAGCCCTGCCGCAGCCCGGCGGGGTTTATTGTTTTTGGGATGCCAGAAAACACCGACCGCTGAACACCGAACACGGAACGCCGAATGGATATGGATATGAACACAACCACCCTGCCCCCCCCCCCCCCCCCTCCCCCCCCGGCACCCTCCACGCCGCCCAAGCGCGAGAACCTGCTCATCAATCTGGTCTGCAATATCGGACTGCCCTTTTTCATCCTCGCCAAGCTGAGCGCTCCCGAACGTCTCGGTCCCCATCTGGCGCTGGTCATCGCGCTGGCGTTCCCGCTGGGCTACGGCGCGATGGACTACATGCGGCGGCGCACGGCCAACTTCGTGTCGATCATCGGCGTGGTCGGCACACTGGCCACGGGGATATTTGGGCTGATGAAGCTCGATCCCATCTGGTTCGCCGTCAAAGAGGCCGCCGTGCCGACCATCGTTGCTCTGGCCGTGCTGGCCTCAATGAAGAGCCGCCGCCCCCTCATCCGCCAGTTTCTCTACAACGACCAAGTCATCAACGTGCCCAAAGTCGAAGCCGCCCTCGCCTCCCGCAACAATCAGGGTGCCTTTAACCAACTCCTGCGCAAAGCCAGCTATCTGGTGTTCCTGAGCTTCCTCGTGAGCGCCGTGCTCAACTACTTCCTTGCCCGCTGGATCATTACCAGCACGTCCGGCACGCCCGAGTTCAACGGACAACTGGCCAAGATGAATCTCCTAAGCTGGCCCGTGATCGCCCTGCCCAGCACAGCTATGCTGATCGTCGCCTTGTGGCAGCTTCTCCGTGGCATCACGCGCCTCACCGACATGCCGCTCGAAGAAATCTTCCACCCCCAGCCAGAGAAAAAGAAAAAAAACGCCTGACGGACGAAACGCGTCCGGCTGAGCGACGGTTGACAGACTGCCGGCCTTCGGTCCCGGCAGTTGCCAACTGTTGCCCCTCCCCCCCCCCCCCCCCCCTGCCACTTTCCGCTTCCCGCAGATGGGAAAAATGCATTCGCTGCTCAACGTGCGTCATTCCCAAGCCATTTCCGTCAAGCGCCAAGAGCGCACACCGATGCAGTCATTCCGAGGTGATAACGTTGCCAAGCCCGCCCATCCGCTGGAATTCAAGCTGCTCGTTGTCGCATGCCTTTACCTGTGCTTCCTGCCCTGGGCTCTCGGCACCATGTATATTTGGGGGCAGAGCATCGCGTTCGGACTGGCGGTTGCGGCCATCACCCTGGCCCTCTGGAAACGGCGCTACAATGCCGACATCTCGCCCACCGGCTCGGCCTTTACCCTCGTCATCTGGCCCCGGCTACTGCGCTTCCCCATCTTCTGGATCGGACTGGGGTTTCTCATCTACATCCTCATCGGAGCCCTCAACCCCGCCTTCTCCTACATGCGCGACGAACGCGGCTGGTGGATGGAACCCGCCTCCCCCATCAGCTGGCTGCCCGCATCGGTGGATGCTCCGTTTGGCGACATCAACCCCTGGCGTGTACTCCTCATTTACAGCGGCATCTGGCTGATGGCCTGCGCGGTCTGGATCGGCATCACGCGACGCTCCGTCCTCGTCGCATTGCTGAGCGTCGTGGTCGTCAATGGCTCCGTCCTCGCCGTGCTCGGCATCCTGCAACGCGTGACCGAAGCCAAAAAAATCCTCTGGCTCATCAACATCAAACCCGGTCTCACCCCGATCGCCACAATCCTCTATAAAAATCACGGCGGTGCCTTCTTCAACCTGATCCTCGTCGCAGCCTGCGTCTTGATGGTGTGGCACTACCTGCGCGCCTCGCGTCGGCTCAAGCGCACCAGTCCCTCCCCTGTTTTCGCCTTCTGCGCGGTTCTCTGCGGACTCCTCGCCTTTCTCTCCAACTCCCGCGCCGCCGCCCTGCTCCTCATCGGCTTCATCCTTGTCTTCGTGATCGGGGCCATCATCTGGGGCATCGCCGGCAAGACCGAAGCACCCAACCGTGCCGTCGGTGTGCTGATCGTGGTGTGCTTCCTTGTGTTCATCGGCGTCTCGGCCAAATACCTCAACATCGAGAGTTCTCTCCAGCGTATCGAACGACTCTTCAAGCAGGATAACAACATGTCCGTCCAGTCCCGTGTCACCGCCACCAAGGCCACCCTGGACATGGCAGAGGACAACTTGATCTATGGCACCGGCGCGGGCAGTTTCCGGCACATGTTTCCCATCTACCAGCGCCAGTACCCGGAAATCTACACCATCGGAAACCCCAAACGCCCCCGTTACCTGCGCTGGGAGTATGCGCACAACGACTACGCGCAAGGCCTGGCCGAACTCGGCATCGTCGGCCTGCTCTTCCCTGCCGCCATGCTCGGCTACTGGGGAGTGTCCTACGTGCGCAACGACATCATCCGGCGCATCCCCATGCTCGTCGGCGTGCTTGGGCTCGTGATGACGATGATCCACTCGTGGGTTGATTTTCAGATGCACAACCCCGCCATTCTCGGCACCTGGTGCCTGTTGTGGGTGATCTACGGACGCTGGATGGAACTCGAACCGAGCGAATAACAGCATCCTGCGCCCTTGCGCGCACGTGGCCCGATTCTGCTAAACGGGAGCCGAGAAATGAAGGCATCTCGCAACCCTCGCCGGCTATGATGACGTGCATGTCCACCCGTTCTGTCACCACCCGCCGCCCAAACCGCGTCGCCTCCCCGCGTCCCGCCGATCTCCGATGCGAATTGCTCGTCAACCCGCTCGGACTCGATGAAACCGCTCCGCGTTTTTCCTGGAAACTCAACGACTCCCGCATCGGTGCCCGCCAGACCGCGTATCAAATCCAAATCGCCGCCGCATCCGCCAACTCCACCACCACCGACACCACCCAACTACTCTGGGACTCCGGTCGCGTCGAGTCCGCCGACTCCCATCTAGTTCCCTACGCTGGCCCCGCGCTCTCTGCCCACACCCGTTACCACTGGAACCTGCGCATCTGGGATCACACCGGCGAACCCACCGCCATCGCCACCGCATGGTTTGAAACCGCTTTCCTCACCACCGACGAAACCGCGTGGCGCAACGTCGGTGCCCGCTGGATCAGCCTCGACCGCCCCGCGCCTACCGGCGACGAACTCGCTCCTTGCCCACACCTGCGCAAAACCTTCGCCCTCGCCACTGCCCCTCGCGAAGCCCGCCTCTACATCACCGCCCGCGGCCTCTACGAACCCTGGATCAACGGACAACGCATAGGCCGCGACGTCCTTGCCCCCGGCTGGACCTCCTACAACAACCGCATCGAATACCTCACCTACGACGTCACCACCGCCCTCCAAGCCGGAGACAACGCCATCGGTGCCATCCTTGCCGACGGCTGGTATGCCGGCAACCTCGGCTGGACCCAAGCCCCCAGACACCGCCAACACTGGGGCACAGAACCCGCCCTCCTCGCCGCCCTCCGCATCGTCAACGCCGACGGCACCGTGCAATGGATCGCAACCGACGCCACCTGGCGCGCTACCACCGGCCCCCTCCTCTTTTCCGACCTCTATCACGGCGAAACCTACGACGCCCGCCGCGAACTCTCCCGCTGGAGCGAAGCCACCCGCCTCGGCAACCTCACCCGCGGCTGGACACCCGTCGCCACACCCGAACTCAAACCTATCCAACTCAACTCCAAAAACACGCCCCCTGTCCGCCCCGTCGAAGAACTCCCCGTGCTCGCCCGCACCGAACCCGCGCCCAAACGCTACACCTACGACCTCGGTCAAAACATGGTCGGTGTAGTCCGCCTACGGATACGCGCCCCGCGCGGCACGAAAATCACCCTCCGCTACGCCGAAATGCTCCAAGCCGACGGCACTCTCTACACCGAAAACCTCCGCTCCGCCCGCGCCACCGACACCTACATCTGTCGCGGCGGCGGCGTGGAAGCCTACGAATCCCGTTTCACCTTTCACGGCTTCCGCTACGTCGAAATCACCGGACTCAAGTCCCCCCCCCCCCCCTCCGCGCTTACCGGCATCGTCTGGCACAGCGACATGCCCCGCACCGGCGACTTCACCTGCTCGCACCCCCTCATCAACCAACTCCAGTCCAACATCCGCTGGGGCCAGCGCGGCAACTTCCTCGACGTGCCCACCGACTGCCCGCAACGCGACGAACGCCTCGGCTGGACCGGCGACGCGCAGGTCTTCGCTCCCACCGCCGCCTTCAACTACGACGTATCCACTTTCTTCCGCAAATGGACCCGCGACCTCGCCGACGACCAAGACGCCCAAGGTGCCTATCCCGACGTCGCCCCCGACGTCCTCGCCTCCATGTATCCCGGACGCAAAAACGGCAACGCCGCCTGGGCCGACGCCGGTGTCATCTGCCCCTGGGTCATGTATCGCCATTTCGGAGATATCCGCATCCTTGAGGAAAACTATCCTGCCATGTCACGATGGATTGGATACCAGGAAAAAACCAGCGACGGTCTTCTCCGCCCCGACACCGCCTATGGCGACTGGCTTGCCCCCGATGTCACTCAACCCAGTTGGGCCGCCACGCCCTGCGACCTCATCGGCACCGCCTACTTTGCGCACACCACCGCACTCATGGTCCGCATTGCCCGTATCCTTAAAAAAGATACCGACGCCCGACGCTTCGATGCCTTGCACGCGAAAATCGTTCGCGCCTTCAACCGCGCCTACGTCACTGCCGACGCCCGCCTCGCCGGCGATTCGCAGACCGCCTACTTGCTGGCCCTCGCCTTCGACCTGTTCCCCGAAAAACTCCGTCCCCTCGCCATCAAACACCTGCGACGCTGCTTCGACCGACGCGCCCAGCACCTCTCCACCGGCTTTGTTGGAACGCCCTTGCTCGGCCCCGTGCTCACCGCCATCGGACACACCGACCTCGCCTACAACCTCCTCTTCAACGAAAGCTATCCCTCGTGGCTCTTCCCTGTCAAAAACGGCGCAACCACCATGTGGGAACGCTGGAACAGTTGGACACCCGACAAAGGCTTCGGCGAAGTCGGCATGAACTCCTTCAACCACTACGCGTACGGAGCCATTGGCGAATGGCTTTATTCGGTGGTTGCCGGCATTGCGCTCGACCCGGAGCACCCCGCTTATCGCGTCTTCCGCCTGCAACCGCATGTGGACAATCGGCTCACACATGCCTCCGCCACACTGGAGTCACCTTACGGACGCATCAGCTCCGCCTGGCGTCGCACCGGACGCAGTTTCCGCTGGGATGTGGAAATTCCCGCCAACACTCGCGCTCTCGTCCTCCCCCCCCTCCCCCCCGGCGCGACGCTCGACGCCGTGCAGATCGACGGACGCCCTTGGACACAACATCCCGGCGCCAGCACCGCATCAGACACTGGCACCGACGCCCGTCCCACCATCGCGCTCGTCGCGGGTCGCTACCGGATCACCCTCGAAACCGGAGGGCGGGTCTCCTGACCCGCCAGACGCGGCGCAGCCGCGCCCATCCGTCCGATTTCAGAAGTGCGAGGCTCGCGCTCACGCGCGAACCTCGTCGGCGGGTCAGGAGACCCGCCCTCCTTATTTCCGCCACGACTTCTTGCCGATCGACTTTGGATAAGCGCCGCGAGCCTTCCCTTTTGCGGACGGCTTGCTGGCAAAGGCCTTTTTGTAATCACCCGAACGCAAGGCCGTGATCTGGTCGCGCAACACGGCGGCACGCTCAAACTCCAGTTGCGACGACGCCAAGGTCATCTCGTCCTCAAGCTCCGCAATCACCGCGCTCACATCTCCGTCACCCTCGGCCACCATCGACACATTGGCGTCGTCGGTGTCGCGCACACCACTGCCGTCATACACATGCAAACTCGACTGCTGGGCACGCTTCACACTGCGCGGCGTGATGCCGTGCTCGGCATTGTAAGCGAGCTGCTTTTCGCGACGCACACGCGTTACCTCCAGCGTCCGACGAATCGAATCGGTGATGTTGTCCGCGTAAAAAATCACCCGACCCTTTTCGTGACGCGCGGCGCGTCCGGCGGTCTGAATCAATGAGGTTTCGCTGCGCAAAAAACCCTCCTTGTCCGCATCCAAAATCGCCACGAGCGCGACCTCCGGCAAATCGAGTCCCTCGCGCAACAAATTGATGCCAACGAGCACGTCGAAATTGCCCTGTCGCAAATTGCGCAAGATCTCCACGCGCTCAATCGCGTCGATGTCGCTGTGCAAATACTCGACGCGAATCTTCGACTCGCGCAGGAACGCTGTCAGGTCTTCCGACAAACGTTTGGTCAAGGTCGTGACCAGCACACGCTCGCCCGCCTCCACAGCGCGACGCGCTTCGGCGATCAAGTTTTCGACCTGTCCCTTGGTCGTGCGGATGTCGATTCCGGGATCGAGCAATCCGGTCGGGCGTATCACCTGTTCCGCTACAACGGTGGATTTTTCCAATTCGTATTTTGCGGGCGTGGCCGACACGTAGAGCGTTTGTCCGGTGATCGACACAAACTCGGCGAACGATTGCGGACGGTTGTCGAGCGCCGAGGGCAAGCGGAAACCGAAACTCACCAGATTTTGTTTTCGCGCTTGGTCGCCGTTGTACATGCCTCCGATCTGGGGCACGGTGGCGTGACTCTCGTCGATCATGAGCAGAAAATCCTTGAGGAAAAAATCCACGAGGCAAATGGGACGGTCACCGGCGGCGCGTCCGGCGAGGTGACGCGAGTAGTTTTCGATGCCGTTGCAGAAGCCCATTTCCTGCAACATTTCCAAGTCGTAGTTGGTGCGCATGCGGATGCGTTGCGCTTCCAGATATTTGCCTTCGCGCTCGAAGAAGGCCACGCGTTCGTCGAGTTCGGTGCGGATGGCGCTGAGCGCGGCGTCGAGTTTGTCCTTCGATGTGACGTATTGGTTGGCAGGATACAGATCGAATTGTTCCAGCGCGCGAATGACGTTGCCCGTGAGCGGGTCAAACTCGCTCATGGCTTCGATTTCGTCGCCCCAAAATTCGACGCGCAGACCTTGTTCGAGGTAGGCGGGCATGATGTCCACCACGTCGCCGCGCACGCGAAAGGCGCCGCGCTTGAGGTCGTAGTCGTTGCGTTCGTAGAGATTTTCCACGAGGCGCGTGAGCAGGACGTTGCGACCAAAGGCGTCGCCGCGCCGGAGTTGGATGCGCATGGCCTGAAAATCTTCGGGCGAGCCGAGGCCGTAGATGCAGGAGACGGAGGCAACGACGATTACGTCGCGTCGTGACACGAGCGAGCTGGCGGCGGAGATGCGCAGGCGTTCGATCTCCTCGTTGATGGACGAGTCTTTTTCAATGTAGGTGTCGCTCGCTGCGATGTAGGCCTCGGGTTGGTAGTAGTCGTAGTAGGAAACGAAATACTCGACGGCGTTGTCGGGGAAAAAGTTTTTGAACTCCGAGTAAAGCTGTGCCGCCAGTGTTTTGTTGTGCGAGATGATGAGCGTGGGTCGGTCGCAGCGGGCGATGACGTTGGCCATGGTGAACGTCTTGCCCGAGCCGGTGACGCCGAGGAGGGTCTGGTGTTTGTTGCCCGCCTGGATCGAGTTTACCAGGGCTTCGATCGCCTGCGGCTGATCGCCCGTCGGCTGGTAGTCGGCGTGGAGTTTGAAGAGCATGATAAAGTGGCGCGGGCGTCTCGCCCGCTTCTTCAACACAGAATGCGGGCGGGACGCCCGCGCCACTTATTTCTGTCAGCTTATTTCTGTCAGTTGCCGAGGCGGGCGCGGGCGGCTTCGTAGGTCGGCATCAGGCTGGGGGCGAGGCGTTGCAGATTGGAAATGCGGTCGGCGTTGGAGGGGTGGGTGGAGAGGATCGGCAAGGGTTCCTGACCGGCGCTTTGGGCGGCCATTTTTTGCCAGAAGGTGACAGCTGCGCGCGGGTCGTAACCGGCGTTGGCGGCGTAACGGAGGCCCACTTCGTCGGCCTCGGTCTCGTGTTTGCGCGAGTAGGGGAGCATGATGGCGAGTTGCGAGCCGGTGTCGTAGGCTTGCGCGTAGAGTGCCTGATATTGGCTGTTCTGTGTGCCGAGCGCGAGGGCGACGCCGCCGAGTTGCGCAACCATCTGCTGCGACATGCGCTCGCCGCCGTGACGGCAGGAAACGTGGGCGATCTCGTGTCCCATTACGGTTGCGATTTCGTCGTCGCTGGAGGCCAGTTTGATGAGGCCGGTGTAAACGCCGACTTTGCCGCCGGGGAGCGCGAAGGCGTTCACGGTGGGCGAGTCAAATACGACAAATTCCCACTGCGCGTTGGGCAGGTCGCGTCCAACGGCGGCGGCGATGCGTTTGCCGATTTTTTGGATGCGGGCGTTGGTCGCGGCGTTGGTGGAGATTTTTTCCTCTTTCTTGATCTGGTCGAAGGACTGAATGCCCATCTTCGCCTCCTCGTCAGCCGAGGTGAGCAGGAGTTGTTTGCGTCCGGTATCCTGCACCGTGGCGCAACCGGTGATGAACAACCCAAGGCCCAGCACAGGGGCGAGGAGCAGGATGCGGAACGAAGTTGTAATAAAATTGCGTTTCATAAACCGGGCAAAATTGCCAGGCGGCCTGTTGCGCGCAAGCCGGGAAACAAAACCGGGAAGGAGCGACCGCTCAGCGGTTGGAATAGTAGGCGTTGATCTTGTCGGCTACGTCGCGGAAGCCGATGTCTTCGCTGTATATCAGCTTGAACTCGGTGATGGCGTCGTCCGTGCGGCCCATCGATTCGTAACACTCGGCAAGTTGATAAATGACGTCCTTCTTGAGGTCGTCCATGATGCTCAATTCGCCCTTCGCAATCTGGAACTGCGCAATGGCCAGATCGAACATGCGGCGGGCTTTCAAGGATTTGCCCATGCCGGCCAGGGCATGAATGCGCACCTTGGGATTTTTCTGCGCCTGCTGGTAGTTGGCGATGGCGTCTTCGTAGTCGCCTGCCTCGTAGTAAAGATTGGCGAGGTTGAAGCGCGCGGCGTAGTCGTTGGGATAGTGTTCGCAGTAGTCTTGCGCTTCTTTGAGGCGGAATTGCGAGAGAGTGGTCTTCGCCGTCTCAAGCGCGGACTTCGCAGCCTCGTCATCGGGAGTGGCTTCAACGACTTGCTCGGCTTCGCGCACGGTTTTTTCCAACAGCTCAATCTCAAGCTCGGTGGCGAGTTTCTCAAACGAGGCGTCCGCGGCGGCGGCGGGAATCTGCACGGTCTTGCGCACCCATTCGAGCGCGGAGGCGGAATCGCCGAGGCGGCGATAACCGTCGATGATGGCGCGAAGGTGGTTGAGGTTTTCCGGCTCGGCGGCGTGACGCGCCTTGGCCTCTTCGACGAGGCGTTCCGTCATTTCGCTGGAGGTGATGACCTTGGACGCCTGTTCGAGCGAGACGGCTTGTTTTTCGTCGCGGAGTTTTTCGCGGAACGAGGTTTTGTTTTCCCATTTGCCCTTGTCCATCGTCTGCGCGACGGAGGCGCGGCGCATCAGGGCGAGGGCTTCGCCGTCCTGCGGTTTGTGGCGGAGGAGTTCGTCGGCCACCTTGAGGGCTTCGATTGGTTTTTTGGCGGCGAGGAACATCTCCGCCAGCGTGACAAGGGTTTTGTGGTTTTTGGGCTGGAGGTCGCGGATGCATTCCCAGGCAAAGGCGGCCGTCTCATGGAGGCCGATCGCCGTGGCGGCATCGGCCATCTGTTTCAGGGCACCGGTATTGGTCGGGTCGGCAATGAGCATCCGCTCCGCGTTTTCCAACACCTTGACAGGATCTTTCTTACTGGCGAACAGGAAGCCCACCTGGGTCATGGAGCCAAGGGCTTTGACGACGGCTTTGTTCTTCGTTTCGAGACCTCTCATCAACGCGATGCGCTGGAGTCGGCGGACGGGCAGGCAGCCGGGCGCGTTTTTGAGGACCTGCGAGCAAAGCTCGACAACGTAGTCGAAATTGCCGCGCTGGAGAGCGATCTGGGCATTCTCGACTTGTTTCTGAAGTCGTGGATCGAGGGATTGAACGGGGATCTCTTGCATAGGGGAGAAAAGGAGAAACAAACCGCTACTGGCGAAGCGGGTCAACGTTGATGTCTGCGATTGTTGGCAATTATCGGCAATTATTGCTTAATTTTTCACGAAGCATCGCTCGCACGCATGGGTTGGAGGGATTCGCCTTTGATGCGGATGCCGGTGAGTTTTTTCACGACAAGATCCACGTGCTCGTCTGCGATATCGGCCAGCGTGTGGCGTTGGTGGATGTCGATCGCACCGACCACGGCGGCAGGCAGGCGGGTAACGCCAGCGACTTTGCCCACGAGATCGGCGGGGGTGATGAGTTGTTTGCGTCCAACATTGAAGAACACCGGCGTGAATCCGGGTTCGCGGCCCGTGCGGGCGGCGCGTTCGAATTTCGCTTTTTTGGGACGCGAGGAGCCGGCGTCGGCGCGGGCATCGTCAGCAAAATCGTCACCTGCGGGGAGTTCGCCCTGCGTGTAGTCTGGGATGTCGGCTTCGCGGGGTGGTTTTGAACGCGATGCGGAACGTGCGGGTCGGGCAGAGGCGGCGGGGGCCGAAGGCTCGGGAAAGGCAGGAGAGGCGGGAGAGGCGGGAGGTGCGGGAGGAGGCGCGAAACGGGCGGAAGATTTAGCAGGAACAGTCGATGGAGCGGGTTTATCCCCCCCCCCCCCCCCCTGCATCAAGTGCAGCAGCGCGGCAATGATGTCGGTGCTGGGATAACCTTGTTCAAGAAGGCGGTCGATGAAGCGGTCTTGCGGACGGAATTTTTTGGCGTCGAGCGTGGCGCGTAGTTTTTCGAAGAATACGTTTTCGCGCGCCTCTTCCACTTGGTCGAGCGAGGGAACGCGTTCGCGGCGGATGTCGAGTCGCGCAAAGCGCACCATGCTTTGGAGTTTCCAGAGTTCGCGTCCGGAAACGAAAGTGAATGCCTTGCCCTTGCGTCCGGCGCGGCCGGTGCGGCCAATGCGGTGAGTGTAGTCCTCGGCGTCGTTGGGGAGGTCGAAATTGAAAACGACTTCGAGGTCGTCGACGTCGAGCCCGCGCGCGGCAACGTCGGTGGCGATGAGAAATTCGAAACCGCGACGTTTGAATTTTTCCATGGTGCGCGTGCGTTGCGCTTGCGTGATGTCGCCGTGCAGGCGGTCGCACGCGTAGCCGCGGGCGTGGAGGTTTTCGTCGAGTTCATCGACCATGATTTTGGTCGAACAGAAAATGATGCCGTAGCGAAAATCGTTGAGGTCGATGAGGCGCGTGAGGACTTCGAGTTTGGAGCGGCGATCAACTTCAAAATAAACTTGGTCCACCTGCGGCGCGCTTTGCATCTGGGTTTCGATTTTGACCCAGGCGGGGTTGGGGATGAAGCGGCTGATCATGTCGCGAATTTCGCGCGGCATGGTAGCGGAGAAGAAGAGCGACTGGCGCTGTTCGGGCACGGATTTGAGGATGTGCTCGATGTCGTCGCGAAAGCCCATGTCGAGCATGCGGTCGCATTCGTCGAGGATGACCATGCTGAGTTTGTCGAGCTTGAGGGTGCCGCGTTCCATGTGGTCCATGACGCGTCCGGGGGTGCCGATGACGACTTGCGCTCCGGCGGCGAGGGCGCGGAATTGGCGTTCGTAGGATTGGCCGCCGTAGATGGGCACTTCCATGACACCGCGTTTGAAGCTGGCGAGTTTGTTGACTTCCTCGGCGACTTGCACGGCGAGTTCGCGCGTGGGGCAAAGGATGAGGACTTGCACGGCCTTGAGTTTGGTGTCCACGCGTTCGATGGCGGGGAGGGCGAAGGCCGCGGTTTTGCCCGAACCGGTGGAGGATTGGCCGACTACGTCGCTTCCGGCGAGCAGCAGCGGGATGACGGCGGCTTGAATGGGCGAGGCTTCTTCAAAACCCATTTTATCGACGGCTTTCAAGAGTTCCGGCGACAACCCGAGTTCGGCAAATTTGCGTGTTTCCATGCGCCACCGTGGACGATTGCGCAGAAAATGAAGAGGAGAAAAATCAGGCAGGCAGGCGGGAGTAGCGAGTAGCGGGTAGTGAGTAGTGGGACGGCGGACGGCGGACGGCGGGGAGGGGGGGGGGGGGGAGACGGAGGACGGGAATTACACTTTGGGGAATTTCGTCCACTTGGCGCTGGCGCGGGAACTTTTGACGGCAGTCTCGATGAACGCCATGCCGCGCACACCATCGTCAATCGTCGGGAAATCGTAGCTGGCGGCAGATGTTTTGCGTTTGTGTGCAAAAACTTCGTCGGCGATGGCTGCGGCTGCGGAGCGATACACGTTGGCAAAAGCCTCGATGAACGCCTCCGGGTGTCCAAACGGCAGACGCGTGGCGGCCTGCGCTGCGGCGCTCAGGTAACTGTTGCCGCGACGCAAGATTTGCACGGGGCGATCCGTCGTTTTGACGACGAGTTCGTTGGGGTCTTCTTGATGCCATTCGAGCGAGGCCTTGGTTCCGTAAACGCGAATGTTGAGGTTATTTTCGTCTCCGTTGGAAATCTGCGACGCGTACAAAATCCCTCGCGCCCCGCCTTTGAAGCGCAGCAGGCAATTGCCGTCGTCGTCGAGCGTGCCGCCAGACGCGAATGCGGTGAGGTCGGCGCACACCGCGTCGATGTCGAGTCCCGTGATGTAGTGCGCGAGGTTGGCCGCGTGCGTACCGATATCTCCGATACAATTGGATGCGCCTGCCACGGCGGGATTGGCGCGCCAGCCTGAGATTTTCGCCTTTTTCGCGTCGGTCTGAGGCACATCAACATTCCCGATGGCGTAACCTTGCGGATACTCGACCACGATTTTGAGGATGCGTCCGAGGTCGCCCGCAAGCACCTTGGCGCGGGCTTCTTTTACCATCGGATAACCGGTGTAATTATGCGTGAGAGCAAAAATTTTTCCGGAGCGGCGAACGAGTTCGCGGAGTTTGCGCGCCTCGGCGAGATTGAAGGTGACGGGCTTTTCGCAAATGACGTTGAACCCCGCCTTCAAGAAGGCTGAGGCGATGGCGAAGTGCGTGTTGTTGCGCGTGACGATGCTGACAAAATCCAGTCGCTCGCCTGCTGGTCGCGCCGCTTCCTGCCGCGCCATCTCCGTGAAATCCGCGTAAACGCGCGTTGGATCGAGATGCAGATCCGCGCCCGATTCGCGGGATTTTGTTGGGTCGGCGGAAAAGCAACCGGCAACGAGTTCGATGTGGCCATCGAGCGCCGCCGCCATGCGATGGACCGCGCCGATAAATGCGCCGCGTCCGCCACCGATCATGCCATAACGTAGTTTGCGTGGGAGTTTCATGGAATTGTGCAGGTCAGGGTTTTGCTTTGGGAAGCTGGCAAAGAATCTCCCGAAAAGAACCAAACACGCCCAAACCTGTCGATCCTCAGTTACGGGCTTCGGTTGCGGGCGTTGCCGGATATGGCAACCGGTGATCGGTAATCGCGCGCGATTGGCCATTTTCAGCCCACAGCCTGCGGCGTTGCCTGCGCGCACAAATCCTGCTTTCTCGGCGGACATGTTTACTCCCGGCACCTTCGCTCCTCCGTCCTCACCACGCGCCACGCGCGTCCTGCTGCTCGGTTCGGGCGAACTGGGCAAAGAAGTCGTTATCGAACTCCAACGCCTCGGCTGCGAAGTAATCGCGTGCGACCGCTACGCCGGCGCGCCCGCCATGCAAGTCGCGCACCGCCACCATGTGTTTTCCATGACCGACGGAGCCGCGCTGCGCCGCGTGGTGGCGGAGGAAAAACCCGACCTCATCGTTCCCGAAATCGAAGCCATTGCCACCGACGTGCTCGTCGAACTCGAAGCCGCCGGGCAACGCGTCATCCCGACCGCACGTGCCGCACGCCTGACGATGAACCGCGAAGGCATCCGGCGACTCGTTGCCGAGGAACTGAAATTGCCAACTTCGCCCTACCGTTTTGTCGGCACCGAAACCGAAGCGCTGGCAGCGGGCAGGGAACTCGGTTTCCCCTGCGTGTTGAAACCGCTGATGTCGTCGAGCGGACACGGCCAGAGCGTCGTCAAGACGGCGGCGGACATGCCGACGGCGTGGAAATATGCGCAGGAAGGCGCGCGCGCTGGCGCGGGGCGTTGCATCGTGGAGGGTTTTGTAAAATTCGACTACGAAATCACCGTGCTCACGGTGTCGGCGGTCAACGGCATCCAATGCTGCCTGCCCGTCGGCCATGTGCAGATCGACGGCGACTACCGCGAGAGCTGGCAGCCGTGCCCGATGTCGGACGCGGCGTGGGCGGAGGCTCAACGCATCGCCAAAACGGTGGTCGGCAATCTCGGCGGCCACGGAATTTTCGGCGTGGAGTGCTTCGTGTGCGGCGACGAGGTGATTTTCAGCGAAGTGAGCCCGCGTCCGCACGACACGGGACTGGTGACAATCGGAAGTCAGGCGCTGACGGAATTTGCGCTGCACGCCCGCGCGATCCTCGGCCTGCCGGTGCCGCCGATCAAGTTGCTGCGTCCGGCGCACAGCGTGGCGCTTCTTGGCTACGGCAACGGCGTGCCGACCGTGTCCGGCGTGGCGGAGGCGCTGGCTGTACCGGAAAGTCAAATACGCATTTTCGGCAAACCGGAGTGCCACCACCACCGCCGTCTGGGCGTCGCCGTGGCGAGCGGCGACACGCCCGAGGAAGCTCGTGACCGTGCGCGCGCCGTGGCCGCGGCGGTAAAGATCACGGTGGGATAAAACGTAAGACCTTGGAGCAATTTCATGTGGAGTGGGCGATCAATCGCCGCACTCCATGGGCGGCATGGCGGATTACGGCCTGGTTTTGTGCCAGATCTAAAACGATCTTTCAACTTACATAACATCAAACACGCCAATAACTAAAATAGAAAATAATCACAAATAAAATCCTTTTGACACTTTTTGCAGACTTGTGAGCGGCCAATGACTGGCGTTTGAATATCGGACTCTTTTTTCCATGCAGGCCGTTGCAACCATCGTAAACCGTATGCTGGCAATGCCGGGCGTCGCAGCCTGGCGGCTGGAGCAAAGCGCGGTGGTGTTTTCCCTCAAAACATTCACGGCGGCCATGCTCGCGCTCTGGATCGCGTTCCGGCTCGACCTGCCGCAGCCGGGCTGGGCCTTGATGACAGTGTACATCGTGTCACAACCGTTTTCCGGCATGGTGCTGTCCAAGTCGCTGGCCCGCGTGACGGGGACCATCGTGGGGGCGTCGATGTCGGTGGTGTTGGTGGCATTGTTTTACGATGCCCGTGAGATTTTTGTGGTGTCGATGGCCGTGTGGATCGGCGCATGCCTGTATGCCTCGGTTTGGTTGCGCGACGCGCCCGCGGCCTATGGGGCAATGCTGGCGGGTTACACGGCGGCGCTGGTCGGTTTTCAGGCAGTGCTGGCCCCATCGACGGCGTTTGATGCGGCGGTGGGGCGGTGTCTGGAAATAACACTGGCCATCATCTGCGCGACGTTGATGAGCAGGCTGGTGCTGCCCCGCCGCACGGGGCAGGTGTTGCTTGACCGGGTGAGGACATGCACGAGGGATACACGTGTTTGGATAATGGATACATTGCAGGGGAGGTTTGATGATGCGCGCGGGCTGGCCGATTTGAGAAATCTGATCGCGGACAATCTTTCTCTGGAGTCAGTGCGTGTGCATGCGGCGCGCGACACGACTGAGATTCGGCGGGCGGACGTCGTGGTGCGTCGAATACAGCGCCGGTTGCTGTCCTTGTCGGCGCTGCTGATCTCGGTGCATGATCGGATGTCGCTGCTCCGCCGGGAGCGTCCGGAGTCCCTGGAAGCCCTGATGCCTCTGCTCCAGAGGGCGGCGGCACACATTGGCGCGATGACGGAAGGGCAGGAGGAGGCGAATGCAGGTCTGGTGGACGATTTGAGGGCGGCGGCGCCAGGGTTTGAGGACATGCGCCAGGACCATGGACGCGTGGCGGAGTATAATTTGTTGCTGCGCGTGCGCGATTTGCTGGTGGGTTGGGCGGAGGTGCCCGGGCTGGTTGCGGCATTGGAAGCGGGGCGGACGGAGAGCAAAATGGCCGCTACTGTCATTGAAGAGGACGACGAGACGCCGGAACCTTACCGGGATCATATCCTCGCGGCGGTTTCGGCATTCGTTGCGGTGACGGGCATACTGGCGACGAGTGCGTTTTGGATTGTGACGGGGTGGGATCAGGGGGCATCTGCGGTGAGTTTGTGCGGGGTGGTGTCGTGCATCATGGCGGTGCAGGATAATCCGGTGCGGGCGGGCGGGATTTTTCTGAAAATGACGGTGCTCTCCGCCGTGGTTGCGACGGTTTATCTGTTTGTGATTTTTCCCAATATCGACGGGTTCCCCCTGCTGGTGGCGTCGCTCGCGGTGTTTTTTATTCCGGGCGGAGTTTTTATGATGAAGCCACGGTTTGCACGGTATGCGACCCCGCTGTGCCTGCACGTTTTCGCGCTGCTGGGCATGGCGAATAATTTGGCCCCACATTTCGATGTGTTCTTCAACTCTACCCTTGCGTTGCTGACGGGTCTGGGGGCAGGCGTGCTGGCGCTCGCCCTCCTGCGCCCCACGGGGGCGGCGTGGGCGGTGCGACGATTGCTGACGGGCATGATGCGCGATGTGGCGTTGGTTGCGCTGGAAGAGGAGTCACGCGTGCGTTTCGAGAGCAGGATGCTCGACCGGATCGGGGGCTTGCGTTCACGACTGGACATAGCACGCGCCGATGACCGGGAAACGTTGCAGGGGGCGCTGGCGACGCTGCGCATCGGACTGAATTGCGTAGCGTTGCAGCGGCTGCGCGCATCCATGCCGAAGGACGTGGGGGCGCACGTGCGCCGGGCGCTCAAGGCAACCGCCGCTCATTTTCGCAACCTGTCGCGTCATCCGGAAAATCCGCTGGAGATCACACCGCTGCCGTTGATCGACAAGGCATTGGGCGCGGTGCTGGACGCGGGGCGGGATTCTCATCCGGAGGCGTTGCGCACGCTGGCGGCATTGTGCGGACTGCAGGCGACGCTGAAGGAGCATCCGCAGTTTTTCCGCCTGCCCCAAACCACCGCGAAAGCAGCCGAAGAGTGAACCGGCAAAAGATGAGTCATATCATGATAATAAAAGAGATCAGCGTGCATGGAGTTTATCTGTCACCGATATTAGGATACATGCTGGCGGCGGCGCTGCTATGGCTGCCGCTGCGCAGGGGGCTGGAGTGGCTGCGCTTTTACCGGCTGGCGTGGCATCCGCCGCTGTTCAACACCGCCCTCTATGTGCTGCTGCTGGCGGGCCTTGTTTTGCTGACGTTCTGACAAACCTTTGTTTCCAACCCAACTCAAACCATGTTGAAAAAAATCCTTACGATGAGCGCGCGCGTTTCCGTCACCCTGCTGGTGGTGGCGCTGGCAGTGTTTCTGGGCTGGCGCTTCTGGCGTCACTACATGGAGAGTCCGTGGACGCGCGATGGTCGGGTGCGGGCGATGATCGTTGCCGTGGCCCCCGATGTGTCGGGCGTAATCACGGAGTTGCGCGTGCGCGACAACCAGCAGGTGCGCAAGGGCGACACGCTGTTTGTGATCGACTCCGCGCGCTATCAACTCGCGGTCAGTCAGGCCGAGGCAGCCGTGGCGATGCGACGCGCCGACATGGAGCAGCGCCACCGCGAACTGGAGCGCCGCCGCCAGCTTGTCTCCGTGTCGGTGATAACGCAGGAAGCGCTGGAGCAGGCCGAAAGCGGGGACACCTCCGCCGCGGCTGCGCTCAAGGAGGCGCTGGTCGCCCTCGATCTGGCCCGGCTCAATCTGGAGCGCACTCAGGTGCGCTCGCCGGTCAACGGGCATGTGGCCAATCTGCAAATCGACCTCGGCGACTATGCATCGGCGGGCAAGTCGATGCTGGCGGTGGTAAACAGCGACTCGTATTACGTTGCCGGATACTTCGAGGAGACCAAAATCCGGCACATCCGCGAAGGCGCTCCGGTGAGCATCCGTCTGATGGGACACCCGCAGGAGTTGCGCGGCCGCGTGGAGAGCATCGCCCCGGCGGTGGCCGACCGCGAGAACTCGCCGGGAACCGACCTTGTGGCCAACGTCAACCCGACATTTTCCTGGGTGCGCCTCGCCCAGCGAATCCCGGTGCGGGTGAGCATCGACCGGATGCCCGACGGCATGCGTATCCACGCAGGTATGACTGCAACCGTGGTGGTTGAGGGAAACGAACAGGGAAAGGGGAGTTTATGATTATCGACACGCACACGCATCTCGAAACCTTCCACCGCCACGGCACGCTGCCCGATGCGCTTGCCCGCGCGCGCAACGCCGGACTCGCCTCCATGATTACCATCGGCACCGCCTCCGACGACTGGAGCCTCTACCGCGACATCGCCCGCCAGCATCCCGGCTTCGTCCACTACAGCGTGGGCCTGCATCCTTGTTCCGTTGCGGAAAATTGGGCCGACGAAGTCGCGCAAATCGAGGCGTATTGGATCGGAGCGGGCGGGACGCCCGCGCCACTTCGCCCCCCCCCCCCCCCGCCGCCCCGTTGCGCTCGGCGAATGCGGGCTCGACCGCTTTCACCTTCCCAAAAACGACCCCGCCGCCGCTGCGCGCATCTTTGCCTGGCAACGCGAAGCCTTCACCGCGCAACTCGCCATCGCGCGCCGCCTCGCGTGTCCGCTCATCGTTCACTCGCGCGGCGCGTTTGCCGAATGCGTTGCCATGATCGACGACGCCGGCATCCCGTGGGAGCGCGTCGTGTTTCACTGTTTCACCGAAGGACCGGCGGAGATGAGCGAGCTGTTGCGACGCGGCGGCTACGGCTCTTTCACCGGAGTGCTCACCTACAAAAATGCCGAGTCCGTTCGCGAAGCCGCGCGTGTGCAGGGGCTGGCGCGACTCATGATCGAGACCGATGCGCCTTACCTCACGCCCATGCCCCACCGCGGCAAACCCAACGAACCCGCCTACTTGCGCCACACCGCCGAATTCGCCGCGGCGGAAGTGTTTGGCGTGCCGTATACCGAGTTCGCCGCGACCACCACGGCCAACGCGCAGAGGTTCTTTTTTAATTAAAACAAAACTTCACTCCACACGCCAAACGCCAGACAGTGTTGTCCTATTATGTCCGCCACCACACGCAAACCCGTTCTTCTCGTCATCCGCGACGGCTGGGGCCGCAATCCCCACCCGGAGCAGGCCAAAACCAACGCCGTCAACCTGGCAAAAAAGCCCGCCGACGACATGCTCCACGCCACCTATCCGTATGCGCTCGTCAAAGCCTCCGGACTCGACGTCGGCCTGCCCGACGGCATCATGGGCAACAGCGAAGTCGGCCACGAAAACATCGGCGCAGGCCGCATCGTTGACCAGGAACTCGTCCGCCTCAACAAACTGTTCTCCGAGAAAAAACTCGCCGCCAACCCCGTGTGGCTCGCCGCCATCGCACGCGTCAAACAAAACCCCTCTGCCAAGCTCCATCTCATGGGCATCGTATCCGACGCTGGGGTACACGGCATGCTCGAACATCTCTACGGCCTTCTCGCCCAGGCCAAGGCCGACGGCGTGCCCGCCGACCGCGTCTTCATCCACGCCTTCACCGACGGGCGCGACACCCCGCCCAGCAGCGGCATCGGTTACGTGCGACAGGTTGACGCCAAGTGCCGCGAACTCGGCATCGGCAGGATCGCCAGCGTGTGCGGACGCTTCTGGGTCATGGACCGCGACAACCGCTGGGAGCGCGTATCCAAAGCCTACGACATGCTCACCGGCAAACGCGCCGAGGCCACCGCGCCCGACGCCGCCACCGCCATCCAGAGCTACTACGACCATCCCACGAGCGACACGCAGAAGGGTGACGAATTCGTTGCCCCCACCTGGATCGTCAATGCCGACGCCACCGGCGCGACGCCAAAACCCCTCGCCACCTTTGCCGACGGCGACTCTGTATTGTTTTACAACTACCGCGGCGACCGCCCGCGCGAGATCACCAAAGCCTTCGTCATTGATGATTTCAAAGGCTTCGATCGCGGCAAAAAACTCGATCTCTACTACGCCACGATGACCGAATACGAAGCGGGCCTGCCGGTGAACGTCATTTCGCCCAAGCCCGAGAAGCTCAAAAACATCCTCGGCCAGGTCGTGTCCGACGCCGGCATCGCGCAATTCCGCTGCGCCGAGACGGAGAAGAACCCGCACGTGACCTTCTTCTTTAACAACTACCGCGGCGAACCCTTCCCCGGCGAAGACCGCGCCTGTCCCGCCAGTCCGAAGGTGCCCACCTACGACATGCAGCCGGAAATGTCCGCCGCCGAGGTGACGCGTCTCTCCAAGGAGGCGATCCTTTCCGGAAAATACGGCTTCATCGCCGTCAACTACGCCAACCCCGACATGGTGGGCCACACCGGTTCGCTGCCCGCCGCGATCAAGGCCTGCGAAGCGACCGACGCCGGCGTCGGCGAATTGCTTGCCGCGATCAAGCAGATGGGCGGCAAGGCCGTTGTCTGCGCCGACCACGGCAACTGCGAGCAGATGTGGGACGAGACGGTCAACGGTCCCCACACCGCGCACACGCTCAACCTCGTTGAAGTGTTCACCGTGGGCGAGGGTTTGAAGGCCGGTGTCACCAAGATGCGCGAAGGCGGTCGCCTGGCCGACATTGCCCCCACGATCCTCGATCTCATGGGCCTGCCCAAGCCCGCCGAAATGACCGGCGAGAGCTTGATCCTCCGTTAACGGCTGATGTTATGCGGCGTCCTTGACGGAGCGGCGGCTTTCAACCGCCGGAGCCGGCGAGTCGCAACGCGCCTCGTTTGAAGTGGCGCGGGCGTCTCGCCCGCTGTAGGGGCGTCGCTTGCGACGCCCGCGCACGCCATTCGATGCCACGTCCTGCATACGCGGGCTTCGCAAGCGAAGCCCCTACGCGTGATGCGGGCGTCTCGCCCGCATCCGACGGCGGATTAGCAGGAAAACCGCCGCTCCTTCTCGCAAACACCCGCTCAATTCGGCCACACGCTGGCCTGCGAGCACTGCCCAAGCTGCCCCGCGGAGACCAGCATCGAGCGCCCCGTTTCTGTATCCAGAATATGGAGCGAACGCTTGTTGGCCGACCTCTGCGTATAGATCAGATGCCGCCCGTCGGCCAGCCACGACGGCTCCACGGCGTCATTCGGAGCCTTCGACACCACGGCAGCCGAACGCGTGCTCATGTCATAGACAGCGATCTGAAACCCGCTCCCGATGCGCACCGTGAAGGCGATCTTGTTGGGATTGGCCCGGCTCCAGTCCGGCTCCGCGCAGTAACGACTCAGATTGGTCGGCAGACGCGATGCGCCGCCGCCCGCCGTGGACATCACATAAAGCTGCGGCCCGCCCGCGGCGTCGGACGTAAACACCAGTTGAGACCCGTCCGGCGAGAAACACGGCGAGGCCTCGACCGACGCCGTGCGCGTCAACCGCCGCACCCCCCGTCCCTGCGAATCACTGATGTAAAGCTCCGGGTTGCCCTCACCCGAAAGCACCATGGCGATTTGCGCGCCGTTCGGACTGTAACGCGCACCCGTGTTGGTGCCCTTGAAGCTCACCAGCGTGCTGCGCTGGAGCGTGTTCAGGTCCATTTTGAAGATGTCGGGAAAACCGCGCCGGAAGTAACTCGTGTAGATGATGCCCTGCCCATCCGGCGACCAGCGCGGCGACACCGCCAGCGCATTATCGTGCGTGATCTGGCGAATTTCCCCCGCAAACAAATCGCTCGTGTAAACCTCCGGCTTGCCCGAACGCTCGCTGATAAACGCCAGCCGCGTGTTAAAATAGCCATTGAGACCGCTCGTGGCTTTCACCGCCACGTCCGCCGCCGCGAGCAATGCGCTCCGCGCACTTGTGCCCGCCACCACCTGCGAAACCACTGGCGTCGCCTCTGCCCCGCGCGTCACCGACACCTGCACCTGATTCCCGCCCACGGCGGTAAACCGGACATCGAAACCACCCGAGGCCACGCGCCGGTAACGTCCGTGCGAATCAAACGCCACCTTCGCCAGATTATCCAAGTCCGCGCTCGTGGCCGACACCCGCACCGGGATCGTCTTGCCATCTCCCGTCACCGTGATGTCCCCCAAATCACGCTGCTGCGCCCTCGCGCCCGCCGTGAAAACCACGCCCGCCAGACTCACGGCGAACACGGTGATTAAGGAAAACAGATTACGACTGCGACTGTGGAAACAGAAAGGGTTCATGGAAATGACGAATTACAAATGACCAATTACGAATGATCCAAACCACCGCTTGCGCCACATCAATTTGTAATTCGTAAGGAAACTCCTAAAAATACGTTTTTGAACAGCAAAGTCGCCAAGGCGCAAAGGAAGAAAAATTCCAGATTGTTTATCAATTAACCAACTACAAATGAGAGATAAAATTCAAAACGCTTTACTCTGATCTTTGCGGCTTTGCGTCTTCGCTGTTTTCTTCAACTTTTAGAACCTCCCTTAATTTGTAATCCGCAATTCGACATGACACCCGACGCACTCAAGGAACATCTCAAACAGGTAAAATATCCCGGCTTCAGCCGCGACATCGTGTCCTTCGGCCTCGTCCGGGGCGCCGCCCTCGTTGATGGCACGGCCAAGGTCTCGCTCGCCCTCACCACCTCCGATCCCAAAGTGCCGCTCCACCTCAAGGCCGAAGTCGAAAAATGCCTGCGTGCCCTCCCCGAAGTGCGCGACGTCATCATCGACGTCGCCGTCACTCCCACCCGCCCCCCCCCCCCCCCCGTCCACGGTGCCGGTGCCACTGCTGCGCAAGGCGGAGCCTCCACCATCCGGCACGCCGTCGCCATCGCCTCCGGCAAAGGCGGCGTCGGCAAAAGCACCTTTGCCGTCAACCTCGCCTGCGCCGCCGCGCGCCTCCTCGCCGCCCGTGGACGCCCCGCGCGCGTCGGCCTCATGGACTGCGACATCTACGGCCCCAGCGTCCCCCTCATGATCGGCCTCGAAGGCCGCCCCTTCATCGAAGGCGACCTCATCATCCCGATGGAAAAGCACGGCGTGAAAGTCATGAGCATGGGCTTCCTCGTGGACGACAACACCCCCGTCGTCTGGCGCGGCCCCATGATTATGAAGACCGTCCAGCAATTCGTGCAAAACGTGAAATGGGGCGAACTCGACCTCCTCCTCGTTGACCTCCCCCCCGGCACGGGCGACGCGCAACTCTCCCTCGTGCAAACCCTCCCCCTCGACGGCGCCGTGCTCGTCACCACGCCCCAGACCGCCGCCACGCACATCGCGCGCAAAGGCGGCCTCATGTTCCAGAAAGTCAACGTGCCGCTCCTCGGCGTCGTGGAAAATATGAGTTACTTTGTCGATCCCGCCGGCCAGCGCCATTACCTCTTTGGACAAGGCGGCGGCGCCACCACCGCTGACGCCCTTGGCGCCCCTCTCCTCGGCGAAGTCCCCCTCATCCCCGAAATCCGTGCCGGAGGCGACGCGGGCGAGCCTGTCGCCATCACCGCGCCGGACTCACTCGCCGGACTCACCTTCACCGAAATCGCCGACACCCTCCTCGCCCGCCTCGCCCAAAAACCCGGCGCGGTGCCCCCCGCCGGATAAAATACATTCCCAAGGCACGCTCCCTCAATCCCGCGGCAACCGGATCGTCACCCGCAGACCCGCCGCGGCTCCGCCCCCGGCTTGCGCCGCACCCTTCGAACGATTCGCCAGCAAAATATCCCCGCCATGCGAACGCACGATGGTCCGCGCAATCGCCAGCCCCAGCCCCACGCCGCCCGTCGAACGATTCCGCGAAACCTCCAGCCGCACAAACGGCGCGAACACCCGCTCCCGGTCCGCCTCCGCGATGCCCGGCCCATCGTCCTCCACCACGATCTCCAGCCACTCCCCCGCCTCCCCGCCGCCCGCCGCCGCCGGCGTCACCAGCCGCACCCGCGCTCGGTCGCCATAGCGTATCGCATTTTCAATGACATTGCGCAACGCCCTCCGCAGCGCATCCGGACGGCACCGCCACGGCGCCCGCCCCCCGTCGGAAAACGACACATCCCAGCCCAGCGCCGCCAGATCGTCGCACAAACTCTCCAGCAACGCATCCAGATCGATTGTCCGCGTCGGCTCCATCGCCGCCTCCTCGCGCGCAAACGCCAGCGTCGCCTCCGTCATCGCCTTCATCTCGTCGAGCGTGGCGATCAACCTCTCGCGCGTCTCCGCATCCTCCACAAACTCCGCCCGCAACCGCAACGACGTGATCGGCGTCCGCAAATCGTGACTGATCGCCGCCATCATCTGCGTGCGATCCTCCACAAACCTCCGAATCCGCAACTGCATCCGGTTGAACGCCGCCGCCGTCCGCCGGATATCCTCCGCCCCCTCCTCCGGCAGCAACGCCACCTCCTCGCCCCGTCCCAGACGCTCCGCCGACTCCGTCAACCGCCGCAACGGACGCCCCACCCGCCGCGCCGCCAGCACCGACACCAGCGACAGCAGCACCGCCGTCACGATGAACCACACATGGTAAAGCGGCGGCGAATCCGCCTTCGCCCACGGCTTCGCATACACCGAGTTCAACCAAAGCCCGTCCCGCACCTCCAGCGCCAGGCCGAACCCGTTCCACGTATCCAGTCTCAACATACGCGCCCGCCGTTCCCCCGGCCAGTCGCCCGGCCCCAGTTCCTCCCACCTCAACGCCGCGTCCACCTCCACCGCGCCCCGGTCCGCCACCCGTCCCGTTCCCTCCCACGCCGCCACCAGTTGATCGCCCGCCGCCCGCTGCCACTCCGCCGCGCTCCCCGGCCCCGTATCCGAAATCCAATACCGGCCCACCGTCGTGTTCGCCGCCCGCAAAATCTCCCGATGCAACGCCACCGGTGTCGTGTCCAGCAACCGCGCCGCCGACGCCGTCCTCAGCAAAAACTCATCCCGCTGCACCGCCCGCACCGTGTGCGCCCGCTCGCGCCGGTTGATCCAAAGAAAAACCACCTGCGACAACACCAGCGCCGCCAGCATCAATGCCATCCACTGCCCCGTCAGGCTGCGCATCCAGAACGGACGACGACAGCAACGACGCTCCCTCCCCCCCCCCCTCTCTCGACACCAACTTCGCGCCCGCGCTCATTCCACCACCACCTTTCCGGTAAAACAGTATCCATCCCCCCAATGCGTGCGGATCAACTCCGGCGACTTCGGATCCCGCTCCACCTTGCGCCGCAGCCGGCTGATCTGGCTGTCGATACTCCGGTCCCACACACTCGCAGCCCGCCCCGCCGTAAGGTCCAGCAACTGATCCCGGCTCAAAACCATGCCCGGACGCTCCAGCAGCACGCACAACAACCGAAACTCCGCCGTGCTCAACGGCACCGCCACCCCGTCCCCCCCCGTCACCTCGCGCCGGTTCACATCCAGCACCCAATCCCCAAACCTCACCCGCTCCGCCTGCAACGCCGCCCGCTGCGCCGGCAGCGCCTGCGTCCGCCGCAGCACCGCCCTGATCCGGGCCAGCAACTCCCGCGGATTAAACGGCTTCACCAAATAATCATCGCCCCCCATCTCCAGCCCCACGATCCGGTCCGTATCCTCCGCCATCGCCGTCAGGAAAATCACCGGCAAATGCGGCGACGACGCCCGGATGTCCCGGCACAACGCCAGCCCATCCTCGCCCGGCATCATGATGTCGAGCACCAGCAAATCCGGCGCGCTCCGCTCCAGCAGACGCCGAAACGCCGCCGCGCTCTCCGCCGCCGACACCCGGTAGCCATGCTGTTCCAGATAACGCCCCACCAATTCACGAATGTCGCGGTGATCATCAACGACGGCGATGTGGGGCGAAGATTCCATGGACGGTTTCATGCAACATGCACGCAACCTGCGAAAGTCGCGCGGATAAAATTGTGGCAAAGTATGTCATCCCCCCGCGACGCAACACCTCGCCACAAAAAACAATCCAACCGTCACACATTTGTCACCTGCCCGTGCTACCATTCACATCTGCCACATGTTCCGCCGCCACGCCATCGCCACGCTCCACACCTCAACCCTCCTCCTCTTCCTCGCCCTCATCCTCTCCGCGTGCGCCGTCGGACCCGATTACCAAAAACCCACCCCACCCACCCCCGCCGCCTACGCCGAAACCGGCCCGTGGAAAACCGCCGCCCCCCGCGACCACCTCCCCAAAGGCGACTGGTGGACCCTCTACCACGACCCCACCCTCAACCGACTCGCCGCCCAAGCCACCGCCGCCAGCCCCACCCTCCACGCCGCCATCGCCCGCCGCGACCAGGCCCGCGCCATCGCCGGACTCGAACGCGCCGTTCTCTATCCGCAACTCGCCGTCAACGCCGAGGCCGAACGCGCCCG
>NZ_ABEA03000016.1 GCF_000171235.2 Geminisphaera colitermitum TAV2 | reverse complement strand
GATGGTGAGGAGGGCGAGGAGGATGGCGGCGGGGGGGGGGGGGAGGAGGATGTGGCGTTGGTGGGAAGTGGTTTCATGCATTATGCGTTGTCGGCGAGGTTGAAGACAAAGGGGATTTGCACATTGCGCGTGCTGACGTTGACGCCGCTTTTTTTGCCGGGGCGGAATTTCCAGCGGGCCACGGCCCGGAGGGCTTCGGGTTCGAAGGCGGGGTTGGTGGAGCGGACGACAAAGGGGGCGCGGACGTTGCCTTCGGCATCGACAATGAAGGAGACGAGGACTTCGCCGTTGACGCCGGAGCGGCGCATTTCGAAGGGGTAACTGGGTTTGGCAAGGAAGCGGGGAACGGGTTTTTGGTCGAGGGCGGCGAGGTCGAAGAGGCCTTGCAGTCCGTTGCCAGTGCCGGTTGCGGCGCCGAAGTTGCCTTTGGGTATGCTGATGATTCCAGTGGGTTTCCCGAGGCTGGGGGGGGGAGGCTGTAGTTTTTGGACGAATACAGTGATGCTGGCAATGGCGGCGGGGGTGTCGGCTTGCATGGGGGGGGCGATGTCGGAGAGGTCGGGGGTGTCGGCGTTGTCGGCAAGGGTGGCGATTTCCTCGGGAGAGGGGGGCTCGGGTTCGAGTTGGGGGAGGGGGACGAGGGCGATGGTGGGGATGTCGTCGTCGGTGGTGGTGGCCGACGCGGTGGCGCGGGTCGGGATGAGGCGGTCACTGAAAGCGAGGCCGGCGTGGAGGAGCACGGCGGCGAGGATGCCAAGGAGGAGGTCGCGTTTCATGGTGAGTGGACGGTTGGTGTTGCGGTGCGTTGGAGGGGGGGACGGTCAGCGTCCGGAGGCGCGCCAGGCGGTTTCGATGGAGACGTGGGTGATGCCGGCTTTGCGGACTTCGTCGAGGGCGCGGATGGTGGCGCCGTAGCTGGCCTTGTCGTCACCGCTGATGAGAATGCGCGGCGCGGCGTGCGAGGCTTTGTAGTCGAAGAGGCGCGGGGTGATTTCGTTGATGGAGATGAGTTCTTTGTTCCAGTAGGCGGTGCCGGCGTCGGAGAGTTGGAGGACGACGAGGTCGTCATCGTTTTTTGTCGGCGGGGCGCTCGGCGCGGCTTGCGGGAGATCGACGGGGAGGGACTGGATTTTGTTAAGCGAAAGGGTGAAGAGGACGAAGGTGGCGAGGAGAAAAAAGATCACGTCGATCAGCGGGATGATCTCGATGCGGGCCTTTTTGGAATGAGTGGCGGAGGCGAAAGACATGGGTGGATTTTTCAGGAGTCGTGATCTCAAGAAGGATTCTCAACCGCCCGCGGCGGTGCGGATGCGGGTCTCGATGTTGATTTTGCTGATGCCGGCCTTGCGGACTTCGTCCACGACGTAGCGGACTTGGGAGAAGAGGGCGTTCTCGTCGCCGTTGATGAGGACGCGCGGGTCGGGCTCGACTTGCTTCCATGCCTGGAGACGGGCGATGAATTCGTTGAGGGTGACGGGGTCCTTGTCCCAGGCGATGGTGCCTTCGGCGGTGATCGAGAGGGTGACGGCTCCCGAGGCGTCGCGCGGCTGGCTGGTCTCGGTCGCCGGCAGGAGCACGGCGAGTCCGCCCGACTGGTTGAGCGAAAGGGTGAAGAGGACGAAGGTGGCGAGGAGGAAAAAGATCACGTCGATCAAGGGGATGATTTCGATGCGAGCGCGTTTCCTGACTGGTTCTTCGGCGAGGGCGCGAGTAGCGCGGGTGGCGGCGGGCATGGTGTCTAGACTCCGGCTCCGGCTTCGGTGAGCGTGAGGTTGGGCACGCCGGCTTTCTGGCTGACGAGTTCGAGGGCGTTGGCGGCGTCGGCGATGTCGCGCCGGGCTTGCTCAATGCGGGTGTTGAGAACGTTGAAGGGGAACAACACCACGATGGCGATGACGAGGCCGGAGGCGGTGGCGATGAGGGCCTCGCCGACGCCTCCGGTGATCTGGCCGGCGCTGGCGGCAATGTCTCCGCCGCCGAGCGCGCCAAAGGTGTTCATCATGCCGGTGACGGTGCCGAGCAGGCCGAGGAGCGGCGCGGCGGTGATGCATGTATCCAAAATGGCGAGACCTTGCTGGTAGCGGCTGAGTTCGCGGCTGGATGCCTGCGCGAAGGCGTCGTCGAGCGAACTTTCCTTGTGGGTGAGCGCATAGACGAGAATGCGGGCGATGAAATCACGGCTTTTCTCGCCGATGCGGACGGCGCCTTCGACGTCATGGTTTTCCACGCGCTCGAAGATGCGTCCGGCGATCTTGGGGTCGCGGGCGGCGTTCTCGCGGAGGAGAAAAAGCGCGCGTTCGACGACCACGGTGATGGCGAGAAACGAGACGACAATAATGGGCCACATGATCGGCCCGCCGTGCTTGAAGAGTTCGAGAGGCGGCTGCCCCATGAGGAAGGCGAAGGAAAGACTGGCGTTCATTGATGATGCGATGGTGCTGTGATGAAAGAAACGGAGATGGAAACGGGACGGAATGAGACGGAGAATGAGTGTGTTGCTGAATCAGGCTGAATCAGGCTGAATCAGGTTCCTCCAGATGTCTGGTCGAGCGCATTTGCGCAGGGGCTAAGCCCCTAACAAACTTCATTTCCTAGTATTCTAGTTAAGATACAAATCTTAATTCAATTTCTGCGAAATGAAGAATTCTAAATGATTCTTCGTATAAGAGCCAATTAACCTCGGATGATGCATCCATCCCCTTTTTTGGCTGATTGCATTCCATCCCTTTTTCTCTCGGAGAACACTGGGATCCTGCCGCCGGACGCGCGACAGCGCGCCCTGAATACGCGTTGAAATCACTCAACCCGCCGCACTTGCACCGGCAGACGCAATGCTTTGGCCGCCGCCTCCAGCGCATGGTTCCGCTGGAGCGTGAAAATAAACTCCAACGGCAGCGCCTCGGCGTCGTCGATTCGTGTCAGTTCCGCTTCCAGCCTGCGGCCGGACGAAGCACTGGCATCGTAAAAATGGATACGCGCATTCTTCGGCAGCCATGCCACATCCTGCCCGCGCGGCACACTGTATTCCCAAACCAAATCGCCATAAGGCGACTCTGGCAGACGGATCGGCCCCCCCCCCCCCCCCGCATTGACATCGTTTGCCGCCAGCCACGCCAGCGCCCGGCGCGGTTTGGTCCACGCCGCGGATGCTGCGTCTCGCGGCGGACGCCCCGCGATGCGCGCCGGTTCACGACGATTGGGACGCCAGCGATCTTGAAACCAAAAGACGTCCTCCGGACTCTCCATG
This sequence comes from Geminisphaera colitermitum TAV2, assembly GCF_000171235.2. GTDB lineage: Bacteria > Verrucomicrobiota > Verrucomicrobiia > Opitutales > Opitutaceae > Geminisphaera > Geminisphaera colitermitum. Next base: position 11,760 of record NZ_ABEA03000016.1, on the reverse strand, counting down.
ATGGTTTCCTCCAGCAGCCTCATGCACGCCACCGTCGTCACCTCGGGCGGCTGCAACCTGTGGATTTTCACCGCCCACCTGCCCGGCGCGACAGTCTTCACCGACGCGCCAAAAATCACCGCCCCGGTGCGCCGTGCCATCATGGCCGGCAACGGCGTGCAACTCGTCAACCGGCCAAACAATGGCACGATCTCGCCCACGCTCTCCACTCGCTGGTCCGCCAGCACCGCCAGCCACCCTCCCCGGCGAATGAACGCCGCCATTTCGAGCGGCCCCGAATGCTTTTCAAAAAGCTCCATTCCCATCCGGGCGCGCGCCTGCGTCACCCGGCTGTCCAGCAACGGATTCTTTATGAACTGGTAGATTGTTCCCAACGGATGCTCGTGTGGCATCTGGCCGGACATCGCCTGCGACAACGCCTCCCAGTTGCCCATGTGCGGCAGCACGGCCACCGCCCCGCGCTCCCTGTCTGCGCCAAGTTCCTCCAGTGCATCGGGATTCACGATCCTGATCGTGAGCCTCAGTTCCTCCTCGCTTACGCGCGAAGACCGCAAAGCCGACAACAGATTCGCCCCCGTTCGCTGGAACACCTCGCGCACCATCGCGTCGATCTCGGCCCGTGTTTTTCTATCCGCAAACGCAATGCGCAGATTGCGCCGCACGATATGGCGCCGCGCCTTCATCACCCGCCAGCCCAGCCTGCCCGCCGCCGCGCCCCAGTCCGCCACCGTGGATGCGGGCAGCAAAACCAAAATGCCCTCGAACACCACATACACCCAAAATTCCAGCCGCCACCGCAGCCGTTTGAAAAGACTGGGCGCGGTGCGCCGCGAATTACCGCGCGGACGAGAATGCACGGCCCCGCTGGAGCTGCCTTTATGTTGAGAAATACCCATGGAAAACGCGATATGCTGAAACACGCTCCGTCGTGATCAAGCGTCGTTTACGCAACCCTTGCAAACGTTCGGACAAAAGCTCCGCTGCTCTGCCGGGGCATGTCGCAATTCATGGGCAAAATCACTTTGCAAGTTGCGCCATCGGACCTTGCTACTTTGCTTGTGTCAGTGACTAGGGATAACTCCCTAGCCACGATTCTACTCTCAGGAGACCAATAACCGTGAGCTCACCACTCACCTCTACCACATCTGTCACCACCACGCGTATCACCGCGGGACGTGACCCGGCAACGCTCTGCCCATGTGCGGCGTAGCCGACGAAAACAAGCAGACGGCGGCGGGCGAAACGCTCCTCGTATGCCCCGAGCTTTTCGCTGCTGAAGGCGGCATCGCTCGCATCTCCCGTCTCTACCTGCGCGCCTTGAGGCAGGCTCAACCCGGTCACATCCGCCTTGTTGTCCTCAACGACGCCGCACTCCCGCCCGAACGACTCGCCCCCTACGGCGGTCCCAACCTGGACGGCATTGGATGCGCGCGTTCGAAGCTCGCCTTTTTTCGCGCCGTGCTCGCCACCGGACGTTTGGCCCGCCCGTGTCGCCCCGCGCTGGCCACGCACGTACACCTGTTGCCGGCCCTCTGGCTCCTGACCCTCCTGCGCCGCGACTTCCGCTACGATGTGGTCCTGCACGGCGTCGAAGTCTGGCGGCCTTTGCCGCTCACACTGCGAATCGCCCTGCGGCGCGTCAGACGGGCATATTGTGTGAGCAACTACACACGGGAGCGGGTCGCCAACCTTCACCCCGTCCTTGCGGATCGTCTCCGGGTGTTGCCCAATGCGCTCGACCCCGACCGTGAATTTGCCTGCGACACCTCCGGGCAAACCCAGCCCGGCCGCATCCTCGCCCTCTCGAGACTCGCCGCCCACGACGCCGCCAAGGGCATTGACCACCTGATCGCCGCCCTGCCCGCCATCCGCGCCGCCCGGCCCTCCGCCCACCTCGTCATCGCCGGTGATGGCAACGACCGCCCCCGTTTGGAAAACCTCGCCCGCCATTCACCCACCGCCTCCGCCATCACCTTCACCGGCACGGTGGACAACAACCATGCGCGCGCCCTGCTTGCCTCCTGCCAGATTTTTGCCCTTCCGAGCAACAAGGAGGGTTTCGGCCTCGTATTTCTCGAAGCGATGTCAGCCGGCAAACCCTGCGTCGGAGCCCGGGCCGGTGGCATCCCCGAGGTCATTTCAGACGAAACCGGTCTGCTCGTCCCCTACGGTGATGTGACCGCGCTGGCCGCCGCCTGCGTCCGTGCCCTGGACCACCCTTGGGATGCGGATGCCCTGCGCCGCCGCGCCCAACTCTTTTCGAGCGAACGCTTCACCGAGCAGTTCGCCACGCTTTGGAACCAACCATGACGCCTGCCACCGATCCTCCTCCAGCCACCCTCACCATCGAGGCCGGCCGCACCGAACTCCACTACTGGCGCGACCTCTGGCACTACCGCGAACTCCTCGGCTTCCTCGCCTGGCGCGACGTCAAAGTGCGCTATAAACAGGCCGTGCTCGGCGCCGGCTGGGCCCTGATCCAGCCTGTCATCACCACGATCATCTTCACGGTGATCTTCGGGCGCCTCGCCGGAATGCCCGATGGCGGCATCCCCTACCCCCTGCTCGTCCTCTCCGGCCTGCTCCCCTGGCAGTTGTTCGCGTCCGCCCTGTCCGGCTCCAGCGGCAGCCTCGTGTCCAATGCCGGCCTCATTTCCAAAATCTATTTCCCCCGCCTCATCGTGCCGTTCTCCGCGCTCGGCGTGGCGCTCATTGATTTCCTGATCGTGCTGGCGCTGTTTCTCGCCGTGTCCTTGTGGTTTGGATACTGGCCGACGTGGCACTGGCTGGCGCTGCCCGCCTTCATCGTGATGGCCCTCATGACGGCGCTGGGCGCGGGCCTGTGGCTCACCGCCCTGACGGTCAAATACCGGGACTTCCGCTTCATTCTCCCCTTCATCCTGCAAATCGGGCTCTTCGTCTCGCCGGTGGGCTTCCGCACCGACTACTTCCCAAGCTGGCAACCCCTGCTCGCGCTCAACCCCCTGACGGGAGTGATCAACGGCTTCAGATGGTGTCTGCTGGGCGGCTCCCAGTCCCTCTCCATCCCCGCGCTCGCCACCGCCATCGCGATCATCGCGCTGCTGCTGGCCGGCGGCCTGTGGTTCTTTCGTAAAACCGAACGCGGCTTCGCCGACATCATATGAGTGCCATCATCGTGGAAGGACTGGGCAAGCGCTACACCATCACCCACCAGCGCAGGCACGACACGCTGCGCGACACCCTGGCTCACGGAGCGCGCAACCTTTTCTCCCGTCTCCTGCCCTCAGCTTGGCGGGGCGCGCCGCCCGACCACGAAGATTTCTGGGCGCTGCGCGACGTGGCGTTCAAGGTCGAGCCGGGCGAGGTCGTCGGCATCATCGGCCGCAACGGCGCAGGCAAATCCACGCTGCTTAAAATTCTTTCCCGTATTACCGAACCCACTACAGGCCGCATCACACTCAACGGCCGCGTGGCCAGTCTTCTGGAGGTCGGCACCGGTTTTCACCCGGAACTGAGCGGACGCGAAAACATCTTTCTCAATGGCGCGATCCTCGGCATGCGCCGCGAAGAGATACGCCGCAAGTTTGACGAGATCGTCGCCTTCTCCGAGGTCGAACGCTTCCTCGACACGCCCGTGAAGCGTTACAGCAGCGGCATGTATGTGCGCCTGGCCTTCGCCGTTGCCGCGCATCTCGAACCCAACATCCTCATCGTGGACGAAGTCCTCGCCGTGGGCGACGCGCAGTTCCAGTCCAAATGCCTGGGCAAGATGCGCAGCGTCGCGCGCGAAGCCGGCCGCACCGTGCTGTTTGTCAGTCATAACCTCTCCGTCATCCAGTCCATCTGCTCGCGCTGCCTCGTGCTCAAGCAAGGCCGGATCGTCGCTGACGGACCCACCGGAGACTCGGTTGCCTCCTACCTTGAATCGCCTGCGGGCACCGCATGGCAACGTCCGGAGGCCGCGCGCGAAGGCTGCCAATTCCAGCAGGCCCGCGTAGAGATCGACTCCGCCGATCCCCTCGCACCGTGGATCGTGATTCACGCCGCCGTCCATTCCGACCGCGCCCGGCGCGCAACGCTGGAAATCCTGCTCCACGACGCCACCGGCCAAAACGTCGCCATCGGCCAGATCGGAGCCACCGATCCGCTTTGCATCCAAGTCGGCACTACAACCATCTCGTGCCGCTTTCCCGCCTCGCATCTCGCCATCGGGCGCTATGGACTTTCCCTCCGCCTCATCATCCCCGGCGTCGAGTGCTTCGACGAACTCCTGCACGCGCTGGCCTTCGACTTCCTCGCCCCCCCTCCCCATCGCTACATCTACCGCATGGTCCAGTCGTGGGGAAAAGGCTCCGTCATGCTCGATCTGCGCCAGGACTGATGCCGCCCGCCCGCGTCACCCGGCCCTCTCACCGTGAACATCGGCCTTCTCACTCCCTATTTCGCCCTCGGCACGGACAATAACAGCGGCATCGGCCGCCACTACCGCATCCTCGCCGATGCCCTCGTCGAACAAGGACACACCGTTCACGTCGTCTATCCGGCCTCGAATGTCGAGTCGGCCCGCGCCGCCACCACTGCTTACATCGCGCTCTCGCCCCGCTGGACCTGCGATATCCTCCCCCCCCCCGCCCCCTCCTGGCTTTTGCGACTGCTCCGCCGCAGTTGGCCGGCCCAAGTCATGCTCTCCCGCATCTGGAGCGCCCACGCCGCCAGCCGCGCCCTCGCCGCCGCCGCCAGCCGCCTCAGCCTTGATATCATCGAAGCCCACGCCTACGGCGCTCCCGCCCTTTTTTATCTGCGCCGACGTCGTCGCCCCCGCGTCGTGACCCGCGTTTCCACCACCAGCCGGCAGATCGACACCATCATGTCCATTCACTCCCGCGTGCTCGGCTGGCAGCAATCCCTGGAACGCTACGCCACCGACCGCAGCGACGCCCTCGTCACCCACACCTGCGAACACCGCGACACTCTCTGCGCCGAAGAAGGCTTCGCGGCAACCCGCTTCGCCATTGTCGCCCACGGGATTCCCGACCCCGGTCCGCCGCCCGCCTTTGCCCCGGTCAATCCCTGCGGCCACGTCGAATTCTTCTACTTGGGTCGCTTCGAATTACGCAAAGGCACCGACGTTCTCTTCGCCGCTCTTCCTGCCGTGGCAGCCGCCTGTCCCAACGCCATCTTCACCCTCGCCGGCTTCACTGGCGTCAACCACGAATGGACCGCCTTGCAAGCCCGCCACCCCGCACTCGCCCGCTCACGCGTGCAAGTCCTCGGCCCCGTCTCCGATGAAGAACTCGCCACCCTCTACCGTCGCTGCTCGGTCTTCGTGGCCCCGTCGCGCTACGAATCATTCGGTCTCATCTATGCGGAGGCCATGAGTCATGCCAAACCCGTCATCGGCTGCAATGCTGGCGGTATCCCTGAAGTCATTACCGACGGCGTCACCGGGCTTCTTGCCCGCCCCGGCGACATCGCCAGCCTCACCGACAGCATGATCCGGCTCGGCTCCGACGCCGCCCTCCGCCAGCGCATGGGCGAAGCCGCCCGGCTCGATTTTCTCGCCCGTTTCAACGCCGCCACCATGGCCGCCAACAGCGTGCGCCTTTACCAAAAAGTCGCTGCCTCCCGCTGATAGCCGCCGCCTCCCCGCTCCCACCCACCCGCCACTGGAAAACGATCTGCCACATCCACCGACCCGTCAGTAATGAATCTGGAAACCGACTCTCCCTTTCCCACTCCCGAACAGCTCTTTCATTTCGGTATCAGGCGTCCCCTTGCCGCCCTTCGCCAGTCCATCCGTGAAGGCGGTCCCATCCAGCAATGGATCACCCGCCGTGGACGCCATGCCATGCGTCGCGCCGCCCTCACGCTGTCTCCCATTCCCGTCCGCGAACCCACCGGCACCGAGCCCGCCATCGCCCTTATGACCGGCGCCAACTTCTGGGAACAAACCGTATTCTGCCTCCACACCCTACTCCGCCACTCCCCCCCCCCCCCCCTGCCCGTTTTTCTCGTGGACGACGGCACCCTCGGCGAGCACGCCACCACCTTCACCAGCCGCTTTCCCGGTATCCGGATTTTCAGCACATCCGAAGTCCGCACCGTGCTTGAAACCAACCTCCCCACCGGAGAATTTCCCTCCCTTCGCGGACACCGCCGCGCTTACAAACATCTGCGCAAGCTCACTGACATCCACTGCGTGCGTCCCGGATGGAACCTCGTGCTCGACTCCGACATGCTCTTTTTCCGACGCCCCGACACTGTCCTCAACTGGCTCTCCGCTCCCGCCCGCCCGCTCGTCATGACCGACAGCACCGAATCCTATGGTTACCCGCGTGACGTCCTTGAAACCATGGCCGGCGCTCCCCTGCCCCCCCGCATCAATGTCGGGATCACCGGACTCGACATCACCGCCCTGCCCTGGCGACTGTTTGAAACCTGGACCGCCTCCCTCCTCCTTCAATACGGTTCCAGTTATTATCTGGAACAGGCGCTCCTCGCCATGCTCCTCGCCCACATCCCCCACCAGCAACTCCCCGCCGAGGACTACGTCGTGCTCCCCCGGCCTCCCGAATCCACCGCCTGCTCCGCCATCCTCCATCACTACGTCGCAGGCTCCAAGGCTTTTTACTTCCGTCGCAACTGGCGCCGTGCCCTGGCCGCCACGCCAACGCTCCCATGATCGAAGCGACCGTCATCCTCTGCACCCGCAATCCGCATCCCGGCCGCCTTGCCCGCACGCTCGCCGGCCTCGCGGCGCAAACTCTTGATGTATCCAATTACGAAATACTTCTGATTGACAACGGTTCCACGCCTCCGCTCGCCCCCGCCAACCTGCCTCCTCTCCCCGCCAACCTGCGCGTCGTTCCCGAACCGCGCCCCGGACTCACTCCCGCCCGTCTCCGCGGCATCGTCGAGGCCCGCGGAGAACTCCTCGTTTTTGTGGACGACGACAACGTCCTCTCCGAGGGCTTCCTGACCGATGCCGTATCCATTTTCCAACAACACCCGAACCTCGCTGCCGCCGGCGGCCCGGTTCGGTCCGAGTTTGAATCACCTCCCCCGCCCTGGCTGGCCGAGTTTTACAGTCTGCTCGCCCTGCACGACCACGGCCCGCGCCCGCTGATCGCCGATGGCGGAGCCCGCGCTCCACTGCCCTCCTTCGCCCCCGTCGGCGCCGGCCTCTGCCTGCGCCGGACCCATGCCCTCATCTACGCAGAGTCGGCGCGGACAGACCCCCTCCGCGCCGCCTTTGACCGGCGGGCGGGCGCGCTCACCTCCGGCGGAGACAACGACATCATCCTCACCGCCCTCCACGCAGGCGGAGGCGTCGGCTATTTTCCCGCCCTCGCCCTCACGCACCTCATCCCCGCCTTCCGCATGGAGCCCCGCTATCTCCAGCGCCTCAACCGCGGCATCCAGAAATCCTGGATGCAAGTTCTCACCCTCCACAACGCCAATCCATGGCCGCCCATCCCCGGATGGACCCTGACCCTGCGAAAAATCAAGGCATGGTTTGTCCACCGCGCCTGGTCCTCGCCCGTCGCCCGCATCCGCTGGCAGGGCGCCTGCGGCCACTTCGAGGGCCGCGCCATCCTCCCCAACTCCTGTCCTGATGTCCCTCCCCGGTAAACTCCTCTACCACCTCTGGCACCGCCCCCACCTGCTCACCGGCCATCGTTTCTGGTATCAAACCGCGTTCTGCCTCTGGCTCCGGGCCCTCGCCCGCTCCAAACACTGATATTTTTCGGCACCGCCGGTAGGCTGCGATAACGTCCTCTTTTCGATGAAATCACCCAGTATCCAATTCCTTTGGATCGGAGGCCGGCTTTCCACTCTTGAGCGCTTATGCCTCCGCTCCTTTCTTGCCCACGGCCATGATGTGCATCTCTATACCTATGAACAGGTCAAAGGTGTCCCGGAAGGCGTCCGACTGCTCAATGGCCGGGACATCCTCCCCGAGACCGCGATATTCACCTACAAGGAGGGCTTCGGCCAAGGCAGCTACGCGGGATTTGCCGATTTCTTCCGCTATCAACTCCTGCGCAAACGAGGTGGCTGGTGGTTCGACATGGATTGCATCGCCCTCCGATCCATACCAACTCCCGACGACCTGCTGGTTGGTTCCTCCTTCGAAGGGAAATGGGGTCAATGCGCCAATAATTGCCCGCTATATGCTCCTTATCCCGCTCACCCCGCCTTCGAATGGCTTTGCACTGAAGCGGCGCGGATCATCGCCACCAGAACTTCCCGTTTTGGGGACATCGGACCTTTTCTTGTGCAGCGACTCATCCGGGAACAATCGCTGGAACGCCATGTAGCGCCATGGTGGGTGTTCTCTCCTTACCCTTGGCGCCAAGTCGCTCGTACAGTTCAATCTGATCTGCGTGCGATCCTGAAGGATTACCTGCGCCTTGCCCGGTTCCTCTACTGGCAGGCGATGCGCCCGGATTTCCGGGCGGGCTATCTTCGCCGAAGCTCCCTAGCCCTTCACCTGCACAATGAAATTTGGCGGTCAGCGGAAATAGATAAGGATGCCGCTTATCACCCTTGGTGCATTTACGAGAGACTCAAACGCAGATATCATATTGCATCCGACTCGCCATGACTCCGTCCGTCAGCATCCTTATTCCTTGTTACTGGCCTTGAGAAAAATCAAGGCGTGGTTTGCCCACCGCGCCTGGTCCTCGCCCGTCGCCCGCATCCGCTGGCAGGGTGCCTGCGGACATTTCGAAGGCCGGCTCAAGTCACACCGCTGACCCCTCTCCCGCATGTCTGCCTCCATTCCTCAAGATAACATCACGCCCCCTCCATCCGCTTCCATTCGAGACCGCGCCATCGCGGCGATACCGCCGCCCACGCCGCAGTACCGCAAACCGAGACTCACCCCGGGCCGTTTGCTCTACCTCTTTTATCATGCGCCCAAGGGCGCGCTCCGGAAAGGACCGGTCAAAATTTTTCGCGGTTGGCGGGGCCGGAGCCAACTCCAGCGTGCCCTGCCCGGTCTGCAATTTCCCGAACCTCCCTCCAACGGCAACGCGCCGCCGCTCGCCCTGCACGCCTTGATCGGCGCGCGCTACATTGCCGAGGCCTGCCTGCTAACCCATTCCCTCGCGCACGCCTCCGGACGGCACGTCACCCCAAAGTTTTACGACGATGGCACGCTCTCTCCCGACGACTGCGCACTGCTCCGCTCCAAGCTCCCCCGCGCTACATTTTTTCTCCATCAGGAAATCGAACAACGCCTGGCCGAACGCCTCCCCGAAACCCGCTTCCCCTGCCTGCGCCGTCTGCGTCCCGCCTATCCGCATATCCGCAAGCTCACCGACATCCACCTTTTCCCCGACGAGTGGAAACTTGTAAGCGATGCCGACATCCTCTTCTTTCGCCGCCCCGGCATCCTGCTCGATAACATCGAGTCGCGCCGGGCCTGCCACATGGTGGACATTGCCCCCGCCTACGGCGTGCCCCAGACCGCCCTCGAAACCCTCGCCGGACGCCCCGTGTATCCAAAAGTCAATGTCGGCCTCTGCCATTTGCCGTCCTCCAGCATCGACTGGGAGTTTGTCGAACACTGCGCCGCCACCCTGCTCGCCACGCATGGTTTCAGTTATTATCTTGAGCAGGCGCTCACGGCAATCCTGCTGGCCCGCCTCGACGCCACCCCGCTCCCGGCCGGGGACTACGTTGTTTATCCCGACGCCGTCACCGCCCGGCGCGCCGACACCGCCGCGATGCACTACGTGGATGACTCGCGGGCGTTCTATTACGACTTCGCCTGGCGGCAGATCATGGCCGCCACCGCCTCCTGACTCCACGCATGAACCCGCGCCTTTCCGTCATCCTGCCCGTCTTCAATCGCGTCCCGTTGCTCAGGCATCCGCTCGACAGCCTGCGCTCCATGCAGGAGGCCTCGGCGGATCGGCTGTCATGGGAAGTCATCGTCGTTGACGACGGCTCCGTCGAGGATGTGTCCGGCATCTTGACCGCGTACTCCGGCCTGCCCATCCACCTGCACCGGTTGCAAAAAAATTCCGGTCTCCTCCGCGCCCGGCTTGAAGGTCTTGCGCTGGCCGGCGGCGAGGCGGTCATGTTCCTCGATGCGGACGACGCCATCGCTCCGGGAAAATTCGAGGCCATGCTCGACGCCCTGGCCGACGCCGATGTCGTCCACGGCGACATGGCCCGGCGCGCCATTGACTGCGATGGCCGGGCTTCCGGGCCGCTCCGTTTTGACCCGCCGTCCGCCCCCGTCCATTCTCCGGCTGAATTTTATCTCCGGCTCCAGCCCGCGCCCCACAATCCCATTTTCCGACGCGACTATCTTCAGGCGGCGATTGCCAGCCCGGTTTGTCCGCCCGACCGCAACTACGACTCCATTGCGGAAACATGGTTTTATTACCACCTCGCCCTGCGTCCGGCCCGCATCGCCTGCCGTCCCGGCGCGTGGTCCATCGTAGGCGAACCCGATGGCGAAAGACTCAGTCGGAAGTGGGAACGCCAATACGCCGCCTCCGTGCGATTGATGGAGGCATTTCTTGCCGGGCTTCCCGTCAACGAGGACACCCTCGAAGCACGACGGCAAATCGGCCTCGCCGCCTTCGCGGCCTGGCGGGCCCTCCCACACGGTTTCCCCTCCTCCGACCGCCTGCTCGCGATCTGGCGTCGCTGCCCGCCGGTCTCGCTTGCCAGACTCGGTGGCTCCACCTTCGCCCGCGCCGCCCGGCTGCTCGGTCCGGTCCTCGCCGGACGTCTCTTCCGCCGCCTGCAACGCCCGCCCTATGCCCGCATCCGCACGGTGACACCGGACGAACTCAAGGGTCTTTTCGCCTGATAGCCCTGCATGAAAACCTCATTGCTCATCCCGGCGTTCAGATCAGCGACCACGCTGCCCCGCCTGCTCGAACAGGCGCATCGGCAAACCCTGCCTTTTTCCGAAATACTGGTTTATGACGACGCCAGTGATGACCCAACCGCCACGGTCGCGGAAGCCGGAGGAGCCCGGGTGCTGCGAGGCTCCGTCAACCACGGTCCATCGGTGGCGCGAAACACACTGCTGGCCGCCGCCGCCGGCGACTTCATCCATTTCCACGACGCCGATGATGAAATGTCGCCCACCCTTCACGCGGCCCTCGCAGCCCTGTCCGCTCCCCATCGCATCGTTTTTGGTGATTACTCCGTGGCTGAATCCGGTTCGGAGGAACGCCGCCTCGTCCACTACAGCCCGCCGCCGCCGCCAGCCGACTGGGTGGATTTTTTTCTGCGCTACCACGTGCCCTTGGATGTGATGCTTGTTCCCCGCGCCTTGCTGATGCCATCCGCATTTTCCACCGATCTTCGTCAAGCGGAAGATCGATTGCTCAACATCCAGCTTGCCCAGGCCGGTGTCGAATTTGTCCACGCCTCACATGTCGTCGCCCACGTGAACACCCATCCCCATTCCTCTTCACGACAAGCAGGCATCCGCTCCCATTGCCTGCACGAAATGCAACTCTACCGGAGACTGGCGCCTCTCCTGTCAGCCCGCCATCGGACGCTGATGGGTAACCTGCTTCTCGGCCCGGCCTGCGCTCTCGTAATCGGCGGCCATGACGCCGAGGCCCGAGACGCGCTCGACCTCGCGCGCCATCTCGGTGCCAACCAGTATCCCGGAGGCTCGCTGCTCACGCGTTCGCTGGTCCGCATTCTCGGTCCCGGCCCGACATTCCGCCTTATGCGCTGGAAACTTCAAAAACTGCCACGCTGGTAATCACCCGTCCTGCATGTCCCCCCCCCCCC
>NZ_ABEA03000017.1 GCF_000171235.2 Geminisphaera colitermitum TAV2 | reverse complement strand
CCCCCCCCCCCCGCGCCCGCACCCGCGCTGCCCTCCTTCCTGACGCTCCTCCGCTCCATGGTGGACAACATGCACCGCCTCATGCTCGGCACGCTCGACAGCTTTTTCGCCCGCATCGTCAGGACATTCCCCCTCGAACTCGGACTCGGCGGCGACTTCGAAGTCCTCAGCGCCGAACACACCTCGCGCCTCGAACGCCAGCGCGTGCTCCGCCAGCTCTTCACCCGCACCGGCGCCGAACTCGACGACTCCCAGCGCGAATTTATCGAAGCCTTCAAACGCGCCACCTTTGGCACCGAGGAAAAACGCCTTGCCGCCCGCCTCGACCAATTCCTCGACGCCCACCAAGACCTCTATCTCGACGCCCCCGACCCCGCCGCCTGGGGCCACCCCGACCGCATCTGGCCCCAAGGCTCCCCCTGGCTTCCCGCCACCGGCGACCCCTCCGTGCAACAAGCGGCCATCCTCGCAATCCGTAATTGGATCACCGATACATCCGCCGCCTCGATGAACGACAAACAGCGCGACCGCTGGCGCACCTTCCTCGCCGCGCTCGACGACCACGCCCCCGGTGCCGACCTCCCCAAACCCGTCGAATACATCTTCGAAAAAACCCTCGAACAATGGCCCGACCTCCTCAAAGCCGCGCGCGGAGCGGGTGAAATCCAACTCACCATCGAACGCAAAAAACAAACAATCCCCCCCGACATCTGCGCCGCGCTCATTGCCCTCACCCATTCCCTGTTTGCCGGAGAACTCACCCGCCGCCTCGAAATGACGCGAGGCATCCACGCCGTGCTCCGCCGCTACGAAACCCTTTACGGCGACCTCGTCCGCCGCCTCGGTCGCATGACCTTCGCCGACGTCCAGCGCCTCCTCATGCCCGACGCCGGCACACCGCTCCTCGGCTCCACCCAATCAGGCCCATTCCGCCTCCTCCTCGACTGGCGCCTCGACACCCGCTTCGACCACTGGCTCCTCGACGAATTTCAAGACACCAGCCACGGCCAGTGGAGCATCCTCCAAAACCTCATCGACGAAGCCGTGCAGGACCCCGACCAGCAACGCAGCTTCTTCTACGTCGGTGACGTCAAGCAGGCCATTTACACATGGCGCGGCGGCGACCCGCGCCTCTTCCGCGAAATTTTTGACCACTACAACGCCGCCCGCCCCGGACTCATCGCCGAAGGCCGCCTCGACAAATCCTACCGCTCCGCCCCCCCCATCATCGAAATCGTCAACCGCGTCTTCGGCCCCCCTCCCCCCCCCCCATTGAATGTTGGCTCTCCGACATTGGATGTTGGACGTTCGACGTTGGATGTTGGACGTTGCGGCGAAGCCGCCCCCGCCCTCGCCCTTTCCCTCAACCTCCCCGAGCCCACCTGCGAACGCTGGACCCGTGAATGGCGACCGCACATCAGCGCCCGCCCGCAACTCACCGGCCACGCCGCCTGGCTCCACGCGCAGGACAAAGACGACATCAAAGCCACCACCCTGCGCATCCTCCGCGAAATCGCCCCCCTCGACCGCGGCCTCACCACCGCCATCCTCGTCCAAAGCAACAACGCCGCCACCGAATTTGCCGACTACCTCCGCTCCACCGGAGGACTCCCCGCCGTCGCCGCCTCCGACCTCCACGTCTGCGCCGACAACCCCCTCGCCGCCGCCATGCTGGCCCTCTTCAAAGCCGCCGCCCATCCCGGCGACGAATTTGCCCGCCAGCACCTCCGCATGACCCCGCTCCACGCCGCCCTCGCCGCGCGCCGCTGGGCCACGCCCGAAGACCTCAGCACCGGCCTCCTCCGCCAAATTTACACCGACGGCTTCGAACGCACCACCGAAGACTGGCTCCGCCGCCTCGAACCCGCCCTCCCCCCCGACGACACCTTCAACCGCGAACGCGCCGACCAACTCGCCGAAGCCGCCCGCCTCTTCGACGAAACCGGCAGCCGCGACATCGCCGAATTCATCCAATTCTGCGAGCGCCACACCGTGAAAGAAATCGAGTCCGACGCCGTCATCCGCGTCATGACCATTCACAAAGCCAAAGGCCTCGGCTTCGACCTCGTGCTCCTCCCCGACCTCGCCGGCAATTCCCTCGCTACCCGCCGCCACGACGCCCTCGCCGTTCACAAAGACAACGCCCGCGACACCCGCTGGATACTCAACCTCCCGCCCAAACTCTTTTATGAAAACGACCCCGTCCTCGCCGCCCACACCGCTGCCGAGGCCGCCGACGAAGCCTACGAAAAACTCTGCCTTTTCTACGTCGCCATGACCCGCGCCAAGCTCGGCCTCTACCTCATCACCGAGCCCGTGAAGGAAAAAAGCACCTCCAAAAACTTCCCCAAAATCCTCACCGATGCCCTTGGCAGTGGCCGTGGCGATACCCGCGCCACCAGCACCGCCGCCGCCGAAATCGCCATCGGCGACCTCCTTGCCCCCGGCCCCTACCAAACCGGCGACCCGGCCTGGTTCCACCAACGTACCCTAAAAACCGATACCCAAATGAGCACTCAGCATTCACCATTGGACGTTGGATGTTGGATGTTGGATGTTGGATATTCGGCGGCGCCCCGCCGCCGCGCCCGCACCCCCTCCGGCGCCCACACCGGTGCCATCCCCGGCGCGCTCCTTTTCGGCACCGACGGCGAACACGCCGCCAGCCACGGCACCGCCGTCCACACTGCCCTCGCCGCCATCGAATGGCTCGACACCTGGAACGCCACCGACTGGACCTCCACGCTCCAAACCGCCAGCATCCCCGCCACCGCCATAAACGAAGCCCGCGCCTGTATCCAATCCCTCGCGTTGCGCGCCCTCTTTGCCCGTCCCACCGACACAGCCGAAGTCTGGCGGGAGCGCAGCTTTGAAGCCATCATCGACGACGCCTGGATCACCGGCGTATTTGACCGCGTTGTCCTCACTCGCGACGCCGCCACCGGACGCGTGACGACCGTCACCATCTACGATTTCAAGACCGACCGCGTCCGTGACGTCGCCGACCAGGACCGCATCATTGCCCGCTACAACGAACAACTCACCATTTACCGCCGTGCCGCCGCCCTACTCACCGGCCTTCCCCCTGATCGCATTAAAGCCGCCCTTGTCCTGACCAAGCTCAGCCATCTCGCCTGAAACGTGACGCGGGGTTTTTCTGCCAAACGCCCGCTGTAGGGGCGTCGCTTGCGACGCCCGCGCACGCCGGACAGATTTACCGAATACCAGAAGAGCATTCACAGGCCGAAACGCATACGCGGGCTTCGCAAGCGAAGCCCCTACAACGCAGTGGCGCGGGCTTTTTCTGCCAAACACCCGCTTTGCAACAGGATGCGGGCGATTGGCAGAAAAAGCCCGCGCCACTCCGGAATATCGGCGGCAGGATGCCGCCGCTCCTTGCTCCGCCTGCGTAACATCGGCTACCCAACGCTGTCCTCTCGTGCGCCTATAGGCGCCTGTAACGCATCATTCGTCTCTGGATTTTTTGTGCCTTTTTGTGGCCATTCCTCTGTCTTGGTTCTTGGCTCTGACGCCGCAAGCCTGCGGCGACGCTCCCTTTTCGATGGAGTAAAAAAATCAGTCAAAAATTTCCAACCCACCATGCCCATAGCCCGCGCCTACTCCGCCACCCGTCCCGACGCCGCACTCGCGCCCTTCTCCCTCCGCCGACGCGAACCGCTTCCACATGACGTGGAAATCGCCATCCTCTACTGCGGCGTCTGCCACTCCGACCTCCACCAAGCCCGCAACGAATGGCGCGACACCGTTTACCCCTGCGTGCCCGGCCATGAAATCACCGGTCGCGTTGCGCGTATCGGGGAAAAAGTGACAAAATTTCAACCCGGCGATTCCGTTGCCGTCGGTTGCATGGTCGATTCCTGCCGCACCTGTCCGAGTTGCCGTGAAGGACTGGAAAACTACTGCGAAAACGGCTCCACCGGCACCTACAACGACCCCGACCGGCACTCCGGCGAAGTCACCCAGGGCGGTTATTCGGAATGCATCGTGGCGGACGAAGCCTTCGTCCTGCGCGTGCCGCCCGGCCTTGACCTCGCCGCCGCCGCGCCGCTGCTCTGCGCCGGCATCACCACCTGGTCCCCGCTGCGCCACTGGAAAATCGGCCCCGGCCACCGGGTCGGCGTGGTGGGACTCGGCGGACTCGGTCACATGGCCATCAAGCTCGCCCGCGCCCTCGGCGCACAGGTCACGCTCTTCACGACCTCGCCCGGCAAGGCGGAGGACGCCCGGCGGCTCGGCGCGCACGATGCCGTCGTATCCAAGAATCCTGACGCACTGTCCGCGCACCGAAACCGTCTCGACTTCATCCTAGACACCGTCTCAGCGCCCCACGACGTGAACGTCTGGCTCGACCTGCTCCGCCGCGACGGCACGCTGGCGCTCGTGGGCGCGCCGCTCGAACCGCATCCGTTGGCCGCGTTCAGCCTTCTCACGCACCGCCGCCAGGTCGCCGGCTCGATGATCGGAAGCATCCGCGAGACGCAGGAGTTGCTCGATTTTTGCGCCGCGCGCGGCATCGCCGCCGACATCGAACGGATCCCGATCCAGCGCATCAACGAAGCATTTGTCCGCCTGCTCGCAGGCGAGGTGAAATACCGCTTTGTCATCGACATGAAATCACTGGCATCAGCGCCATCATGACATCGCCCGCCATTCAGTCCGTCGCCACCCGGTGAGATTTACCGCGACGCCTGCCCCGCCCCCCCTGTCCGCTCACAGGGTGTCCTGCCATTTCACCATTCTTTTGCGGAGGTTGAGGGTGCGGCCATCGACGACGAAGGTGCCGTCGCCGTTGGCGTGGAATCTCCGGCGCTCCTTGCGTTGCGGATGGGTCCAGGCCTTGACGGCCTCCAGGACGAAGAGGGCGTATTTGTTGACCAGTCGGGTGTCCACCACGCGGCATTCGATGTTGGCGAGGCATTCGGCCACCAGCGGCGCGGCCACTTTTTCGGCGCGTGCCGGCGTGAGACCGAAGGCGGCGAATTTGTCCACGTCCTGCCCCGAGCAGTTTCCGATATCGACCACTTTGGCCGCCAGATCGGCTCCGGGGATGGCAATCACGCATTCCCGGGTTTTGCGCACGGCTTCGTAGCTGTGGTTGCCGGGACTGATGACACAGGCGATGCGCGGCGGGGTGAATTCCACGGCCATGTGCCAGCTCATCGTCATGACGTTGGCGCGTCCCTTGTGCGCGGTCGTCACCAGCACGACCGGTCCCGATTCGATCAATTGGAAAACCTTGGATAACGGATAGTCTTTCATGGTGGCGGGATGGGTTCGGGAAAACTCCTGGCAGGCAAATCAGGCGGACTCAACCGGACATTTTTCGGCGTCCCGACGGGTCCGCATCGTTCCAGCGTATTTATATTTCGACTACAGATTAACGCGCATGCCGGGGATGCGGTCACTCCCGAGACACGTCGGCGAGCTGGGTCGTGAGGTAGCGTTCCCCGGAGTCGGGGAGGATGACGACGATGAGTTTGCCCGTGTTCTCCGGGCGTGCGGCGAGTTGCAGCGCCGCCCACACCGCCGCGCCGCTGGAGATGCCGCAGAGGATGCCCTCCTCCAGACCCACGCGCTGCGCGGTGGCGAAGGCGTCCTCGTTGCGCACCGCAATGACTTCATCGACAATTTTGCGGTTGAGCACCGGGGGCACGAAACCCGCGCCGATGCCCTGGATGCGATGCGGACCGGGGCGGCCGCCGGAGAGCACGGGCGAGGCCTCGGGTTCGACCGCGATGGCGCGCACCGAGGGCTTGCGGGACTTGAGCACCTCGGCGACGCCGGTGATCGTGCCGCCCGTGCCCACGCCCGCAACGAAGAGGTCCACACGGCCCGCCGTGTCGGCCCAGATTTCCTCGGCGGTCGTCTCGCGGTGGGCTTGGGGGTTGGCCGGGTTTTCGAATTGCATGGGCAGGAAGCTGCCCTTGATGCGACGGTGCAGTTCACGCGCCTTGTCCACGGAGCCGGCCATGCCCTTGTCGGCGGGCGTGAGAACGAGTTCGGCGCCGAGCATCTGCACGAGCTTGCGGCGTTCGATGGACATGCTTTCCGGCATGGTCAGGATGAGTCGGTAGCCGCGCGCGGCGCAGGCAAAGGCGAGGCCGATGCCGGTGTTGCCGGAGGTCGGTTCGATCACGGTGCCGCCGGGTTGCAGTTTGCCGTCGCGCTCGGCGGCGGCAATCATGGCGGCCCCGATGCGGTCTTTCACGCTGCCCAGCGGGTTGGTCCCCTCGACCTTGGCAACGAGTTCCGCACCGCCGGGCGGCGCGAGGCGGCGCAGGCGCACGAGCGGCGTGCGGCCAATGGCGGCGGTGATGTCATCGTAGATTTGCCAGCGAAAGGAACCGGGCGCGGAGATGGAGTCAGTGGATTCGGGCATGGTGACGGGTGTGATTGTTCAGATCGAGTAGTCGGCGGCGTGGACGTTGTCGTAGTGATACATGCGGACGATCCGTTCTTTGAATACGCGCAGGGCGGGATCGTCGCGGTGGCGGGGGCGGGGGAGATCAATGGGCACGCGGTTGCGGATCGTGCCCGGCAGGGGGGAAAAGACGATGATCTCGTCGGCCAGGTAAACGGCTTCGTCGAAGTCGTGGGTGACGAGAACCATCGTGGTGCGGGTGGTGCGCCAGATATCCAGCAGCATCTCTTGCAGGCGCTCGCGGGTGAGCGCATCGACGGCCGCGAAGGGTTCATCCATGAGGATGATTTTCGGCTCGACGGAGAGGGCGCGGGCAATGGCGAGGCGCTGGCGCATGCCGCCGGAGAGTTGCGCGGGGTATTTGTGGCCGGAGCCGCGCAGTCCGACCTGGTCGAGATATTTGCGGGCGAGTTCCTCGCGGTCGGCGCGGGGAGTGCCCCGGAGTTTTAGCGTGAAGAGCACATTTTCCCGGGCCGTCATCCAGGGGAACACGGCGTAGTCCTGGAAAATCATGGCGATGTCGTGCTTGGGCCGGTCGCGAAAAAGGCCGTTGGCCAGCGGGGAGACGAAGCGGTATTTTTTCCGGTAGGCGTCCATCTCGCGGCGGGTGGCGGGCAGGGGTTCGAGCACGAGGCGTCCGTCGATAAAAACCTCGCCCTCGGTCGGGGCCTGGAGGCCGGCGAGGATTTCGAGGAAGGTGGACTTGCCGCAACCGGTGGGGCCGACGATGGCAACGAAGGCGCCGTCATTGATTTTTAATGACACGGAGAGCACGGCGGTGGCGCCCTCGGCGGTGCCGTCGTCCTTCACGACGGAGAAAAACTTGGTGATGCGGCGGGCTTCGATCATGGGCGGGAAGACGGGAGGGCGGGTCAGCGGCCGGCGCGCCAGAGGGCGAGTTTTGCCTCGATGAATTTCATCACCTCGATGAGGAACCAGCCGAGCGCGCCGAGAAGGACCATGGCAACGACCATGCGGTCGATTTGAAAATACTCCTTGGACTCGACGAGCAGGTAGCCGATGCCCGAGTTGCCGCCGTGCATCTCGGCGATGATGAGCATGACCAGCCCGAGGGCGATGCCGATCTTGACGCCCATGATGACCGAGCCGAGCGCGTGCCAGACATAGACTTTGCGGATGAGGGTGAACTCGCTCGCTCCAAATACGCGGGCCGAGGCGAGGTAGCGCGGGTCGGTGTCCTTCACGCCTTGATACGTGTTGAACAGGATCGGATAAAACGCGCCGAGGAAGATCAGGAATGTCTGCATGGGCAGGCCGACGCCGAGCACGACGATGGTGAGGGGCACCCAGGCCGGGGGCGGCACGGGGGCGAGGATTTGGAAGAGCGGCAGGGCGTGTTTGCGGACAAAAATATTCCATCCCATGAGCACGCCGATGGGGAAGGCGGTGAGGATGGCCAGCCCCAGTCCGAGGCTGAGGCGCAGCAGGCTGACGCCGATGTGGCGGACGAGGTCTTTGTGCGTGAGCAGTTCCCAGAACGCCACGGCCACGCGGCTGGGCGGGGGCACGAGGGTGGACGGCAGCACGCCTATGCGCGGCAGCACTTCCCAGAGCACGAGGAGGGGAACGAAGAGCGTGAGGAACTCGACGGTGACGAGGCTGCCGAAGGCGGTTTTCAGGAAGGCGGCGAGGTCCTGCGCCACGCGGCGCCAGCCGCGGGTGCCGGGATCGAGCGGGGAGGTGGAGCGGTTCAAGGCGTGATGTTCTCCTCGGGTTCGGGGGGCAGGCCGAGTTCTTCGCGCAGCCCGGCGGTGAGGGGGGCGAACGAGGCGAGCGGCAGTTCGGCCAGCGCCGCCTCGGCATAGGCGATATGGCGGGCGGTCGCGCGTCGCAGGTCGGCGGCGGGGAGGCGGGTGGTGGCGGCGAGCGCGTCCACCAAGGCGGCGGCGCGGGGCGCGGCGGCGGCGGTCACGATGAGAATGTACTCCGCCTGGGTGACGATGGCCGGGCAACAGGCGTCGCCGGACTGCACATTCCAGTTCTGGTAAAGGATCGTGTGCCCCTGCTGGACGGCGAGCACGGCGTAGGCTCCCTTGACGATGATCGCATCGACGGCGCGGGATTCGAGCGCCGGCAGCATGGCTTCGAAGGGCATGAACCGGAGGCGTAATTGCGAGGGGTCGGCTCCGAGCCGGGCCGCGTCGGTCTTGAACTGGTGGAGCAGCGCGCAATGCGGATCGGCAGCGGCGACGCGGGCGGCGCCGAGGTCGTCGAGGCGTTTGTCGAGGCCTTTGCGCAAGACGACGGTGGCGCCGTAAGGAAAATTCACTACACCGGCAAGGCGCAGCCGGGCGGCCCCGGGCAGGCGGAGGAGCGCGAGGGTCTTGGCCGGCTCGACGAAGCCGGCGTCGATTTCGCCGGCGATCAGCGCGTAGCCGGCGTCGCCTCCGGTGGCGAAGCGGCGCAGGTCGATGGAGAGCCGGTCGGGGCCGCCGCCGGACGTCGTCGCCCGGTCGGCGGCGGCGTAGAGCGGGGCGAGCAGCGGGTTCCCGGTATGCCCGACCGACAACGCCGTCGCCGCGGGCGGAGTCGCGCCGCCGGGAATGCCGGACAGCATCGGGGGGAGGAGAACGAGGAGGCGGGCGATGCCGGGAAGCCGCATGAGGAGGCCGGGGGGAAGGGGTTACTTGCCCCAGGTGATGCCGCGGAACTCGTCGGCGTAGAGCCGGCGTCCGGGGTTTTCGCGGATGTCGCCGAGGGCGATCAGTTCGTCGGCAAGGGCGCTGATGCCGGGTTCGTCCACGGTGGTCTGGAACTTGAGGCGGGAGTTGCCGTGCTTGATGGCGTCGGCGGGGGCTCCGGTGTATTTGACGGCGATGGCCACGACTTGGTCGGAGGCGGGGTTTTGGAGGATGAGCGAGTTGGCCTCTTCCACGGCTTCGATGAACTTTTTCGCGGCATCGGGGTTGCTCTTCAAGAAGGCGGTGCGGGCGTTGATCGTGCGGCAGGGGATGTTGGCCGAGATGGTCGGGAAGAGCACTTTGTAGCCTTTGAGTTCGGCGATGCTGACTTGTGGCTCTTCAAGGATGGCGCCGTCCACGGCCTTGGCTTCGAGCGCGGCGATGGCGGGGCCGCCGGCGAGTTTTTCGAGGTTGAATTCGCCTCCGGCTTTTTTCGCGGCGACGGTGATGGAGATCACGGCTTCGCAGGTGGGCGAGATGCCGGCGATGCGCTTTCCTTTCAGGTCGGCAAGCGTCTTGATCGGCGAGTCGGGCGAGACGACGAGCACAGAGGTGCAGGGTTTCTTGACTTGGGAGACGATCTTGATCGGGGCGCCGTTGGCGATGGCGGCGATGGCCGTGGTCGGGCAGGACCAGAAAAAGTCGGCCCGGCCTGAAACCAGCAAGTCGCGCGAGGCGGCGAGGTCCTTGGTCTCGATGATGCTCACGTCGAGGCCGCGGTTTTCGAAATAGCCGAGGTCCTTGGCGACGTAGAGGTTGAGGTGATGCGTGGTTTTGGCATCGGCTACGACGATCTTGGTTTGTGCGGCGGCGCGAAGCGCAGGCACGAGGAGGAGGCCGGTCAGCACGAGGCTGGCGAGCAGGCGGGAGGATTGCGGGATGGTTGGTTTCATCGGTGATCTATGGATCTTCATGGATGAATCGTTCCTCCCGCATGTGGTGGCGGGTCAGACGGTTCGGGAACGGTGGTGAGCTTCCAGTTGCCTGGTCAGGTGAGACTTTGGCGCGTTCGGGCGCGTGGTTTCTGCGGCAATGTGGACAATGTTTATCGGTTTAGTCAAGTAATAGATTTTACCGCCAGTGTCCTTGGGTGTGACTCCGTGTGATGTTGAACCGCGGATTTCAGGATCAAAAAAAAATACACCCCGCGAACGAGGTGTATGTGTGTGGTGTGTGCGGGGGGGGGGGGGGGGGGAAGGGGGAAGGCGGACGTCAGGCGTCCACTTTGAAGCCTAGTCCCAGAACGGTCTCCTTGATGGCGGGGACGCCGATTTGGGTCTCGTCGAAATCGACGACGACAGCTCCGGTTTCGAGCGTCACCTCCGTCTGGGTGACGCCTGCCAGCGCCGTGAGGGCGCGTTTCACGCGGCCTGAGCAGCCGCCGCATTTCATTCCTGTTACTTTCAGTGTGATGTGTGCCATGGGAAAAACTTCAGGGTTTCCAGCGGCGCAGCAGGAGCGAGTTGCTCACCACCGACACCGAGCTCAGCGCCATCGCCGCGCCCGCGATCACCGGGTTGAGAAACCCGAACGCCGCCAGCGGAATGCCGAGCACGTTGTAAAAAAACGCGAAGAAAAGGTTCTGCCGGATTTTGCCCAGCGTGGCCCGCGAGAGGTCGATGGCCGAGGGCACCGCGGAGAGGTCGCTGCGCATGAGCACGATATCGGCAGCCTCAATCGCGATGTCGGAACCGGCTCCGATGGCGAAACTCACATCGGCCGCCGCCAGCGCGGGAGCATCGTTGATGCCGTCGCCCACCATGCCGACCACGGCCCCGCCTTTCTTGAGGCGCGCAACACGTGACGCCTTGTCCCCGGGCAGGCAACCGGCCTCGAACTCGTCGATGCCGGCCTGCGCCGCAATGGCGCGCGCAGTGCCCTCGTTGTCACCGGTCAGCATGACAACGCGGATGCCCATGCCGCGCAGCCGGGCAACCGCCGCCTTCGAGGTGTCGCGCAAGCGGTCGGCGGCGGCGAGCCAGCCAACGAGCCGCCCGCCCGAGGCGAGCCCGACCACGGTCTTGCCCTGCTCTTGAAATCGGGAAAGTACCCCCGGCTCGGACGCGATGCCGTGGGCGGCGAGAAAAGCCGGCGAGCCGAGCAGCACGGTTTCACCGTCGTGCGTGCCTTGCACGCCCTGGCCGGGGACGGACAGGAAGCCCAGCACCGTCGCATCGAGGGAAACTCCGCTCTCCCGCGCGCGCCGGGCGATGGCTTGGGCGAGCGGGTGCTTCGAGCCCTGCTCCAGGCTGGCCGCGAGGCGCAGCACCCGGGCCTCGTCGGCCTCGACGGCGGGCAGCACGTCGGTGACCACCGGACGGCCTTCGGTGAGCGTGCCGGTTTTGTCGAGCACGAGGACGCCGATCTGCCGCGAGCGTTCCAGCACCTCCGCATTGCGGATGAGGATGCCGGCGCGCGCGCCCAGGCCCGTGCCGACCATGATGGCCGTCGGCGTGGCCAGCCCGAGCGAACAGGGGCAGGCAATGACAAGCGTGGCCACGGCGTTGATGAGCGCCGTCGTGAAATTGCCCGTGACAAACCAGGTGATCCCAAACGTCAGTAGTGCGATTCCCACTACAGATGGAACGAAGATGCCCGCGATTTTGTCCGCCAGCCGCTGGATCGGGGCGCGCGAGCCCTGCGCTTCTTCCACGAGCCGGATGACTTGGGCGAGGGCGGTGTCCGCGCCGATGCCGGTGGCGCGGGCCTTGAAGGCTCCCTGCTGGTTGAGCGTGGCGGCATAAACGCGGCTGCCCACGGTCTTGGAAACGGGCAGGCTTTCGCCGGTCAGCATGGATTCGTCCACGCTGGAGTCGCCGGTGAGCACGGCGCCGTCCACCGGAATGCTGTCGCCCGCGTGAACGACAAACACGTCGCCCACTTTCAGTTCGCGGACAGGAATCTCGACCACGGCACCGTCGCGCTCCACGTGGGCCGTGGCGGGTTGCAGGCGGATCAACGAGCGGATGGCCGACGAGGTTTTACGTTTTGCGCGGGCTTCAAGCAGTTTGCCCAGCAGGACGAGCGTGATGAGCGTGGCGCTGGCTTCAAAATAAACATGGCCCTCCCCCCCCCCCCCCCGCCGCCGCGTTGTTGAGAAATGAGCGCACGGTGACGACCACGCTGTAGAAGTAGGCCGCGCTGGTGCCGAGCGAGACGAGCACGTCCATGTTGGCGGAACCGCCGCGCAGCGATTTCCAGGCGGCGCGATAAAAACGCGCCCCGGCCACGAATTGCACCGGCGTGGCGAGCAGCCATTGCAGCCAGAGGGGGAGCATGAAGGTGTGCGCGGCGTGTTCGCCACCGCCGAACATGAAGAGCATCTGCGCGGCGAGCGGCAGGGTGAAAAGGATGGCGAACGCGAACAGGGCCAGTTCGCGTTTTTGTTCCCGGGCCTGGCGGAGCGCCTCTTGCTCGTCGTCGAGGCTGGTGGCGGGCCGGGCTCCGAAACCGGCTTTGACGACGCGACCCACGAGGTCGTCCTCGGTGGTCAGGCCGGGTATGTAATCGACGCGGGCTTTGGCGGCGGCGAAGTTGACCGTGGCCTGCACGCCGGGGGCGCGGTTGAGGGCCGTCTCGATTTGTTGCGCGCAGGCGACGCAGGACATGCCTTCGAGCGCGAGGGTCACGGTTTTGCGGGCCACGCCGAAGCCGGCTTTTTCGATTGTTTCGACGAGCAGGGGGGGGGGGGTCTGCGCGGGGTCGTATTCGATGCGGGCGCGTTCGCTCGCGAAGTCCACACGGGCCAGCACGCCGGGCAGGCGGTGCAGCACGCGCTCGATTTGCAAGGCGCAGGCCGTGCAGGACATCCCGGTGACGGGCAGTTGCAGGGTGGCGGGTGTGGAGGCAGTCGGTTGACTCATGATGTTTGAAAAACGGGAATCGTTGCGGGAAGTGCGGCGGGCCGGTCAGGGACAATCTCCAGCGTGTATTGGTGGAAGGCGGACATGGATTCGCGGTGTGCGACGCTGACGATGGCGGCGTCGGACAGTTCCCGTAAAAGGAGGGACATGAGGCGTTGCTCGGTCGCCGGATCGAGGGCGGAGGTGGCCTCGTCCATGAAGAGGAAATCGGGGCGGTGCAGGAGGACGCGCGCGAAGGCGAGGCGTTGTTTTTCGCCGGGCGAGAGGCGTTTGGCCCACGGCGCTTCCACGTCAAGTTCGCCGGTGAAGGCGGTCAGGTCGCAGAGCGTCATTGCTTGGACGCAGGCGGAGTCGGTGATGGTTTCGGGGAGTTTCGGGTAGCAGAGGGCGGCTTTCAGGGAACCGAGGGGGAGGTAGGATTCCTGTGGCAGGAACATGAGGTGCGCGTCCGGCAGTTCCACGCGTCCGGAGCCGTGCGGCCAGAGGCCCGCGACCGCGCGCAGGAAGGTGCTTTTGCCCACGCCCGAGGTGCCTCGGATCAGCCAGCGGGAGCCGGGCGCGATGTCCAGCGAACCAATGCGGGCGAGCGGTTTGCCGCCGGGCAACGCCAGCGCGAGGTCGCGTGTCGTAAGGGCGGTCTGGCCGGGGCGCGCCACGGTGATTCCTCCTTCCGGTGCGGGCGCGGAGAGGAGGGCGTCAAACTCGCTCAAGCGGCGGTAAACGGAGCGCAGCGTGGCGAGTTGTTTGTATTGGAAAATGAACCACGAGAAGCCGCCTCGCACGCGCGAGAAGCCGATGGTCAACTGCATGAAGGCGCCGAGGGTGATTTCGCGGGCGAAGTAGCGCGGGATGATGAGGAGGTAGGGAATGAACGCGCCCAGTTCGATGTAGAAGCGTTCGATGAGCGTGATGCGGCGGGTGAACACCATCACGCGCCGCCAGTTTTCCCGGACGGCGCTGAAAAGGCCGGCGAGGCGGATTCGCTCCGACGGGCCGCCTTCGCTGAGAGCGATTTGCGCGCTGTTCTCGCGCACGCGCACCATGAGGAAGCGGAAATCAGCTTCGCATTGCTGGTGCTGGTATTCGATGGCGACCATGTGGCTCCCGAGCTTTTCCATGACGAGAGAGACGATGAGCGCGTAGATGATGGCGGCCCAGAGCATGTAGCCGGGGATGTTCACCGTGCTGCCGAAAAGCGCGAAGGTGAGCGTGCCGGAAATGCCCCAGATGATGACGCTAAAGGAGACCAGGTTAACGCAGTTGCGGATGAACCCGAGGCTGAGTTCCAGCGTCTGGCGCACCATGTCGCGCAGGTCTTCGGCGATGCGCTGGTCGGGGTTGTCGGCGCGTTGCCCGGTCTCGACACGGTGGAACACCGAACCGCTCAACCAGCGGTGGAGAAAGACTTCCGTCATCCACCCGCGCCAGCGGATTTCGAGCAACTGCGCGAACCAGATTCGCGACGTGTCCATGACAATGCCGGCGCTGGCAATGATGGCCAGCTCCAGCATCAGGCGCCAGATGTGGGAGATGTCGTAATTGGTGAGCGCGTCGTAGAAATATTTTTGCCAGTAGCTGATGCGTGCCGCCGTGTAAACGCGGCCAAGGTCGAGGCCGAGGACCAGCACAAAAAGCCCGCGTGCGACCCAGCGCTCATCCGACACCCAATAGGGTCGGATGAGCTGCCAGGCCTTGCGCAGGCTGGTCTTTGCATCGGAAGCAGTTTCCACAAACGCGGACACCGGGGGGGGGGGAGCGCGAAATCAGAACTGATAACGGGCGCTCAGCGTGAAGTTCCTCGGTTCGCCATAGCTGTTGTAGGTATTGCTCCCGCTCAGGCGGGTGTAATACGTGGTGTCGAAGAGGTTGTTCACATTGAGGCTGACCGTGAGCTTTTTGTTGATGCGGTAACCGACGAGCGCGCTCGCGACGGAGTAGCTACTTTGTAAATACTGATTCCAGTAGGCCTCATTGCCTATCGAAGTGGCGCTGACCCAAATGAAGCCGAGGCCAAGGCTGAGGCCATCGAGCGGACCTTCGGTAAACCGGCGCGTTCCCCAGAACTTGAAGGAGTGCTCGGGCAGTTTGGTGTCCAGTTTCCATCCTTCGCGGCTACTGTCCCTGGTGTATTCCGTGGTCGTCCAAGTGTAGCCGGCTGTCAGTTCATAGCCAGGGAATGGACTCCCGGAAATTTCGAACTCGATGCCCTTGCTCTCGACCTCGCCTTCGTTCCCGTAGGTGTTCGGAGGTGCTGGCGCCGCCAATGCATAGGCACGACCCGTGTCCTTCATGTCGAAGAACGCCAGAGAGACATTCAGCTTCTTGTCGAAAAATTCTCCCTTCGCGCCGACTTCATATTGTTTGCCGACGCGAGGATCAATGGTGCTGTCATCGGGTCGTTTCTGTGTCTGCGGGACAAAAATATCCGAATAGCTGCCATAGAGCGAAATCTGTTTTGTCAGATCATAAACGGCACCGGCGTAAGGTGTGAACTCGCCGGTTTCTTTCGCGCCGGGTATCCAGACCGGTTTTGTGGCCGGGCTCGTCCAGCGGCGGGACTTGGCTTCGTAATCGCTGACACGTCCGCCTGCGACCACGGTAAACGGGTCGATCACGCTGATCCTGACCTGGCCGTAAAAACCACTCTGAGTCGTTTTCGATTCGCTGAACGTGTTATAGGGCAGCCAAAACTCGGGAACGAGATCGTGGCGACCAAAGGGAATGTTCGAAAGCGCCGGAGCCTCGACACCTCCGGAGTTGGTTTCGAGGCCGTCGTAATTGTAACCCAAAAGCAGGGTGTGTTCGCGGCCAAACAGTGTGACCGGACCGGAGACGTAGATGTCGAGGGCGTTGCGGTCGTAGTCATAGTCGTATTCACGCCGCCGGTAGTTGGTCGTGTTCGTCACGGGATTGATTTCGGAGGAAGGAAAAGCGTCCTTGAAAAACAGTCCCTGATCGCGGTGGTTGAGCCGGACCTTGGCGATCCAGTCGCTCTCGAATTTATGCTCGATGTCGAAACCGTAATCATAGGTGGTCCACTCCATCCTGTTCCAGTCGGGATAGGGATTGGTGGAGCGTTTGACGTTGAGCAATCCGCCGCCGCTTATCGAGGGCAGACCCATATAGGCGATGTCGGAATTATCATCCTGCACCGAGAAGGAAACGCTGGCCGTTGTGCGCGGGCCCAGGTCCCACTCCACGATGCCGTAGCCGCCCAGTTTTCTGTCATGGGAACGATCATAAAAAAAGTCGCGGTCCTGGGCGAAACCCACGACCCGGCCCCGCACTGTCTTCGTGGTGTTCAGCGGCACGTTCACGTCAAACTGGCCCAGATAGTTGTTCCAGCTCCCGATCGAACCGGAGAGGGCCGTCTCGAAATTGTTTGTCGTGCGTTTTTTGACGAGATTGACCACGCCGCCGAGATTGCCTGATCCCTGGAGCACGCCGGCGGGCCCGCGCAACACCTCCACCCGCTCGTAGAAAGCGAGGTCGAGTTGCTGGTAGCCGGTCAGGGAATCGGTGGACGACAGACCGTCGTTCTGAACGTTCAGGGTGTATCCGCGCGAGTAATACTGGCTTTGTGTGCTGTCGTTGGAAATGACGGTGACGCCCGTCGTCTGATTCAAGGCATCGGCTACCGTGACCAGATTCTGGTCCGCGATTCGTTGCTGTGTGATAACCGAGACGGAATTGGGAATCTGCCGGACGGGCAGCGCCGTCTTGCCTGCCACGGTGACGGGGCTCACGTAGGACTCCTTGGCGGCGGTCACGTTGTAGGGGTCCAACTGCACGACGTCGTCGCGACGGGCGCGCACGACAACTTCCTCCAGTTTGACGACATCGTCCCCGCCCTGAAGCACGGGCAGGATTTCCTGACCCAAGGCCAGGCGCTGGCCGGGGCGCACCACCACGTCGGTGATGCGCAGACGCCCGTAACCCTCGCCGCTGACAATAAGCGTGTAGGTGCCGGGAGGAAGATCGGGAAAGGCATACCGCCCCTGCGTGTCCACGTTGGAAACCGCGCCGGTTTCGAGCACGGTCACCCGGACGCTGTCCGTCGGGCGTGCTGAGGTTCCGGCGATCAGCAGCGAACCGTCAACAGAACCGGTTTCAGACGCCCGGGGATCGACCGCTGGCGAAGACTGGGCCTGCACCACTGCCGGCGCGATGGCCGGAGTCAGCAACAGGAAGAGGGCAAGAACGGCGCGCGACGGAAGTCCCTGCCTGCGTCGCGTGAGAATGGAGTGGTAGTTTATGGATGTCATTCGGATGAGTTGAGTTTGGAAAAAAAAGTTTCCGCGCGAGCACGCACCCGTAGCAGGAGACTGCCCCCAGCCAAACCCGGCTGCGCCGCTCCCTACAAGCACGCCAAATGTTTAATTTTAACTATCTTGAGTCATTAACTAAAGCTGGAGTCCGGAACGCTGCCCGATTTGAGTGCAACCATGGTTTCATGGTCGCGACGGAAGCGTGATGTCCCTCCCCCCCCCCCTCCTCCGGGGGGAGGGGGGGGAGGGCGCTGTCGGTGGCTGTCGGCGATCACTGCACTGTCGCTGGTTTTGTCGTTGCCCGCTCCGGGCGCGATGGCGGCAGTCGGCCTGCCGGTAATCGTCTACACCGAGGCTGCGGAATTGTCGGTCGAGGGACCGGTGTGGGCACTGGCCCGCACCGGGGACGGGAGACTCTTTGCCGGTGCCAGTCAGTTGCTCGCCGGTGAAAATGGCCGGTGGCAAACGATCGATGTGCCCGGCGCTTACGGTTTTCGCGGGCTGGCGCCCGGCGTCCTCGCAAGCGGAACGCTGCCGCCGGGCGGAGCGGACGGACGCATGTATGTCGGCGCGGTCGATGAACTCGGCTACGTCGAACCCGACGCCACGGGCGCGCTGCGTTTCACTTCGCTGAAGGCCAGGCTCCGGGCCGTCCGGCCGGCGGGGCCGGGCGAGATTTGGAAAGTGCAAGCCACGCCATCCGGCATCGTCTTTGCCGGCGCGCAAGCGGTCTTCCGCTGGGACGGGCAACGGTTCGCCGTGTGGGAGTTGCCGGCGCGTCCCCGGTTGCTTTCCTTTGGCGTGGGCGACGATCTCTGGTTCTACCAGAGCGGCGTTGGCGTTCTCCGACTGGGCGGGCACGGCCCGGAGCCGGTCTGGCGGGAGGACGCATTGCCAGGCACCCCGGTGCTGTGGTTGCTCGCCCCGGCGGCGCGGCAACAAGGGAAAACGGAAACGGAGATTCTTCTTGGCACGGGCAACGGCGTGTGGCGTCGCGAGGCCGGAGGCACCTGGCAAAACCTGCCTGCCGTCTCCGCCGCGTTGCGCGACCGACTGCCGGTGAGCGCCGTTGCTCTGGACGATGATCTCGTCGCGGTGGGCGACTATGCGCACGGCATCGTCCTGTTTTCTCCCAAGGCCGACAAAGTGCGCCCGGTCATCGACCGGGACGCCGGACTCGGCGACGAGAACGTGCACACGCTCCGGCTCGACGAAAACGGCTCGCTTCTTGCGGGGCTGGCCAACGGCTTCGCGCGTATCGCCCCGCCGGCGGCGATCTCGTTTTTCGACCGGCGCAACGGACTCGACGACATCCCGCTCTCCGTCCTCCTCCCGCAAGGCGACGATGTTCTCGCCGTGACACCGCGGCGTGTGTTCCAGATCGCCGCCGCCACCCCGGAAAACTCCCGGCCCGCGACGCTCGTCCCGCTGCCCGCCATCGCCAGCATGATCCGCGACACCGCGCGCCTGCCCGGGCAAACTTTTGCCGGGGGATTCGGCGGCATCTGGAGACTGGCCGACGGCGAAACGACATGGCACCGCGAACGCTTCGTTTCGACCGATGTGTTTTGCCTCGCACCCTCGCGCCGCCGGGACGGGTGGCTCTTTTTCGCCGAGGGACTCGCGATCAAGGCACTCGAACATTCGCCCCGCGGCTGGGCGACCCGCGACCTCGGGCACACCATCGACGACACCCCGACCTCGATGGTCGAGGATGCCGAAGGCGACCTGTGGGTGGCGACCATTGCGCGAGGTGTTTTCCGTTTCCGCCTCCAGGAAACGTCCGCACCGGCCTTGCGTCCGCCAGTCCTCCGCCTCGTCGCCCGTTACCGGCCCGGCGCGGGCCTGCCGGCGGATGCCGGGAGGCCGCTCCTGACACTGGCCCACGGGCGCGTTTTCGCCTTCACCGCGCGGGGCATCCTTGGCGTGCGCCAGCCTTCCGGCGGCTTCGAGCCGGTGCCGGAACTGGAAAACTGGCAGGGCATCGGCGCGCCTTCCGGCGCGGACGGCGAACCGGTTTACTGGCTCGCAGCGCGGCGCGACATCGCGAACGCACCGCCCGCGCTTCTGCGTATCGAAACCGGCATGACAAACGGCGCGTTTCGCGTCACGCCTCTTGCGCTGGCGGAATTGTCCGTCGCGGGCCGTCCGACCACCATCGGTTTTGCCGGCGGCGCGCTCTGGATCGGCGGCACGCAGGGGCTGCTCCGGGTTGATCCCGCGACGCTGCACCGGCCCTCCCCCCCCCCTCCCCCGCGCATCTGGCTGCGTGGCGTTGATGTGTATTCACCGGATAACGACAGCGCCGGCGCGACCGTCCGGCAACCCCTCCCCCCCCCCCGCCTTGCGGACGGCCCCGGCGCGGCGCGACCGGCATTTCCCGCCCGCGCAGGCACGCTCGGTTTCGATTTCGCGGCGGACGCCGGTGGCGCGGAGGTGTTTTTCCAGACGCGGTTGTCCGGGGCGGAAACCGGCTGGACGCCGCCCGTCCGCAATCCGCGCCGCGAACTGAGCGGCCTCGCCCCCGGAACCTGGACCTTGAGCGCACGGGCGATGGACAACCTGGGCCGCACCAGCGATCCGGTGGACTACACGTTTATCCGGCTCGCGCCGTGGTATCTCGGGATGCCCGCGCTGGCAACCTGGGCGTGCGCCGCCGCCGGGCTCGTGTATGTGCTGGTGCGACTCCGGTTGCGCCGGCTCCGGCGCGCCAACGAACAGCTCAACCGGATCGTGGAAGAACGCACCCGGGAACTGGCCATGGCCAACACGGCGAAGACGGAATTTCTCACCACCATCAGCCACGAGATTCGCAATCCGCTCAACGGCATCGTGGGCCTCGTCTCCCTGTTGCAGGAAACGGTGCCCTCCGGACGCGAGCACGAACTGGCGCGCTCCCTCGGTTCCTGCGTGCGTTCGCTCACGCGGGTGTTCGAGGAGGTATTGGGTTTTTCACGACTTGAGCACGGGCAGGTCGGCGTGCAGGAAAACGACTTCACGCTTGCGGCCCTGCTGGACGAGGTGGTGCGGGTGTTTTCAGTCACGGCCGGGCAGCGCGGCAACATGCTCAAGCTCATCCTGCCCGGCGAGGCTCACCTGCGCCTGCACGCCGACGACGGGAAAATCAAGACGATCGTGAACAACTTTGTCGCCAACGCCCTCAAGTATGCGCCCGGCACCGCCGTCGAGATAGAAGCGTCGCTCGGGCCACCGGAGGCCGGGTTGCGCATGTTGCAGATCGAGGTCACGGACCACGGCAGAGGCGTGGCCCCCGAGGAACAGGAACTGATTTTCCGGAAATTTGTGCGGGGCAGTTCGGCCCGGGAACGCCATGAGGACGGCGCGGGGCTCGGGCTCGCCA
Source organism: Geminisphaera colitermitum TAV2 (assembly GCF_000171235.2). Classification (GTDB taxonomy): domain Bacteria; phylum Verrucomicrobiota; class Verrucomicrobiia; order Opitutales; family Opitutaceae; genus Geminisphaera; species Geminisphaera colitermitum. Next base: position 4,139 of record NZ_ABEA03000017.1, on the reverse strand, counting down.
CCTGCAAGGCGCTGGCCGGGCTGATGGGCGGAGGCGTGGGCATCGAAAGCGAGCGGGGAAAAGGCGCCACGTTTTATCTCCAGGTGCCCGTCGTGGAAGCGGAGTCGCCAAATGAAGAACTGCCCGCCGTGGCGCGGGCGTCCCGCCCGCCTCTGTGGCCTGGGAGTTCCGCCCCTGTTTCCGGGCGGCGCTTCGCGCCGTCAGCGGGCGAGACGCCCGCGCCACTTCAAGGCCCTTTGCGTAACAGCAGTTCGTCATTCTCCATTAGCCCGCAAGGCGGGTCCGGACGCGCGCTCATCGTCGAAGACCAGGAATACAACCGGATCGTCATGCAACGCATCGCGGAGCGCATCGGCTACACCACCGCAACCGCGGCCGATGCTCCGGCGGCGCTCGCCCGTTTCGCCGAGGGCGGGTTCACGGTGATTTTTATCGACTGGGATCTGCCGGGCATGAAGGGCAGCGACCTCGCACGCACCCTCAGGGCGCGTCCGCGTGGCGACGAACCCGTCATCCTCGCCGTCACCGCGCACGACAGCGATGACATCCGCCAGCGCTGCCTCGCAGCCGGCATGGATGGATTTCTGCTGAAACCGTTCGACGAGGAACTGGTCAGCGCGACCCTCGCCGATGCCCGAAAGCGGCGGGCCGGCGCAGGGGGGGGGGGTGGAGGGAGCGACGGACTCAACTTCGGCATTTTCGGTTACGTGGGGCGCGACGATCCGCGCCTCACCTCCGAAGCCGTGGAGGATTACCTGCGCCTGCTCAATCACGAACTGGCGGGCATCGCCCGTGCGCTGGCCGCGCGTGACACCAGCGCGGCGGCGCGTCATGCGCACCGGTTGCGTTCCCATGCGGGCCTGCTCCGCGCACGCGCGCTCAACGACGCCGCCGGCGCCCTGGAGCGCGCCGCATCGACGCGGGCGGACTCCGGGCAACTCGAAAAACTCCACGGCATTCTGCTCGGACGGGCGGCCTCGCTGCGGGAGGAAATCCGCCTCTTCAAGACGTCCGCGGGCGGATGCGGGTAAACCCGTTTTCGATGGCGTAGCGCACCAGCTCCGGCGTGCTGTGGATGCCGAGCTTGGTCATGATTGCGCGCCGGTGGTTGCGCACCGTGAGCGGATTGACGCCGAAGCGTCCGGCCACCTCCTCGTTGCCCAGGCCGAGACCGAACAAGCGCAAGGCCTCGATCTCGCGATCCGTAAGAAGCTTGGTGAAAGCGTGCGGATCGGCCCGCAGCGCCGCCTGCGTGCGACTGATCGCGGCGCTGAAAAAACGCCGGCCCGCGGCGACCTCCCGCATCGCGTTGCACAGCACTTCGGGGGATTGTTCGTTCTTGTCGATAAAACCGTCCACGCCGGCGCCGTGGATGCGGTGGACGGAATAATGGTCGATGTGAGCCGAGAGAACGAGGATGCGGGCGGCGCGTGCCTTAGAGCGCAAATCACCGACCAGATCGAGCCCGTCGCGGTCAGGCAGTTCCAGATCAAGCAGCACCAGTTCGGGCTGCACGGACTTCGCCAGCGCCAGCCCTTCCGCCGCGGTCGTGGCCTGGTGCACGACCGGCTTCGCAAACGCATCCTCGCAAACGCGGGCAACAAGGCCGCGCATCATGGCATGATCTTCGATGACGACGATGTTCATCACTGATGATGTCACGCAAGCGGTAGTGATGAGTGGAGGGCGGGTCTCCCGACCCGCCAGACGCGGCATAGCCGCGCCCATCCGGGAAAACGGAAGGGCGGTGCTTCGCACCGTCGGCGGGTCGGGAGACCCGCCCTCCGTGGAGATGCGTTTGTCACGGGGCGGCGGGGGTGATGATGGCACGACTGGCGGCGGCGCGGCGGGCGACGATCTGGGTGACGCGCTGGATTTCGAGTTCGGCATTGCGGCGTTTGATGCTGAGTGACTCGACTTCGTGGGCGGCGGCAAAGGCTTCGCGGTTGCGGGTTTCTTTTTCGACACGGAGGTCGGCGAGCTGTTTTTCGAGGGCGGCAATCTGGCGGGCGTTCTCGGCGGCTTGCGCGGCGTGGCGGGCGGTTTCGGCGGCGATGCGGGCGGTGTCGGCCTCCCACTTGAGGCGACGCGCTTCCTCTTTCTGGCGTTCCTCGGCTTCGCGGGCGGCGGCGCGTTGCGCGGCGTCCTCACGGGCCTTTTGTTCGGTCTCGGTTTTCTGGATACGGGCGGCTTCGTCGGCGCGGGCAATCTCGGCGGCGCGTTGCGCGGCTTCGTGGGCGGCAGTCTGGTTGTGCCGCCAAAAGACGCCTCCGAAGAGGAGCAGCAGGACGATCGGGACGAGTAGGTAATAGCGGTTCATTGATAGGCGTTGGCTGGAGGGTGACGGTTCAGGTGCCACCGGTGAGGACGCCGATGGATTCGGCGGCGGCGATGGCGTTGATCAGGGTTTCGAGCGTGCGGATGTTTTCCTCCGCCTTGCCGATGTATTCCTTGAGGAAGGTTTGTTCCTCGACCGAGGTTTTGTGCGCGGCGGCAATCTCCGCAATGGCGGCTTGTTCGGCGGTGATGTCTTTTTTCAGTCGCTCGATTTGCCGGGAGAGTTGTTCCTGGTCGCGGAAGGCTTTGTCGCGGGCGTCGAGCGCGAGCTGGCGGGTCTCTTTTTCGGCGTTTTCGCGGGCCTCGCGTTCTTCGCGGGCTTTGCGGCGTTCGGCTTGGAGGCGCAGGGCGTCTTCGATGCTTTTGGCGCGGGCTTCGACCTCGGCTTTGAGTTTGGCTTCTTTTTCGAGGCGGGCCTGCTGGCGGGCGGCTTGCTCGCGCCGGGCGTAGCCGCGTTCGAAGTTCCAGTAGAGGGCGCCGAAGGCGAGGAGGGCGGCGAGAGGGACGATCAGGTAGGCTTTTTTCATCAGATCGGGTTGGTTTGTGCGTTGGATGTCGGATGTTCGCGGAGTGCGTCTCGGATGGCTTGGGCGAGACGGGCAACGTCTTCTTTTTGCGCGTCGGGTTGGGCGGCGGCGGTCTCGGCCCAGCGGGCGGCGTCGTCATAGCGGCGGAGTTCGTAGGCAAGGTAGGCGAGGAAGAACCAGGCGGGGCCGGGGCGTTCGAGGTTGCCGCGGGTCACGGCGCTGCGGAGGTGTTCGCAGGCTTCGACAGGTTGCTCTTGGGCGTAATAGAGGCGGGCGAGCGCGATTTCGAGTTCGCTGTCGTCGGGGAGGGCGCGGAGGGCGCGGCGGAGAGTGTCGATGGCACGGACGTTGTCGTGCCGCTGCTGCCAGGCGTAGGAGAGAAGTTCCCAGTGGCGGCGGGTGTTTTTGATGGTGCCGTTGGTGAGGCCTTTTTCGAGGAGTTGGGCGGCGCGGTCGTATTGCTGGAGAGTGGTGTGAAGGGCGATGATGTTGAAGTGGTCCTGCGGGGTGGCGAGGTGTCCGTGTTGCTGGGCGCGTTCGAGGGTGAGGAGGGCGCGGTGATGCCAGCGGGCGGCGTCCTTGGGGCGCGTGGTTTCGGTGGCAAGGTTGGAGTAGGTGGCGAAGAGTTGCTGCCAGTAGAGGGCGGAGTCGGGTTTGCGTTCGACGAGGAGTTCGAGGGTGTCGGCGGATTCGCTGAGTTGGCCGAGTTGCTGCTGGGCGGCGACGATGAGGACCCAGGCTTGTTCGTCGGGGCGGGTACGGAGGAGGAGGCTGGTCCGGGCGTCGGCTTGGGCACGGCGGATTTTTTCGAGGTCGGGGTGGGCGGGATCGCGCGTGGCGTCGCTGTAAAGGATGGAGGCGGCGTAGAGTTGGGCTTCGGCAGTGGGCCGGGGGGTGAGGGCAAGCCAGCGTTGGATGCGGTCGTAGGCGAGGCCGTAGTTGCGCTGGCGGGCGTCGGGGTCGGTCGTCTCGGCGGCCTCTTGAAAATAGAGCTGGCTGAGGGTGTGGAGGGTGTTGAGCCGGGCGGTGGTATCGAAAAAGGAATGACGGTCGCCGAGTTGCAGCGAGGTTTCCAGCGGGTCGATGGCGGAGGGGTAGCGTTTGAGGTTGAGGAGGAGCTGGCCTTTGAGTTGGGAGAGGAAGGCGAGGTCAAAGGTTTCGGGGGCGGCGGCGGGGAGGAGGGCGTCAACGAGCGCGAGGGCGGCGGTGTAATTGCCGGCGTCGGCAAGGGTGCGGAGTTCGCCGAGTTTGGCGGAGACGCGTTCGGTGAGTTCG
>NZ_ABEA03000018.1 GCF_000171235.2 Geminisphaera colitermitum TAV2 | reverse complement strand
GCCTGCTGCTGCCGTCGCCACGCAACTCGAATCCCTCCTCGCCTGGATCGAAGTTTTTACCAAGGGCACGACCCACCTCGACGATTACCGCGCCGTATTCCCCGTTCGATCCCCCCGCTCGCAACTTCGTCTGGGCCTCCCGCCTCGCCCGCCAGTTTCAATCCCTCCAATCCACCCTCGCCGAGACCGGTCTGCGCATGGCCGACGTCCCCGCCCGCGCCGGAGACGACTTCCCCGAACTCCTCCGCTGGCAACAACTCGCCCGCCTCGAAACCCGCCACGCCGCCGCCCTTGCCACCCGCCGCCTCAGCGACCCGCAGGCCGCCAAAATCGCCGCCGCCCGCTCCCCTGCCCTGCCCGATGGCATCCGCCGCATCGTTCTCATCGCCACACCCGATCCGCTGCCGCTCGTCATCGACGCCCTTGCCCGCCTCGCCGCCTCCACCCGCGTCGAAATCCACACCCTCATCCACGGCCCCGACAACCCCGACGAATGCGCCGCCCTCTTCGACGAATGGGGCCGCCCCCGCTCCGACGCCTGGACACACCGCCCCCTCGACCTCGCCAACTTCGAACAACACGTCCATCTCTGCGAAGACCCCGCCGCCCAAGCCGACGCCATCGTGTCATGCCTGAAAAA